>CAURER010000024.1:0-25465 GCA_963523795.1 uncultured Granulicatella sp.
TTTATGAGGGAGCAATTTTAACGGCTATTTCGATTTGGGGCATTATTTCAATGTTCCAACCATTGAAGATATATTTACAAAAACGTTCAAAAATTATTGAATTGTATATAGTGGTAAATTCAACAGAAGCCTATAATCGTGTATTAGTATACTGTGCTGAGAAACATATTCGTGTTACAGATTCAAGAACAGCTTTTGGCGAAGTGAATCAAAGCCGAATTCAATATTTTGATGTGCCCGAAAAGAAAATAGCTTCATTTATTACCTTAGAACTTCCTGGGCGATTTGAGCATCTTCGGTTAATGGAAGAATTATCAGATATTGTTGGAGTTATTTATATAGAAGAAATTAGTTAACGCAAGATATGAAGGCAGGGGAAACCTTGCCTTTTTATCATAAAATGAATTATTTGAAATAATATAGTATACAAATATGATGAATAGAAATTGTATATTAAAATTATATTTGATAGAATGATACGGCATACTACTTTAAAAATATGGATTGATTATAGGTTTAATATGAGTTATGTTTATAAGTAGGAAGTGATATTTTTATAAATATATAGAAAAGAATATTTTGAGGAGTAAAAATGGAAAAAAATAAGAAGAAGATTACAATTTATGATATCGCACGTATATCTGGTGTATCTCCTAAGACTGTTTCAAGAGTTATTAATGGTGGAGAAAGAGTTAAACCTGAAACCTATCAAGCTGTAATGAAAGTAATAGAAGAATTATCATATGTTCCAAATGCTTATGCTCAAAACTTAACGAAAAAAGAAACCATTAATATTTTAATATCTGTGAAAAAAATGGAATCATTCCCTTTAATTTGGTTTCAAACTTTACTAGATAAGGTATTGCAGACATGTAAAGAAGTGGGAGTTAATGCAATTGTTGAGTATTTTGGAGAAGGAGACTCTATTAAAGATTCTATTATTTCCAGTACGGGTAGTTTAGTTGATGGTGTAATTGTATTTTATGAAGGAAAAGATGATAGTCGAATTCAATATTTGAAAAAGAATAATATGCCATTTATTGTATTTGGGGAGTCTCACACAGATGGTGTTATTTATGTTTCAAATAATGATTTTCAAGCAGGATATGATTTAATGGAAGCTGTTGAAGAAAAAGGCTTTAAAAAGATGTGGTTATTAATGGGTGGACCATCTCTTGTTAATAAAAATCGTGAAAATGGTGTTAGAGAGTTTGTAAAGGAAAAGAGATATGATATTGATCTAGAAGTTATATATGGCTTATTTACAATTGAGTCTGTATATGATTATGTTAGAGAAAATTTATCAACTTCAAATATTCCAGATATTATTTTTGTGTCTGGAGATGAAAAAGTTCAAGGTGTTATTCGAGCATGTTATGAAAAAGAGATTTCAATTCCTGACCAATTAACAATAGTTGGTTTTGATAATATACCAATAGCTAAATATTATACTCCCGCATTATCAACCATCGCTCCAAATTATACAGAATTAGCTAAAGAAATGATTGAAGGTGTTTTAGCAATTATAAATGGTGAACAAAGAGAGTCAGTTGAAGTTTCCGCAAGTTTAATAAGACGGCAAACTTTTTAACCTATTATAAAAAATTAAAGAATTATGTAATGTTATTGATATTAGAAAAAATTTTAATGGTATATACCTTGACAAATTAATTCAAGGTGTATATTATGAAAGAAAATGACAGCGGTGTCATTTTTATAACTTTTCAAAGAATAGTTATAAAAAATAGGGAAACAAATCATATAAATTTGGAGGTTACCATGGAAAAGTATATTTATAATGAAACAAGCAGTATTCGTAGATTAAAAATTGGGACATGCTTATTTTTGTTAGCGTTTTCTTTCATAGGAACTCATTTAGTGTTAGCGGAGGAAGTAAATCCAAATGCTAAATTAGTAACTGAGGAAAAGATGAGTTCAACGGTGGAGGGAATACAACCTGTAAACGGAAAAAATTTAAGTAATGCAGAGATTTCTCAATTTGGGAAAGATTTTATAAACGTTAAAGAATTTGGAGCAGTTGGAGATGGGATAACAGATGACCAAGAAGCTATTCAAAAGGCTATTGATGCTGCAACACAAGGGCTAGGTGGAGGAAAACTATATTTTCCAGAAGGAACATATCTTGTTAAAAAAATTATTCAGCTAAAAAGTAATATAGATATTCGTTTGGATGATAAGGCGACTATATTAAATGGAATCAATTTTAAAGATCGTCCGTCAATCATATTTATGACTGGTCCATTTATTAATGGTGGGGATAAAATCTTTTGGGAACCGACAGAGAATATTAGTTTTTCTGGTGGTACAATTGATATGAATGGAGTATTAAACGAAGAAGGTAGTAAACCAAAGAATTTACCTTTAATAAATTCTTCTGGCGGGTTTGCAATTGGAAACAGTACTAATGTCACAATTCGAAATGTAACTTTTAAAGATAGTTTTCAGGGGCATGCTATTCAAATTGCAGGTTCGAAAAACGTTTTAGTAGATCAATCACGTTTCTTAGGGCAGGCATTACCTAAGACAATAAAAGATAATGCAATGATTACGAAGGAGTCTATTCAAATTGAACCAATGACAAGGAAAGGGTTTCCTTACGCATTAAATGAAACAGGTGTAAAGTCTGAAAATGTGACTATTCAAAATTCATATTTTGGAAAGAGTGAAAAGTCCGGTGAATTAGTAACAGCAATAGGTACACATTATCAAGCGATTACCACACAAAATCCTTCTAATATCAAAATTCTGAATAATCATTTTGATAATATGATTTATGCTGGAATTCGTTTTACAGGATTTACTGATATTTTAATTAAAGGAAATCGTTTTGATAAGAAGAATAAGGAAGAAAGTGTAATCTATCGAGAAAACGGAGCAGCTTTAGTAAATGCTTTTAGTTATAAAAATGATAAAGATATACTTGATTTAAATAAGAAGGTAGATATTACAGAAAATGAATTCAATATTTCTGACAATAATACAATAGCAATACGAGTTGCAAAAGATAATGCAGAATATCTTGGGAAAGTAACAGATATTGCTGTGACTAAAAATATAATTAAAAATACTTCAAAAGACTCTAAACAACCAAATATTGAATTATTAAGAATTAGTAATAATTTAACAGTTTCTGATAATCAGATTTTTGGTGGAGATAAGGGAATTATAATTGAGGACTCAACAGGTCAAATAATGGTTTTAAATAATAGGTTCTATAATTTGAAGAGTGATTTCATTTCCTTTATTAAATCTACTGAAAATGGTAAAGAATCTGTTATTAATGATAGTATTGGTGATTTTAATCTTGTAACGGAGAATGGAGTATATAAAATTTTAAAAAATACATTAAGTATTAGTAATAAAAAATTAGGCAATTCAATTTTAGACGGTTCAGAAAAAAATGAAGAAATAAACACATATGAATCTAAATCAATTAAAAATATAGTAACAAATTCAAATGTAGTATTAGATAAAGTACAAGTAGGATGGAAACAACTTGAAGGGAAATGGTACTACTTTGATACGTTGGGTAAGATAGTGAAAGGTTGGATTCAAGCAGATAATTGGTATTATCTAGATAAAAACGGTGTAATGCAAACTGGATGGCAGTATATTAATGATAAATGGTATTACCTAAATTCTTCAGGAGCAATGGAGACTGCTTGGTTGTTAGATGATAGTAAATAGTATTTTTTAGATGAAACGGGAGCAATGTCAATAGGATGGGTTCAAGTTGGAAAATATTGGTATTACATGAATAAATCAGGAGAAATGTTAACAGGATGGCAACAAGTAGGTGGTAAATGGTACTACTTAAATTCATTAGGAAAATTGTTAATAAACACAATTACTCCAGATGGTTACTATGTTAATGATAATGGTGAATGGATTTGATTACTGAATAAAATAGGATTTTTGAATTAACTTTATTGAAGGAATTAAGCAATGTTAGGTTGCTTGATTCCTATTTTAGTTGTGGAGTAAATCTTTTAGATATTAATAGAATTCTATCTATCGTAAATTCTTGATTATTCGTACTAAAATATGCTATCCTAACAAACGTACATAAAAAAGAATTACTACGATTTAGAAAAGGAAGGAGTTAGTATGAGTTACGTTTCAGTTGAGAATTTATCATTTTCGTATGATAATGAACCCGTTTTAGAAAACATTAGTTTTACCGTTGAACCGGGAGAGTTTGTCATTTTAACAGGCGAAAATGGTGCAGCAAAATCCACTTTATTAAAAAATATTTTAGGATTATTAACTCCAAAACAAGGAAAAGCAACAATCGCAACCGTTAATACACAAGGAGAAACTTTATCGATTGGATATGCCCCACAACAAATTTCTTCTTTTAATGTGGGATTTCCTTCAACCGTTTATGAATTAGTTGCTTCAGGTCGTTACCAACAAGGTCGCTGGTTTCAACGATTAGATAAAGAAGATCATGAACATATTGAAAAAGCCTTAAAATCTGTTGGAATGTGGGATGAACGCCATAAACGAATTGGAGAATTATCAGGTGGTCAAAAACAAAGAATTTGTTTAGCACGTATTTTTGCGACAGATCCAGATTTATTTGTATTAGATGAACCAACAGCAGGAATGGATAAAACAAGTAGAGAACGTTTCTATCATCTCTTACATCATAGTTGTGCCCATCATGGAAAAGCAATTTTAATGGTGACGCATGAGGAAGAAGATTTGGAACATTATGTGGATAAACATATTCATTTGATGAGAAAGGAGGATTCTCCATGGAGATGTTTTTCTATGGTTTCATGCAAAGAGCATTCATCACAGGACTAGCAATGGCGATGATTACGCCAATTTTGGGCTTGTTTTTAATTTTAAGAAGACAGTCATTATTGGCAGATACCTTATCTCATGTTTCCTTAGTGGGGGTTTCTCTAGGTTTATTATTAGGTTACAATCCTACCTTTATGACATTAGTAGTGGTCGTTTTAGCAGCTATTGTATTAGAAGTCATTGGGAAATACTTTAAAGGTTATTCAGAAGTGACCGTTGCGATATTAATGTCCGGTGGGATGGCAATTGCCTTAATTTTAATGAATTTCCAAAAAGGTCGTTCAACAATTAGTGTGGATCAATTTTTATTTGGTTCTATCGTGACGATTACACAACAACAAATGGGATTGATGATTGCTTTAGCAGTGATTGTGGTCGTGTTATATTTGATTTTTAGACGACCGTTATATGTTTTATCATTTGATGAAGATACTGCTTATACGGCAGGATTACCTGTTCGTTTAATGACACAAGTTTTCACGATTATTACGGGTGTAGTCATTTCAGTGATGATGCCAATTGCTGGCGCTTTATTAGTTTCAGCGGTTATTGTATTACCAGCCTCTATCGCGATTCGTTTAACGAGAAGTTTTACAAGTGTGATTGTGTCGGGTATTTTAATTAGTATATTTGGTATTTTTAGTGGATTAAGTATGTCTTATGAATTTGATACACCACCAGGTGCTACCATTACTTGTGTATTTTTAATCATCCTAGTCATTAGTTTGTTTGGAACGATGATTAAAAATCAATTGAAGAAATAAGGAAGAAGTCTCGAAAAGTTTGTCTAACAAATTTTTCGAGATTTTTTATCTTTTATGGAATGTTGACAGGTAGAGGAAAAGCAGAGTATAGTGACTGTACGAAGAAATTGGAGGATTAAAATGTTAGGTCAAATCTTTTCAAGTATGGCAACAATTGTCATCATGATTAGTTTAGGATATATATTACAAATAAAGGGCTGGTTTGATAAAAATTTTTCAGCAAGTATTGCTTCCCTTATTATTAAAATTGCTTTACCTGCATCGATTATGATTTCTGTTTTAAGATTTATTTCAAGGGAAAAAATGATTGAATTTGTAGGAAGTTTAGGAATTCCACTTTTGAGTGTCGTCGTTGGATATTTTGTTGCTTGGATCATTGTTCAAGTATTTCATATTCCTAATAAACGTAAGGCGACGGTGATGAATACGATTGTTAATGCGAATACGATTTTTATGGGATTACCGCTGAATTTATCTTTATTTGGTGAAGAGGCTATGCCTTATTTTTTAGTATATTATGTAGTGAATACTTTATCGACGTTTACAGTGGGAACATATTTATTTGCTTATTATAATCAGCAACATGTTGGAAAAGGAATTCAATGGGGACGAATTTTCTCACCACCATTAATCGCTTTTTTAGGCAGTATGATTTTAGTATGGTTTGGATTGACACTTCCTGAATTTTTGAATGATTCTCTGATTTATATAGGTAGTTTGGTAACTCCATTATCGTTAATGTATATTGGAATTCATTTGGCACAAGTGGGGCTGCGTTCGTTGACATTCGATGGTGATATGAGTTTATCGATATTTGGACGTTTTGTATTGTTTCCAGCAATTCTTTTAACAATTCAAGTGGGAGTCATGCACTTCTTTTCAATCGAATTACCAATGAAATTACAAGAAACGTTCTTCCTTCAATCAACGATTCCTACATTGGTGATTATGCCGTTATTGGCAACGGAGGAAAATGCGGACATTGATTTTGCGACATCAGCTGTTACGATTACCACTTTATTCTATATCGTGATTTTACCCGTATGGATGATGCTATTTTCGATTGCGTTCCAGTCGTAAATTTAATAACGTAATAACGTAAGCAAAAATAACAGAAAAACTTCCTTGAATAGCAAGGTCGCCAGCAGCCTCGCAATGCGAGTCTCATGGCTAAAATTCGAGCCTCGGTCTCGAATTTTACCTTGTAAAATAAGCCACTTTCGTGGCTCATTTTACTGCTGCTATTCAAGGGAGTTTTTCTTTTTATTTTTGCTAGATAAAAACGTTTCCTTAAATTTTGTGAAGTAATAATATTAAAACTAGATCAAGATACTAATGAAAACGAAGAAATAATAGAAAAAGTAGTGACTCGTAATAAATGGCAAAAAATACCGTCATTGATGGATATCAATTGAATGAAAACGGTGAATGGGTATAGTCTGTTTAACTACGTAAAGAAAAAATAACAGAAAAAACTTTTCTTAATAGCAAAAAGACATGAGACTCGCTTTTTGAGTTTGCTAGCAACCTTGCTATTCAAGGGAAGTTTTTTTCTGTTATTTTGTGTTAATGGTTAATTCTTAATTAATGTGTTTCTTCTAAAAATGTATGTGTATCGAAGAAGTTACCTAATTCTGCTTTGATGTGTTGGTTTTCGGTATTGATTTCTGTGATACGAATAATTGAAGAATAGTCTTCTAATTGATGTCCTGAAACTCCTGATTCACAGAAAACGACAGCACCTACTGCTTGAGAATCGAATTCTTGGATCAGACTTCTCATCCCATTAATCGTACCACCGGCTTTTAGGAAGTCATCCACAATCAGTACATTTGATCCACTTGGAAGTGTACGTTTGGATAATTCCATTTTCTCAACACGAGAAGAAGAACCAGATACGTAATTAATACTTACCGTAGCTCCTTCTGTAATTTTTGAATCACGACGAACGATAACGAATGGGACATTTAAATAATTGGCAACTGTTTGAGCAATTGGCACTCCTTTTGTTGCTACAGTCATAATGACATCCACTTTCTTATCTTCATAGGCAGAAGCAATCATTTTTCCTAAGTGATGAAGAACGTCTGGTTTTCCTAGTAAGTCAGATAAATAAATATATCCACCAGGAAGTAGTCGAGTAGAGTCATTCATTTGATCGCAAATTTTTTGTGCAGCTTCTAATGCTTGTTCTTTCTTGATTTTTGGGGTGAAAATCACGCCTCCGGCAGCTCCAGGGAGTGTATTAACGACTCCAATTCCTTGAATTTCAAAGGTGCGTTTAATAATAGCAATATCTTCACTGATGGAAGACTTTGCAGATTGGTATAAATCTGTAAAACTTGTTAATGAAATCAATGTGTGAGGATTATCGAGTAATCGTTGTGTCATATCGATTAAACGCTCGCTTCTTTTTAATTTCATTTGTTAGCCTCCTTTAAATTGAATCAAAGCTTTTAAGCTAGCTCTGGCTGAAGATTGCTTCAGTAAAACTATTATACAGAAATTTACGAAAATTACAACTAAAAAAGACACGAATATTCGTTAAAATTAGATATTTCTTTCTAAAATCTTATTAAATTATCGTGTTTAGTGAATTATTTTGTTATGTTGTTGTAAAAGTAAAAACCCAAAGGAGTGTAAAATCTTCTTTGGGTTTTTGTTTTATTTTTTCTTCGTCTTGGAATTAGTTCTCCGTATTTAACACATGAGTTTCTACAGCTACTGCAACGCCATCTTCATCATTTGTTGTTGTAATAAAGTTTGCGAGTTTTTTAATTTCATCAATCGCATTTCCCATGGCAACGCCCATACCTGCATATTCAATCATATCTCTATCGTTTCCTTGGTCCCCGATACACATCACTTCGCTGGCATCTAGTCCTAATAGTTCTGCTAGTTTAGCGACAGCGTGTCCTTTACTTGCTTGTGGGTGTAGGACTTCTAAGTAAACAGGCATACTACGAACGATATTATGGTTTTCTTTGAATGAGTCACTTAAATTTGGAATTAGATTTTCTAAAATTTCTGGTTCATCTACGAACATCATTTTTGAAAAAGTAGCATTTGGGTCAAATTGATCTAGTGGTTGTTGTACAATTGGCATTCCAACAAGGTCACGTTCCATATAAGAGTATTTTCCAATATCTGGTGTAGTCACATAAATATTTTTTTCATCGATTGCGTGGTAGTGAACGCCATATTGTTGATGATAATCATCCATTAGTTTTAAGTCATCCATTGTCATTCCAAAGCGTACTAAACTTTCGCCTGTTCCTGTTTTTTGAACAAGTGAACCATTATAAGTAATAACAAAATCACGATCATTGATTAAGTTTAATTCGTTTAAATATCCTTGAACGCCAGGAAGAGGACGCCCTGTACAAAGAACAACATAGACACCTTGTTCTTTTGCTTTTGTTAATGCAGCATGAACACGAGGAGTAATTTCGTGTTTTGAGTTAATCAAAGTTCCATCGATATCAATGGCAATTAGTTTAATCATAGTTAGTCTCCTTTTTTCTGTATCGTTGTTATTATAGCATATTTTTTTACTGAATAGAAAAAGCATAAAAGACTTTTCCGCGTAGCCTGTATTTCGGCTAGTTTAGAAAAGTCTTTTTAACATTATTTCATTTGATTGGAGTAGACATCAAGTTTAGTTGCTAATGCTTGGAATTCTTGATAATCTTCGCTAAATAATTCAGATGTTCCTTCTGCAAACATTTCTCTGGGGAAATATAAACGTTCATCTCCACGAACTCTTCCTGAAATAGCAGATACAATCGAGCTGACAAGAGATAATTCGACCATATTTCCATTTCGTTCCATTAATTCGATTTGCGTTCTTGGTTTCACTGAATCTGGACGATAGAAATCATAAGGTAAATCATAACTATTATTAATCGCAGTATAATACTCGGTATTATAACCAACATTTTGTACCAATTCTTTCATACGTTCAATCGTTGCCACGTCATTGACATGATTAAATGGTACAGATTTAAATGGTCTACGATTAATAAAACGATCAGCTAAATCACTTAAAATTGCATCGTCTTCAATTTGCCAATGGGCAAAATAAGTGTTTAATACACTGTCATCTAGACGAAGGTAATCTTCTAATGTCCAATTTTTTTCGAAAAATGGTTTTAAGAAAGAGGCTGTATATTTTAATGGATGAGTGGTTGAATGATAACACTCTGTAGCACGTTTTAATAAGTGATTTAACACAACTTCCATTCCTCTTGATACTGGATGGAAATAAACTTGCATATACATTTGATAACGACTAACGACATAATCTTCTACAGCATGCATTCCTGAGAAGTTAAAGGCAATTCCACCTTTATACGGGCGAATTACACGTAAAATACGAGTTAAATCAAAGGTTCCATAATTTACCCCTGTGAAATAAGCATCTCGTAGTAAGTAATCCATACGGTCAGCATCAATTTGACTAGAAATTAATTGAACAACTTGTGGATTTGGATGTTTCTTTTGAATAACACTGGCTACTTCTTCTGGGAAAGTAGGAGAAACGGTTTTTAAAATTTTGTTCACTTCTGTGTCTGGTGACAAAATAATATCAATCGTAATTTGTTCATGGTTCGTATCGAAAATTTTCTCAAAAGCATGAGAATAGGGACCGTGTCCGATATCGTGTAAAAGAGCAGCACATAGGACAACTAGGCGGTTAGTGTCATCCCATAATCCATCTTCCAGAGTTGTAGAAGGGTAGTTTCGAACAAATTTGTCGCAAATTCTTCTAGCAATTTCATAGACACCTAATGAATGAGAAAAACGTGAATGTTCAGCCGTATGGAAGGTGAACATCGAAGCGCCAGTTTGTTTAATTCGACGTAATCGTTGCATTTCTCGGCTATTAATTAAGTCTAAAATCACACGGTGTTGAATGTGAATGTAATCATGAACAGGGTCACGTAATACTTTTTCACGGGATAGTTCTTCAATATACATCAATATTTTCCTCCTTATAATGTCTGGATTTACCGTTAAACTTTTCGAAGGTTTAAACGATCCATGGCTTTTTGGTAACTTGAGTCTGTTGCAAAATGAATTTCTGACTCTAATAATTCGCATTGCCCATCTAATAGAGCGGTTAAAATACGTTCTTTGACTTCTTGAACGGTTAGAGTTAAGTCTAATAATTGACATAAATTCGCCATACTGTCTGCATTAACGTCTGGATAATGCCAACGAGTTTCTTCTCCCTTAATGCTTTCTTCATAAAAATCATGAATTAAGGTTCCACGTTCTTCTTGATTGCCATTAATGCTAAGATAAATAGAGACGCAAATGGAATTTTTAAAACGTCTTTGCGCAATTCCAGCAAATTTCTTCCCTTGGATACTTAAATCATAGTCTCCTGGGCAATAGGAATCGCTCACTTCAAAGGCTTGGATTTCTTTTTCTCCAATAGCTTCTGGAAAGGTACGTGTGATGAGTTCTTGCATCCATTCATACACTTGTTGAATCGTTGCATTTTGTCTAGAAAATAATAAACTAATATTTAAAACTCCTGAGTTACTCACAACGGCTAAGCCTCCAGCATGTCGCACCACTGGTGTGTAAGAGCGTTGTTTTAATAAAGCAACTCCCTCTTCTAAATAGGGTGTTTTCGTATCGGTCATTCCTAAAATCACTGTATCTTCCATTTCCCAAAAATGTAGAAAAGTTTCCGATGGGAATTGTACCAGATGATGTAAAATGGATTCATCCACTGCAAATGGAACAAAATAGTCTTGAATGTGTTTTGATGAAGAGACAATGGTTTCTAGTAATTGTACTTGTTGATTTGTAATGGGTGTTTGTATCATAAAAAATCCTTTCCAATAAATTAGGAATACACTTACATTATAGCAAAAAAACGTGTATTCATGCATATAGAAGCGATTTTTTTGTCAAATTATTAAAGAATTTTCAAGATTTTAAAGAAATGGTGGAGTTTTTCTTAGAGATTGAGTAGGATAAAGTTGAAAAGAATACGAAAAGAGGGATTTTTATGAAAATTTTAGTCGTAGATGATGATCGCGAGATTGTTGAATTATTATCGATTTATTTAAGAAACGAAAAATTTGATATTGTAAAAGCGTATGATGGAAAACAAGCATTGGAGAAACTTCAAACTTATTCAGATATCGATATGGTGATTTTAGATATTATGATGCCACGATTAGATGGCATATCTGTTGTGCATGAAATTCGTAAAACAAATGATACTTTACCAATCTTATTACTAAGTGCCAAATCAACCGATATTGATAAAATTCAAGGATTAACGAATGGGGCAGATGATTATGTAACGAAACCATTTAATCCATTAGAAGTCATTGCACGTGTCAAATCATTATTACGTAGAACTTCAGCTTTAACAAAAGAAAGTGAAAGTACCGAAGAAATTACAATTGGACCATTATTAATTAATAAAGGCTCTCATCAAGTAACAACATTAGATGGTTTAGAAATTCAATTAACGGTGTTAGAGTTTGGAATTCTATTCTTACTTGCAAGTCACCCAAATAAAGTGTTTAGTGCAGATGAAATTTTTGAAACGGTATGGCAACAAGAAAGTATTGTCTCTACTAAAACCGTAATGGTTCACGTCAGTCATTTACGTGACAAGATTGCTGAAGCAACAGGTGGAGATAAAGTCATTGAAACCGTATGGGGAGTTGGCTATAAAATTGAAAGTAAATAGGAGATTTTTTCAAAAAAAGGCAGCTAGAGAGGAAAAGTCTGCTGCTTTTTGGAAATTAACAGCCCGGGAAATTAGTGAATTGTTTTTAGAAGGCATTATTACGCTTTGTATCGTCTTTGTCTTATATTTAGGGGCTTTAGTATTATTGAATCAAATGTTAGATGCTCCTGGATACTTTGTTGATGGCAGTCGTTCGATTCGACAAGCATGGAATGTCAATTCTAGTGAAATTCGATTATATAAAAATATTTTTTCTATTAGTTCAATTATTTTTGCGATTGGATTTACCTATTGGCGTTTAATTCGTCGTTATCATCAGATGCAATTATCTCATGTTTTAGAGGAATTACATTTAATTGCGCAAGGAGATTATGATCGCAGAATTCCTTTCCAATTAGCAGGAGATATGGGGAAAGTAGTGACGAGTATTAACCGTTTAGTAGATTCGACCGTTAGTGCCATGGAAGATGAACGGATGATTGAAAAATCAAAAGATGAATTGATTACAAATGTTTCTCATGATATTCGTACTCCTTTAACATCTATTATTGGATACTTAGGATTAGTCATTAATGGAAAGCCCAAAACACCCGAAGAAACAAAGCGTTATGCAGAAATTGCGTATCATAAAGCGCAACAAATGAAGGCATTAGTAGATGATTTATTCGAATATACAACGACAAGTCCAAATGGAGCACCATTGCGATTGAATGATATTCCGGTAGCGAATTTCTTAGAACAAGTAGCAGCCGATTTTGAATTAGAGGCTCAAAAACGTCAAATGACGATTGAAGTCATTCCACCAAAAAGAAAAATGGTCTTGGAGATGGATGCGGAAAAAATGGTGCGTGTCATTCATAACTTACTATCAAATGCGATTAAATACGGTCGTGAAAACACGAAAATTACGATAGAAGTGTTGGAACAAAAAGACATTGTTACAATTGCTGTTCGTAATATTGGAGAACCTATTTCAAAAGAAGTGTTGGAGCATTTATTTAGCCGTTTCTATCGTGCAGAAGGCTCTCGTTCGAAAGAAACAGGTGGAACAGGCTTAGGTCTAGCTATTGCAGATAATATTGTTCGAAGTCATGGTGGGAGAATGTTAGCTGAATCCGTTGGAGAAGTGATTAGTTTTTATATTTGCTTGCCGAATGATGTGGATATTTAGAGAGAAATGAAGTACAACAAAAAGACATAACTATCTAGTATACTTAAGTCAACGAAATCAAAGTATAGAAATGATAGTTATGTCTAAATACTAAACAAAATAATACTACAAAGAATTTATATTTAAGTATTGAAAGATAAAAAATAATTTTTCATCATAATAATACAATATTAAAAATTAAGACTTATAATTTTATCAGTCTTATCGGCTAAATTCATATCATGAGTAACAATAATGATAGTTTTCCCATATTTATCTCGTAAATTTTTTATTAAGTTAAATACTTTTTCAGACATAATGGGATCAAGAGAACCTGTAGGTTCATCAGCTAAAATTAAGTTTCCTGGTTTTAAAATACATCTAGCAATAGCTACTCTTTGTTGTTCTCCCCCAGACAATGTATTTACAATTTTATTTTTTAAATCAAATATATCCAACTCATTTAGAACATTATCTATTAGATGGATTTTTTCTTTTTTTGAGATATCTAAAAATTCCATAGCAATTAGTAAATTATCAACAACTTTTATATCATTGATTAAAGCAAACGAT
Source organism: uncultured Granulicatella sp. (assembly GCA_963523795.1). GTDB lineage: Bacteria > Bacillota > Bacilli > Lactobacillales > Aerococcaceae > Granulicatella. The sequence continues at coordinate 14,042 of CAURER010000024.1, forward strand.
TGAAATAAATAATTAATATTGTCTCTTCTCAATTTCATTGCTAAGGAACTGTTGATAGAAGGCAATTTTTTTCCATTTATTTTAATTTCACCACTATCAACTTTTTCGAGCATTCCAATCATATTTAATATTGTACTCTTTCCTGAGCCAGATTTACCTATGATAGATACAATAGATTTTTCAGGAATAGAAATAGTGAAATTATCAATAATTTTTCTACCATTATAACTTTTAGAAACATTTTTTAATTCTAGTATATTCATATTCCCCTCCTATGATTTTAAAAATAGATTTAGTTTTTTCATTTGATTACTTATCATAACCTTATAAAATATACCAAGCTGTATTAAACCAAGAACTATCATAAATACTATGCCAACTTTACTATGAAAAAGTATAACAGTTACAATGTCTAAGGTTATCACAAAAGTTGTTAACAGTAGCGGAATTTTGTATATGCTAAAATTGCTATATCCCAAGAATTTCTTAACAGATATTTTTTCTTTATACGCATTCTGAAAAATGGTTATTATGCTAATCAATAAAATAATCACGATAAATGTAATAGCAATTAAAGTTCCCAAAAATAATTGTATCGTTAACCATAAATCTTTTTGTATTCCATCAACAAATAAACGAATTGTAGCAAACTCTATATAGTTATCATTTAAATTAAATTTTGATAAGTATTCTTGGCTTAAATACTTCGCTTCAGCTTCCCCTTCAAGTTTAATATAAGAATTTTCTAACCCTATAGCAATTAAACTTTCTGTCTCTCTATAGATCATATTCTCAGGAGTAATGACTAATATGATTGGATCTTTAATCATAAGTTTATCTACTGATTTCGTACTAAATGAAAATACTTCTTGATTGAATTGATATTTTAAAAATTCAAATTCTTTATTTTCATTAAAACTAGTTTTTATATCATCTGATCTAATATTTTTAGTATCTTTTTCAATGAGCATTTCTTTTAACAATTTAATTTCATTATCTGATTTATTTTCTGGAATTAAATAAGTTCTAGTCCCTCGCTTAGCATTTTTTATAACTAAATCTTCAATTTTTATACCAATCTTTTTTAAATAATTAGGAGAAGCGGTCAGTGTCCAAAATTCTTCGTTAGGAACAGATTTATAAACTTCGTTTAATTTATACTTTTTTAGCGTATCCTTGGAAATAAATGAAGTGTTTATGATATTTACATCGTTATTATCTGAAATTTCCTTGTACCAGTTATAAAAATCTCTAAATAACTCTTTTGATTGCCTATTAAAACTAGCTTGATCATTTCCAACGCTAATATTTTTTAAAATTTTATAGTCAGAAACTTTATTCCAGTTTTTAGAAATTTCTATATTTTTTTGGACTTCTTGGTATGGGCTATCTATATATATACTTCCTACAATTAAGAAGATGTTAAAAATAAAATACACCAATACCGCAACAATCATATATTTTCTTCTTGGTATTCTTCCTCTAATTGCATTAATTGATGAAATTAAGAATATAAAAAGAGATGCTATTAATAATAAAATACTAATGATTATAAAATGAAGTATTCCTATCCCAAGCATTAAACTAATAAAAAAAATGGAGTTGAAAGTAATATCCGTTAAAACTAATCCATAGGGTATGAATAAAAAAATAGATAACAGAGCCGTATAAATTAACGGTTGATATAACTTGATAGCAAAATATTTTCTTGACCATCCTAGTAAAATAAGTTTACCTAAATTAGGCAAATACTTTATCGTTATTACAATAAGTAACGATAATAATACTAAATTGCTAATTACAAACATACCAACTATTATTATTTCATTCAATCCATGATCTAGAAAATATCCAGATTTACCATCAAAAAAAACGGAACTATCAACACCACTCACTTTACTGAGTCCTTCTAAAAATTCTATTTTTTTTGAATTATCTAATCCCAGAATTCTGTATTCACCATTAATAGTTTTTGTTTCTCTAATTGTATTTGATAACTTTTTAAAGACTATATTTTCTCCGAATTTAAAACGTGGAATATTATCAATACTATTTAATGTAGTTTCAGATACACCCAAAGTTGCATTTTCATCTTTTGCAACTAATAATTTCTCTAATTTATTTGGATTAGTAATATTTTGCCCCAAAAAATCAAGTGTTAACTTAGCTTTATTAGATTTTATATCTCCGTCAATACTAAACAAAGCACCATTAACTGAACCATGTCTATTAAGCAAAAAATCTTTCCTAATATAAAACAATCCATTTTGTTCTGCATATTCATTTAAAAATTTATACGTAGAGTCTGCTTTTTCTTCTGGTATCGTTTTTAATTGAATATATAAAGCGGAAGATGGATACATACTTAATTTATTAAAATATGCTATATCCATGTAAAAAGTTGCCACTAATAAAAATAAAACACCATTTAGTAGTATCATAATACAAGTTAAATATTTTAATAAATTATTGTTAAAAATACTTTTCATAGTGCCTCCTAAATTAACTGTTTACAATTCCAATATGCTGTAATCAAGCTACACGCATTATCAACTTAATTTGTGTTGTTTTTAACTATCTCTCTTTATTTATATTATAAAACATTAACCGCTTACATTCTAGTAGTAACTGGTACTTTAAAAAGATATATTTCTGAGATATCGACCCCAAAAAGTTGGACTAAAAATCTAACCGTTGGAGGTCGGTATCTTTTTGCTAGTCATCATTTTATAAAATTGTTATGATAGAACAAAATGAACGTGGAGGAAGAAGTATGAAATTAACAACATGGAATGTGAATGGGATTCGTTCTGTTTTAAATAAAGGAGCTTTACAAGAATATGTATTAGGAGCTCAACCAGATATTTTATGTTTACAAGAGACAAAAGCACAGCCTGAACAAGTGGATTTAGGAATGGAATTTGCAGGCTATCATGCGTATTGGAATTCAGCAGTGAAAAAAGGATATTCTGGAACAGCTATTTTTACAAAGGAAGAACCGATTTCTGTTCAATATGGATTAGGAATTGAAGAACATGATCAAGAAGGACGTGTCATTACAGCAGAGTATGCAGATTATTATTTAGTGACAGTTTATACGCCAAATGCGAAACGTGATTTAACACGTTTAAGTTATCGCCAAGTATGGGAAGATGATTTCTTAGCTTTTATCAAAAAATTAGAAGAAACAAAACCTGTTATTTTCTGTGGAGACTTAAATGTAGCACATAAGGAAATCGACTTGGCAAATCCAAAAACAAATACAAAAAATGCTGGATTTACAAAAGAAGAGCGTGAGAAATTTGATCAAATTGTAGAAAATGGCTTAGTCGATGCGTTCCGTTATCGTTATCCAGATACAGTAGGAGCTTATACATGGTGGAGCTACATGGGCGGCGCTCGTGCAAGAAATATTGGATGGAGAATTGACTATTTTGTTGTATCAGAAGCGTTAACTTCTCGCATTCAAGAAGTGAAAATTCGTGCAGATGTAACCGGAAGTGACCACTGTCCAGTGGAAATGGAAATCGACTAAGAGTTTACAAAAAAATGTCTGAATTTTGATAGTGAGGATGCTATGAAGGTTCAGACTTTTTTGTTGAGTAGGAATCTGCTCATAATCTGCTCACATTCTGCTCAAAATTTGCTCATTTTTTTGAATTCACTTAAAATAAAGATGTGTGATATGATAAGAACGTTTGTTCGAAATATAAAAGAAACTATGCTATACTAAGGTGAACGCCTAAGGGCAGAGTTTTTGATTTTAGATAGAAATAGAGGAAGATGGAATGGCGAAAGATCAGATTATCGTTCGTGGAGCACGCTCCCATAATTTAAAAAATATTGATGTAACAATTCCAAGAGATCAATTAGTAGTAATTACAGGATTATCGGGTTCAGGGAAGAGTTCACTAGCTTTTGATACATTATATGCAGAAGGGCAAAGAAGATATGTAGAGAGTTTATCAGCTTATGCACGACAATTTTTAGGGCAAATGGATAAACCGGATGTCGATAGTATTGATGGATTAAGTCCAGCAATTGCGATTGACCAAAAAACAACTTCTCGTAACCCTCGTTCAACGGTGGGAACAGTAACGGAAATTAATGATTACTTGAGATTACTATATGCACGTGTAGGAAAACCATATTGTCCAAATGATGGCACTCTAATTGAAAGTCAGTCGATTGAACAAATGGTGAATCGTGTAATGGAATTGCCAGAAAGAACAAAAATTCAAATTTTAGCTCCGATTGTAAAAGGGAAAAAAGGAGAACATAAAAAAGTTTTCGAAAACATTCAAAAAGATGGCTATATTCGTATTCGAGTAGATGGCGAAATGATGGAAACAACGGATGAAATTTCATTAGAAAAAAATAAAAAACATTCGATTGAAATTGTTGTCGACCGTATTATTGTGTCGGACAAGAGCCGTTCAAGATTATTCGATTCATTAGAAGCAGCGCTTCGTTTAGCAGAAGGATATGCGATTGTCGATGTCATTGGGCAAGAAGAAATCTTATTTAGTGAGCATTATGCCTGTCCTCATTGTGGATTTACGATTGGAGAATTAGAGCCACGTCTATTTTCATTCAATGCACCTTTTGGAGCTTGTCCGGAATGTGATGGATTAGGAATGAAATTAGAAGTGGATATCGATTTAGTTATTCCAGATAAAGCGAAAACTTTAAATGAAGGAGCATTAGCGCCTTGGAATCCGATTAGTTCGAACTATTATCCAGAAATGTTACGCCAATTTTGTGAGCAGTTTAAAGTTCCAATGGATTTACCTTTTGAAAAATTAACACAGTCTCAGAAAAATCTAGTGCTATATGGTTCTGGAGATGCCACTTTCCATTTCCATTATGAAAATGAATTTGGTGGCGTTCGAGATGTGGATGTACCTTTTGAAGGAGTCATTGTCAATGTAAAACGTCGTTATCATGAGACAAATAGCGATTATACTAGAGAACAAATGCGTCAATATATGACGGAATTATCGTGTAAAGCTTGTCATGGACATCGTTTAAATGAACAAGCATTAGCGGTAAAAGTGAATCATAAACATATTAGTGAAGTATTGGAACTGTCTGTTGATGAAGAACTTGAATTTTTCAAAGACTTAACTTTATCTCCACAAGATAAACAAATTGCCGCGCCTATTTTAAAAGAAGTGCAATCTCGTTTAACATTCTTGAAAAATGTTGGTTTACAATATTTGAACTTAAGTCGTGCAGCAGGAACTTTATCAGGGGGAGAAGCGCAACGGATTCGTTTAGCGACTCAAATTGGATCGAATTTATCAGGAGTTTTATATATTTTAGATGAGCCATCGATTGGATTGCATCAAAGAGATAATGATCGACTAATTCAATCATTACAAAATATGCGTGATTTAGGAAATACGTTAATTGTAGTAGAACATGATGAAGATACCATGAGAGCAGCGGATTACTTAATTGATATTGGACCAGGTGCAGGAGAATTTGGTGGGCAAATTATTGCTGCTGGAACACCAGAAGAAGTGGAAAAAAATCCAAACTCATTAACGGGACAATATTTATCCGGGAAAAAATCAATTACAGTTCCAACGGAACGTAGAATAGAAGATAAAGGATGGATTCACTTAAAAGGAGCTAGTGAAAACAACTTAAAATCTGTGAATGTGGATATTCCTTTAGGAAGATTAGTAGCTGTTACAGGAGTTTCAGGTTCTGGAAAGAGTTCGCTTGTCAATGGAGTATTGAAAAAAGCTCTAGCAAGAGAAATTTCAAAATCAAAAGAAAAACCAGGTGCTTTTAAATCGATTGAAGGATATGATGGATTAGATAAAATTATTGATATCGATCAAAGTCCAATTGGTCGTACTCCAAGAAGTAATCCAGCGACGTACACAAGTGTATTTGATGATATTCGTGATTTATTTGCAACTACAAATGAAGCAAAATTACGTGGTTATAAAAAAGGACGTTTTAGTTTCAATGTTAAAGGTGGACGATGCGAAGCATGTAAGGGAGACGGTATTTTAAAAATTGAAATGCATTTCCTACCAGATGTATATGTTCCGTGCGAAATTTGCCATGGCAGTCGTTATAATTCAGAAACATTGGAAGTCAAATATAAAGGAAAAAGTATTGCCGAAGTGTTAGAAATGACGGTAGATGATGCGGTAGAATTTTTCCAAGCTGTACCAAAAATCAAACGAAAACTTCAAACTATTAAAGATGTGGGTTTAGGCTATGTGACTTTAGGACAATCCGCTACAACTTTATCGGGTGGAGAAGCACAACGGATGAAATTAGCGAGTGAACTGCAACGAGTGTCTACGGGGAATACTTTTTATGTATTAGATGAGCCAACAACAGGGCTTCATACTGATGATATTGCTCGTTTATTAGAAGTATTGAATCGTTTAGTAGAATCAGGAAATACCGTTTTAGTGATTGAACATAATTTAGATGTGATTAAAACAGCCGATTATATTATTGATATGGGACCAGAAGGTGGAAGTGGCGGAGGACTAGTTGTCGCTACTGGAACACCTGAAGAAGTAGCTCAAGTTAAAGGAAGCTTTACAGGTCAATATTTGAAGAAAGTATTGAAATAATGAAATGTCTTAAAGTTTTTAGGAACTGTTGATAATAAAAATTAGCCTTTTTTGAAAACTCAAGCAGAATAATTGTCATTCAAAAAAAAGTGTGGTACTCTTTGTATATAAAATAACATTTTCGGGGCAAGGTGTAATTCCTTACCGGCGGTATAGTCCGCGAGCCGAACAGGCATGATCTGGTGTAATTCCAGAACCGATAGTGATAGTCTAGATGAGAGAAAATGGTTATATTTCACGTTCGAAGATACCAATTCATTTGATATATAAGAATGCAGCGATGAAATGTATACCATTTTGTTGCTGCATTTTTTTGTGCAGTTATACAAATAAAATGGAACAAAAGCGTGAAAAACCATCCGATCCTTCAACCCGGTTAAGGAGGAGATGTACGATGAGTACAAATGCAAAAACAGTGTCACGTTATGCGACAAAACCATTAATTTTAGTAGGACTATTCGGTGCGCTAAGCACAATTCTAATGTTATTAGAATTTAGTCTTCCATTTATTCCACCATTTGTTAAAATGGACTTTTCTGAATTGCCTGTTATTTTAGGTGGTTATTTATTAGGACCATTATATGGTGCGTATATTGCGATTGTAAAAGTTGCGTTAAACTTTGTTTTAAATGGAACAACAACATTTGGGATTGGCGAAACAGTGAACTTAATTGGAAGTTTAAGTTTCATGTTGCCAGCGGTATTTTATTATAAACATAACCGTACATTTAAAGGGGCGATTACAAGTTTAGTAATCGGTACAGCTACTGCAACAGTAGTCTTATTAACAGCGAATTATTTTGTGATTTTCCCATTATATGCAACAGCGATGCATTTCCCAATTGAAAAAATTGTTGCTCTTGCAGCTACAACAAACCCATTTGTAACAAATTTATGGACATTGATGCTATTTGCTTTATTACCATTTAATGTATTAAAATTCGGTTTAAGCAGTGTACTATCATTAATGCTTTATAAAAAAGTTGAAAAAGTATTAAAATTAGAAAAACAATAAAAATAAAATGAGAACTTGTTAGAAATAACTGCCATTTCTAACAAGTTTTTTTGTGGAAAATTTTATTAATTTCACTTGTCCTTTTGCTGTATTTAGTATAAACTTTACAAAAATATGAATAAGGATTAGAGGCGTTATCGTATGAAAGAAGAAAATATTTCTAGATTTATGAAGGATGGGAAAATTACAGTTCTTCCTAAAAAGCAGAAAAATAAAATGGAAATCTTTGAATTTATTTTTGCACATTTAAAGAATCATTCTGAAACTTATACTGAGAAAGAATTAAATGAGAAGATTAAGGAACTATATGATGATTTTGCTACAATGCGCCGTTATTTAGTGGACTATAAATTTGTGATTAGAGATGACTATGGAAAAAGTTACCAACTGAATCCAGAGGTTGAATTAGAAAATTAAAGATAAGAACAGAAAACGGTAGAGGAAGGGCTCTATCGTTTTTTGTTGGTTTTAGGAAATTCAAAAATACAAACGATTTCGACTATAGCCGATAAAAATGAAAGAAATCTATTCAGTTTCGATTATAATCGAAGCAGCTGTTCCAATTTACGTTTATTTCTAGTATAATCGAAATAGTAGAATATGAGGTGATGCAGATGGAATATATTGAAAGACTTAAATATATAAAACAAATTGAGAAGTTTATCGATAAGCCTGTTATTAAAATTTTGACAGGGATGCGACGTGTTGGAAAGTCAACGATATTAATGATGATTAAAGATAAACTTCTTTCAGCAATACCTGATCAACAAAAAATCTATATCAATTTTGAGTCTTTAGAGTTTATGCATATCAATGATGCGCAGTTATTGGCAAAATATTTAATGGATAAAACAAAAAATATAGAAGGAAAAATGTATTATTTCTTTGATGAAATTCAGTTAGTAAACGACTGGGAAAAAGTAATCAATGGATTAAGAGTAGATAAAGATTGCGATATTTATATCACAGGTTCTAATTCGAATTTGATTTCTGGAGAACTTGCAACATTACTTGCAGGTCGTTATGTAGAATTTGAAATTCAGCCCTTTACTTTTGATGAATTTTCAATTATTTTTAAAGACTATTCGTTATCTAAGGAAGAACTCTTTATGAAATTTATTAAAATCGGCGGGATGCCTATTTTAAAATATTTTAATTTAGAAGAAGATACGAGTTATAAGTATTTGAATGATGTGTACAATACGGTTTTAGTCAAAGATGTATTGAACTATAACAAAATACGAGATGTGGATATTTTTAATCGTATCTTGTCTTTTGCGATTCAAAATATTGGTTCCACATTTTCAGCAAGTAGTATTAAGAGATATTTGAAGAGTGAAAGTAGGGAAGTTTCGATTGATACGATTCTTAATTATTTAGAGTATTGTAGTAGAGCCTTTATTTTAAAGAAAGTTCCCAGATTTGATACAGTGGGAAAAAAGAATTTAAAAGTCGATGAAAAGTATTATTTGACAGACCATGGTTTTAGAGCTGCAAAAGGATATTCTAATACAAAAGATATCGAAAGAACTTTAGAAAATATTGTGTATATTGAGCTCATTTCACGAGGATATAAAGTTGAAATTGGAAAAGTAAGGGATTTGGAAGTTGATTTTATTGCAAGTAAGGGAAATGAGAGAGTGTATTATCAAGTTTCCTATCTAATGGAAACAGAAGAAACAAGACAACGAGAATTTGGCGTGTACCATCAAATAGATGATCATTATCCAAAATATGTTTTGTCTATGGATAAAGTAGACTTCAGTCAAAATGGGATTATTCATAAAAATGTGATTGATTTCTTACTAGAGAGAACAATAGTCGAGTAAACAGTGACGAGCCTTTTTTGTTGCATGGGAAATGATAGCTTTACTAGTATTTTCGAGAAAAATACGGTAGGATGGATAGCGGAATAAATGAAAGTTGAGGAGTAGAATATGAAAAAAGAAACGGGAAGTTTATTTCAAACGGGCGCAATAGTGTTAAGTATCCTTTTTATCGTTCTTGCGATGGTTAACTCGCATTTTGATTGGCAATTATTAGCGATACCAGGAAGTGCTTTTGCCCTATTATCAATTTTTATGAGTTGCTTATTATTATGGTTATTTGTTGGAATCGACTGGCCAAGTGTTTTATGTTTAATCTTATTAGGACTAGGATGGCTTCCGAAAGTAACATATAGTCAAGTGTTTTCTCTGTCTTTTGGGAATAGTACATTTGTTTTCTTATTATTTACCTTTATAGTGACTTATGCTTTAGAACAGACTCCTGCTTTGAAACGGTTAGTCGGGTGGTTTTTAAAAACGAATTTTGCGAAGAAAAGTCCGAGTCATTTTTTAGGGGCTTTTTTTATAGCAGTCTTAGTGATTAGTTGTTTTATTTCACCAACGATTTTATTTATGATTGTCTTTCCAATTTATGAAGAGATGATGGAAGTATTTGGACTGGAAAAAGGGAGTCGACAAGCGTCTTTTATTTTAATTACATTATTTTCGACGATTGCGATTGGAACAGCGATGACGCCGATTAATCATGTCTTTGCGATTACGGCAATGGGATTGTATCATACAGCAACTGGTATCAGTATTTCGAATATTCAATATATGGGACTTGCGATGCCGGCAGGAATTTGTATTTTTATTGGAATGTTGGTAAGCTTGCATCGATTATGGAAATTAGATTTATCAGAAGTAACATTCCAAAGTTTAGAATCCTTGGAAAATTTACCAGCAGTAACGAAAAAAGAAAAATGGATTGTGTCTATTTTTTCAATTGTGATTGCTTTATGGATTATTCCAGAGTGGTTGGGAATTGTTTCGCCTAGCGTAGCAGCTTTCTTAAAATCTGCTGGAATGGCATTTCCACCAATGATTGGAGCTGTTTTATTAGCTTGTATCCGTGAAGATGGAAAACCGTTAATGTCAATTCAAGAAGCTTTAACACGTGGCGTTTATTGGCCAAGTTTATTATTAGTTGGGGCAACTTTAAGTTTAGGAACTTTATTAACGAAACCAGAATTAGGCGTATTACCTTTAATTGAAAGTGGACTAACTCCGTTATTCCATCAATGGAGTGCGATGGTAATTGTCATGGTCTTTGTCATTTGGGCTGGAATTCAAACAAATTTTTCGTCCAATTTAGTTACCGTTTCAGTTGTGACGACTGTCTTAACAACGATTGTTGCAAGTACGGATTTAGGAATTCATACAGCAGTTGTCGCTTGCTTAATTGGTTTTATGGCAAGTTTAGCGTATATGACTCCACCAGCAATGCCTTATGTGGCTATTTCTGTTGGTAGTGGTTGGACAAGTTCAAAAGATGCCTTTTTATATGGCGGATGGTTATTAGTGTTAAGTATTGTGAGTGCAATAGTCATCGGGTATCCATTAGGGACTTTATGGATGTAAGAAAGGAGAAAATAATGTTAGAAGAACAACGTCAGAAAATTGATTCTATTGATCGCCAAATTGTTGCGTTATTTGAAGAACGTACGAATGTAGTAGAAGAAGTAGCGAAAATTAAGATAGACAATGATATTCCGATTTTAGATAGTGGACGAGAGGAACAAGTGATTTTGAAAGTTCAATCGTATTTAAAAGAAGAGTCTTTAAAAGATGAATTGGCTGAACTTTATACCGAATTAATGCGTATTTCTCGTGAACACCAAAAAAATTGGATTGAACAACAAGGATAATTGAAACAGGAAACCTCCAATCGCTTTGAAGGAAGTGGTTGGAGGTTTATATAAAAAGGTAAATTCTCAATCTAAATTCTAGTTTAGAAATCAGTTGAATTTAGTCT
>CAURER010000025.1:0-25221 GCA_963523795.1 uncultured Granulicatella sp.
TTCTACTACTCCACCTGGTTTCTCATGAGTTACCATTACAAATTCTTGCGTATCTACTACTTCTGAATTCCCTGTTCCAGTTCTGTTGTAACCACTATCTGTTACACTTGTATTCGGTGCACCTTGTTCATTAGCTTCAACATGATAACCCAAAAAGAAGCCAGCTCCAACTAGTACACTAGCAACTCCGACCCTTAATTTTTTTATAGAATATTTTTCAAATTTCCTAGCAAACCTTTTTTGATTTATAAATTGATTATTTTTACCTAACATTGTCCACCTCAAAATAAAATAAGTAAACTTAATTCTACCCCCCCCGACAATTTCTGTCAAGTATTTTCACTTGACTTTACAATTCATGAAATATATGAATTGTTGATTAACGGAATGAAATCATTCAAGATAACTATAAAAAAAGAGTGAGATTTCTCTCACTCCTCATTATTTCAAATTATAGTTTTGAAACTGCTTCTTCAACTAAAGCTTCAACTTCTTGTACTGTTGCACATTCATTGATTGCTTTATCTGCTAATGCTTTCATATCATCTAATGTTAATTTAGAAATTAAGCTACGTGTTTTTAATACGCTTGATGCAGACATTGAGAATTCATCTAATCCTAAACCAACAAGTAATGGTACAGCTGTTTGATCTCCAGCCATTTCTCCACACATTCCAGCCCATTTACCTTCTTTATGTGCTGAATCAATTACATGTTTGATTAATGTTAAGATTGATGGATTATATGGTTGGTATAAGTATGAAACGCGTTCGTTCATACGGTCAGCAGCCATTGTATATTGGATTAAGTCGTTTGTTCCAATACTGAAAAAATCAACTTCTTTAGCAAATTGATGTGCTAATACTGCTGCTGCAGGAATTTCAATCATAATCCCTACTTGAATGTCATCACTAACTGCAACGCCTTCTGCAACTAATTTAGCTTTTTCTTCTAATAATAATGCTTTTGCTCCACGGAAATCGTTTAATGTCGCAATCATTGGGAACATGATACGTAATTTACCGTAAACTGATGCACGTAATAATGCACGTAATTGTGTACGGAACATTTCAGGTTCATTTAATGAAATACGAATCGCACGGTATCCTAAGAAAGGATTCATTTCATGTGGTAATGGTAAGTATGGTAACTCTTTATCCCCACCGATGTCCATTGTACGAACAACAACAGGTTTACCATTCATGCCTTCTAATACAGCTTTGTATGCTTCAAATTGGTCTTCTTCAGTTGGCATATCATGAGAATCCATGTATAAGAATTCTGTACGGTATAAACCAACACCTTCAGCACCATTATGGATTACTCCTTCTAAATCTTTTGGAGTTCCAATGTTTGCTGCTAACTCAACTTGATGACCATCTTTTGTAAATGTATCAGCATCTTTTAATTTTTCCCATTCAGCTTGTTGAGCTGCAAACGCTTCTGCTTTTGCACGGTATTCAGTAACTACTTCTTCAGAAGGGTTTAAGAATACATCTCCTGAAAGACCATCAATAATGATTAAATCACCATCTTTAGCTAATGATGTAATTTCTTTTGTACCTACAATTGCAGGGATTTCTAATGAACGAGCCATAATCGCTGAGTGAGAAGTACGTCCACCGATATCTGTTACGAAAGCTTTAACATATTTACGGTTTAATTGAGCTGTATCACTTGGAGTTAAGTCTCCAGCTACAACTACTACTTCATCTTTGATTGTAGCAGGGCTAGGGATTTTAACACCTAATAAATTCGCTAAAATACGTTTTGAAACGTCACGAATATCAGCTGCACGTTCTTGCATGTATGGATTATCTTCCATGCCAGCAAAAATGCTAATAAACATATCTGAAACTTCTTTTAAAGCATGTTCAGCATTAACTTTTTGAGAAGTAATGGCATCTTTTACTTGACCTACTAATTCAGGGTCGCTTAATACCATTAAGTGAGCTTCAAATACTTGAGCTTCTTCTTCACCAAGATTTTTTAATGCTGTTTCTTTAATTAATTCAATCTCTTTTGTAGAAACTTCTAAAGCTTTTTCTAAACGAGAGATTTCATTTTCTGTATCTTCTACGCTTACTTTTGAAAAACTTAAATCCGGTTCTGTTAATGTATAAACTTTTGCGATTGCAATTCCATCACTGGCTGCAATACCTTGTAAAGTTGGTTTCATATTACTCAGCTAATCCTTCTTTTTTCATCGTTTCATCGATTCCAGCAATTGCGTCTGCTGCATCTTCACCATCAGCTGTAATTACTACGTCAGCACCTTGACCAACACCTAATGACATAACACCCATGATTGATTTTAAGTTAACAGATTTACCTTTGTATTCTAATTGAATGTCTGAAGCAAATTTGCTAGCTGTTTGAACTAATAAAGTTGCTGGACGAGCGTGAATTCCTGTTTCTGCAATTACGTGATATTCTTTCTTTTCCATGAAAAAAACTCCTTTAAAAATAAAATTTTATTAAGGACTGTAATAGTCACTAATTTCTTAGCAAACGTATACACTCCTCTCATTAAGTTAGGTTACCATGTTTTTTTATTTTTAACAACTATTTCTATTCATAATTTCATAATTTTTTTATTGAAAATTTTAAACTTTCTATAAAAGTAAGCATTTTTCATTTTTTTGAATTTTAATAATGAATTCTCTCAAAAAAAATAGTATAATATTCCTAAAAGATTCCAGTAAAGGGTGTATGAAAATGAAATTAATTGATATTACAAATAGTCATTTAAAACTAGTTAAAGAACAATTAGCGAATACAGATGCTTTTTTTGTCAAAGTGTATTCTTTAGGTCAAACGACTGTCATTTATGAGGATGCTGCAACTCATAAAGATATTCTTATTATCAATCGTAAAAGAAAAGTAAAACAAACAGAAATTGATTTTGTAGTTCATCGATTACTACATACAACATCTGAAGATTTAGATATCATTCATGCTGATGGTTTTGTAGAAATTAGCCTAGCTGTTAAAAAAACAAAATTATAGTTTTCTTAATCTTAAATGTAATGATTAGAACACCTATACTGGCCATCATTAATCAAAAAAATAATACGAGATTGCTACTGAACAATCTCGTATTTTTCTTTCTTACGCTAATTGATTTCTCCACTCTAATAATTTTTCAACATCATCTTGGTGAATAAAATCAGATGCCACTGCTTCTTCTACTAGAACTGGATAATTTGTTAATGTAACATATTCTACTTCTGCTTGAGTGAAGGCTTCATGAGCTTTTTTTAACTCATAACTAAAAATTGCTACAACTCCTAACACTTCAGCACCAGCTTCTCTTAGAGCTTTTGCGACTTTTAAAGATGACAAACCTGTAGAAATCAAATCTTCGATAATAACTACTTTTTGTCCTTCTAATACTCTTCCTTCAATTTGATTGGTTTTTCCATGTTTTTTTGCAGAATCTCGAACATAAATCATCGGTAAATCTAATAATTCACTGACCCAGGCAGCATGTGGAATTCCTGCTGTTGCCGTTCCAGCTATAACTTCTACTGCTGGATATTTTTCTTTTATGACTTCTACCATTCCTGCAGCAATTTCTCTACGAATACTTGGATAAGACATTGTAATTCGATTATCGCAATAAATTGGTGATTTAATTCCTGATGTCCATGTAAAATAATCATTTGGTCTTAATGCTACAGCTTGAATAGCTAATAATTCTTTGGCAAGTTTACGTTCTAATGTCATATTTTTCTCCTTTATTTTATAAATTGTTCTTTAATAAAATGATATACTTCTACTGGATTTTCTGCCTTTGTAATAGAACGACCTACAACGATATGCGTACTTCCTTCAAGACTTGCAACTTTAGGAGTTGCTACACGTTTTTGATCGCCTACTTCATCTGTTTCAAGTCGAATTCCTGGTGTCACTTTTAAGAAGTCTTCTCCACAATTTTCAGTAATTTTTCCTGCTTCCCAAACAGATGAAACAACTCCATCTAAACCTGCTTGTTTTGCTAACTTCGCATAATGAATGACACTTTCCTCTAAAGAAAGAGGGATACATTGATACTCTCTCATATCTTGTTCTGAAGTAGAAGTTAATTGAGTAATGGCAATAACATTTGTGTCAAAACTTCCACCATCTACCATCCCTTGTTTTGCTGCTTTCAACATTTCATATCCACCTGCAGCATGTACAGTTAAAATATCCACATGAAACTGCGCCAATCCTTTTGCAGCTCCATAAACCGTATTAGGAATATCATGTAATTTCAAGTCCAAAAAAATTTTATGTCCTAGTTTTTTAATTTGCTCAACAACTACTTGTCCATTTTGTAAATATAATTCTAGTCCTATTTTGACAAATAATTTCTCGTCTCCAAATTTTTCTAAAAATTCTAATGATTCCTCCACTGTTGGAAAATCTAATGCAACAATGACTTCTTTTTTCATTCTACCACTCCTTATTTATAAGCTCGTCCACGTAACTCTAGTAGATGATGCACTCCCAATTCATCAAGAGCAGCTTCTAATCGATCAATAATTTTTGGACAAACATACGGATCTGTAAAGTTTGCTGTTCCAACTGCTACCGCACTAGCTCCAGCTGAAATGAAATCAATCACATCCCATTCATCCATAATACCGCCCATTCCAATAATAGGGATATTAACTGCTTGCGACACTAAATAGACCATTCGAATGGCTACCGGTTTAATTGCTGGACCAGATAATCCACCCGTTATATTAGCAAGAATTGGTTTTCCAGTTTTTCTATCTAAACGTATCCCAACTAATGTATTAATCATCGTAATTCCATCTGCTCCACCTTCTTCAACGGCTTTTGCCATCGAAACAATATCTGTTACATTAGGAGATAATTTGACATAGACAGGTACACTAGATGCCGCTTTTACTTTTTCTGTTAATGTTCTTGCAATACATGAATCTGTTCCAAATTGAATCCCTCCATGCTTCACATTAGGACAAGAAATATTTAATTCTAATGCATGGACATTCGGTGCTTTACTAATGTGTTCGGCAACATAAACATAATCTTCAATTTCACTACCTGCGACATTCGCAATAATTGGTACATAATATTTTTCTAGTGCTTTTAATTTAGTTTCCATAATTTCATGCACGCCTGGATTTTGTAAGCCAATCGCATTTAACATTCCACTAGAAGTTTCTGCTACACGAGGAGTTGGATTTCCAAAGCGTGGTTCTTTTGTTGCAGCTTTTATCATAATGGCGCCTAATTTACTTAAATCATAAAAATGAGCATATTCTAATCCAAACGCAAAGCACCCAGAAGCTGGCATAATAGGATTCTTTAAATCTAAACCTGGTAATTTTACACGTAATCTCTCGCTCATCATTTCCTCCTATAATGCTATTTCTCTAGTATCATAAACTGGTCCATCATAACAAACTCTAGAAATACTACCATCTATTTTTTCGCAAACACAGGCATAGCAAGCTCCTACTCCACAAGCCATTCGCTCTTCTAACGATATATACCCCATTTTTTCCTCATCCATTTGGGTTAAGGCTTTTAACATCGCAAATGGTCCACAACTAAAATATTTATGATAATCTAAGGCATATTTTTTTATCACATCTGTTACAAAACCTTTTTCACCATAACTACCATCAGCAGTTGCGATATACGTTTTTCCAAGTTGTACAAATTCATCTTCATAAAAAACATCTTTTTGATTATTAAAACCTAATATATGAATGGTTTGGATTCCTTTTTTCTGAAATTGTTTCGCTAATTCATATAATGGAGGAACTCCAATTCCACCTCCAACTATTAGAGCTGTTTGTCCTTCTTCTAAAACCTCTAAATCATAACCTTTTCCCAGTGGACCTAAGATATCTACTATTTCTCCTTCTTTTAGTTCAGAGATAATCTTTGTTCCTGCACCATCTGCTCTATATACAATAACAAATGATTGTTTTTCATGATTAATCTCGCAAATGGAAATCGGTCTTCTTAATAAAAATTCATAACTATTATTCACTTTAATATTGACAAATTGTCCAGGTGTCATCATTTCTTGAACAATATCCCCCTGTAATTCCATTCGAAATATTTTATCCGCAATTTTTTCATTACTGATAACCCTTGTCATATAAGTATCCATACAAATACTCCTTTGCCATTTTTTCATTTGCTTATTAACTGTTAAAATCATTCATTTCTTATAAATCTGAGAAAACTTCCTTATCTTGATACGCAATTCTTCCTTCACATAAAGTTAACACCGGAATCCCATATATTTTCTCACCAATATAAGGAGTATTACGTCCTTTTGATAAAAATTGATTTGGATCAATCTCCATTGATTTTTCTAAATCGATAACGACTAAATCTGCGAATCCATTTTCTTTTAATCGACCATATGGCAATCCAAAGGTATCTGCTACATTTTCACTCATCTTCTTCACTAGAAAATCTAATGAAAAGACTCCTGGTTTAACGAATTTTGTATAAAGTTGACTAAAAGCTGTTTCACTACCGACTATTCCAAATGCTGCTTTAGTCATTGTTAATTCCTTTTCATGTGGTGCATGAGGTGCATGATCTGTAGCAATTACATCAATGGTTCCATCTAATAGTCCTGCAATTAAAGCATTGCGATCTTCAGCTGATCTTAATGGTGGATTCATTTTCCACATTCCATTGTCTTCTGGAATATCCATTTCATTACTTAATAAATGATGAGGACAGACCTCACACGTCACTTTAATTCCAGCAGCTTTTGCATCTCTCACGACTCTGACTGATTCTTTTGTAGAAACATGACAAACATGGTAATGACAACCTGTTGCTTCTGCTAACAATACATCTCGAGCAATTTGAACACTTTCGCAAACTGATGGAATACCTGGTAATTGCAATTCTCTACTTCTTCTTCCACAGTGCATACAACCACCACGAATAAGTGAATTATCTTCACAATGAGCCACAATCGCTTTATCAAGACTTGCAGCAACTTTCATTGATTCAAACATCATATTAGCATCTTGAACGCCACGACCATCATCACTAAAGGCAAATACATAATTTGCTAATTCTTTAAAATCAGCATATTCCTTTCCTTGTTCTCCTTTTGTAATTGCCCCAAAAGGAATGGCACGAATCACTGAATCACGTTCAATAATATCTAATTGTAATTTTAAATTTTCATAACAATCTGGAACAGGATTTAAGTTTGGCATTGGCATCGCAGTCGTAAATCCGCCACGTGCTGCAGCTCTAGATGCATGGTAAATCGTTTCCTTATATTCAAAACCAGGTTCTCTCCAATGGACATGAACATCAATAAATCCAGGAGAAATAAATTTTCCTCTTAAATCTAGAACTTTTGCTTCAGCATTTTCAATTGAATCAGCTATTTTAAGGATGCGATTATTTTCTATTAAAATATCTTTATCAACCAAAATCCCCTGTTCTAAGATTTGACCATTTTTTAAAAGTAACATGTTCTTCTCCCTTTTATAATTGATTATCTTTAATGACTTTTTCAATCATTGCTTGTCTCATAAACATTCCATTTTTCATTTGTTCAAAAATAACTGATTTTGGTGATTCTACTAATTCAGATGCAATTTCTACATCACGATTGACTGGAGCTGGGTGCATTACAATGGCTGTTTCTTTTAATTTTTCATATCTTTGTGGTGTTAGTCCATATTGTTCATGGTATTCTTCTTTCGTTAAGCCCATTTTTTCAGCATGTCTTTCATGTTGTACTCTTAGTAGCATACATACATCTACTTCACCAATGACATCATCAAAATTCACTACTTCTCCAAGGGTTTCATCTTTATAAATGTCTGGGCATACAAAACGAACTTTTGCTCCTAATCTTGTTAACATCCGATAATTACTTTTAGCTACTCGAGAATTTTTGATATCCCCAGCAATAATAATATTTAAATTTTCAAATGTTCCAAATTTTTCATACATCGTCATTAAATCTAACAAACATTGGCTAGGATGTTCTCCACTACCATCTCCACCATTTAAGATTGGAATGTTTAAATTTTTCAACTCTTCATAATAAGCATTTTGACTGTGACGAATCACTAATAGATTACAACCCAACATCTCTAATGTTTTACATGTGTCATATAATGTTTCACCTTTATTTACAGAAGAAGTTGCTACTTCAAAATTAATTACTTTTAATTTATGTTTATGCTCAGCAATTTCAAAACTATGTTTTGTACGAGTAGAATTTTCAAAAAACAAATTAGCGACATATAAATCATCTCTAGATTCAACGCGCTTCCCATTTTTTAATTCTAATCCTCTTTGAATTAATTGGAAAACTTCCTCATTTGTTAAATCTGACATTTTTACAATATTTTTCATAAAATTTCCTCCTCCTGTTTATAAAAAAATACCTTGTAATCCAAAGACTACAAGGTATCCTGATATTTTTAAATTTAAGTTAGTATTTGAATGATGATATAAAAACTCTATACTCAAATAAGCTTGTAACGTTAAATTCAATCCCTTGTTAGCCTCTCTGGACTATTTTAAAAAGATATTCTATTTATTTCTTTTTGTTACGAAACATTACTGACTAATGAAATCTTTTTGCGACATCAATTCCTTTCGTTTGAGAATGAGTTGCTCATCAAAAAAATTATAAACTCTTTGCTGACCTCTCTGGATCACATTAAAGATGAGTTATTCAAATTGTCAACAGTATAAAGGAAATTTTTCCCTTTGTCAATTGGGAAAAACGATTTTTTTCAACAAAAAAGAGCATTCGCTGTATCCTTAATATAACATTCGCTTTGCAAAGCTGCTGCCGTCCCTTGCTACAACAGATAAAGTCTCTTTTAATCCTTAATACCCTTTTTTGACCTTCCCTTTCCAAGCGTCATATCCATTTTTCAAAATGAAAATATTAGAATAACCTTTACGTTTTAAACGATATGCTGCTCTTCCAGAAATTGTCATCCCTTGCTCATATAAATAAATCGGTTGATCCTTTCTCAATTCAAACATACGATCCTTAAATTGAGAATAAGGAATATTTCTAGCTCCTAAAATATGTCCTGCTCTAAATTCATCTTTTTCACGCAAATCAATCAATTGAACATGACGCAAATCTTTACTAAATTCTTCAGAATCCAAAGTTTCAGCTGAACTACGACGCATCCAAAATAAAACTGCAATATAAGCAACATATACTGCTAAAATACTCCATACAATCCAAAATAACATAACATACTACCTCTCTTATTATGATTTTCCAATTAATACTAATGAAGCTGCTCCAATAACACCAGCATCATTTCCTAACTCAGCTAACGCTAAAACAGTTGAATCCTTAATTGGAGGGAAAACATTTTTTTCAAATTCTTCACGAACACCTGTTAATAAAAATTCTCCAGCAGCACTCACCCCACCACCAATCACAATTCTTGATGGATTTAAGATATTGGCAATATGAGAACATGCTACACCTAAATATTCTGAGAAATGACGAATCACAATTAATGCTAATCTATCTTGCTCTTTTGCTAAATCAAAAACATCTTTTGCAGTAACTAGTTGTCCATCATCAATTCTTGCTTTCAACTCTGAATCTCCAGCATATTGTTCTGCATAGCGACGAGTTAAATGCACAATACCAGTTGCACTTGCTACAGTTTCTAGGCAACCTTTTTTACCACATGTACAAGAAATTGGTTCTTCAAAATCAACGGCAATATGACCTAGTTCACCACCAGCACCACTAAATCCATGAATTAATTGGTTACCCGCAATGACTCCACCACCAACACCAGTTCCTAGTGTTACAAAAACTACATCTGGTTCATTATTTCCTGCTCCAACCCATTTTTCACCAAGGGCAGCCACATTCGCATCATTATCAATATAAAATGATAAGCCTAATTCTGATTCAATTTGTTGTCTAATTGGTTGTAATGTTTTCCAATTTAAATTATAAGCACCAATAACAGTTCCATCTTGGCGATTTACTACACCTGGAGAACCCATTCCAATTCCTAAAAAGTCATCTTTTGTTAAGCCTAACAGCGTTAGTTTATGTTTAATCGATTGAATAATATCTGGTACAATATGGCTTCCTTCATCTAAAATATTTGTCGGAATAGACCATTTTTCTTGAATCTCACCATTTTGCGTTAAAATAGCAAATTTAATTGAAGTACCTCCTAAATCAATACCGATAATTTTTTTATTCATAATCTTCACCTCATAAAACGTATTCATGTTATTTATAGTATATCAGTTAATATATCGATTTCATAGTACTACTTTTTTCGTTCCAATGAAAAATAATACAATAAAAACAATAACATATATAGCCATAAAAATAACTCTTTGGTAAACTTTTGTATATCGGTCACCACTAAATGAAAAAATTGATGTCGCTAAATAACCACCAACTAAGCCACCAATATGTCCATATAAATCCACTCTACTTAATAAAAAACTTGAAGCTAAATTCATGATTAATAATGCCTTATATTGCATACCTAATTCCTTAAAAAATCGAATATACCCATGTTTTGTAGATAAGTATAAGATAATGCCAAATAAGCCAAATAAAGACGTACTCGCACCTGCTGAAATGGACGGACTAAAAGCAAAACTTGCCACATTTCCTATAATTCCACTTAATAAATAAATGATAAAAAATCTTCCTGAACCAATAATACTTTCCAATTGATTTCCTAAGAAATATAAAAAGATACTATTCATTAAAACATGTTCCAAACCAATATGTAAAAATATTGGAGTCACAAACCGCCAATATTGATGTAAAAATACAATATAAGGATTATATTTTGCACCATAATAAACTAATACGGATGGATTGGTTGAGCCTCCACTTACTGTCATTAATAGAAATAAAATAATTTGAAGTAATAAAAATCCATTCGTTACTGTTAAATTTTGAAGAATCATTCGCTTATATCTTTCTTTTTTCCAATCATTCATTTACGTGAATCACTCCTTCTGTTGTAATTAACCATTCTACGGGAATATCAAATTTGTCAGTATTCCAAAGTGCCGTTTCATATATTTGTTCCATATATGCTAAACTCACTGTATCATATTTCCTTTGAGATAAAAAACAATCATAATAGCCACCGCCAAATCCTAAACGTTCTCCTTTTTTAGAATAGGCAAGACCTGGAACAATGACTAAATCAATTTCCTCTTCATTCACCCAAATTGGATTGATCGGTTCTTCTACTCCAAACGGATTCTTCCTAAATTCAGTTTCAGAATTCCAATAAGCAAAACGCATTTGGCGATTCGAAAGTGTAACCGGAACAACCATCTGTTTCCCTTGATTTTTCGCTAATGTCACAACCATTTGAGTCGAAAATTCTAACGGCATCGATTTCGTTAACGCAATTGTTTTTGCTTCTTTCCATTGTGGGGTTTCAGAAAGACAACGTATAACCCGACCTTCTTGTTTATCTCGTGATTCTTTTGTGAGATTCAGTAAAACATTTTTTGCTATTTTTCTAATCTGTTGTTTATTACCTACTTCAGTATGAATGGACCTATTTTTTTGTTTTTCCATAAATTAATCCTTTTTCTTTTGTGTTAAAGGTAAAGTGATACGAAAAATTGAACCATGATTTAATACAGTGGAAACAGAAATTTCCCCATTATAACTTTCCGTTAACTCTTTTGCAATCGATAATCCTAGTCCATTACCGCCTCTTTCTCTAGAACGAGCTTTATCCACACGATAAAATCTTGAAAATACCTTTTTTCGATCCTCTTCAGTCATTCCCATTCCAAAGTCTTGTACAGCAATTTCGACGTGTTCTTCTCCTTTTGACAAGCTAATAATAATTTCCTTACGATCTAAAGAGTATTTAACTGCATTATCCATTAAAATAATCACAACTTGCTCAAAGTGATTTAAATAAATTGGAACCCATAATTCTCGTTTCAAATCATCATCAAATACAAATGTGAAATCAGGATATAATACTTCAAAATTATGAACGACTTGTCTAACAACATCCGTTACATTGGTTGTTGCATCTTTATATTGTTCCCTTACTTGAGGAGCTCTAGATAAATCTAACATTTCTTGTACTAAAGTTTTCATTCTTCCTAATTCAAATAGGGAAGCTTGCAAGGATTCTTCTAGTACTTCCGGGTCATCTTTTCCCCAACGATTTAATAGTTTTAAATGTCCTTCTACTATAGCAACAGGTGTTCTTAATTCATGGGAAACATCTTCTACGAAATGTTTTTGTTGTTCAATATAAAAACTAATTTTATCTAATAATTCATTAAAATGTTTGGACACAATTGTAAATTCATCATTTTTATTCGAAATACTTAATCGTTTAGTCGCAATATTCTCTTCACTAATCGATGAGATAATTTCTTGAATTTTTTTAATGGGTTTTGTCATTTGATTCGATAAGAAATATCCTAATGCAATAGCAAGAAACATAGATACAGCAATCGCATAAATCGCTATTTGATTTAACTCTTGATTTAATTGCTGCGTATTTACTAAACGATTTGTAATGGATAAATATCCTAATAACACTCTCGTCTTGTTTGATAAAATAGGAACTGATGATTGAACAATTTTTTTACCGTTTTTTAAAATTTTAACTTGTGTTTTCGCTTCTGTTCCAATAGCTTCTCCATCATTCCATGATTGTGTTTTAAAAATTTCTTTTCGATTCGTACCAAAGACTTGTACATTAAGCTGTTGATCATTTGTATAAAATTTCTTTTGATAAATCCCATCTTTATCTTTTTGATAACTATTATTTTGATTTAAAACAGCCAAAACATTAGCAGCTGTGATGGGCGATTCGTACTCTGATAATTTTTCATTTAATTGTTCACGATATTTTTCCGTTAGGGCTACTTCTTGACTTTGATAATGTTGCATTTCAAATCCTATAAATCCAACAATTACCATTGTTAATAGTAAAAAAATAGTGGTCGAAATAATCAACCACCATTTTTTTCCAACGGAAGTTTCTTCATGTTTTAATTTCATGATTTCCTCCATTATGTCTGATTAACGACGCATTACATAACCTGTTCCACGAACAGTTTGAATGTAACTTTCACGACCTGGAACGTCAATTTTATTTCTTAAATAACGAATATATACATCAATTACATTTGTTTCAACTTCCATTTTATATCCCCATACTTGGTTTAATAAAACTTCTCGAGATAATACAACATTAATATTTTCCATTAACATTAATAATAATTCATATTCTCGTTTGGTTAAATCTACTAATTCTCCATTGCGACGAACGGTACGGTTTTCTTTTTCAATCACTAAATCACGATATTCTAAAATTGTTTGTTTTTGCACACGTGCTTCTTCTTCGATACTTAGTCTTCTAAATAATGCACGAATTCTGGCTAAAATCTCTTCAATTTCAAAAGGCTTCACAACATAGTCATCTGCCCCTTGATCTAAACCAGTCACTCGGTCCATTACAGAATCTCTAGCTGTCATAATAATAATTGGCGTTTTCTTTACTTGACGAAGACGACGGACAACTTCTAATCCATTTAATTCTGGTAACATTAAATCTAATAAAATAACATCCCAATCTTCATCCGTTGCTGCCTGAAGTCCACTACGTCCATCAAAACAAATTTTCGTTTCATATCCTTCATGCTGTAATTCTAGTTCTACAAATCGTGCTAAATTTTTTTCGTCTTCAATAATTAAGATTCTTTGTTTCATTGACATGGATACACCTCACCCTAATACTTTTTAACATTCAAACTAATGATAACATATTCTTCCTTTTCATTATAGCCCTTCCATAAAAAAAACACCATCATAACGATTTTATTTGACTTTTTACCGGTTTTCTAATTGATAACTTTTAAAGGATACTGAAAAATTCATTGTTGCACTAAATAAAAAGGAGAATGAGCCAATTCAGTTCATTCTCCCTGCTATTATTATTCTTCATCTAATAAATTTGTTTGACCTAAATCCTCAACTTCTTGAGAAACGACTTCTCCACCAATATTATAATGAGCACGAATTTTTTGTGTTAATACTTCAACGATTTCTGGATGTTCCGTTAAGTATTTCTTCGCATTTTCTCGGCCTTGTCCAATCTTTTCATCGTTGTAAGCATACCAAGCACCGCTCTTCTTCACTAAATCTAAATCAGAAGCCATATCTAAAATTTCTCCAATTTGAGAAATTCCTTCTCCATACATAATGTCCACTTCTGCTGTTTTAAATGGTGGCGCAACTTTATTTTTTACTACTTTAATTTTAGTATGATTTCCTAAAATTTCTGCTCCATTTTTAATTTGGTCACTACGACGAACATCTAAACGAATACTTGCATAGAATTTTAATGCACGACCTCCAGGTGTTGTTTCTGGATTACCGAACATAATTCCAACTTTTTCACGTAGTTGGTTAATAAAAATAGCAATAGTCTTCGTACGGTTAATAGTCCCTGATAATTTACGAAGTGCTTGAGACATTAAACGAGCTTGAAGACCCACATGAGATTGTCCCATATCTCCTTCAATTTCAGCACGTGGTACTAATGCTGCTACTGAGTCAACAATCACGATATCAACTGCACCTGAAGCTACTAATGCATCAGCAATTCCTAATCCTTGTTCTCCAGTATCCGGTTGTGATAATAATAATTCTTCAATATTAACACCTAATGCTCTTGCATATTCTGGATCTAAAGCATGCTCCGCATCAATAAATGCTGCTACTCCACCTCGTTTTTGTACTTCTGCTACTGCATGTAAAGCAACTGTTGTTTTACCACTTGATTCAGGACCAAAAATTTCAATAATTCTTCCTTTAGGGTATCCACCTGCTCCTAATGCAATATCCAATGCTAATGAACCTGAAGAAACAGTCTGAACTTGCGAATCAGCCTTTTCTCCTAATTTCATTACTGCACCTTTACCATAACTCTTTTCAATTTTTTTCAATGCATCATCTAATGCACGTTGACGATTTTCTTGATCTGCCATGTTAAACCTCCATGTCCTCTTAATTCATCCTTATCATACACTATACTCAATACTGAAAGCAAGAAAAACGAACATTTGTTCTGTTATTTTTTTATTAAATATTTTCTTAGCTCATTTAACCCGTATTGAACCGCATATTCACGGTTTCCATTTCGATTTCTTGCTAGATGTAATTCAATTGTTTTTGTTTGATTTCCATCTGCTAATGAAACAAATACTGTTCCTACTTCTTTTCCTTCCATTGGTGATGGACCAGCAATTCCTGTAAAGGAAATTCCTAAATCACTACCAAATATTGTCCGTACATTTTCTGCCATTGCTTCGGCACACTCAATACTAACCATTCCATATGTTTCTAGTATTTCTTTAGGAACTTGTAATTGATTTTTCTTTACAGATTCTTGATAAGCAACACAAGATCCTAATACATACTGTGAACTACCGTCTATAGAAACTAGTGTCGAAGCAAAGAGACCACCTGTTAAACTTTCTGCTGAAGCAATACTTAATCCACTATTTTTTAATAATTCACTTGTAATCGATAATAGAGATTCATATTCTCCGTAGCCATAGAAGTACTCACTTTCAACAGTAAGTATTTTTTCTTCTAACTCATCTAATAACTGTTCACATTCTTCTTTTGTATCCCCATTTGCGGTTAATCGAAGAACGACTTCATACATTCCTGCATACGGAGCAATCGTTGGATTCGTTTGTTCTTCAATTAATTGTTCCAAATCAGTTACTAATCTAGATTCTCCGATTCCAAAGAAACGTAAATATCTTGAAACAAAATTTCCTTCATTTGAAACTTTTTCTTTTAAATATGGAACTACTTCTTTTTCAAGCATCATTTTTAATTCACTTGGAGGACCTGGTAAAACAATGAAAGTATTTTTATCTGTTTCTACTGCTCCACCAATCGCTAAACCATTATGATTTTTAAAAACTGTTTCATCTTTAAACGCTAATGCTTGAAGTCGATTATTAGGACTCATTTCACGATGAGTTTGTTCATGGTAGCGTAAGATTTTTTCCATCGCTTGTCTATCTTCCACTAATTCCTTTTGAACAAACTTCGCTAAAACTTGTTTAGTAATATCATCTGTGGTTGGTCCTAGTCCACCACATAATATAATTAAGTCACTTCGACTATTTGCGAGTTGAATACTTTCCAACATTCTTTTAGGATTATCTCCAACTGTTTGTTGGTAATATGTTGGAATAGATAATTTTGCCAATTCTCTAGCGATAGTAGCACTATTTGTGTTAATCACTTGTCCCATCAACAATTCTGTACCAACTGTAATAATTTCTGCTTTCATTCCTTCTACCTCTCATTTATAAAAAATAAAGGCTGGGTTTTCCCCAGCCTCCACCATTAAACAGAAAATGAATCTGCAAATACATGTTTATTTTTTACAAAATAATCAACGCCTGAATAAATGGTTGCAATTAAACAAATATATAATAAAATAGTTCCAATTGAGAACGGTAATCCTTTTACTGGAAAATCATCAATGAGTAAAAAGATAATCGCTAACATTTGTGTTGCTGTTTTAACTTTTCCAGGCCAAGCTGCTGCTAGTACTTCTCCATCATTTACTAATAATAAACGAAGCCCTGTTACAGCTAATTCTCTACAAACAATAATCGCTACAATCCACATCGGAATAACGCCAGCCCCTACTAATGTAATAAAGGCAGTCATTACTAATAATTTATCCGCCAGAGGATCTGCAAATTTTCCAAAATTTGTAATTAAATGATATTTTCTTGCTAAATAACCATCTAAAAAATCCGTAATACTAGCTATGGTAAAAATAATCATTGCCAACACCCAACTCACACTTAAAGTTGAATGAAAGACATTCACCATTCCTAAAATATCTTTTGGAAAACACATGATTAGTAAGAACAATGGAATCATGACAATCCGAGCAATGGTTAATCGATTGGCAATATTCATGCTATCCCTCTATTCCACTGTAATATAAATAGCTGTAGCGCTAACTCCATCAGGAATTTCAATTTCTTGTCCTGCTAAAGTAATGGTACCAACTGGTGTATATCCAAAGTTTAAAACAATTGAATTTGTTCCTTCTGGAATTGATCCTACCAATTGTTGTCCAGTTGTTGGAGCTCCATCAGCTACTACTTTTTGATTTGCCGTAATTCTTGCCCACAATTGTGTTCTTGCACGATTCGTCACTACTAAGTTTGCAGGAAATTCTGCTAATTTTGCTGTATAGTACAATGAGTTACCATTTGCATAAGAATAACGAATTGAAGTTTCCTTTGTTTCTTTTGTTGTAGTTGTTAATTGAGTTGTTTCTGCAACTGTTGTAGTTGCTGCTTGTTCGGCTGTTGTTGTATTTGGTGCAGTTACAGTAGTCGTCACTACAGTTGGTTTTGCTGTTGAACGAGTATTCGTCAATGATTGTACAATTGCAAAAACAATTGCTACAGCTAACATTCCAAGTAAAATTGTTGGAAGATAGTTTTTCCATTGTTCCCAAGCTTTATGAATAGAAGTTTGGGAATCACGAGTATTGGACAAACGACTACTAATAAATTTTTTATCTGATAAAACAGATTCTGATTCTGGAATTCCTCCAACTTGTCTAGGAGTTTCTAAAGCAAATTCTTCCAATAAGCGAACGCCATCCACTCCTACTGTTTCTGCTACTTGTTTTATAAATGCACGAGTATAAAACTCTCCAGGCATTAAATCGAAATCATTTTCTTCGATTGCGATTAAATATTTTTTTTGAATTTTTGTAATTTGTTGCAAATCGTCTAAAGTATATCCTTTTGCCTGACGAGCACGTTTTAAGATTTCTCCAATTGTTTGTTCCATTTAACCACCAACTTTTTCATATTCTCATGAAAAGTATACCATAGATTGCATATGAAACAAACTCATTCACTGTGTTTTTTCGTTAACTTTCTTCTCATGAAATACAAGATATAATTTTTCAGAACGAGTAAAACCATTTTTCAAATGAGCGGTTAAATCAAACACTTTACTTTTTTCATCCCATTTTATTTCTACATTTCCTTTTGAAAAATCTATTCTAGTAGGGAAAACCATCTCATTATCTACTATTTCTAAATGACTTTCTAAGTTTTGAGAGGATAATTCTAACATTATTTTTAATTGATACGTATCTTTTAATAAGCGATATTGATTCGTATTAGCTACTCGAATTTGATAAAACGCTACTGTCACTAAACTTGTAACAAATAATAAAGCTAAAAAAGGAACTACTAAGCTAGCTTTAAACTTTTTACGATAAAAGATTTTTTCTATCATGGTAAGTCCTCCATTTTTTCCTTTTCATCCTTAGTTGAAGGTGATTCATCTTGTTGTATCACTTCTTTTTCAATAGAAATCACACGATTTCCAGGAATGAAATAAGTTTCGAATGCTTCATGATTACGTAAGATTCCTTTTAAACGAACTCCATTTTTTTCTCCATGAATTAGCATTTTTTCGTATCCTATTAATAATGGATGATATCCTTTCCCCTTTCCTTCTCCTTTACTAATCCATAAAGTAGACTTTGATTGCTCCTGTTCTGACTTAGCTCTAATGAGGTAGGGTTCTTCCTTTGTAGGACGTCCATCTTCAAATTTTGGTTCAAATACAATAGTTGGTCTAGCATATCCTTGTAAATGAGTATCCATTTGAGTTATCATCAAATGCCACTCGATATAATTCGGAACTTCTAATTGGCTTTGCACTTTCATTAATACTTGATAAACTCCACTAATTAATAGAATACTAACCGCAAAAATCGCTAAAGCCATTAACTGTTCAATCAGAAGAAAGGCTGACTTTTGATGTAGGTCCCATTCCTTCAATTTGAATCACCTCCTCTTGATTACAATGAGTACTTATTGATGTAGGTGCTGTTTTTGAACTAGCTTTGTAGTACTGGATTTCATTCTTATCTTTATTAGTTTGAGAAGATTTTTTCTTTTTTGAAGTACTCTTTTTCTCCTTTGTCCCCTTACTAGTTATTGAAGAGTTCATCATTTCTGAAACTGGAATTGGAGGTCTTCCCTCATGTAACTTCATTAATTGAGTCGAATACTCATTTAAAATACAGGCATTAGTCTTCTCTCTTTTCAAAGAATCCCCCAATATGAAGGATAATAATAATACAGTTAAAGTCGCAATCATTAATGCTAATATGGCTTCTACAAAAGCGTAAGCTTTAATTTTTCGAAACTTCAACATAATACCTACCTCCACCTAATTGAAATTTAAACTTATAGGAATATTTTTTCCCATTAAATGTTATTTCTGGGAACTCATTAAATGTTGTTAAATTCCCAGTTTCTCCTTTAAATTGAATAAAAGGAATATTAGTTGTCGAAATACTTTTTGGTATTTCTCTCGTAGCATTTAAGCCTTCATTTCCGAAACATACTAAAGAATATGTGTTTTGCTTCTTATCATTAATCACTACTTTTGAAAATTTCCCCGTTGCCTGTGCATTTGACTGCACTAATTTCAAATCATTCTCGAACTGCTTTATAAACACTCTTTCTTGATACGTTTCTCCAAAATCCACTACAGCTGGAGGAACTAACCATAATAATACGATTAGAATACTGAAAGAAACGAGTAGCTCTACTAATGTGAATGCATGAGCCTTCATAGAAGTTCCTCCAATTCTTTATTTATTGTGGATTTGTTTGTGCTTTATTCGTTGCCTTATTATAGGAATCTAATTGTTCCTGAGTAATATAGCCACCATCCTTTAATGCTTGAGCATTTGGTTTTTCTTTTACATTTTTATCTAATTGATACAATTCTTGCTGATTTTCGATAACTTTCACAATCGCAGCATCCGATTTCTCCTGAGCTTTTTGTCTTTGATTTGCTATATTTGGAATAATGAGTAGCATCATCAACCCAATAATAAATAAACAAATAAGTAACTCAATTAATGTAAAAGCTTTTTTCTTCTTTAATAATTTTTTCATCTTAATTTCCTCCTATCATTGTTAATGTTGGTAACATTAAAATAATGTACATTGACATAATCATAAGCCCAATTCCAATAAATAGAATTGGCTGAACAAGCATAATTTTCTTCTCCAGTGTTCCTTTAAAATCTTCAAATGAATTTTTGGAAAATTGTCGCAATTTGATATCTAATTGATGAGTTAGTTCTCCTTGAACAATTAATAAAATGAGTGGTTGTTGAAATAAATTTAGTTGATCAATCACACTTGAAAACGGAGTTCCTTTTTGCATTTCACTTTCAATAAATTCTGCAATAGCTTTCGTTAAAGGGCTCGTTCCCACTTGTTTCATCTGTTCAATCATTTGTAGCAATGACTGCCCATTTGCTAAAAAATAAGCAAATTCTCTCGCATATAAAAATGTGTAATATTGACGAACTAAACTTCCAACAATTGGCAGTCGAGTTAAAAATCGGATACGATCTAGTAAGGTCTTGTTTTTCCAAAATAAATACACTGCTCCTACTATCATTCCGATTAGAATACTAACTCCTAGTACAATCCAAGGTAAATGTACAAATCCATGCCATATTAAATAAAGCATGACATGTCCTTGTAAACTTTCCACTTGAACCATCGATTGTAATTGCCCTAATAATAAATAGCGAATCGCAGTTACCATACAAACTAGAAAAACGATTAAAATACACGGATAAATCAATACTTGCCGTAATTTTTTAATTTGTTGATCTTTTTGTTTTAAATATTGTCCAATTGTCCGACAAGAAAGTGCAAAAGAACCTGTCGACATCGATAAATAAATTTGAGAGCAAATGGAATCGGAATATCCAACAAAATGTAAAACTTCATCAAATCTTTCCCCAACTAATAACTGTTCCATCAATTTCCCAATAGCTATTTCTTGTTTAGGTAGGAGTAATTTGGTAAATTCCAATGTTTCTTGTAATGTGAATCCCTCTTCTAGTAATTCTCCTAATTGAGTTAAAAATAATGCTTGAGTTTTGTTAGACCATTTCTTAAAAGATTTGGTAGGCTTCAAAACTTTTCTTTGATATATATCCAAGTGCATAAGCTTTCCTCAACTTTCTATTAAACGGATGTTCCAATGGATTTAAAAACTGTTCTCCTTGAATCAACTGTTGCAATGAAGTTCCATAAGCAATATCAAATAAAGTCGCTTTTTTCTTTGAAAGTGGAATATGATTACAATGAAAGCAACAATGACTCTGACATAAAGAACAATATCTTGGCACTAAACGTTGCGCTACTACAGCGACTAATGTTTGTCTTAATAAATCTTTTGTAACCCCTAATTCCTCTAATCTTGAAATGACTCCTTTACAGTCTTTAGCATGAACCGTTGCTAACATTAAATGTCCCGTTAAAGCACCCCGAATCACCATTTTTGCTGTCATTTCATCTCGAATTTCTCCTATTAACATAATATCCGGATGATGTCTTAAAGAACTTTTAATGAGTAGTTCATACGTAATCCCTGCTTTTTCATTAATTTCTGTTTGTAGAAACAGTGGTTCACTCATCTCTACCGGTTCTTCCATTGTAATAACTTGCAAATTCGTATCAATAACACGATTTCTTAATAAATGATACATGGTTGTTGTTTTCCCGGAGCTAACAGGTCCTGAAAATAATATTAACCCACTCTTGTAATGCAACATTCTTTGAAGAAGCTCAATATCTCTTGGAAAATAAGTCGATACCTCTCCTGTTTTTTGCTCCTCCATCGATAAATGCAATAAACGAATGACTACTGACGTTTGCATTTTAAAATTTGTAATGACAGATAACCTCAATTCAATACTTGTTCCATTCGTTAATTCATATTTCATTGCTCCACTTTGTGGTCTTCTTTTTTCCCCTACATCCATTCCTGATCGATACTTTACAAAGGTAATCCACCGATTAGCAGTATCCGAATCCACTGTTTTTAGTAAGGATAACTGTTCACCATCTCTTAAATAAAAACGGTACTCCTTTCCAAACGGTAATAAATGAATGTCATCAATGCGAAATTGGAGTGCAGCTAATAAAATTTCATTCGTAAGCTCCTCCATATCTCTCCCTCCTCTACAAAAAAATTGACTAGTCATTCTATATATACGCAAAAAAATCGAGAAAAAATTTTTTTCCTCGATTTTTTTAAATATTTTTTTATTTTTTTAAAAATCCTAATAAAGCTCCAAAAATTCCACCTAAACTATCTAATACCATATCTTGAATTAGCGGTGTTCTTCCAGGTGTCATGCCTTGATGAAACTCATCCGTTATCGCATATAATACAGTAATAAAAATCGCAATCATTAAACTCCATCCCGGATTTTTAAGATGAACTTTTAGTCCTCTTGTCCAATGATACCCAATAAAGTAATACACTAGGAAATGTGCTCCCTTTCGAATGAAAAATTCAAGAAATTGAGCATATCCTAAACTAGGAATACTAATAACTTTATCTGCATAAGTAAAATGAATTTTTGAAAGCACATCTGAAAATGGCTGAAATGGCAATAGTTGTTGTATTTTTGATACAAGTGATTGATCATGATACGGCATCGATGAACTATAAAATACAATTCCCATTAATAGAATAGCAATTAGAATTGATACCGTGCCTCTAGCTGTTCTTGTCATAGAACTCCTCCTATTTTCTAGAATAAATTCATTATTGGCTACCTCATACAAATTGTCAAGGGATTTTAGAAAAACAAAAACTCTTACTATAACATCCGTTACAATAAGAGTTTTACTTTAAAATTAAGCTTGAACTGGTAATTCTTCCCCAATTGCTGCTAAGCGTTCCATTACCTCAGCAGGAGTTAATCCTTTAGCTGCTACATAACGGTTTCTTGGGTGAACACGGCATTCATGACTACATCCACCGATATATTTTGCTTCATTTTCTTCTGAAGTTAAAATTTGACGGTTACATTCTGGATTTGCACAGTTTACATAACGCTCACATGGAGTTCCATCGAACCAATCTTTTCCGATTACAACTGGATTTACATGGTTGATATCTACTGCAATACGTTCATCAAAAACATACATTTTTCCATCCCATAATTCACCTTGTACTTCTGGGTCTTTACCATAAGTCGCAATACCACCATGTAATTGACCTACATCTTTATACCCTTCACGAACCATCCATCCTGAGAATTTCTCACAACGCACGCCACCTGTACAATATACAACTACTCGTTTGTCCATGAATTTTTCTTTATTATCACGAACCCATTGTGGTAATTCACGGAAGTTACGAATATCTGGACGAATTGCTCCACGGAAATGACCTAAATCAAATTCATAATCATTTCGTGTATCTAAAACAACTGTATTTTCATCTAATAAAGCTTCTTTAAATTCTTTAGGAGATAAATAAGCTCCTGTTGTTTCTAACGGATTGATATCATTATCGAAATTATTATCTTCCAATCCTAAATGAACAATTTCTTTTTTATAACGAACGAACATTTTTTTGAAAGCTTGTTCTTCTTCTTCATCAATTTTGAACCATAAATCTTCCATTCCTGGTAAAGAATGAACGTAGTCCATATATTTTTGAGTTGTTTCATAATCTCCTGAAACAGTTCCATTAATTCCTTCATCAGCAACTAAAATACGTCCTTTTAGTCCGATTGATTTACAAAATTCCAAATGATCTGCAGCAAATTGTGCTCCATTCTCGATTGGTACATATTTATAGTACAATAGTACTCGAATATCTTTTGACATAAACTACCTCCAAAGTAATTTCTTATTGAGTATTCATTATATCATCTGCACAAACTAATAGCAAAGAAACTGCTTCAAATATAGTGTTAAATAGATTTTTCACAAACTTTATTGATTTCCTTAAAAACTTTTAGGCTCTTCAACTGGACTATTATGCTTTCCAATCCATTTTTCCATCCAAACAATATGATACCAACGATCAAATTTATACCCGCAACGTTTAAACTCCCCAACTAATCGATAACCCATGTATTCATGATATTCTACACTATTATTGGTTAAATATTCATCTTCCACTTCAGGAGTCGCAATACAAGCATAAACATTTTGGTAGCCTAATTCTTGTAATTTCGCTTCTATTAACTGATATAATTTTTTTCCATATCCTTTTTTCTGTTTCCCTTGCTTTAAATAAATACTAATTTCTGCAGACCATGAAAAAGCTTTTCGACTCGCAAAAGGTCCTGCATAAGCATAGCCAATCACTTCTCCCTCTTCTTCCACTACATAATAGGGATATTTCTCAAGAGTCGTTTGAATTCTTCTTACAAATTCTTCCACAGTAGGAACATCATATTCAAACGTAATCGCTGTTTTTTCTACATAATATCGATAAATTTTTACTAATGCTGCTGCATCTTCAATCTTTGCAACTCTAATTGTCATTTAAAATTCCTTTCATCTTACCATTTCTATTTTTATCGTAGTATACCACAGCTTCATTCTTGACAAAAATTTTTTTCTCTCTTAGGCTATGCTTATAGAACTTGAAAGGATGAATTTTATGAAATATTTTTTAACAAGTAGTGCAAGCATTCCTGAATCTTATAAAGTCAATGTCGCTAATGGTTTTGTGGATAATCTGAAAACTGCTCTTGGCAAATCAACCATTAAAACCTTATACATATCTTCTGACCCAGATGCATTTGACTTAACAGACGATTTTTCTTCTTATACAAAATTAGGATTTGAAGAAGTTGGACTTCATTTTGATCCATTTATTATTTTTGATCACCGTCAAACAGTAGATGTTCAAGAATATTTAAATGAAGTAGATTTAGTTATCTTATCAGGCGGTCATGTTCCTACACAAAATCAATTTTTCCAAGAAATTCAATTAGCTGAAAAAATTCAATCTTTTGAAGGTGTGGTAATTGGTATTAGTGCTGGAACAATGAATGCAGCCAAAACGGTTTATGCTCATCCTGAATTAGAAGGTGAAAGTATCAATCCAGACTATCAAAGATTTCTAACAGG
Organism: uncultured Granulicatella sp.; assembly: GCA_963523795.1. Classification (GTDB taxonomy): domain Bacteria; phylum Bacillota; class Bacilli; order Lactobacillales; family Aerococcaceae; genus Granulicatella. Next base: position 25,042 of record CAURER010000025.1, read on the forward strand.
CTTAGGACTGACAAATAAACAAGTGATTCCTCATTATAATTATTTAAAACACGAGTATTTAGATGGAAAACATGTCCTTAAAGAAATCGCTACAGAAGATAGCGTGAATCAAGAATTTTACATTCTTCCAGATGGAACTTATATTTATGGACATGATGGAATAGAAGAATTATACGGAGA
>CAURER010000026.1:0-24665 GCA_963523795.1 uncultured Granulicatella sp.
AAAGCAGAATTAGTAGATCGCGTAGCTAAAAAAACGCAATTAACAAAGAAAGATGTTTCAGCAGCTGTTGATGCATTATTCGAAACAATTCAAGAAGCATTACAAGCAGGTGAAAAAGTACAAGTTATCGGATTTGGTAACTTTGAAGTACGTGAACGTGCAGCTCGTAAAGGACGTAACCCTCAATCAGGTGAAGAGATCCAAATCGAAGCAAGCAAAGTTCCTGCATTCAAAGCAGGTAAAGCTTTGAAAGATGCTGTAAAAAACTAATCAGTTTATTATGACATTTTCATAGAAACTATTTCATAAAGGTGCTATATTAGAGTTAAATCAATATAGCATCTTTTTTATTATGTTAGAAATGGAGAAAATATGAAATCAATCGTTGAACAAATTCAAAATGCTTTAGAAGAACAAGAATTAGAAAAAGTATATTCACTTTTCCATCAATTTATGAATGAAGTAACCGAAGAAAAAATGGAAGAATTAATCGAGTTAGCTGCATTTAGTGCTAGTAGTGGATTTTTTGATGAAGCAAGACAGGCGTATTTATTATTAACGCAATTTGAGCCTGAAGAATCTGCTTGGACTATCTTATTAGCTGAAATTTTAGTGAATCAAGGGGAATATGATCAAGCCTTATCTGTTTTATATGATATTCCTGAAGATAACCCGAATTACCCAAGTGTTTTAGTGATTTTATCAGAGTTATATAAAGCTCAAGGGTATTATGATGTTGCTGAAAGAAAGTTATTAGTCGCAAAAGAATTAGCTCCTGAAGAAGCTATCTTAGATTTCTATCTTGGGACTTTATTATTTGAATCTGGTTCGATGGAGAGAAGTGCACAGTATTTAGAAAGATTCTTAAAAAATTCTCATGAAGAAACTGGAGAAGAAAATCGTGCAAGAGAATTATTAGTGGAAGCTTCTTTGGAGATTGGAAATGATGCACCTTTACAAGAATTTGTATCCGATGAAGGATTAGAATCAGCTTCTAATGAATTATTAATGAGTATTGCAAAACATGATGTCCAAGAAGGAAATTATGACCATGCCAAAAAAATCTATCAAGAAGTATTATCTCGTGATGAAGAAAATTATGAAGCCTTACTAGGATTAAGTCGTATTCAAATGTTTAAACATGAGTATTTAAAAGCGATTATGAGCTTATCTAAAATTACAGAAACTTATCCATATGAAAAAGAACCATTCTTTAGTTTAGGTGTAAGCTATTTATCAATTGGGCAAATGGAAAAAGGACAAGAAGCGTTAAAACAAGCTTATGAATTATCTCCTGAATCATTTGACATTATGCAAGCTTATATAGAAATATTATTATATCAAGAGGAGTTTGAAGAAGTTCAAGATATTTTAGCATCGGAGATAGAAGAAGGCTTAGAGAATGGTCAAATTTTCTATTTAATGGCAAGAGCAAAAGAAGGTCTAGAACAATTTGAAGAAGCATTGGAATTCTATCAAAAAGCTAGTGTTGAATTAGAAGATTCAGTAGAGTTTATTGTTGACTATGTGAGATTCCTTCGTGAGGAAGGCAGAATAGCTGAAGCAAAAGAGTGGTTAGAACATGGTCAAAATTTAGAACCATTGAATGAGGATTTACAAGAATTACAACAATATTTTGAAGCATAAGGAGTGGAGGAAATGTTTCAACCGAGTTTAGAGGATAAGAAAAATTTTATTTCATGGTTTGTATCGAATCATGCTTTAAAAAGAAGAGAAGCCCTATGGATATTAAATTATTTATTAAATCATGAACTATTATTAAAACAAATTCATTTTGTTGAGCGAGTTGATTGTACCCCAAAAGGAATGTGGTTTTCGACAGAGAAAGCACCTGATGAATCGTTTTATTTTTATAAAGCAGGTTCACGTTTTAGTAATCCTGAACAAGCATTTCATGATATTCGATTGAATTGGAAAGAAGAATGTTATATTGAAATGGAATTTGAAGATGCTTACTTAACAATGGTAAAATTTGGTATACTAGAGAAGAATCCTTTTTTTGAAGAAGAAAGTTCTTCAGATGAAGAAGTTCATCAAGCATTAACAGAAATTCAAACAGATGTCTTAAAAAAGGAAATTTTAACGCAAATTGATCAAGCTTTAGAAACTGGTAATCAAGAGTTATTTATTAAATTAACCGAACAATTAAAAGAACTAGAAAAGTAAGAGAAAGAGAGGCGAGTGAATGTCGATTCAAAAAGAACCATTATTTTTAAAAGCACTACCCGTGATGAAGCAATTGGTAGAAGCTGGATATGAAGCTTATTTTGTAGGTGGTTCCGTAAGAGATATGCTCCTTCATAAGCCAATTTCGGATGTAGATATTGCTACAAGTGCTACTCCTCAAGAAGTGAAAGAAATCTTTCCTCATACAGTGGATGTAGGAATTGAGCATGGAACAGTAATGGTGATTCATCATAAAGAAGGTTATGAAGTTACAACTTTTCGAACAGAAGAAGGCTACGAAGATTTTAGACATCCAGATAAGGTAACTTTTGTTCGCTCGCTAGAAGAAGATTTAAAACGACGTGATTTTACAATTAATGCTTTAGCGATTGGTATTGATGATCAATTAATAGATTTCTTCGATGGAATTGGTGATTTAGAGCGTCAATGTATTCGTTGTGTTGGGGATGCAAAAGAACGTTTTAATGAAGATGCGTTACGAATGTTTCGTGCAGTACGTTTTGTCGGTCAGTTAGGATTTCAAATTGAAGAAGAAACGAAGAATGCTATTTCTCTATTAAAAATGAATTTATCTAAAGTAGCTGTTGAACGAATGAAAGTGGAATTTGAAAAAATGATTCAAAGTTCTCATCGTAAAGAAGCGATGCAATTATTTGTTGAAACGGGCTTATATCAAGCTTGTCCATTATTTGATGGGAAAGATGATATTCTTTTGAAAATTGGACAATTTCCATTAAAGGGAATGAGTGTTTTACAAGCATGGATTTTATTCGTAGATGCATTGAATTTAAGTGATAAAGAAGTTACTCACTTATTGAAATCTTGGAAGTCTTCTAATGAACAAATTCGAGATGTATTAGTTGGATATAGAACGTATCGTGAAAGAAAAAATACTGAGTGGAATTTCTTTTTAGCTTATGCGTGCTCATATGAAGTTGCCTGTGAAGTGGAGCAATTATTGATTGCTCAAAATAAGAGTACCTCCATGAAAGGCTTAGAAGCAACGTATCAGTCTTTACCGATTCGTTCCATGAATGATATTCAATTGAATGGTCATGATATTATTCGTATTCTGCAGTTAGAAAAGAAAGGACCTATTATTGGACAAGTTTTGCAAACAATTGAGAAAATGATTTTAGAGCAAAGTATTTCTAACGAAGCAACAGAATTGGCAGCGTATGTGTTGTCCCACTTTGGAAGTGGAAAGTGAATAATCATTGAAAATATTCAAGTTCAATGGTAAAATTTGAATGTAAAGAATAAAAAGTGTTTTCACTATTCATAAGAGTGAGGACATACTTAAAAAGGAGAGACTTTTATGAAAAAAGTAATGTCAGGATTACGTTTTGTATTCCGTAACGGAGAAACATGGACGATTAACCGTCGCTTAATTGGAGATTTATGGATCAAACAAGTTACAACATCGTTTGGTCGTATTAATGGAAGTGAATTCCAAGAAATTCATCCATGTGAATCATTACGTATTGAAGTGTTTCCTGAAGCAGACCACGTAATGTCTGAAGATATTAATTTAGGTGGATTAGAGTTAGGAATGTTCGAGCGTGTTAAAAAATATAGTGATATTGAATTGATGGATATTTTATATTTAGATAGCGATCATCCAAAATCAGACGTGATTGTTTCAACTGATCGTGTTTACTTCCCTTATAGTCCAGTGGATGAAGATGGTAATGATAATAAATATCAAAGTTCAGCTATTGGAACACATGGTCACTTATACATTGTTATTGACCCAGCGAAAACAGTGGAAGATATTTACCCAGAAATTTAAATTACGAAGGACTCTTTGATATAGTAGTAAAGGACGGAAGCAGCCACCTTTGGTGTCTCATTCCTAAAAATTGAGCCTAGGTCTTGATTTTTCCTAGTAAAAGTAGCCGGTTTCCGGCTACTTTTACGCTTACTACTATAAAGAGTCCTTCTCCATTTTTTACGTAAAGATAAGAAGGTACGTATGAGAAGAGGACTTCTTGATATAGTATAGTATAAGGACGGCATCAGCCTCGCAAAGGCGAGTCTCATTCCTAAAATTTGAGCCTTGGTCTCAAATTTTCCTGTACTAGAATCCGATTCGGATTCTAGTACTTGTACTACTATAAGAAGTCCTTTTCCATTTTTACGTAAGGATATGAAGGTACGTATCAAAAAAACAATTCTTTGATATAGTAGTATAAGGACGGAAGCAGCCACCTGCGGTGTTTCATTCCTCTACTACGGCGAAAGTTCCTTCTTTATTTTTTTGTGAGACCACTTAGGTCTTTTTTATTTGTTCTTTTTTCTAATATCATAAAATAAAAGCCTGAAAACATTTGAGAATAAATTGACAATAAAGAAGAAAAACAGGTAAAATATGCATGATTGAAACAAAAAAAGAAGGTGAGTAAATGCCGACTTATCAAGTAGGGTATGATGAAAATACTTGGGAATTTAATGATGCCATTGGAGCTGCTAACCCAGGGGATGTATTAGAAATTCAAAAAAATTATTTTTTAAATTTTTCAACAGATACTGACTATGAAATCAATAAAAATCTTACTTTTTTAGGATTACTAGATGAAGAAGATGGAGAATCTTTCTTTACGAATAAATTTCAAGGAACCATTTCTATAGATTGCGGAGCTTCTGTAGTTTTTGAAAATATTTGGTTTACAAATGTTAACAATACTACATTAATGACTATTAACGAAAATTGTTCTGTCATGTTTAAAAATTGTGTCTTTGAATGTACAGAAGAAGATAACGAATATTATTTAATATTTGCAAAAGATGATTCGTTTGTTACATTCGAAAATTGTAAAACACATTTTGTTAGTGATAAAAGTAATCAAACTATTTTTCTGAAAAATTGTTCTTTAACGGAGAATGATTGCTTTTTCCAATGGAGAACTTTTTGTGAAGGTTCACAATTGAAATTTACGAATACCATTTGTGAGAACTACTCAGGGAATGCCGTTTCTTTAAAAAAAGATTCACGTTTAGAAGCTAATAATTGCCAATTTTATGGTGGAGATATACTAAAATCTTATCCAGTGATTTGGATAGAAGATTCTTACTTTAGATTGGAAACAGGAACTATTGGTAAAATGAAACGAGGACAAGGTTTATACGCTGGTGATAAGAGTGAAGTGTCACTAACAAATGTAACAGTTCAGGCCTTGGATGTTCGAAAAAGTATTTGTCTTTTAGAAGATTGTAAAATTCTGGATTTAGTTTTCTTAGGACCATTTACTTACTGTTATGCCCAAACGGTTTTGTCTTTCCTTTGTGAGAGTGAATCTAGTATACCATTGAGAGTATATAATGGCTCAACGATTTTTGCTGATCAAGTGTTATTTGAAAAAGCTCTTGATGTTAATATTGAAGCAACTGCGTCTTCATTAGTTCATGTTTGTGAATTAATGTATGCCAATGGTAGTTCAAGTGAGTTAACTATTCATACGGATGAATTTTCAAAAATGACTGCTGATGTTCGTCATACAACAGCTGCTGGAGCAGAGGAAAATGAGAATGGGCCTAAAGAATTAGATAGTTATGAAGAATTACAAAGCTTAGTTGGCTTAGAAGCAGTTAAAAAAGAAATCGATACATTAATTGGAATGGTCGATTATAATAAACAACGTGTTTCTAGAGGAGAACCCCCTCAACAGTTAGTATTACACTCCTTATTCATGGGAAATCCTGGTACAGGTAAAACAACCGTTGCACGTTTAATGGGTAAAATCTTATTTGAACGAGGAGCTTTATTTGGAGATACATTTAAATTTGTAGAAGTTTCTGAATCAGATTTATTATCTGGATATGTAAACCAAACAACAACTCAAACATTAGCAAAATTAGAAGAAGCACGTGGTGGGGTACTATTCATTGATGAAGCTTATTCCTTAGATAAGAAGAGTACGAATGATACTGGTAAAGAAGCTATTACAACGATTCTTAAATATATGGAAGACCATAAAAATGAGATTATGATTATTTTTGCGGGATATACGAAAGAAATGGAGCAATTTTTACAAATTAATCCAGGATTGACTTCACGTGTTCCGAATCGATTAAATTTTGAAGACTATACTCCAGAACAAATTGTTCAAATGGGGATTAAAGGTCTACAAAAAAATAGCTATGAAATTGCAGATGTGGAGTACTATACACGTAAAGTGACGTTGGAATATAATCGTTCCTTAGATCGTAGTAATGCTCGTTGGATTCGTAATTTTAACGAAAAGATTATTAAACAATTGATTGCTCGTGTTATAGCTGAGAAGAGTGAAGAAATTTCACTGATTACAAATGCAGATATTGATGCTGTTCTAGAGATTGGTAAGTATCAAGACAATGGTACGAAGAAAGATGCATGGCAAGAATTACATCAATTAATTGGTCTTCATAAAGTAAAAGAGCAAGTAGAAGATTTTATTGCTCAAGCTGAAATGAATCGTAAACGGGAACAAGAAGGATTTGCAACTTCTGCTACGACTTTACATTCATTATTCTTAGGAAATCCAGGTACAGGTAAAACAACAGTTGCTAGAATTGTTGCAGAATTACTTTACCAAAAAGGCTTAATTGCTACGAATAAATTAATTGAAGTATCTCGTGGTGATTTAATTGGCGGTTATCAAGGCCAAACAGCTATTAAAACAAGAGAACATTTACAAGCTGCTCTTGGTGGCGTTTTATTTATTGATGAAGCTTATTCTTTAAAACATGGTTCTAGTGATAATTTTGGACAAGAAGCGATTGATGAAATTTTGAAATTTATGGAAGATCATCGTCAAGATATGGTCGTGATTTTTGCTGGATATCATAAAGAAATGGCAGAATTTTTAGAATCTAACTCAGGATTGAAGAGTCGTGTTCCTACGACATTTGATTTTGAAGATTATAGTCCAGATGAAATTGCACAAATTGGTGAATTTATTCTGCAAGGTCAAGGGTATCAATATGATGCAGAAAGTTACAGAGTTGCTGTTAAGGAAGCTTATGCTACAACTGATGACCATAGTAATGGACGTTGGATTCGTAACTTTAACCAAAAATTATTGGCCCATATGTCTCGTCGTGTGACGAAAGATGAGTCAAGTGATTTTAATACGATTACAAGTGAAGATTTAGAAAAAATGAGGGAGGCATAAGATGACAGATTATGTAGCACCACCAAAAAAGAAAAAAGATTCTGATAATGATAATAAGGACTATGTAGTGCCACCGAAAAAAGATGACTATGTAGCGCCTCCTAAGAAAGGTCAATCAAATTCTTCTGATTATGTTGATCCAAGTTCAGATGAATGGAAAAAGAATTCAGTCTTTCAAACAAAACCTTCGTCTGAATATCCAAAGGATTCAGAATTAGATCCTCAAATTATTCCTTACTCAGGATATGGTGGATATTTTGATACACCGAAGCAAGACTTTAGTTTTTATTTAACTGGATATTTAGTAATTTCACTATTACAATACTTTGCTTCTTTTAGAGAGATGGGATTTTTTGGAAAAATTTTCTGGTTTGGGTATATCCTTCTTTCAAATTATACTTATAGTTGGTATGCCGATTATCGTCGTTTTAAAGGTGGAATTTTAGGATGGTTCTTTACACCTTATGGTGGAATTCGTGCTGGATATGCCGCTTCTTCAATGATGGATTATAGTACTGGTAAAGTCAAACGTGGGCTTTTTGGCGGTTATAAAATGAAAATGAAGAAAGATATTTGGTCAAATTTATTTTCGTTTGTGATTTTTACGATTATTATTGAAGTTATTAAATATATGATTGCAACTCCAATTGCATTTATCTCATTATTCTTCCATAAGAGTACAGTACGTAAATATGTAAGGGCTAGTGAAGAGGCTGTTAGAGGATAGAAATTGACTTTTCTGAGGTAGCGGTGGACGCCAGCAGCTTTGCAAAAGCAAATCTCATGGCTAAATTTTGAGCCTAAGATCTCGAAATTTCCTATCATAAAAGCCAAAATTTTGGCTTTTATGATTTGTGCTACTGTAAAAACTCATTTCTATTTGGAAGTGAATGGATGAGGGTTCGTTTAAGACTTTGACTTTTCTTAGGTAGCAATCGTTACTACATGCTGTGGTGAGTCGTATGGCTGTTAAGGGAAGTTTTTTGTATTTTAATGAATACTATGAGAGTATGGAAAAGAATAGATTTTTTGGACATTAAAGAGAAAAGGTAAATGTAGAAATTGTGAAAATAGTAATAGATAAATGATGAATGTTATAATAAGAAAATTATGAAGAGTGAGGTAAGTTATTATGCAACGTGCAGATATAAAGAGAATGGCTCATGATATTTTAGAAAATCAAGTGCTTGAAAATAGTTATATTGAGTATAAAAAATCTGTTCAATTTAAAGATAAGATTTTAAAAACAGCATGTGCGTTTGCAAATAATTACATGAATAACGAAATTGGATTAATTTTTATTGGAATTGAAGAAGTTGATAATAAAGGTAGCCAAGAAAAGGCAATTCCGAAACGTCCAATCACAGGGATTAAAGAGTCAATGATTGAAGGAATTGAAAATCAACTAAAATCATTACTTTCTCATATTACTCCTAAAATTAGCTATCATTTAATAACTGATAAAATTGATCATGAATATTATATTGTGATAGCAGTAGAGCCTAATGTGAAAGGACCATGCCAAACAACGGAAAAGGCTGAAAAAGATAAAAGTATAGGTCTTAAATCTGGAAGATATATTAGAGTTTCTAGAGATTCAACGCTTCCTAATACTACTGAAGAATTTGAACTTTTAAAGAAATTTGCTAATTATAATTTTAGTTCTAGTCTAAATCAAATAGCTACGTTGGATGATTTGAGTTATGAGTATATGAAAGAATATCTTACATTAACAAATGCAAAGGATGATCTTAAGAGCCTTTCTAAATTAGAAATGGCAAAGGCGTTAGGTTTAATTGATGAGAGTGAATATGGTGGTTATAGAGCAAAGAATTTTGCTGTTTTAATGTTCTGCGAAAAACCAAATTGTTTTATCCCTAATGCACAAGTTGAAATTATTCGAGAGATCGATGGTACAGATAAGATGGAGAGAATAACATTTGATTCTCCAGTTTGGTTACAGGCAAAAAAAGTGGTTCGTTATTTTCAAGATAATATTATGCGGTCTTTTACTTTACGTTATGCAGATAAGATGGAACATAAAATTATTTTCAACTTTCCTATAGCAGCTTTTGAAGAGTTAGCAACCAACGCTATTTTACATAAAGAGTATGATGCAAATGAGTATGTTGGAATTTATATTTATAAAGATAAAATTTCTTTTGTAAATCCGAATCGTCCATTACCACCTGTGACAATAGAAGCATTAAATAATGAGCGAAGCTTCGATAGAAGACAGTATCTAAATAGAGAGTTAAAAGATATGTTTTATGCTTTGAAATTAATTGAATCTTACGGTTCTGGAATTAGGAGAGCAAAAGATTCTCTAGAAGCAAATCTTTCTCCAAGTCTTTCTTTTTTACCTATTGATTTTTTGTCTAATTATACGAATGCAATTATGTATATTCAACCAGAATTTTTGAAAGATGATTTTTTAGATAAAACTAGCCAAGAAACTAGCCAAGAAACTAGCCAAGAAACTAGGAAAGAAACATTAATGGGGAAACAGATTGTTGAATTAATGAAATTGAATCCTCATATTACTATTAAAGAACTTACAAATGAAATAGGGGCTTCAGTTAGTGGAATTAAATATACTATCAATAGTTTAAAAGCAAGTGGCCGGATTGCTAGGGAAGGTTCTACTAAAGCAGGTACATGGATTGTATTAAAATAAAAGGGATTAGAAAGTGACTTTTTTGAGGTAGCGAAGGATGCCAGCAGCTTTGCTGTGCGAATCTCATGTTTCTTGCTACTGTGAAAAGTCATTTCCTCAACCTAAGTACTTGCATTTTTTGTAAAAATAGCGTATTATTTTGATATTCGTAGAAGAGAACGTTCTATTTTTGATACAATGAGCGAGCTAATGGTTGGTGAAAGATTAGCATGTCCCTCAAAGATAGAGAATCATCTCTGAGATATATTTCCGAAATAATAGTAAGAAATATCGCCTAAATAGCGTTAACAATTTACCAAGTTGAAAAGTACAAATAACTTTTCAAGAATTTGGGTGGTACCGCGAAACTTTCGCCCCTGCTTTTGCAGGGGATTTTTTATTTTATAGACAAAGGAGGAAATGCAATGAAAATGAAAGAAACATTGCAAATTGGAAAAACAGAATTTCCAATGCGTGGGAATTTACCTACAAAAGAATTAGATTATCAACAAGAATGGGAAGAAGCAAACCTTTATGCACAACGTCAGTTAAAAAATGAAGGTAAACCTTCTTTCGTATTACATGATGGTCCTCCATATGCCAATGGGGATGTACACATGGGACATGCATTAAATAAAATTTCAAAAGACTTTATCGTACGTAGTAAATCAATGAGCGGATTCCGTGCTCCATTTGTCCCAGGTTGGGATACACATGGATTACCAATTGAACAAGCTTTAGCAAATGCTGAAGGCGTCGATCGTAAAAAAATGTCAGTAGCAGAATTCCGTAAATTATGTGCAGAATATGCTTGGCGTCAAATTGACAATCAAAGAACAGTGTTCAAACGTTTAGGTGTAACGGGTACATGGGATAACCCATATGTAACATTAAAACCTGAATTTGAAGCAGAACAAATCCGTGTATTTGGTAAAATGGCTGAAAATGGCTATATTTACAAAGGATTAAAACCAATTTATTGGTCACCATCTAGTGAATCTTCATTAGCTGAAGCAGAAATCGAATATAAAGATGTAGAAAGTGCATCTATTTATGTAGCATTTAAAGTAAAAGATGGAAAAGGCTTATTGGGTGAAGATACTTCATTTGTAATTTGGACAACAACTCCTTGGACACTTCCTGCAAACTTAGGAATTTTCGTTCATCCTGATTATGTTTATGCACAAGTGAAAACTTCTGCTGGTACATTCGTTGTTGCTAAAGATTTAGTAGAATCATTAACAACTACATTAGCTTGGGAAAATGTTGAAATTTTACAAGAATTCCCTGGTAGTGCATTAGAATATATGACTGCTTGGCATCCATTCTATGAACGTGAATCATTAGTAATGAATGGGGACTATGTAACATTAGATGCGGGTACTGGTTTAGTTCATACAGCTCCTGGACACGGGGAAGACGACTTCTATTATTCTCGTAAATATAATTTAGCAGTATTGTCTCCAGTAGATAGCCAAGGTTGTTATACAGATGAAGCACCTGGATTTGAAGGGATGTTCTATGCAGATGCGAATAAAGTCATTACAGACTTATTAACTGAAAAAGGTGCATTATTAAACTTAAGTTATTTTGTACACAGCTATCCACACGACTGGCGTACGAAAAAACCAGTTATTTTCCGTGCGACACCTCAATGGTTTGCTTCAATTGATGCCTTCCGTCAAGAAATTTTAGATGTAATTGAAAACGACGTTAAATGGTATCACCCATCTGGTCAAGTTCGTATTTATAACATGGTTCGTGACCGTGGCGACTGGGTAATTTCTCGTCAACGTGTATGGGGAGTTCCGTTACCTGTATTTTATGCTGAAAATGGTGAGCCAATTATTACACCAGAAACAACAGAACATGTTGCTCAAATTTTTGAAAAACATGGTTCAGATGTATGGTTCGAATGGGATGCGAAAGATTTATTACCAGAAGGCTTCACTCATCCAGATTCTCCAAATGGTATCTTTACAAAAGAGTTAGACATCATGGATGTATGGTTCGACTCAGGTAGTTCTCATGCTGGAGTTTTAGGAACTCGTGAAGAATTATCATTCCCAGCTGATATGTATTTAGAAGGTAGTGACCAATACCGTGGATGGTTTAACTCAAGTTTAACAACAAGTGTTGCGATTCATCACCAAGCTCCATATAAATCAGTTCTTTCTCAAGGATTCGTAATGGATGGAGAAGGGAAAAAAATGAGTAAATCACTAGGAAATGTTATTTCTCCAGCTAAAGAAATGAAGACTAAAGGAGCAGATATTATTCGTTTATGGGTAAGTTCTGTGGACTATGAGTCAGACGTTCGTATTAGTGATGACATTTTAAACCAAGTATCAGAAGTTTATCGTAAAATCCGTAATACTATGAGATTTATGTTAGCCAATACAACTGATTTTGATCCTAAAGCTCACGCAGTAGCGTTTGAAGATTTACGTACAGTGGATCAATATATGTTAGTACGCTTCAATCAATTAGTGGGCAGCATTCGTAAAGCATATGATCACTATCAATTCTCAACGGTTTACCAAGGGGTTATTAACTTCTGTACTGTTGACTTATCACAATTCTATTTAGACTTTGCTAAAGATGTTGTGTATATTGATCAAGAAAATGGCTTTGAACGTCGTGCAATGCAAACAGTATTGTATGAAATCTTAGTAAAATTAACAAAATTATTGAGTCCAATTTTAGTGCATACAACAGAAGAAGTATGGAAATACTTAAAAGAAGAGGAAGCTTATGTTCAATTAGCAGAATTCCCTGAAGTAACTCATTATGAAGGAGAAGAAGCTATTTTAACTCGTTGGGCTGAATTCTTTAAAGTTCGTAATACAGCTCTTAAAGCATTAGAAGAAGCTCGTAATGAAAAATTAATTGGTAAAAACTTTGAAGCAAAAGTTACGTTATATCCAACTCAAGAAGTGGCTGAGTTATTAGAGGCCTTACAAACAGATGTGGCGCAACTATTTATCGTTAGTCAATTAGAAGTTGCTTCTGTAGGAACTGCAGTTCCTGAAAATGCGGTTCATGGTGAAGGTGTTTCAGTTGTTGTTGAACATGCACAAGGGGAAACTTGCCAACGTTGCCGTGCGGTGAAAGTAGAAGTTGGAACATTAGAAGATGCTCCAACATTATGTCATCGTTGTGCAACAATTGTCCGTGAATTTTACCCAGAAGCGCTTCTTGGCGAAGAAGAATAATTTTTATTTAAAAGACTTCCTAGTATAGTAGCGTACGGACGGTAGCAGCCCTACGATTTCATGCCTAGTGCTACTATGGTTCGTCTATAATAAAACCAGCTCTTTCCTAATTAGGAGAGAGCTGGTTTTTTTGTTGTGAGAGATAATGTGTCTTTAATTGTTCTAGTGAATGCGCAACGCAACGATAGCGATAGAGTCGAATCGATGGTTGAGTCGCTTCTTCTTCAATCGTAAAAAGAAAATAATGATCCTGATGATCCAATGAATTTTTTCCATTCAGCTTAAAGTAAGGACGATTCGATTTTGCCATGGATAATAATACATCATCGATTAAAAAAGTCAGAGGAATTGTCAGAGAAGAATAGCGATAAAAATCTTCTTCAAAACGACGGTACTCTTCACTAAAATAATTCATTTGCAGTTCATTACGATAATAATCTTGCTGATTCATACTGTTCCTCCTCTACTTGTTGAATAGAGACGATGTTCTCAATAAAAATTCTTTGATAGCCATTACTAAGTTTTAATAAACATTCCGTAGCAGTGAGATTTTCTAATGTACCTGTATAGTGCAATAGTTGCTTGTTTTCAAGAATAGAAATATGAGCCTTTAAAGCATATAAATGTAATTGGCCTAATAATAAATATTTTTCTTCTAAATTGAGTTGTGAATGAGTAGGGATAGGGATTGCATCATCTTCTAGTGCACTTGTATGTTCAGAAAGGAAAAATCCCATCCACTTTGCCATTTTTCGATCTTGATATAAGCGAGCAGAACGAAAGGGTAAATAAGAACGATCAATCATTTTAATCCCTCCAATCCTCCAGCAGAATGTCCTCCAATGAGTTTGCTACGAGCAATATTTCTCGAACTTTCTAATAGGGAAGTTCCTTTTTGAATCGATAAAAATCCAAATTCATCTCGAATGCCATCAATGGCTTGTTGTAATTTTTCTTCTTTTTCCATGAGGATGGGATCATCGAATAATGAAATGATGGAATATTTATCATCTACTAGGTCACTATAGCGTACTCCAATTTGGCGGACAGCACCGCTATGATATTTTTTGCGAAATAATTGTAAGACAGCCTTTGTTAAGATGGCTGTTTGATTACTTGGTTCAATGGCTTCTTGGCAATGAAGCGAGGATTTCATTTCATATTTTGAAAAACCAATATAAATAGAAATGAGTTTTGTTTTTTTATGTCGTCTTCTTAAGCGAATCGCTACTTGTTCCGCCATTTCTGATAAGACAACTTCTACATCTTCTTGATGAATATAATCTCGTGGTAAAATCTGCGAATTACCAATTCCTTTTGAGTGTACTTTATATGGTTGATGGATATTGCTTTCGTCAACCCCATTGGCATGAAACCAAAGTTGAACTCCTATGATACCAAATTCTTTTTGTAAATCATCTGGATTACTCTCAGCTAATTCTTTAATACTATGAATCCCTAGTTTATGTAATCTTTTTTCTGTTCTACTGCCAATTCCCCAGAAATCGGTTAAGGAAGGAATATTCCATACCTTTGTTTCCACATCTTCATAGGACCAATTTGCTCGCATTGTTTTTGTTTTTTTAGCTTCATTATCTAGAGCCAGTTTAGCGAGCAGGGGATTTGCATTGCTCATTCCAATAGTTGAGATGATTCCTGTTTTTCTCCATATTTCTTGTTGGATTTTGGAGGAAAGGACATCTAATTTTTCCTTTTTAGTGAATTGATGATGCGAGATAAAATAATTCAAGGAAGAAGTTAAATCAATAAAAGCTTCATCAATGGAATAAGGAAGAATATCTGTTGGAGCAGCAAATCTTTGAAAAATTTTTTGAATTTCCATGTTTTTTTCAATGTATCGATCCATTCTCGGAGGTACAATCAATGTTTTTTGTGCCCAATTTTCTACATAACGTATAAAATTTCGATTGATAGGTAATCCTTGTCTTTTTGCAGCAGCTAGATTGAATTTTCTTGTTTGAATATGAAACGGTAAATCATAAGAGCGACTGACATTTGCTTTTCCAAAAATTTTCTTAAAAATAGGGGAAGAAGCAAGAATGAGTCCATTAGCATTATCTGCACGACTCATGACACAAAGGCAAGTTGTTAATGGATTCAATCCACGATCTACACATTCTACACTAGCGTAGAAGGATTTCATATCTATAAAGGCAATATCACTGTGCGGTTCTCTTGCATAATCAATAACGGTCATTTTGAACCTCTAGGAAGCAGCTACTGGCATAAAGTGATTCACAACTAGTCCAACTACTTGTGGATTGTCTTCATAAGGAATGAATTGTTCTGGGTAATTCGGATTTAAAGAAACCATTCTAAAGCCTTGTTCGTCTCGATATAATTTCTTAATATAAACTGCCTCGTTCCAAGTTAGGGCATAGACGGCTCCATCATAGTCAAATCCATTAGCTTGAATAAGAGCGACCTCACCATTTTGATAAGTTGGACTCATTGAATCTCCTTGAATCCATGCAGCAATATCATAGCCTCGTTGCTCTGTTGGAGAGTAGACAATTTCTGTTTCATATTCATCAAAAATTCCTTTTCCTAATCCGGCAGAAAGCTTTACTTCTGCTAATACGGTAATCGGATAGAGCGTTTTTTTGCTTTGTTGCTGATGGAGTAATTGCTCAACATAGTGTTCTGCCTTTCTTTGATTGTTCGAATGCAGTTGTAAGTAGTTCGTCACAATAGTATATTCTGATTCAAAATAACTGGTTTCTACATTGAAAATTTCTGCTAGTGCGATTAAATTTTTTTGATTTGGAATTGTTTTTCCATTTTCCCAATGATGGTAAGCGACTCGACTAATTTCTAATTGTTTGGCGATAAAAGATTGAGAATATCCTTGTTGCGTGCGGATTTCTTTTAGGCGATTGGCTGAAAACATGATACACCTCCGTTGTTAATTTATAAATTAACAATAGTTTAGCATAGGAAATGTGGAATGGCAATATCTTGCTTATATTAATAGCGAATAAAATTGAAAAATGATAAGATACAAGTGAAGAATAGGGAGGAATTATATGAGAAATAAAGTTCGTTTTAAAGAAAAATTATTTCTAGGTACAACTTTGTCATTTGAGTTTGATGGAAGTACGATTGGAAAAGAAGCTACTCCTAATCAATGGGTAAATGGCAAATGTTCGATTGAAAATGCATTTGTATCTTTAAAAGTTAATGGAGAATTTCTCCGTGTAAGAGAAGTGGATCAATGGATTGAATCGTTAAGAAAAATGAAAGAAAATGAAGGAACAGAGCCTTGGCATTTATCATTTGAAGAAGAGGATATCGCCTTATATTTTTCTCCTAAAGAATATGAATCAGATGTTTGCTTATTAGGAATTCGATTACGTCCTTTTATTAAAGGTGGCAGATATTTAACAGAATATTATGAGATTAGTTTATTTGACGAAGAAATTTTTAAATTGTTAGCTTTCTTAGAAGCTTGTCGTGAATATAGTGTTCCTCCAGTGGAAGAAGTTGAGCTGAGTCATCAAGATGGAGAATATAAATATTGTAGTGTAAGCTTTGAAGGTAGTCGAAAACAATATGTGTATTTATGCCATAAAAATCTAGAAGTACAAGTGGGTGATTATGTAACAGTTCCTGTTGGAGAATATTTCCAAGAAGTGGAAGCTTTCGTCGAAAAAGTCTTTTACGGTGATGAAGAGGCAGCGGATTTTCCAATAGAAGAATTGAAATATATTACTAATGTTGTTTCTTCTAATCAAGAAGCTGTGAGTGGGTATCAGTTATCCATTCCAAAAGAAGAGATTATTTATAATTCTAGAGAAAATGAATTAAGAGAGAAAACGATTTTTGGTAGAAAAAATAAAACGGTCAATCCTGTTCATATTTTAAAAACAACGATTGGTGAGTTTTGGTTGGAAGCAGATGGTGAAGTCATTCCAATGCACTATGAATTTACTCAATTAAGAGTATGGAAAGAAAATTTAGTCAATGGGGCATATCGTTTAAGACCAGCACAGTTAGAGGAATTAGAAGGAAAAATAGTTGTATTAAAAACTTCGATGGACTTCGAGGAAATGCGCTATATTAAATCTTATGAGGGAATTGATTTACTAGGAGCTCAGTGGCAATGGAATCAGTTAGCAGTTGGAATGTGGGCTGAAAAGGTAGATCCAGAACATTATGAGATTGAAGTGGACTCAAATGGTGTTGTATATTATCCACCAACAGCTAAGAAGGCTTCCTTTGGAGTAGCGTGGACAACTTATGTGGATGATGAAGACGCTACAATTTGGATGAATATAGAGTAAATAGGTGAAGAGATGACGGAAAAATTATTTGTAGATAGAGAGATTAGATGTTTGCATTGTAGACGACATTTTAATGTACGGGAATATCAAAAAGTTGAATTACCAAGACAACAAGAATTGATTACTTATATTTTAGACGGATCTATTTTTGAATTTGAATGTCCTTATTGTCGTGAAGAACATACTGTGCTAATAGATCAAGATGAGTTTATCATTGATAATCATTTTAAGAAATATTGTATTTACTATAGTGACAATGAATATGATAGTAGTGTTAAACTCATGCAAGTGTCGCACGGTTTAGGAATTATATCAGAAGAGGACAAGGATTTTGTGCTTGAAGTTCGTGCATTGGATGAACAAGGGTATCGTATTCGTTTTGAAGCTAACTATAGTGCTGCAGTGGAGAAAATGGTAATTTTTGAAGCGGGTTTAAATGATGTGGCAGTTGAATTGCTGAAAGCATTTATGGAACTTCAGTATGATTTTGAGAAGGAATATGATGCTCTACTATTTTTCGATGATGCTAATGGAGAGAAATCTTTTATTGGGGTTCATGAAGGTCGTCCTGTATTCATGTTGGAATTTGATGAAGAGGAATATGAGGCGATTTTAGAGGAATTTGCGGAAGAGTGTGCATCTATACAATATGAAGTTGATACTTATGAAATTAAGAAAATTATGAAGAAGCATCTCGAAGAACTGGAAGAAGACGAAAACTAGGCTTTGCTTAGGTTGCAAAAGGACGGCAAGGAAATCGTAATATCGATTTCCTTGCCGTCCTTGCTACTTTAGAAAAGTTTATTTTTTAGCCTTTAAATTACTAAATTAATCTAATTCTGATTCTTGGTATTCTGGATATCCGTGAGCTACACGACTTGCTGCTGCTGCTGCGATAGCACCTACGATATCATCTAAGAATGTGTGGCAGTAGCCACTTGATTTATCATTTAATAATTCTAAAATTCCTGGTTTTACTTTATCGATATAACCATAGTTTGTAAATCCGATAGAACCATAAACATTTACGATTGATAAAGCAAGAATTTCGTCTACACCATATAAACCTTCATCTTTTGTAAGAATATCATTTAATGGTTGTGATAATTGATTTTTTTCAGCTAATTTATCTAACTCAATCCCTGTAATAATGGCATTTTGTACTTCACGTTTTTTTAGAACAAATTCAACATTATTGTAGCAGTGTTCAAGCGTTAAATTAGGAAAATATGGTTCTTGTAAGAAATGAACTAATTTTGCAATTTCTTCTAATTCAACTCCACGTTCATGAAGAAGTGATAGTGCATATTCATGTAATTCTTTTGTATTTTTCATAAAAAACTCTCCTTCTACGTTTCCAGAAATTAAAAGTGGAAACGAATACACCATTATAACATATATTCCTAGAAAAGAGAAGAACTATGAACTGTTTGGATTCTTTTCTCAGGATGAATGTACGCCATTGCTTGGTTAACAGCAATCGGAGCTTCACCAAATCCTGTAGCAATAATTTGAACTTTTCCTTCGTATGTGGCAATGTCACCAACAGCAAATATACCTGGAAGGTTTGTTTCCATTTTACTATTCGTGATAATCGCATTTCTTTGCAGTTCTAATCCCCAATCTTTAATAGATCCGATAGAAGAGGAAATACCATAGCTGACAATGAAGTCATCCACTTCTAATTCAATTTCTTCTTCTCCACGAGCTTGTTTGAATGTAACAGATTGAAGCGTATTTCCATCTCCATTTAAACGTTCTGGAATGAATGGTGTAAAGATTTCAACGGAAGAATTTTGAAGTAATTCAACACTATGTTCATGTGCTCTGAATTGTGGACGACGGTGAATGATGCTAACTTTTTTGGCGATATTTTCTAACGCTAATGCCCAGTCAACGGCTGAATCTCCACCACCACAAATGGCAATGTTTTTATCTCTAAATTGTTCTAAATTAGTCACGAAGTATTGTAGTTGATGATTTTCATAATTTTCTGCACCTTCTAATTCTAATTTACGAGGACGGAAAGCTCCGTTCCCACATGCAATAATAATTGTTCTTGCAAAGTGTTTTTGTTTAGAAGTTGTAATTTCATAGTAGTCTTCGTGTTTTTCAATTTGAAGAGCTTCTTCTTCTAAGCAAATTTGTGTAGCTTCAAATCGATCTAATTGCTTGATTAAGTTTTCTACTAAATCTCCAGCTAAAATTTCAGGATAAGCAGGAATATCGTACACCATTTTTTCAGGATATAACATTCCAGGTTGTCCTCCAAGTTGAGGAAGGCTTTCGATAATTTTTACGCTTGCTTGACGAAGTCCTGCATAAAAAGCTGTAAATAATCCAACGGGTCCACCACCAATAATGGCAATATCTATGATTTCTGTTGTTGTCATTTCATTCTCCATTCTTAGAAATATAAGAAGCGTAGTAGAAGAGCAATCACAATTCCTGTCATTGCACCACCAAATACTTCTACTGGTTTATGTCCAAGATATTTCTTAATAATTAATTTTTTATTTTCTTCTGTATTAAATAATTGAATCGGTTCATCATCATCAATTTCAATTTCTGATAATTTTGTAGATTCATCTCTTAATTGTTCTTCAAATAATTGTGATAATAAAATTCCTTGTTCACCACTTTGACGTCTAACCGCCATTGCATCAAACATGACAATCACACCAAATGTTGTGGCAATTGCTACAAGTGGAGAAGCAAATCCATATTCCAATCCAAGAGCTGTGATGAGTGAAGTAACGGCAGCAGAGTGAGAACTCGGCATTCCACCCGTACTTGTCATAAGGGATAAATGTGCTCCTTTTTTTCGAGTGAAAAAGGCAATTGGGAATTTAACAAATTGTGCAAATAATATTGATGATAATGCTGCTATTAAAGGATAATTTTCAAAAATAGTCATATAGATACACTCTTTCCTAATTAGTCTTTTATACTATACCATATTCTGAAACGTTATACCAAATATGGAAAGGAAAAACAGTAAATAAAAGGGGAAAGTTTTTAACGAGCGTGGTATACTAGGCACAGTAGAATTCGAAAGAAGGTATATTCATGACAGAAGTAAATCAAGTCCCAATTCACTGTGAAACATGTCAAAAGTCTTTTGACTATACGATTTATCAAAATGTAAATGTGACTGAAACTCCAGAGTTAAAAGAAAAATTAATTAATCAAACAGTATTTCAATGTACTTGTCCACATTGTGGGCAAAAATATTTTATTCCATATATTTTGAATTACCAAGATATGGATAAGAAAATTTTGATTCATTTCTATCCAAAGGAAGAAGAAATGCAAAAAGAATTACAACAAGTATTAATCGATGATCAAACAACCAATCAAGATTTTTTAGATAGCGGATATGCTGTTCGTTATGTGGGAAGTTGTGATGAATTTTTTGAAAAGTTATGTATTGCTGAAGAAGGGTATGATGACCGCATCATTGAAATTGTAAAATATTATTGCGTAGATCGAATGTTGCAAAAAAATATCGTATTTGATCGCATTCTTTTTAGTAATCAACAAGAAGCAGGAGTAGGAATTTATATTGTAAATGGAAAGCAAATTTCTCATTTTATTCCAGTTTCAGATGATTTGTTAAAAATAGCTGAAAAACAATTGGAAAGAGCAAAGCCAGAGAAAGATTTATTAGTAGATCGCTACTGGGCACAAATTGTTGCTTCTGTTGGAGAAGAGTAGGTTGAAACTTCGTCCATAAATTGATAAAAAAGGCATTTTATGGTTTAATTGAAGCAGTATAAAACTTAGAAAAGAAGGGAAGAATAAGGGGAAAATGGTTATATTTCCACAATTAAGAAGACAATTAAAAGGAAACCCTGTTGTAATTTTACATACAAATATGGGGGATATTACGTTAGAATTATTTAAAAAGCGTGCACCGAAGACGGTTAAAAACTTTGTGACACATGCGAAAAATGGCTATTACGACGGAGTGATTTTCCATCGTGTGATTGAAGATTTTATGATTCAAGGTGGAGACCCAACTGGTACTGGTATGGGTGGAGAATCGATTTGGGGTCCAAAATTTGAAGATGAATTTTCAAAAGAATTATTTAATCTTTACGGAGCTCTTTCAATGGCAAATGCTGGACCAAATACAAATGGTTCACAATTTTTTATCGTTACAGCAAAACATGTTCCAGCTCAAATGTTAACACAATTAAAAGAGATGGGATGGCCAGAAAAAATTATTGAAGCTTATGCAAAAGATGGTGGAACACCATGGTTAGATCATCGTCATACGGTTTTTGGTCGTGTTGTTGAAGGAATGGATGTCGTATTAAAAATTGAATCTGTGAAACGTAATGGTCAAGATCGTCCATTAGAAGATGTTGTGATTGAATCAACGACAGTAGTGAAAAGGTAGGGTTTGAACATGACACAGACGTATCGCATTGGAGATGTGATTACTGCTAAAGTGACAGGAGTTCAGCCCTATGGAATTTTTCTAGCATTGGATGAAGAAACACAAGGATTAATTCATATTTCTGAATGTAAGCATGGATATATGGATAATGTGCATCACTTTGTAAAAATTGGAGAAGAAGTAACTGCAAAAGTCATTGATGTAGATGAATTTACCGATAAAATTAGTTTATCGATTCGTGCATTAGAAAAATTAGATGTACCTTCTACACCAACGAGAATTAAGCGAAATAAGAAACGCTTTACTCCTCCAATTGGATTTTCATCTTTAGCGCATCAATTGCCGTATTGGATTGAAGAGGCGCAAGAAAAATTTGTAAAGCCGAAAGAAAATAAAGCATAGTAGTACTCATTTGATAGAAAAATTGATATAATAGAAGAAGAAATTTTTAGGAGGTTCATCATGGGACATATTTCATTTGATTATTCCAAAGCATTAGGTTTCTTTAATCAAGAAGAAATCAATCAATTACAATCAACTGTAACAGCAGTTGATAAAGATTTAAGAGAGGGATTAGGAGCAGGTGCAGATTTCACTGGTTGGATAAACTTACCTCGTGACTATGATAAAGAAGAATTTGCTCGTATCAAAGAAGCAGCTAAAAAAATTCAAGAAGATTCTGAAGTATTAGTTGTTATTGGTATCGGTGGTTCATATTTAGGAGCTCGTGCAGCAATTGATTTCTTAAATCATGCATTCTACAACTATTTACCAGCAGAACAACGTAAAACACCTCAAGTGTTATTTGCAGGAAACAGCATTAGCTCAACTTACTTACATGGTTTAATTGAGTTAATTGGAGACCGTGATTTCTCAGTAAACGTAGTTTCTAAATCAGGTACAACTACAGAACCAGCGATTGCGTTCCGTGTGTTCAAAGATTTATTAATTAAAAAATATGGTAAAGAAGAAGCGGTTAAACGTATTTATGCAACAACTGACCGTGCTCGTGGAGCATTAAAATCAGAAGCAGATGTTGAAGGTTATCAAACATTTGTTATTCCAGATGATGTAGGTGGACGTTTCACTGTATTAACAGCTGTAGGTTTATTACCAATTGCTGTAACTGGTGCAGATGTAGATGCGTTAATGCAAGGTGCTGAAGATGCTCGTGTGGCTTATAGCTCACCAAACTTAAAAGAAAATGAAGCTTATCAATATGCGGTAGCAAGAAATGTGCTATACCGTAAAGGTAAAGTGACTGAATTATTAATTAATTATGAGCCAACTTTACAATACTTCTCTGAATGGTGGAAACAATTATTCGGTGAGTCTGAAGGGAAAGATTTGAAAGGTATTTATCCTTCAAGTGCGAACTTCTCAACTGATTTACACTCATTAGGTCAATATATCCAAGAAGGTCAACGTAATATCTTCGAAACGGTTATTAAAGTGGGTACTCCTAATGAAACTGTAACAATTCCTGAAACTGAGGAAGATTTAGATGGTTTAGGTTATTTACAAGGTAAAACAATGGATTTTGTAAATACAAAAGCTTTCCAAGGTACTTTATTAGCGCATACGGATGGTCAAGTTCCAAACTTTGTTGTAACAATTCCTGATATGTCAGCTTATACTTTAGGTCATTTAATTTACTTCTTCGAAATCGCTGTAGGTATTTCTGGTTACTTAAATGGTGTGAATCCATTTGACCAACCTGGTGTTGAAGCGTATAAGAAAAATATGTTTGCTTTATTAGGTAAACCAGGATTTGAAGAACTAGCAGAAGAGTTGAACAATCGTTTATAATAAAAATAATTTTTAATGGAATTTCCAAAATGTAGCAAGGACGCAAGCAGCCTCGCCAAGCGAGTCTCATTGCTAAATTTTGAGCCTGAGGTCTCAAAATTTCCTGTGATTGGAACGGCTATGCCGTTTCAATCACTACTGCTACGGGGAAATTCCTTTTTTGTTTGTCATCATAAGATGTGTACGTATTGGAGTTAGAAATGGAATTTCCGAATTGTAGCAAGGACGCAAGCAGCCTCGCCAAGCGAGTCTCATTGCTAAATTTTGAGCCTAGGTCTCGAAATTTCCTGTGATTGGAACGGCTAATGCCGTTTCAATCACTGCTGCTACGGGGAAATTCCTTTTTGTTTGTCATCATAAGATGGGAGACGTATTGAAGTTAGAAATGGAATTTCCAAAATGTGGCAAAGAACGCAAGCAGTCTCGCAAAAGCGAGTCTCATTGCTAAATTTCGAGCCTAGGGTCTCGAACTTTATTTGAAACAAAGTACCAAAAAGATACTACCTATGCTATAATTGAAGTGAAAAAAGAACTAAAGAATGCAGAGGAGGCTCTCAATCATGTCAAAGATGAATAAGTTCTACTATTTAACATTAGTACTAGGTTTAATATTTTTGAATTTTGATATTTTTGAAAAGTTTATATTTTTAAGATTCCTTGGAAGGGGGCTTATTGTATTATCAATATTATTATTTTTCATGAAATGTTTACCTCGTAAAAACGAAAGGAAGTAACATGGGTTCTTTGTTAAATAGGGTTGATGAAATAATTGGTGGAGCATTAAAGAAGGTGTCTCACTACCTATATCCTAAAGGTGAAATATAAAAAAAGCAGAGAGGATAAAAACTTCTCTGCTTTTTTGGCTCTTTGTCAAATAGGGTTGATGAAACAATTTTAGTGAAGGAATTAAGCAGC
>CAURER010000027.1:0-24323 GCA_963523795.1 uncultured Granulicatella sp.
CGCAATCGTTTTAAAAGCGAACGTTCGTTAACAGTGTTTATAATTTACCATAGCTTTTTATTCTTTGCAAGTCTTTTTTACAACTTTTTTTATATTTTATCAGATTTTCAGTTTTCATCTGCTTAAAACCATTTGTTTGCCGCTTTTTACTTATTTACTTCTTTCTTTTAGAGGAGTATACTGTATTTGTAAAGCCGAAATAGCTCAGTTGGTAGAGCAACGCACTCGTAACGCGTAGGTCACAGGTTCGAACCCTGCTTTCGGCACTAGATAGAGTTTCCTAACGTTTCCTTAAATCGTAAAGCCTGGTCAAATCGATGTTTTTAACATTGCTAGTACTTCTTGAAATTGCCGCTTTTTTGGAACATTTTAGGAACAACTAATTATATATGAATGGACCTCAGCATCTTCAACTGAGGTCCATTTTTTATTTGATTACATTTTGAATAATTGTTAACACAACTTCTTTCGCTTTTCCCATGCTTTCCAATGTGACAAATTCATATTGTCCGTGTAAGTTTTCTGCACCTGTAAACAAGTTTGGTGTTGGAATTCCTTTAAAGGTAATAATACATCCATCTGTTCCTCCTCTAAAAGGTTGGATATCTGGTTCAATTCCACATTTACGGTATGCTTCTTTTGCTACTTCTACTGAAGTCATATCTTCTTTCAGCACTTCATACATATTAAAGTATTCATCATAAATATAACATTCAATTCTTGGAATATCATAAGTCA
Organism: uncultured Granulicatella sp.; assembly: GCA_963523795.1. GTDB lineage: Bacteria > Bacillota > Bacilli > Lactobacillales > Aerococcaceae > Granulicatella. The sequence goes on from CAURER010000027.1 coordinate 739, forward strand.
CATTTTGTTCTTCTACAATTTTTGCAAAAGTTTCTTTACGTTCTTGGAATTTCTCCATAGAATGATCTCGAATAATATATTCTGCCTCTACCATTCCAATATTTCCTGATTGTTTAGCTAGCATATAAAAACCTTCATAGCCACTTGTTCTTTCTGGCACTTCTTGTTCTGGTAATTTTGCGAATAGTTTAGCAGCTTCAGCTAGTGCATTTACCATAACATTTTTTGCTTGACCTGGGTGTACACTTGTCCCATTAATTTTTACAACAGCTCTTGCTGCATTAAAGGTTTCATATTCCAATTTACCGACTACACCACTATCTAATGTATAGGCAAATTTTGCTGGCATTCTTTCTGCTTTAAAACGATGTGCACCTTTTCCAATTTCCTCATCTGGCCCAAAGGCTACCCATATATCTCCATGCGGAATTTCTGGATTTTCTAATAAATCAATTGCAGCTTCTAATATGGAAACTAATCCAGCTTTATCATCCGCTCCTAACAATGTTGTTCCATCTGTTGTAATAAGAGTTTGACCAATATAATTTTTCAAATTCGGAAACTCTTCTACTCGCATCATCAATTCTAATTCAGCATTCAATAATACATCTTCCCCATCATAGTCATGATGAACTTGAGGTTGAATATTTTCAGCATTAAAGTCTGCAGTATCGACATGGGCTACAAATCCAACGGCTGGTGCTGTTTTACCTTCTGGCAAATTACTTGGAATACAAGCTACTAAATAAGCATCTTCTAAATCTAAAGAAATATTTGAAAAGCCTAATTCTTTTAACTCCTGTTCCAACGTTTGTAGAAAATCTAACTGACTTTTTGTTGTTGGAACTGCAGTCGAATTTAAATCACTTCTTGTATTAATCTTTGCATATCGTACAAAACGATCTAACATGCTTTCTCGCATTAGTAAGAGTCATCTTCTTTCACTTGATAGAATTCTAATTCTGCAACAGTTTCACGACCAAACATTTCGATTGTTACTTTAACTTTTTGTTTTTCGTCATCAATTTCTGTCACTTTACCACTCATACCATTAAAGGCACCTTCTGTGATAATCACATAATCTCCAACTTTAGCATGTAAATCTACTGGTGCGTGAGTTGGCACTCCTAAGCGACCTAATAATGTATCTACTTCTTCTGGTAATAATGGTGATGGTTTAGAACCTGCTCCGTGAGAACCAACAAACCCTGTTACACCAGGAGTGTTACGTACAACATACCATGCTTGATCTGACATAATCATTTCTACTAATACATATCCTGGGAAAGTTTTACTTACTGTAACTTTTTCTTTTCCATCTTTTACTTCTACTTCTTCTTCCTCTGGAACAATTACTCGAAAAATATTTTCTTCCATTCCCATTGAACTAATACGTAATTCAATATTTGATTTCACTTTATTTTCATATCCTGAATAAGTATGTAATACATACCATTCTTTTGCTACATTACTCATCGTAATTCCTCCTAAAATTTTTTCATACAAAAAAACCTTCTCACTTGAAGGTTTTTGCTTGTTTTTATTATACCACTATTTTATAACTCTTGCGAATTATTTAATAATTAATTTAAATGCATTTGCAATAGCAAAATCCACTACTGTGAAAAATCCTAATGCAAGTAACACTGCCATCACAACTGTTAATGTATATTTATTGACTTCTTTACCAGTTGGCCATGTTACTCTCTTCATTTCTTTAACAACATTTACTAAAAAACGCATTCGAAACTGCTCCTCTCGATTATTTAGTTTCTCGATGTAGTGTTTGTTTATTGCAAAACTTACAGAATTTTTTTAACTCTAAACGTTCAACACGCTTATTTTGCCCTAAAGTAAGTGTGTAGTTTCTTGAACCACATACACTGCATGCCAACGCTGCTTTCTTTTGTGCCATATTTTCACTACTCTCTTTCTTCTACTATATCATATCTATTCAATCATAAAATTCTCAGTGCCAATTGTCAAGCATTAGCGAAAAAATATCACACTAATGGCTAATAATAAAATTTGCACGACATGAATCATTAACATATTTTTAATTGCTAAGGCAAAAGTTGTTCGTTTCTCTTGTTTTTGGATAAAAAGTTGAGTATTTTTATACACTGGTATTACAATTAATAGAGTTCCTAACATTAAAACAGGGGCAATTCTAAACATAACTGCTAACAATATAGCTACAAAACTAATCCAATAAAGTCCTTGATATACTTTTAACGCTGTAGGTTTTCCAATGTAATACACTAAAGTATAACGATGGTTTGTAATATCCGTTTCTAAGTCACATAAATTATTACTTAGCATAATATTCGCAATCGTACATACTAACGGCAATGAGAGCAACGCTACTTTGAAGTGATCGAACAATGCTAATCGGACAATCAACATTCCTTGGTCTAATCCCATCCAAGCGAAACTGGCTTCTGGCGAATTCAGAAAAATCACTATCCAAAAAATTCCAAATCCCATGGTGACTCCAGATAACACTTCCCCTAAAGGCATTCTTGAAATTGGAATTGGACCAAATGTATAAAAAATTCCAATTACAAAACAAAGTGCACCCACAAATAATAAAATGATATTAGTTCTTAACACTAAAATAATTCCAATAATGGTTGCAACACCAACTAGACTACCGAAAATCATCTCAGCTTGTTTTACAGTTAAACTAGAAGTTCCAATAATATTTTCTTCTTGTCGATATATTTCATTTTTTGCTTTCACATAATCCATTAAATTATTCATAACAGTCGTCGCCATATCAAAACATAGCATTCCAACAAAAAATAATCCCATATTCACAACGTTAAAATTCCCAAATGTCCAAATTGAAAATAGTAAACCAACCACAAAAGGAATGACACTGGCAATTTTCGTACGCAATTCCACTAATTCAATGATATCTTTCATATTAACGAGTCCCTTCCCACGTATATTGCTGATTCGTTAGCTTAAATGTATCCTTAATCGAATTAGATACATAGACTTTCTTATCTTTCGTCATAAACACTGCATCCACATCATCTTTTTTATTCACATATTTCAACCCTTCTTCTACACCAATTGAGAACATAGAAGTCGACAATGCATCTCCACGAGTAGAACTTGAAACAATAATCGAAACTCCTGCAATATCATTTTCATATGGATAACCTGTTTTAGGATTTAAAATATGATGATAGGTTTTACCGTCTACTTCTAAATAGCGTTCATAAATTCCAGACGTTACGATTGTTTTTTCTTTTTCTAAAATCGTTCCTAAGGTTGTTCCACGGCTTTCTAATGGATCTTGTAAGCCAACATTCCAAGCTACTCCGTCTCGTGCAGGAGAACCACCCATTACAACAATATTTCCTCCTAAATCAATAACAGCTGTTGTCACTCCTTCTTTTTTGAAGAAATCCCATAATTGATCCGCAATGAATCCTTTTGCAATTCCACCTAAATCCAATAACATACCTTTTTGAGTTAAAAAGACACTCTTTTCTTCATCATTTAACACAACATTTTTATAATTCACTAATGGTAATGCATCATCAATTTCTTTTTGGGAAGGTTTTCTAGCATCTGGAAATCCAATTCTCCACAAACTTGTAAGAGGGCCTACTGTAATATCAAAACTACCATTAAATTCTTCACTATAAGCGATTCCTTGCTTAATAACATCATACACTTCATCACTAACAGCAACTGCATGATCTCCAGCTGCCTCATTAATCGCATCTACTTCAGACCCACTTGCATTTACTGTAATCCTATCTTCCAAATCTTTCACCAATGCAAAAGCACGAGATAGTAATTCTTCAGTATTGGGATGATAGACAGATAATGCTACTGCAGTCCCGAGTAAGAAATCTGTTTTTTTCACAGGAGACTTAATAATTTCTCTAGGTGTTTTCACCGAAGCTGATGAAACAACTTCTGCTTCTTGAACTTTCTTTTGCTGGCAACTCACTAAGCCAATTGAACTTAAAGCAAGAGTTGTCACTAGCAACCATTTATTAATTTTCATATATTTCTCCTTATTGTATAAATTCCATTCAAATAGTCTACTAAATTTTTCACAACAACTCAAGTAATACTCCTATTTTAACTATTAAAAAAACCGAGCCTAAGCCCGGTTTTCGTCAAATATTAAATTATCCTTGAGGTGCAGCAACTTTGATTTCTTTTGTATCACCTTTTTTAGCTGCCTCAATTAATTTATTAGCATATTCTACAAATGAAGTATGTGCATTCGTTGCTCCAGCAACTGCTTCAACATCTGATGGAGTTTGTTTTTGTACTAAACCAACATTGTATGCTTTGAAGTATTCAGCTGGTCCAACTTTAACTTTATCTTTCATTTGTTTTTCATAAGCTTCATCTTCTGATTTACGTTTGCCATCTTTATTTAAGTTATCATAATCTGAAGATGTAATTTTTCCGCCTTCAACTACGATTGTAAACTCTACATGCCAACCACGTTTGTCAGTTTCAGATACTAATTTGTAAGTACCGTCTTTTAATTCTCCTGAAGCAGTAGATTTTGCTGCTTGAGTAGTTGCTGCTGTTGTAGTTGCTGCTGTTGTAGTTGCAGTCGATGAAGTCGTTGATTTAGAACCTCCACCACATGCAGTTAATACAACTACTGATGATAATAAAACAGCTGCTGTTGCTAATGATTTTTTGATTGTCATTTTATCCATCCTTTTCTCTTTGTTTGTACTATTATATCATGTTTTCATAATTCTTTGCAAATTCAAATCAAAATGAACGATATGTCGGATACCAACGTCCAAAAAACTATTTTTCGACATATTTTATATATATAAACTGTTTTAAAAGATACAATTACATTGTACGTTCTAACAATTGTTTCGTTAATTGCGTTAATGTTGTTTTCATATTACTTTCTGGCAAGCGGTCAATTTGAGATAATGCTTGATTCGTATATTGCTGCGCTAATTGTTGTGCCTTTTGTACGCCACCAGAGTCATGTACTAATTTTCTTAGTAATAATCGTTCCTGTTCAGAGATTTCTTGTTTTTTCTCCAGTAATGGAATGATTTTCTGAGAATCTTTTTCCATTGCATAAATTAATGGCGCTGTATAAATCCCTTGTGCAACATCTTCTAGCACAGGTTTCCCAAACTCTTGAGCAGTCGCTTGATAATCTAAAATATCATCTAAAATTTGAAATGCCATTCCAATTTGTTGCCCAATCTTCTTCACTCTGAGAGCATCTTCCATTTCCCCTAATTTTGCTCCCATATAACAGCTAACCATGAATAACTGTGCTGTTTTCCCTTCGATTCGTTTCAAATATTCTTGAAGTCCTAAATCATAGCGATAACGATTTCTCATTTGAGCTAATTCACCTTCAACTACTCGTGCCATTCCATTGGTTGGAAGAGACACTCCTTCTAAGTCTTCTGCATATTCCGAAAGAAGTCTATAACAACTTGTTAATACATAATCTCCAGCATAAATCGCCACACGATTTCCATAACGAGCATTCAGCGTCTCTTGACCTCTTCTCATGTCCGCTTCATCAATCACATCATCATGAAGTAATGTTGCAACATGTAGTAATTCTAACGCCGCTGCAACAGCTCTTACTTGTTGCAAGTTCCCATTATTACTCCAGTTAGCAAATAATGTTAGATAAGCGGGACGAATCATTTTCCCACCTTGCTGTAACATCTCTACAATCGCTTGGTGAATATCTTCATCTTCCATTTCAACACTGTCTAACATTAACTGACGAATGGCTAATAATTCTTGTTTTAAAAACAGGTATTCATTCCACATTGGATGAATCATTTCCATAATTTTTTCTCCAATCACTATAGACAAAAAGCCGGCGAAGCCGACTTTTATCTTATTTAACGTTCTTGTTTATCTGCGCCGAAACCATAAATATGTTTCGAACTTCCATACCACCATTTACCAGCAGTTTTTTGGAACCATGGAATGAAGTAGTAATCTAAGCCAAATGCACGTCCTGATCCGTTCATTAAAGCAATTGCTGCTGGGATAAACCACATATTTACCCAGTAGAACATACCCGACAATACAAATGTTGTTACTAATCCAACTGTTACTGCATTGACAATCCATGTTAAGAATCCAGCCATAATTGCTAAACCAATAGCTAATTCTACAAATGACATAATTGTTTGCATTACATGCGCTACTTCCACATTTGGAATCATAATTTGCATAATTGAAGCAAACCAGTCTGGCATTTTATCTAATACCATCATTGGTTGTTCACCATATGAATAGTTAAATCCAAATGAAGTTGCTACTTCTGCTACCGTTTGAGTTGCTGCACCACTTGCCGCTGCAACTGTTTCAGCTGCTCCACTTGCTGCACTTGTTGGTTCTAATAACCAAGGGAATGGGAATGCTAAATGAGTTCCATCAATCCAACTATGTGCTCCCCAAAGTCCAAAGATTTTCTTCAATCCTTCGATTGTCCACATTCCACCATAGAATAAACGTAATGGCAACGCCCAAAGAACATTTCCGTAACGTGATAAATGTCCACGGAAGATATTACGGCGATTTTTAATGTGGAAGAATTCGTGGAATACATATTGAATTGCATAATATAATGAGAAGATTTCTAAGAAGTATTTGATATTTACTAAATGTTTCATCAACATTGCAAAGAATCCACTCAAGTGATATTTGCCCATTAAGAAAGCTACACCATAATGAGATCCAATTGAAACCATGAATCCATCATATTTTCCTTTATAAGCAACTTTTGCATCATTTTCTACATCTGCAATAATATTTTTCGCTGCTGTATGTCCAGTTTGTTCAGCTGCTTGAACGATTTGTGGAGTTGGACGATTTTCTTTATCAGGTTCTTCGTAGTATGCTAAGTCCCCGATTGCATAAATATTTTCTTCTCCATCTACTTGCATGAATTCATTTACAACTAAACGGCCTGCACGAGCAGATTTGAATCCGAACACTTCAGATTCAGTATTCGCTTTAACACCAGCTGTCCAGAATAATGAGTAAGTTGGAATAACAGTACCGTCTACTAAACGAATGCTGTTTTCTTTTACTTCTTCAATTCCGTTTCCTTTAATCACTTTAATGCCACGGCCAGTCATGAATTTTTCAGCTTTAGCAGCATCTTTTTCATCTAACATATTTAAAATAGTTGGAACTGCTTCAACGATGTATAGTGAGAATTCACTTTCATCTAAGTTGTATTGTTTCGCTAATACTGGAATCCAGTCCATGATTTCACCGACTAATTCTACCCCAGTAAATCCAGCACCACATACTGTAAATGTTAATAAAGCACGACGTTTTGGAGTTACATGCTCTTTAGCTGCACGTTCTACACAACGAATAATGTGTTCGCGCATTTTAATTGCATCTTCCATTGACCATAATGTAAATCCGTGTTCTTTCACACCTTGTACACCAAAGTCATTTGCTTCTCCACCCATACCGATTACTAAATAATCATATTGGAAAGATTTGTAAGTTGTTGTGACAACTTTTTTAGTTTTATCTAAGCTTACTACTTTGTCCGTTACTAATTGAACATTTTTTGAACGAGCAAATAATTTTTGTAAATCATATTGAATTGCTTCTGGTTCTACACGACCTCCAGCTACTTCATGTAACTCCGTCATGTATGTTAAATATGGATGTTTATCAATTAAAGTAATGGTAACATCTTTATCTTTTCTGAAATGACGTGATAATTTTTTCGTTGCTGCTACTCCTGCAAATCCTGCACCGATAACAACAATATTTGTTTTCGTCATTAGAAATCCCCTCTCGTTTTGTAATTTTTTCACTTAAGCATTATAGTATAAAATCAACATTTTGTCTAATGATTTTTTAACCTTTTCATGTGTTTTCATAAATTTACATTTCTTGTTTTTCACGATAATTCTTTAATATTTTGACATGATTTAAAGCATAGTTCGCTGAAATCCCAATCGCAATTCCTGCAAAAATCCCCACAATGGACATAGCTGGTAAATACAATAACACAGTCCAAGATTTGGCGATAAAACTTGCAATCACTAATTGACCAAAATTATGTAAAATACCACCTGTTGCACTGACTCCAATTAAACTAACACGTTTTGGACCTAATTGTTTAATCAGCAACATCCCTAACAAACTAAACGTAGCTCCCGTACTACTGTACAACAAAGTTGAAAAAGTCCCACCTAACAAAGCTGTCAACAATGTTCTCAATAACACGACTAACACCACTTCTTGTAAGGACAATGTATATAAACCAACCACTGTAATAATATTGGCAACTCCTAATTTAGCACCCGGCGCAAACGCAAAAGGAAAAGGAATTGCTTGTTCTAGTAAACTCAAAATAATTCCTTGAGCTGTTAATAACGAAATAAATAACATTTTTTTCAACGTTAGATTTTGTTTCATTTATCTACCACCTCTCTTCAAACTCGCCTTATAATTGTACCATAACTCTCTAAAATCTTAAAAAGATATCTAAAAAATGAGCAAAAAAACACCCCAAAAGTAGCTTTTACCCTAACTTTTGAGGTAGTATATCATTTATGAACGACGCATTAATAATTTTCTCTTCCATTCCATTACTTTTGGAGCAACATCTTGGAACATTGTAAACCAAAAACGATTGATTGGTAAATCAAATTCTCCAATATATTCCACTAATGTTGGATCAAAGGATTGTTTGAATTTTGTAATTCCTGTATGATCTTCAGCATTACTTGAAACACCAAACATATCATAGTGGCGAATGCCTTTTTCATCATACAATTGTTGCATAATCCATGTTTGCAATGCTTTATTCGCATTTAACCCGGCATCATCTGTAATATTCGCTCCATATAAATAATATGCAGTCTCATTATAGGTAGCAACAAATGCTCCACTTAACACTTTCCCATTTGGATACTCATTACATAGTGAATCTAATTCAAAGACTTCTTGTTCATATTTTGCAATATTTTTCAATAAGCTTTCTCTTTGATTCAATAGGTTTGTTTTCTTTTTCTCATTTTGAGTACTTTCAATTTGAGAAGCAATTTTTTCTACTTCTGCTTTAGCTTGGTGAATTCTATTTTCTGTTGATTCTTTTGCGACATGATAATCAATTTTTGCAAAATATAAATCCATCATATTATGAGCATGTAATGTTTCATAAATTGTTGTTAAATACTCTTTACTTCTAGCAATATATTGGTCACGCTCAGCAGTAATACGATTTAATACTTCATAATCGTCAATATCTTCGATTGTTCCTTTATAACAAACAACACCACGTTTTTGTGCCATTGTAACTTTATATCTTTCTTTAGAAGAGAAAGTATCTAAAATTCCTTTTCCTTTATCTTCTAATTCAACTATCATTGTCATTCTTGGCTGAATTCCATCAAACCCTAAATCTAGTGGTTGACTCACAAATCCTGCTTCTAATAACAATTGGCGAATCGATTCTTGATTGATTCCATCTTCCACAATTGAAAAGTCATTTAATCGTTCTCTCCACATAATTTCTGGGTCGATTTTCAATCCAAATGCTCGTTTTTGTTTTAAGTATGCCTTCAAAGTTTTAATGACTTCTTTAAATTGTTCTGCATTATGATAATCCGTAACAATTCCTCTTGGAGCATACGCTAAATATCTTTTCACTACTGGAAGTGCACGATATAAAATCATCGTTGCTGCAACTGGTTCATCTTGGTCATTCATTACAAAAAGAAGATCATTACTCCATTCTCCTCTTGTTTTCACTTCACCCCATTCCGGAGTTTGAAAAAGAGTACAGTTTCCTTGAGTTTGTAAAAACTCATGATATTCTGTTATAGAATTTCTCATATCTTTAATATACATCTCTAACTTCCTCTCAAGTGTTGTCATTAAACAGTATGACACTTCTACAATAGATTGTCAAAAAATGTTAGAAGTTGGTTTTGTGAAATAAACTCCCATACAAAAAAGCCAAGCTTTCGCTCGGCTTCTCATTTATCTTAAAATAGTTTTAAATATTGATCTAATTCCCATTGTGTGACTTGCGAACGATACGCTGCCCATTCGAACTTCTTCGCTTCTACAAAGTTACTGTAAATATGTCCGCCTAATGCGTCTTTTACAACAGTGTCTGTTTTTAAGCAATCAATTGCTTCTGCTAAGCTACTTGGAAGATCATCGATTCCCACTTCTTTTCTTTCAGCAGTTGACATCGCATAAATATTACGATCTACTGGAGCAGGAACTGGTAATTTTTCACGAATCCCTTCTAAACCAGCACGTAAAATTGCTGCCATTGCTAAATAAGGATTTGCTGCTGGATCCACACTTCTTAATTCGATTCGAGTAGAAAGCCCTCTTGCTTCAGGAATACGAATTAATGGAGAACGGTTTTGAGCTGACCATGCAATATAGACTGGCGCTTCATAACCAGGTACTAAACGTTTATAAGAGTTAACTGTTGGATTACAAATCGCTGTTAAAGCTTTCGCATGTTTCATAACACCTGCAATGAAATAACGACAAGTATCGCTTAATTGTTGTTCACCGTTTGGATCATAGAAGGCATTATTTCCTTCTTTATCGAATAGTGATAAGTTAAAGTGCATCCCGCTACCTGCAATTCCAAATACTGGTTTCGGCATGAAGGTTGCATGTAATCCATGTTTACGAGCAATTGTTTTAACGACTAATTTAAAAGTTTGAATATTATCACACGCTTCTACTGCAGAAGCATATTTCCAGTCAATTTCGTGTTGCCCTGGTGCTACTTCATGGTGACTTGCCTCAATATCAAATCCAATCTTTTCTAATTCTAGTACGATTTCACGACGACATTCTTCCCCTAAGTCAACTGGAGCTAAATCAAAATAACTTCCTTGGTCATTTCCTTCAAGAGTTGGTTCTCCTTTTTCATCTAATTTGAATAAGAAGAACTCTGGTTCTGGTCCTAAATTAAAATGAGAAAATCCTAACTCTTCCATTTCGTGTAAAATTCGTTTTAAGTTTGAACGAGGATCTCCAGCAAATGGAGTTCCATCTGGTTTATACACATCACAAATTAATCGAGCAATCGTTCCGTGTTTACTACTCCATGGGAATACAACCCATGTATCTAAGTCAGGGTATAAATACATATCACTTTCTTCGATACGAACAAAACCTTCAATGGATGAACCATCGAACATCATTTTATTCGATAATACTTTTTTTAATTGAGTAATCGGTACTTCTACGTTTTTAATGGTTCCTAAAATATCTGTAAAAATTAAACGTAAATAGCGAACGTCCATTTCCTCAACTTGTTTTAAAATTTCTTCTTGTGTGATTGTCATTTTTCTCCACCCCTATAGTAATTTCTCTTGTCCGGATAATCGTCCAATATGCATAATTTCGTTATATAAAATTCGTCGAACATCTTCATCCGTTAATCCATCATTTGTCGTTGGTTTTTCTAACGGATTTTTTTTCACATTCGAATAAATTTTTTGAATCGCAACAATGGTTAATCCATCCGCCAAGTAGTCTTTGATTTCTAATAATCGATCCACATCGTTTAACGAATACATTCTACGATTAGTGTCTGAACGTTCTGGTGTAATTAAACGTTGTTCTTCATAGTAGCGAATTTGTCTTGCCGTTAAATCAGTCAATTTCATAACTGTGCCTATTGGAAACACTGCTAAAGAACGTCGTAATTCTTTTTCTCCCATCGTCAAACACCTCTCTTATCCTGTATGATAGCTGTATTGTAAAAATAACTGACATAAATGTCAAGAGTTCTCTTACTTTTTATGTTACATTTTCTGACATAACATTCTTTCCAACAAAAAAGACTAGGTTTCCCCAGCCTTATATACTGCCCCAAAAATCTAGATAAAAAATCTAACTTTTAGGGTCACTTCATTCTATTTCCTCTACCAAGATTTCTCTGTTTCAGCTTCATAAGCTATTTTCAATGTATCTTGCTCCGGAAGAGCAATACCTTTGCTTAATGTAATTCTATGCTTGTCTTTTTCTGAAAAACCTAGGGTCTCACCATCCTGCAAATCTACATCCTCAAGGAGTATGTACGATACGATTGAAGATATAAATTTTATTAGATCCCCCGGATTTTCATCTGCATCTATTATCTCAAGTTCATACTTTCCAAACACGTCCATTCCATAAGTGTATGCGGATATTCCCTTGTCAGTTTGATAAAGACCAAACCATATCCAGTTAAAAATAGGTAATTCCTGTTCTTTAATCATTTGAGCGCAGTCAATATAAGAATTTGGTTCAAAGACCACTCCGCTTGTAAATACGCCTATGGCATTTTCCTGCATGCTGCAAGTTGCCATAATCTTAGTATAAATAAGTCCTCTTTCTTTTATATCTTCTCCATCACCTAAAACAGCAACGACAATATGTGCCTTATGGCTTTTGGTAACCTCTACCGCTTCTCTCCACATATAATTATTTGAAGCATTGATTTCCGCCTCTTCGTTTGGGACGGGATTCGGGAATTTACTGATAACCACACGATATCCATTGATATCTGTAAAGATTACATCGTCAGCTTCATCTGTTAAATCTTCATTTAGGATTTCGATACTCCACTCATCTCTAAGATCTTTTATCAGTTTATTCTTATCCCAACAATCCTCCGAAAGCAAAACGCTTCCACAAAATTCTCCTATGTTATCACTGTTCAAAACTTCCACCTCAACCTCTACATAAAATTTGTCTAAAATATCTTCAATTGGATTATCAGCTTCTTCTCATGAATTGTCAAGTTGAGTACAACAAAAAAGACCAGGTTCCCCCCAGCCTTTCACTTTTATTATTAGTTTTCAGTTCCCCAAACTTCTTCGGCAACTTCTTTAATTAGTGCTAATTTTGCCCATTGTTGTTCTTCTGTTAAGATATTCCCTTCTTCAGTTGAAGCAAATCCACATTGAGTACTTAATGATAATCTTTCTAATGGAACATATTGACTCGCTTCTTTAATACGTGCAATTAGTTCTTCTTTGCTTTCTAGTTCTCCAAATTTAGAAGTTACTAAACCTAACACAACTTTTTTATCTCCAGAAACTTTTGCTAATGGAGTGAAGTCTCCAGCACGATCTGTATCAAATTCTAAGTAATACGCATTCACTTCTTCTTGCTCGAATAATTCTTCCGCAACTGATCCATAACCACCACTTGCAGCCCAAGTAGAATGGAAGTTCCCACGGCATACGTGAGTATTTACCACTAATTCTTCTGGAACATTTTTATAAACCGCATTATTTAGACGTAAAAATGTTGCTGCTAATTCACGTCTTACTTCTTCTTTATCACGACCTTGTCCCCAAAGTGTTAAGAAGTTATCATCCACTAAAATTCCCCATGTACAATCATCAACTTGTAATGTGCGTAATCCTTCGTCAAATAATTGTTGAATCACTTCTAAATAAGCTTTCGAAATATCTTCAACCACATCATCAAAGTTTGAATAAACACTATTTAATTGTTCCACATGTTCCTCATCACGAATTAATTCAAAGTATAATTGAGATGGTGATGGAATTGTAATACGAGCCTCCACTTCATTGTTATCTGCTACTAAGTCTCTTAAAAATGTATAGTGAGCTACGAATGGATGATTACGTCCATGAATTTGTCCTACTACGGTAGCTGAGTCTGGCTTAGTTACTTCATCATGGAATTGGTATCCTGTTTTAGCTTGAACATGTTTAATTCCTCCTAATCCCCAGAAGAAATCTAAATGCCAATAAGCACGACGGAATTCCCCGTCTGTAATTCCTTTATATCCTGCTTCAATTTCTTTTTTTACTAAATCACGAATCGCAGCATCTTCAAAGTTTTTTAATTCTTCGTAACTAAAGTTTCCTTTTTCAAACTCTTCACGTGCTTGTTTTAAATTTTCTGGTCTTAAGAAACTTCCTACTGTATCAAATCTAAATGGTGCATGTTTTGTCATATTAATTACCTCTCTTCTCTAACTAACGTAAGTACATTGTAACTGACAGGTACGTTATTGTCACATACTAATTTACTATATTTATATATAATTTAAAACTATATATAAATACTAAAAAACTCTTATAGAACCCTGCTATTCTATAAGAGTTTCTCTAAATATATCTTTATAACAACTTATTTGCCTTTATAAATTCTTGGATATTTCAATAATAAAATTGCTACCACAACTGTTACAATTAAAGTTTGTAATCCAGCAATTCCATTAACTGTAAATGAATACCAATATGGCGATACTCCTTCTGGTGCATATTTACCCCAGAATAAAAATCCTGCAACAAAATGCCAGAAATAACGTATACCCACACCAACAAATGATGAAATGATAATATAAACAATTGCTAACGCTTGTTTTTCATTACGAATAGCAGATTGGAATTGATGATATAACAATCCAGCAAATCCCATTACTCCAAATGCAACAATATATTCTAAAATCACTTGGGAAAATGATAAGTATACTACTTTTCCTAGTACAAAATGCAAGATTCCCCACACTAAGCCTGAAAATAATGCTGGATATAATCCTCTACGTAAAGCAAACACCACTAAAACAATTGCACCAAATGATGGAGAAAACCATCCCATAAAATGAGGAATGAAAGATAACGCCATCGCTAAAGCCGCTACAATTGCCCCTTCTACCCACGCAATTCTTTTGATTGACATAAAAAAAGCCTCCTTGTTTTTTTACAAAGAGACCCCAGTGCAGACAATTTTCATACAATCCCTACGCACGTATTAACGTAACAGGTTCTAAGAGTTTGTAAACACATCTCAGCCAATGGCACCTCTTTGTATTTTTTCAAATATGAATTTAGTATACGCCCTTATAAGGATAGTTTCAATACTTATTTCTTCATAAACTGTCTATTTTCATGAAATTTCCTTAATTTTTATTTGCGGTATTAATTCTTCAATCAACTCTCTAGTTGCAATTCCTACAGAAAAAGCAGTGGCACTCCCCGATGCTGCCCCTTGTTTAAGGCTCTCTTTAAAATCACTTGTTTCTATATATTTTGCCATAAAGCCTGCTAACATCGAATCTCCAGCACCTACAGAATTAATCAATTTACCTTTTGGAGTATTTGAAGTCAATACTTCTCCTGTTTCACTGACTAGAAATGCTCCTTCACCTCCACAAGAAACCAAAACATTACGTGCCCCTTTTTCTTGTAATTTAAACGCATAGGCTATCATTTCTTCTTGCGTTTCAATGTTCACTCCAAATAATTCTTCTAATTCATGTTGGTTCGGCTTAATGATAAACGGCTGATAAGGTAAACAGGCTAATAATAAAGCTTTTGTTGTATCTAGTACTAATTTCACATCTCTAGAACGACAAAGCTTTGCAATTTCAACATAAGACGTCTCATCTAATCCTGGAGCAGCATTACCAGCTAAAAATACAACATCCTCTTCTTTCACCTTGTCTTCCAAATAATTCACTAATTCTTGGAACTTCTCTTTCCTCACATTAGGGCCAGCTGCATTGATTTCTGTTTCTACTTTTCCTTTAACTTTGACATTAATTCTTGTCGTACCTTCTACAGAAATAAATTGAGGTTTAATCCCTTCATTTTCTAGAAAGTCCTTAATATAATCCCCCGAAAATCCTCCAAGGAATCCTGTAGCGATATTATCGATTCCTAATCGTTTTAATAGAATCGACATATTAATCCCTTTACCACCTGCTACATATTCCTCACCTTTTGAACGATTTAATGCACCTAATTGGCAATTGGGAACTTGGATCACTAAATCCACTGCTGGATTAAACGTAATGGTGTAAATCATGTTCTCACCCACTTTCAATGTAAAAAATAGGGCTAGCGAAACGCTAGCCCTCTAAAAATATTCTAAAATATGATTATTTTTTTAAGTTGTAGAATGCTGAAAGACCTTGGTAAACAGCTAAGTCACCTAATTGATCTTCAATACGTAATAATTGGTTGTATTTAGCAATACGGTCTGTACGGCTTAATGAACCAGTCTTGATTTGTCCAGCATTTGTAGCAACTGCGATGTCAGCAATTGTTGAATCTTCAGTTTCACCAGAACGGTGTGATACAACTGCAGTGTATCCAGCTTTTTGAGCCATTTCAATAGCGTTGAATGTTTCAGTTAAAGTACCGATTTGGTTAACTTTGATTAAGATTGAGTTTGCAACGCCTTGTGCAATACCACGAGATAAGATTTCAGTGTTAGTTACGAATAAATCGTCACCTACTAATTGAACTTTACCGCCTAAGCGTTCAGTTAATAATTTCCATCCATCCCAGTCATTTTCGTCACAGCCGTCTTCGATTGTGATGATTGGGTATTTCTCAACTAATTCTGCTAAGTATTCTACTTGTTCAGCAGGAGTACGTTTAGCACCTTTTTCACCTTCGAAGATTGTGTAGTCATATACGCCATCTTTGAAGAATTCTGATGAAGCACAGTCAAATCCTAAGAATACATCTTTACCTGGTTCTAAACCAACTTTTTTAATAGCAGCTAAGATTGTTTCTACAGCATCTTCAGTACCTTCAAATGTTGGAGCGAAACCACCTTCGTCACCTACTGCAGTTACTAAACCACGATCATGTAAAATAGCTTTTAATGCATGGAATACTTCAGCACCCCAACGTAAAGCTTCTTTGAATGTTGGCGCACCAACTGGTAAAATCATGAACTCTTGGAATGCGATTGGAGCATCTGAGTGAGATCCACCGTTAACGATGTTCATCATTGGTGTTGGTAATACTTTAGTGTTGAATCCACCTAAGTATTGGTATAATGGTTGATCTAAGTAATCAGCAGCCGCACGAGCAACAGCGATAGATACGCCTAAAATTGCGTTAGCTCCTAATTTACCTTTGTTTGGAGTTCCATCTAATTCGATCATTAATTTGTCGATCGCCATTTGTTCACGAACGTCAAAACCGATGATTGCTTCAGCAATAATGTTGTTCACATTATCAACAGCTTTTTGAACTCCTTTTCCTAAGTAACGAGATTTGTCGCCATCACGTAATTCAACTGCTTCGTATTCACCAGTAGAAGCTCCTGAAGGAACCATACCGCGTCCGAACGCTCCGCTTTCTGTGTAAACTTCAACTTCGATAGTTGGGTTACCACGTGAATCTAATACTTCTCTTGCTAATACATCTGTAATAAATGGCATGATTTATTAACTCCTTTATATTTATTTGTACGTTTCTATTTTAGTCGAAAAATGCTTTATATGCAATATTTTCCTTAAATTGAAAGCAATTTTTTAAAATTATTTTTGAATTAAGCTTTCGCCTGTCATTTCTTCAGGTTTTGCTACATTCAATAAATCTAACATTGTAGGTGCAACGTCAGCTAAACGACCACCTTCACGTAATGTAACACCTTTTTTCGTTACAATTACTGGTACTGGAACTGTTGTATGCGCAGTATGTGGAGTACCTTCTGGTGTAATCATTGTTTCTGAGTTACCGTGGTCAGCAAAGATAATTGCAGTACCACCTTTAGCTAAAATAGCATCAACTACTTTACCTAAGTTTTCATCTACCGCTTCAATTGCTTTAATGGTTGGTTCTAACATACCTGAGTGACCAACCATATCTGGATTTGCGAAGTTTAAGATAATTGCATCATTTTCATCGTTTTGGATAGAGTTATATAATGCATCTCCTACTTCATAACAACTCATTTCAGGTTTTAAGTCATATGTTGCAACTTTTGGAGAAGGAATTAAAATACGGTTTTCTCCTGGGAACTCTTCATTACGTCCACCATTCATAAAGAATGTAACGTGAGGATATTTCTCAGTTTCTGCAATACGTAATTGTGCTAATCCTGCTTTAGATAATACTTCTCCTAAAACATTTGTCATAGGAATTGGTGGGAATGCAACTTCTGCATCTACACTTGGATTGTATAATGTCATTGTCACAAATTTAACATTTGCAGCATGTTCACCACGATCAAAGTTTGTCCACTCTTTATCTGTAAATGCATTTGATAATTGAATTGCACGGTCAGGACGGAAGTTAAAGAAGATAACTGCATCGTTGTCTTCAATTTTCGCAACTGGTTGTCCGTCTTTAACGATTACTGATGGAATGACAAATTCATCTGTTACATTTTCAGCATAGCTGTGATCAATTACTGCTTGTGCTGATTCAAATTGAGGTCCCTTTGCATGTGCAATAGCATCATAAGCTAATTGAACACGTTCCCAACGTTTGTCACGGTCCATTGCATAGTAACGACCTGATACTGTTGCGATTTGACCTACTCCAACTTCTGCAATTTTTTCTTCTAATGTTTTGATATAAAATGGACCAGCTTTTGGATCCACGTCACGTCCATCCATGAATGCATGCACATAAACTTTAGAGATTCCTTTTGCTTTAGCTGTTTCAATTAATGCTAATAAATGATTAATATGGCTGTGTACACCACCATCAGATAATAATCCGAATAAGTGTAATGCAGAACCATTTTCTAACACATGGTTAAATGCGCCATTTAATGCTGGGTTTGTATCGAATTCGCCATCTAAAATTGCTTTATCAATACGAGTTAAACTTTGGTATACGATACGGCCTGCACCGATATTTGTATGACCTACTTCTGAGTTCCCCATTTGTCCATCTGGTAGACCTACATCTAATCCAGAAGCTTTCAATGTTGTATGAGGAAATTCGTTATAATAACGGTCAAAATTTGGTTTCTTTGCTTGTGCTACAGCGTTACCTTCTACTTCTGGTCTCCATCCGAAACCATCTAAGATAATAATCGCTACTGGTGATTTAGACATTATTTTACTGCCTCCAATAAAGCTAAGAATGATTCAGGTTGTAAGCTTGCTCCACCTACTAAAGCTCCATCCACATCTGGACAAGCCATGTATTCTTTAATGTTTTCAGGTTTAACAGAACCACCGTATTGTACACGTACTTTATCAGCTACTTCTTGACCAAAGTCTGCTGCTACAACGTCACGTACTACTTTACACATTTTTTGAGCATCATCTTGAGAAGCTGATTTACCAGTTCCGATTGCCCAAATTGGTTCATATGCAATCACTAATGATGAAACTTGTTCATTTGATAATCCTTCTAGTGCAGCAGAAACTTGTGCTCCTACAAACTCAGCAGCTTTACCAGCTTCATAAGTTTCTAATGTTTCACCACAACAGATGATTGGTAACATACCATTTGCGAAAATTGCTTTTGCTTTTTTATTAATGTCAGCATCTGTTTCGTGGAAATATTCACGACGTTCTGAGTGTCCAATTACAACATAGTGAACTCCCATTTCAGATAATACTTTTGGAGAAGTTTCTCCAGTATAAGCACCTTCTTGTTCGAAATAGCAGTTTTGAGCAGCTACTTTTAATTCTGAACCTTCAGCTGCAGCTAATAAAGTAGATAAATCAACTGCTGGAGCTGCAACAGCAGACTCAACAACTTCTGATGATGGTAATTTTCCTGCTAAAGCCTCAACAAACGCTTGAGTTTCTTTAGGATTTTTATTCATTTTCCAGTTTCCTGCAATAATTGGTTTACGCATAATTTTTCCTCCTAAAATTGTTTATGAAGCAGACTCACAAAAAATGATTATTCATTTCAGTGAGTCCTTTTCAATAATTTTTAATTATTTATCACTAATTGAAGCTACACCAGGTAATTCTTTACCTTCTAAGTATTCTAATGAAGCTCCACCACCAGTTGAGATATGAGTAAATTTATCTGCATATCCTAATGAAATTGCTGCTGCTGCAGAATCTCCACCACCGATAATTGTTGTAGCGCCTTGTAAATCTGCAATTGCTTCACAAACACCAATTGTTCCTTTAGCAAAGTTAGGTAATTCGAATACACCCATTGGTCCATTCCATACAACTGTTTTTGCATCTTTTAAGTAGCTAGCAAATAATTCTACAGTCTTAGGACCGACGTCTAAACCTTCTTGATCAGCTGGAATTTGGTCAGATGGTACAATTGTTGCAACTGCATCATTTGAAAATTCTTTAGCAACAACGTTATCGATTGGTAACACTAGTTTGTCGCCAGCTTTTTCCATAATTTGTTTTGCTAATTCGATACGATCTACTTCTAATAATGATAGACCTACTTCACGACCCATAGCTTTGAAGAATGTATAAGCCATTCCTCCACCGATTAACACTTTATCAGCTTTATCAATTAAGCTTTCGATTACGCCAATTTTATCTGAAACTTTCGCTCCACCTAAAATAGCTACAAATGGACGTTCTGGTGTATCTACTGCTCCACCAATGAATTTAATTTCTTTTTCCATTAAGAAACCTGCAGCTGATTCTAATTGACTAGCAATCCCTACGTTAGATGCGTGAGCACGGTGAGCTGTACCAAATGCATCATTTACGAACAACTCTCCTAAAGATGCCCAATATTTGCCTAACTCAGGATCGTTTTTAGATTCTTTTTTACCATCTAAATCTTCGAAACGAGTATTTTCAAATAATAAAACATCTCCTTCAGCTAAACTATTAATAGCTGTTTCTAATGCTTCTCCACGTGTTTCCGGAACAAATGTTACTTCTTTTTTCAATAATTCTGATAAACGTTCAGCAACTGGACGTAAGCTTAAACGAGCTTTATCTTCTTCAGATTTTACTTTTCCTAAGTGAGAGAAAAGAATTACTTTTGCATGATTATCAATCAAGTATTGAATAGTTGGTAATGCTTGAACAATACGGTTGTCATCTGTAATAACGCCATCTTTTAATGGAACGTTGAAGTCAACACGTACTAATACTTTTTTACCTTTAACAGATAAATCTGTCACAATTTTTTTAGCCATAGAATAGCCTCCTAGAAAAATTTATTTGGAGCGAGTGTAATACCCACATTATGAAAACAGGGCGAGGAAGCGAATGCTCCCATCGCCCTGAAAAATTCGATACGATTAGCTCTATCAAAACTTTAAATTATAATTTTGCAAAGTATTGTAAAGTACGGATTAATTGAGCAGTGTATGACATTTCGTTATCATACCAAGAAACTGTTTTAACTAATTGTTTGTCGCCTACAGTCATTACTTTAGTTTGAGTAGCATCAAATAATGATCCATAAGTGATACCTACGATATCAGTAGATACTAATGGCTCTTCAGTATATCCGTAAGATTCAGTTGCAGCAGCTTTCATAGCAGCGTTAACTTCTTCAGCTGTAACTGGTTTTTCTAATACTGTTACTAATTCTGTTAATGAACCTGTTGGTACAGGAACACGTTGAGCAGCTCCATCTAATTTACCGTTTAATTCTGGAATTACTAAACCGATAGCTTTAGCAGCACCAGTTGTGTTAGGAACGATGTTTACTGCTGCAGCACGAGCACGACGTAAGTCACCTTTTGCGTGAGGTGCATCTAATGTGTTTTGGTCACCAGTGTAACCGTGAATTGTAGTCATTAATCCTTCAACGATTCCGAAGTTATCGTTTAATGCTTTAGCCATAGGTGCTAAACAGTTTGTAGTACATGAAGCACCAGAAATAACTGTTTCTTCACCTGTTAAAATGTCATGGTTTACGTTATATACAACTGTTGGTACATCGTTACCACCAGGAGCAGAGATAACAACTTTTTTAGCTCCACCTTTTAAGTGTAATTCAGCTTTAGCTTTAGAAGTGAAGAAACCAGTACATTCTAAAACGATATCAACGCCTAGTTCTCCCCATGGTAATTCTTCAGGATTACGGTTAGCTAATACTTTAACTTCTTTACCGTTTACGCGGAATGCGCCTTCTAATACTTCAACTTCTCCGTTGAAACGTCCTTGTGTTGAATCGTATTTTAATAAGTGTGCTAATTGTTTAGCATCTGTTAAGTCGTTGATTGCAACAACTTCTAATCCTTCCACTTCTTGAATACGACGGAATGCTAAACGTCCAATACGTCCGAAACCGTTAATACCAACTTTAACTGTCATAATAGTTTTTCCTCCTAGGAATATATTTTTTTATTTTTAGCGGGTTACCCCGTTCAAAACCATATTTGCTAAACTCTCATCAATTACGAACCATGTTCGATCGATAGGAGCCAATTTTGCATAAGCTATTAAAGCTTCTGCCTTTTGAGCACCTTCCACAATAGCAATACTATGCGGAATAGACTCTAAATCACTAAGATGCAAACCTACTCGTGGAAGTTTAAAAACAACCTTTCCTTTTGCATCGAAGAAACAACCAAACGCTTCACCAACTGCTCGTTGATTGGCAATAAATTGACTTTCTTGAGGTAACAATCCCCTTCTTTCAGCCATAACACTTGCGTTTCCAACACTATATAATAAGCAATTTGCTTGTTTCATCATTGTTAATGTTTGCGAAACCAATGGTTCTTGTAATAAAGGTAAATACGTTTCTTTACTTACATGTTCTGGAACATATAAAGAAAAGTGTTCTCCCCCAGTCTTCGTTGCCATTTTTTCACTAACACTATTTGCTTGGATTAAAGTGGAACCTCCCACTCCTCCTCTAGCAGGAACAAAAGAAATCTCTCTTTGTTGTAAAATTTCTTTTGAAAAGTATTCTGCTACCATTGCCATCGTTCTACCACCCGTTACTGTTACGATTGATTGATCAACTGGCAACATCCATTTCATCAATTCTTGTACTTGATGACTAATCTGCATCCCTTTGTTAGGATTGCTTTCATGCACTACTTTACAAAATCTAATTCCTAACTTTTTAGAAATTTCCTTTTCAAAAGTAGTCATCTCAATACACTGTTGAATAATCGTCGTTAATCCTAGATAAGTCTCTTTTCCTAAATCCGTGACCAACATTCCTTTTGCAGAATATGTAATTAAACCTTGTTCTTTTAGTATATCCGTTTCAGAACGAAGAACACGTTCTGATATTTCCAACTGTTTAGCAAGCCCTCTTCGACCAATCGGTTGTGTTTGTTGTATCGCTCGCAAAATTTGGAAACGAATTTTTAACAATTGATTGCTTTCGGGGACTAGAAGTTGCATTAATGTCATACAATCCATAATTCCAATTCCCTTCATTTCATTACTGGGCTAAAAACCGTCCCTAAAAACTAGTTATCTATACATAGAAAACTTTTTTAATTACAAAAATATTGTACCAACAATCTTTGTAAAATGCAACTTGAAAGTGTTTAATATTTTTTAAAAAAGAAATTTAAAGGGACACTTTTAGTCCCTTGTTTTATCTTGGTTTCTTTTCATATCATCCTCTTTCTTATCTATTCCTTGTTATTTCTAGTCTTTTTTTGTAAGAGTTTCTTCTTGTTTTTTCATATGAATTTGGATAAAATATTCTTACATTGTTAGCCATCTTAGTGTAATGGATATCACATAAGATTCCGGTTCTTATAATGGGGGTTCGATTCCCTCAGGTGGCGTTATTAAAGTAATTTAACCGCAAAAAAGCCAGAGCTAAAGCTCTGGCTTATTTGCAGTTTTATAGCTCACCATACTATTAGACTGCTTAATTATTTTTCTAAACCTTCAATAATTTTTGTTAAGTTCCATTTCATCATGCTTA
>CAURER010000028.1:0-23503 GCA_963523795.1 uncultured Granulicatella sp.
TTCGCAAAATCAGGACGTGCTTTCTTCTATTTTTGAGACTTTTTGCCCAGTCTCATAGGAAAAATTGAGACCAAGGCTCAATTTTTAGCAATGAAACCCGCTAGGGTTTGCTTGCGTCCTCGGCTACTGTATCCAAAAAAGTCTATAAAAATTTATCTAGTATCGTAATTAGAATAAGTCCAATCTTCCTCAAAACCATTGCAATCACAGAAATTTTTGGTAAACTAATAATTATGTAATTGAGAATGATTATCAATTAGAAAGGAGAGATTATGAATTTTAAAAAATTATGCTTCCTTTTGCTCATCCTATCATTAATTTCTTTATCAGTTGGAGCCCAAACATTTTCTTGGGAATTATTATTTCAACAAGATGTTAAAATGCAACAAGTCTTTTGGTTATCTCGTGTTCCAAGACTATTGAGTGTAATATTAGCAGGAAGCTCCATGAGTATTGCAGGATTGTTAATGCAGACAATGACGCAAAATGAATTTGCAGCACCTAGTACAATTGGTACCACTGAAGCAGCGAAATTAGGATTATTATTAAGTTTATTCTTTTTTAATGGACCTAGCTTATTTCAGAAAATGCTATGTGCTTTTATCTGTTCCTTTGCACTCACCATTGTGTTTATTATGATTCAGCAATCGTTAGATTTAAAAGAGAAGTGGATGATTCCTCTGGTCGGATTAATTTTTAGTGGAATGATTTCAGCCTTTACAAATATGATATCGTATCAATTTCATCTCGTACAAAGTTTAACATCATGGACACAAGGTTCCTTCTCCATGATTCAAACTCACCAATACGAATGGTTATTCTTTGGTCTAATCATAATCGTTATTTCTATCAAATTAGCGCATGTTTATACGATTGCTAATTTAGGAGAATCCATTAGCTTGAATTTAGGAATTTCTTATAAGAGATTAGAATGGCTAACGTTACTATTAGTTTCACTTACAACAAGTGTTACGATGATTACAGTTGGAGCACTTCCTTTTATAGGAATTATTATTCCAAACTTAGTGAGATATTTATCTGGTGATGATTTGAAAAAGACGATTCCTCAGACAGCAGTATTAGGAGCAGTGCTAGTCTTAGCCTGTGATATTATTGCTCGATTAGTGATTCCACCTTATGAAGTATCGGTTAGTTTAATTTTAGGAATTGTTGGAGCTGGACTATTAATTAGTCAAATCTTGAGAATTAGTTCTCGAAGAGGAGGGAGCCATCGATGAAGAAAAGAACCCTTCTATTAACGATTACCTTAGTAACCTTATTACTCATTATCAGTGCTATTTTCTTATTTTTTCCAATTGGAAATATGGGAAAATTTTCTGTCCTCTTATTTAAAAAGAGATTTTTAAAGTGGGCAGTCATTTTACTAGTGAGTTTATGTGTTTCGATATCGACGATTAGTTTCCAAACGATTGTACAAAATAGATTTCTAACTCCAGGTGTACTTGGAATTGAGAGTGTGTTTGTGTTATTTCAAACGATGGTTTATTGGGGACAATTAAGTTTAGGAATGGAAACAGCGCCAAATCTCTGGATTTCAATGCTGACGATTGTCTTGCAAATGATCTTTTTCTTCTTGATTTATCGAGCGTTTAATGATCTACTGTCGATACCATTTTCAATGCTATTATTTATTTGTTTAGCTTTTGGAACATTGTTTAGAAGTTTAAGTACATTCGTGCAAGTGTTAATGGATCCGAATGAATTTGATAAGTTACAAGGGAAATTATTTCCATCCTTCCAAAGAATGCATCATCAAAGTGAATTAGTCATTGTAGTAGTTATTTTAACAGCAATCTCAGTAATCTATTTAATAAGAAAACATATGGTGTTAAATGTATTTCACCTTGGAAAAGTTCAAGCCCAAATACTAGGTGTAAATGTCGCAAAAGAAGAGAAGTGGATTTTATTAGTCATTGTATTACTTACTAGTCTGTCAACAACATTGGTAGGCCCAATGCAATTTTTAGGATTTATGATTGCAAATGTAACGTATCAATGGATTAAAGATTATCGACATTTACATATGTGGACGATTGCATTTTTGTTAGGAAGTATTTTATTACTTGGAGGACAACTTGTTATTGAGAAGCTCTTCCATTTAAATATTCCAATTAGTGTCGTCATCGAATGGTTTGGAGGATTATTATATTTTGTATTGTTATTGAAAGGAAGGTACCGTAGTGGAATTAAAAAATATTCATAAAGCATATGATACGGTAGTTGTCGATTCCGTTTCATTAACGATTCCCAAAAATCAATTAACAGCTTTTATCGGACCAAATGGAGCAGGAAAATCTACTTTAGTTTCCATTATGAGTCGATTATTACAAAAAGATTCTGGTCAATTATGGATTAAAGGTAAAGAAATTGAAGTTTGGAATTCCAAAGAACTGGCAAAAGAATTATCCGTTTTAAAACAGAATCAATCTTTTCAAGTATCTTTAACTGTAGAAGAGTTAGTTAGCTTTGGACGTTATCCTTATTCAAAAGGAAAGTTATCGACACTTGATTATCAAATGATTGATCAAGCGTTAAAACATACGAATTTATTAGAATTAAGGGATCGTTCGATACAAACGTTATCAGGCGGTCAAATGCAAAGAGTCTTTATCGCAATGGTATTAGCTCAAGATACAGACATTGTCTTACTAGATGAACCCTTAAATCATTTAGATTTAAAACAAGCAGTAGAAATTATGAAATTACTGCGTTATATGGTAGAAAATCTGGATAAAACGGTTGTCATTGTGATGCACGATTTAAATATGGCGATTAACTTTTCAGATTATTTAGTAGCCTTTAAAGAAGGAAAATGTGAGTTTCATGGTAAAACCATGGATGTGGTTACGAATCAGAGTTTATCAGACTTATATGAAATTGATATCGAAGTGATAGAAGTTTCAGGGAAAAAATATATTACAGTAAAGTAGGAGAGAATTATGAAAAAATTATTAACAACAGTAATGATGGGAGCAACATTTTTATTAGCTTCTTGTGGTACAAAAACAACAACTGTAACATCAACAACACAAGAGAATACGGTGAAACAAGTACAACTGACAGATGGAACAGAAAACGTTGAAGTGAAGACAAATCCAAAGAAAATTGTGACATTTGACTTAGGTTCAGCAGATACATTACGTGCAATTGGGCAAGGTGAAACAATCGTTGGAATGCCAACAAAACCATTACCAACTTATATTAAGGATTTAGGAGAAAAGGTTCAAAATGTAGGTAGCATGAAAGAACCGGATATCGAAGCGATCGCAGCAATGCAACCAGACTTAATTATTGCTTCTACACGTACAAAAGATTTTATCCCTCAATTAAAAGAAATTGCTCCAACTGTAATTTTTAATGTTGATAGCAAAGATTATTGGGGTTCTGTTCAAAAAAATGTTAAAAGCTTAGCGAGCTTATTTGATGAAGCAACTCAACAAAAAGCAAGTGCTCAAGTAAAAGAATTACAAACAACGATTGATACAATTGCAGCTCAAAATGAAAAACATAGCGAAAAAAGTTTAGCGATTATGTTAAATGAAGGTAAAATGTCTGCATTTGGAGCACAATCACGTTTTGGCTTCTTATACCAAGATTTAAAATTCCGTCCAACAGATGCTAAAATTGAAGAAAGCAGACATGGACAAGAAATTAGTTTTGAAGGTGTTAGTGAATTAAACCCAGATGTATTATTTGTATTAAATCGTACATTAGCAATCGGTGGAGATAATTCTAAAGCAGATGCCTTAATGAAAAACGAATTAATTCAAGCAACAAATGCTGTAAAAAATAATAAAGTAGTAAACTTAACTTCTGACTTATGGTATTTAAGTGGTGGAGGATTAGAATCTACTAAATTAATGCTACAAGACTTACAACATGTATTTCAATAATGATGAAGACGACTTCGGTCGTCTTTTTTTGTTTAATCTATATTGTTAAAATTATAAAAAATATAACAAAATTTATCTTTTAAAATACTCCGGTATAACAATGATGTAAACCTTTACAAAAATAGCAAAAAAGTTATAGAAATTAGCAATAAAGCAATAGTTATTCCCATTAAATTATGCTATATTCTGAATTGAAAGCGTTACAATTTTGTAAGGGGGTATTCATATGAAAAAACAAAATATTCAAGGAGAGAAGAGACAACGATTTTCGATTCGAAAATTGACCATTGGAACGTGCTCACTTCTGATTGGGGCATATTTTCTTGGAAGTGCACCTATGGTAGCAGCTGCAGAAAATCCACAACCTGAAGCAAAAAGTGAACTAGTAATAGCTAAAAATGAAAACGCTTCTACTAGTGTTGTGGATAATAATCAGACGGTAAAACCAATGGATAAAACTGTTGAAAAAACCGAAAATCAAGTGTCAAAACAAGAGGAGAATGGTGCGGTTACAAATATTAATTCATCAACTGTAGTAGCTAATGATGCTGGAAAGGAAACAACTCATAAGGAAAATGTTGAAACTAAAGAAAAAACAGAAATAGTTGGAGTTAAAACAGATAAGGTAGAAAATAATACAACTCCAGTAGAAACTTCAAATTCAACTATACCAAATACAGCTACAAAACAAGAGGTTACAACTCCAACTCAACCTGCAGCTCCAACTACAGAAAAATCTGCTTCTTCAACTGAAAAAGAAACGACTACTCTAGCAAAAACAATAGAGTGGGAATCAGTAAGTAAAGTTAAAGGTACTGTTAAAGAAGTTGCCGAAGACGGTGTACGTTATAATCAACTTTCTTCAACAACTGCAAACAATAATAGTGATAAAGAAGCTTTATTTGAGAAACAAGGGTTAAAAGGTGATGAGGAAGGAAATGTCAATATCGATTTAACCTTTAAAGAACGTTCAGATGATCAAAAAGGACGTTTTGGTGTTTATGTAAATTATAAAGATAATAAAAATAATATTTTTGTAGGGTATGATAAACAAGGATGGTTTTGGCAATATAAAGGTCCAAACACTGATACTTGGTATAGTAAAGAACGTGTGGCAGCACCTTCCCCAGATTCAGAAAATCATTTAGAAATTTCATATAAAAAAGATGGTCAATTAAATGCGACAAATAATGGAGTTAATTTATTTAGTACAGTATTAGTTCCTGAAACTGTGAAGAATGCATTAAAGGATGTTAATAAAGTAATGTTAAAAGCAGGAGCATGGGGAGATGAAGTTACTAAAGTTGATGTCAAAACAGATAATCAAGAAAATGTAAAAGCAACGGAAGATACAACTGTTGACAATAAGGGATTAGAAAAAAATGATAAAGATGTTCGTTATGAAACGATTCATTCTGATGTCTTAAAAGCGGTGATTGATACAGCATTTCCACGTGTAAAACAATATGAATTAGATGGAAAAACATTAACTGGACAAGTACAAAAAATTAGTCAAATGAGTATTAATGGTCAAACAGTGACTCCAACTGTTACGTACCATAAAGATAGTGATTCAGCAGCAACATATACGCTTAAAGTAAAAAATGAAGCTGAATTTATTGATGCGGAAATTACTGTTAAATTAGAAATTGTTGGTAATGAAATGCATTTTGACGTGACAAAAATTAAAAATAATAATCAAGTCGAAATGGGAAAAGAAATTGATAATACTAAAAAGTTAATTCAAACAATTGAATTTCCTGGGAACTCTCTTGTTTCAGTAGGATCTGATAAAACAGATGCTAAATTTGATGGAGCAAAAATGTCCAATAATACACGTAAATCTGGAGATGAACATATTGCTTTGAAAAAAGGCGTTATGAAAGATTTTGCAGATGCATATATGTATGGATTTGTTTCTTCTAATGAGTTATCTGCAGCAGTATGGAGTAATTCTCAATTCAGTTATGGTGGAGGAAATCGTGATTTTACACGTTTAACAGCATTTTTAGAACGTGTAGAAGGGGTAAATTATTTAGGAATCCAAAGTTCTCCATATTACTATCAACGTGCTCACAATAAGTTAGTATATCCGGAATATACTCTTGAATTACCAAGTTCAAAAGTTGTGATTACAAAAGATGCGAACAATGACAATAAAGTTGACTGGCAAGACGGTGCTATTGCATACCGTAATATTATGAATAATCCAAAAGGAGCAGAAAATGTTCCTGATTTAGTAGCATATCGTATTGCAATGAACTTTGCTTCTCAAGCTCAAAATCCATTCCTAATGACTTTAGATGGTATTAAGAAAATTAATCTTCACACAGATGGATTAGGTCAATCTATTTTACTAAAAGGATATGGTAGTGAGGGACATGATTCAGGACACTTGAATTATGCAGATATTGGTAAACGTATCGGTGGAGTAGAAGACTTCAAAACTTTAATTGCAAAAGCAAAAGAATATGGAGCAAAAATCGGTATCCATGTCAATGCTTCTGAAACTTATCCAGAATCTAAATATTTCTCAGAAGCGATTTTACGTAAAAACCAAGATGGAAGCTATATGTATGGATGGAACTGGCTAGATCAAGGAATTAATATTGATGCTTCTTATGACTTAGCACACAATCGTCTACAACGTTGGAAAGATTTAAAAGATAAATTAGGAGATGGACTAGACTTTATTTATGTTGACGTTTGGGGAAATGGTCAATCTGGAGATAATAGTGCGTGGCCTTCACATGTATTAGCGAAAGAATTGAATTCTCAAGGGTGGAGAATGGCGATTGAATGGGGACATGGTGCTGAATATGATTCTACATTCCAACACTGGGCTGCTGATTTAACATATGGTGGTTACACAAATAAAGGAATTAATTCAAATATTGTTCGATTCATTCGAAATCATCAAAAAGATTCTTGGGTCGGTGATTATCCTAAATATGGTGGTGCTGCAGATTATCCATTATTAGGTGGATATAATATGAAAGACTTTGAAGGTTGGCAAGGTCGAAGTGATTATGAAGGATACATTCGTAATTTATTTGAAAATGATGTTATGACAAAATATTTCCAACACTTTAAAGTAAATCGTTGGGTAAATGGACAACCAGTTACAATGAATAATGATGGTACAACTTATAAATGGACTCCTGAAATGGAAGTTGGATTAACTGATGATCATGGAAATACCGTGAATATCAAACGTAAATCTAATAATCCTAATGAAGTAGGTTATCGTCAAAGAACTGTTACATTAAACGGAAGAGTCATTGAAGATAATGGTAAGTATTTAGTCCCTTGGAATTGGGATGCAAATGGAAATGCATTAACAGGTAATAAAGAAAAAATGTACTTCTATTCAAATGAATCAGCTACTACTGAATGGACATTACCAGAAGATTGGAATGTTGATAAAGTATATCTTTATCGTTTAACGGATCAAGGAAAACAAGATGTTGTAGAAGTAAAAGTTGGAGCAGATCGTAAAATTAATTTGAAAGGTGAAGCTAATCAACCATATGTACTTTATAAAGAACCTCAAGGTAAAAAGACAATTGTTTGGAGTGAAGGATTACACCTATATGATCAAGGGTTTAATAGCGGTAATTTAGATCATTGGCAAAAAACAGGAGATGCAGAGCATGCTGAAATTGTAAAATCTCAAGGAGCTAATGAAATGCTTCGAATTCAAGGAAATACTCAAAGAGTTACTTTGAAACAAACATTAACAGATTTAAAACCAAATACAAAATATGCTGTATATGTTGGAGTGGATAATCGAAGTGATGCAAAAGCAGATATTACTGTGAAAGTTGGAGATAAGACAATTTCTAACTATACAAATAAATCTATTGCAAAAAATTATGTACAAGCTCATGCACATAATACATTACCGAAAAATGCAACAATTAATAATACAAGTTATTTCCAAAATATGTATGTATTCTTTACAACGGGTGATGATGTTTCAAATGTTACTCTTGAATTAGGTAGAGATGCAGATAGTAAGGCGACTTATTTTGATGAAATCCGTGTATTTGAAAATCATTCAGTAATGTATGGAGATGGACATGATACAGGAACTGGCAAATTTAAACAAAATTTTGAAGATGTTCCACAAGGTATTTTCCCATTTGTTGTAGGAAATGTTGAAGGCGTATCTGATAACCGTACACACTTATCTGAAAAACATGAACCATATACACAACGTGGATGGAATGGTAAAAAAGTAAATGATGTTATTGACGGTGACTGGTCTCTAAAAACAAATGGATTAACGAGTCGTGATAAATTGGTGTATCAAACAATTCCACAAAACTATCGATTTGAAGCTGGTAAGACATATAAAATTACTTTTGAATATGAAGCTGGTTCAAATGGTACGTATGCATTTGTGGTCGGTCGAGGAGAGTTAGATCGTAGAAGTAAAGTGACTAAGTATGATTTATCGAATACATGGGAAAATGATACAAAACCTAAAAAAGTGACATTCTATGTTGAAGGAGATAAAAAAGGAGATACGTGGGTAGGAATTTACTCAACTAGTCAAGCGCCTGATACAAAACAAGATACAGATAATAATGAAATTAACTTTAAAGGTTATAAAGATTTCATGATGGATAATCTAGAAATTGAAGAAGTGAATTTAACAGGTAAAATGCTTGTAGATGATGCCTTTGATAAGATAACTCCTGTGAAGGATGAACAATATACAAAAGAATCACTATATGCTTACAAAGATGCAATTTTAAGTTTATCTGAAGCAGCAGATGACATTTCAATTCCAGAAGCAAAACAATTAATTGAAAATGTACAATTAGCAAAAGAAAATCTTGAAATTAAACGTACTACACCTGATACAAGTGATATTGAATCCATTGATGCAGTTTCAGAACCTCAAGATTCACCATGGTTAGCATTTGATAATAATCCAAGCTCATTGTGGCATACTCCATATGGAGCATTAAGTTTAGAAAAACCATTAACTGTAACCTTTAAGCAACCAATCGAAGCTACTAAATTCGAATATGTACCTAGACCTAGTGGTGATAATGGACGTGTCTTAAAAGGAAAATTAGTAGTTGTTGATGAAGCCAATAAAGAACATACTTTTAACTTTAATGGTTGGGAAAATAATTCGAAAACAAAAGTTATTAATTTTGATACGACATTAAAAGTCAAAAAAGCTATCTTTACAGGAATTCAAACTTATGGTGATTATGGTCATATTTCTGCAGCAGAACTACGTTTTGTAAAACCAATCGACAAAGAACAACCGATTGATGAAAAAGAATTACTAGCAGAAGTAGAGCGTGTTGCTAAAATTAATAAGAAACATGCAGTAGAAGCGTTACAAACAATTGCAGCTTATAGAGAAGAATTAGAGAAATATAATTTATTAACGCCAACATCTGTTGGTCGAATGGTAGAGTATCTAAAAACAATAACGGAAGAAGAAACACAACCGACTCCAGAGCCGCAACCAGAGCCAGCACCAACACCAGCACCAGCACCAGCGCCAGCGCCAGAGCCAGCACCAACACCAGTGCCAGTGCCAACACCAGCGCCAGCACCAACGCCAACGCCAGTGCCAACACCAGCGCCAGTGCCAACACCAGCGCCAGAAACTCCAACGGTTACATTGCCATTATATGAAACAGAAGGAGTTCTAGTAACTTTAAATAAAGATAAAACACTCGCTAAATTTGAAGATGAAAATGGAGATACACCGGTGGCGGTTGAAATTGCTACGAAACACTTAGATAAGAATATTAAGATGTTAAAAGTAGAAAGAGTAAATGAAACAATTTCTGCATTGGCAGATAAAGATTATATTGCATATGAAATTACATTCGTGAATAAGGATGGAAATGCTGTGCCAGTGAATGGTGATGCTAAAGTTAGAGTACCAGTTGGATTAGAAGTTGATAAAGCTTACTATATTACAAGTGATACTAAACAAATTGTACACGAAGTACCATTTGAAAAAGGTGAAGATGATAGTGTTCGCTTAACTGTAAACCACTTTAGTTTATATGCCGTAACATTTAAAAAATCTACTTCAACTCAACCAGTTAAACCTGCTACTGTTGATGAACAACCAAATAACTTACCTTCAACTCAAGCAGTAAAACCTGAAAATGTGAAAGCAGAAGCTACTACAACTCAATCAACTCAATTAGCCAAAACTGAAAGTGAAAAAGAGCAAACAGTTAGTACACAAGTAAGTCAATCTATGAAGAATGAAGAAGTTAAAACGTCAAAAGAAACTGAAACAAATCAAGGAACAATAACTGAAGAAAAGGTAACTCATACAGAAGTTAAAGCGGAATTACCAAGAACAGGAACAGTTTCAAGTCTAGGAGAAACGATTGCAGCAAGTATTGCATTATTAGGAGGAGTTTTTGTTAGTAAGAAAAGAAAAAAATAAATTTTGAATAAATGTTTGTTGGGAAAACCTCTATATATTTAGAGGTT
This sequence comes from uncultured Granulicatella sp., assembly GCA_963523795.1. GTDB lineage: Bacteria > Bacillota > Bacilli > Lactobacillales > Aerococcaceae > Granulicatella. The sequence continues at coordinate 10,404 of CAURER010000028.1, forward strand.
TTTCCTGTTATTTAGATTAAAGCTTATGAATCAAATTAAATTCTGCTATAATAACATTAAAGTATAATTGAAAGCAAGGTGATATCATGTCATTGATTAAAATTGAAAATTTAACATTTTCGTATTTTTCATCTACAAAACCTGTGTTTGATGACGTGAGTTTTTCTTTAGATACAAATTGGAAAACGGGGTTAATTGGTAGAAATGGAATCGGAAAATCAACCTTGTTTAAGTTATTATTAGAACAAGAATCTTACCAAGGAAAGATTCATAAAAGTGTTGAATTTGTTCAATTTCCTCCAAATCACCTGGATTTTTCAAAGACTGGGATAGAATTACTGGAAGAGTGGACAGCGCAAGAAGATGAGTGGAAAGTATATCGGGAGCTTCATCAGTTGCAGTTAGATGAAAGTATTATGGATAGAAAATTTGAAACTCTTTCTAAAGGAGAACAAACTAAACTTCTTTTGGCGATATTATTTACGAAAGATAATGGATTTTTATTGATTGATGAACCAACAAATCATCTTGATGTGAATGGAAGAAAAATTGTATGTGATTATCTAAAGAGTAAAAAAGGATTTTTATTGATTTCTCATGATAGAGATTTTTTAGATGGATGTATTAATTATGTCATTTCTTTTAATCGAAACTCAATTGATGTACAATCAGGTAATTTTACGTCATGGTATGAAAATAAAATAGCAAAAGATCAGTATGAGTTCAATCAAAATGAAAAAATTAAAAGTGAGATTGAACGATTAAACAAGGCAGCAAGACAGACAAAGGTTTGGTCGAATAAAGTTGAAAATACGAAGAATGGTGTGAAAATTTCTGGTATAAAGCCAGATAAAGGACGTATTGGACATTTGGCGGCAAAAATGATGCAAAAGACCAAGAACTTAGAAAAGCGTCAGCAAAAAGCAATCGAAGAAAAAGAAAATTTATTAAAAGATCTTGAAAGAAAAGATAGTCTATTTCTTCGCCCTTTACTGCATCATAAATCTTTGCTAGTATCTGCTAGTCAGTTAAGTTATCAGTTCGGTGAAAGAAAACTATTTTCTGATCTCAATTTTGAAATTCAACAAGGGGATGTTATTGCTATAAATGGACCCAATGGTAGTGGAAAATCAACCCTCATAAAAATATTAATGGGTCAATATCTTAACTATGTTGGTGAAATAAAAATAGCCAATCAATTAGAAATTTCATATATTTCACAAGATGCTTCTTCCTTGGAAGGGGATTTAATAAACTATATTCATAGTCATGGAGTAGATGAAACTACTTGTCGAACAATATTAAGTAAATTAGATTTTCCAAAAGAATTATTTGATACAAATATGAAAAACTATAGTGATGGTCAAAAAAAGAAAGTGCTAATTTCAATTAGTCTTTCTAAACCTGCTCATCTATATATTTGGGACGAACCTCTAAATTTTATTGATGTTATTTCAAGAATTCAAATTGAAGAACTAATTAAAGAAGTGAAGCCAACCTTGATTTTAATTGAACATGATCAACGGTTTGTAATGAATATTGCTAATAAAATCATACAATTATAGAAAAGAAACACCTCGCTTAATAAAGCGAGATGTTTCTTTTTTCATGATAGTTTAATCTTCCACATCTTCTGCGCTAACACCCATTAAGACTGGTAAAATCATTGGGCGACGAGCGGTTTGTTTGTATAAATAAGGATTTAACGTATCGATAATAAGATTACGTAGAGATCTCTCATTTAAAGGTTCGTCAGCTTCATTGATGAAGGCTTGTAATTCTTCTTTCAGAATTTGTTGAGCTTGATTTAATAATTCACCGGACTCACGCATATAGATGAATCCACGAGATAAAATTTCAGGGCCAGTTACTAATTCACGTTCGTCATAATCAACCGTTGCAACAACGATGACTAAACCATCTTGAGATAATGTTTTACGGTCACGTAAAACGATATTTCCGATATCTCCAATACCATTTCCATCTACATAAACATCTCCAGCATAGAAATGTCCTGCACGACGAGCAGAGTCACTTGTTACTGCTAAAATATCTCCATTACTTAAAATGAATGAATTTTCTTTAGGAATTCCAACTTGACTTGCTAAGTTCGCTTGGATTTTTTGCATTCTATATTCACCATGAACAGGCATGAAATACTTCGGTTTCATTAATCGTAACATTAATTTTTGTTCTTCTTGAGAACCATGCCCTGAAGTATGGATATTATTTAATTTACCATGAATGACTTCAGCTCCAGCTTCAGATAATAAGTTAATAACACGATTTACTGCAGCTGTATTTCCTGGGATAGGAGAGCTTGAGAAGATAACTGTATCTCCAGGTTGAACAGAAATTTGACGATGATTTCCATTGGCAATACGACTTAAGGCTGCCATTGGTTCACCTTGTGATCCTGTACATAAAATAATCACTTCTTCAGCAGGATATTGGTTAATATCACGACCATCGATGAATGTATCATCTGGTACAGAAATATATCCTAATTCACGAGAAGTAGCAAAGCTAGCTTCCATACTGCGTCCAAAGACAGCAATTTTACGTCCAGTAGCTACTGCTACATCTGTTACTTGTTTTAAACGAGAAACATTCGATGCAAATGTAGCGAAAATAATACGACCTTCAACACGTTGAATAATTTCTTTAATCGATTGTCCAACAACTTGTTCTGATTTCGTGAATCCTGGAACTTCAGAGTTCGTACTATCTCCTAAAAGAACTAGTACACCTTCTTCACCAATTTGAGCCATTTTGTGTAAGTTAGCAGGTTGTCCTACTGGTGTAAAGTCGAATTTATAGTCTCCTGTAAATACAATATTTCCAGGAGGAGTTTTAATGACAATACCGAATGCATCTGGAATAGAGTGAGTAGTACGGTAAAAACTTACTTGGGTTTTTCTAAATTTAATAACCGAATCTTCATCTATTTCATGTAAGATAGCATCTCGAAGTAAGCCATGTTCTTCAAGTTTGTTTCGAATGAGTGACATTGCCAATTTAGTTGCATAAATTGGAATATTCACTTGTTTAATTAAGAAAGGAATACCACCAATATGGTCTTCGTGTCCATGAGAGATGAAGAGACCTTTAACTTTACTTTGGTTTTGAATAATGTAGCTATAGTCAGGAATTACATAGTCAATTCCTAATAAATCATCTTCAGGGAATTTAATTCCAGCATCTAGAATAATTAATTCATCCTGGAATTGGACGCCATAGGTATTCTTTCCGATTTCACCTAAACCACCAAAAGCGAATACGCCCGTTTCATTATTTTTTATTGTTGGTTTCATTAGTTAAACACCGTAACTTTGAAATCAGGATTTTTTTGTTCATAAGCTAGATGTTTTTCATCTAATTCTTGAATGAACTCCACATTGTATTCAGTGTTTTCGTCAACTAAACGACGAGCTTCAACTTTATCTTGAGCTTCTACGTATAGTGATAGAGTATTTTCACGACGTGGTGCTTCAGTTTTTGATGGTTGGTAAGTAATTTTAAAAATCATTTTATAACTCCTTATTTGTTCAATATAGTTTTCAAAAATTATTTTAACATAAAAGTACACTTTAAGTACAATTATCTGTGTAGTATTTGTTGGATTAAAGGAAAGATTTCCTTTGGTTCTTTAGCTTCGTCACATGATAGATTTCCTGCATCCATTTGATGATATTTTGTAAATTGAATCGGGTGCCAGTTCGCTTGAATAGCTCCAGTAATATCTGTTTGGACATCGTCTCCAATCATAAAATATTCATCAGCAGAAATTTTTGATTCGACATGGTGAAAAGCTTGAATGCTTGGTTTCTTCGCTTGAATTGATTCTGAAATAAACCAAAATTCTTCAGGAATCCACTTGGATAAGTTTAATTGATACAGTTTATTTTTCTGATGGTTTGTTGGGCCATTCGTCAAAATAGCTATTTGATAAGATTCTTTATTACATCGTTGAAATACTTCAATCCATTCTTCAGAAAGGGTAATAGCATTTAAAGTGTCTTGGTAGGCTTTAATAAATGCTTGAATTTTCTCAGAAGATAACTCAATCCCTATATCTTTAAAAGTATTGGAAACTCGCTCTTGATGCGATTGAGAAAGAGTAATTTCTCCTGCAGAAAATTTTACAAAAGCCTCATCACTTCTTTTTTGATAAGTTAAATAGAGACTTTCAGCATCTATACTTGGTGTTGCGAATTGACAAAACGTTTTAAAAAATACTTCACTCTTAGAATAAAGGGTATCATCTAAATCAAATATCACTGCAATTTTCTTATCCAATTACGACAGCTCCTTCAGGAATATATTGTGGTTGAGCTTGATTAATATGATCATAGAACATAACTCCGTTTAAGTGATCAATTTCGTGCTGAACAACAATTGCTTCATAATCCGTCAAAGTTTTAACTTTTTCTTCACCTTCAGGTGTGAAATATTTTACAGTAATTCTTTGAGGTCTTAATACGACTCCAGGAACGTTTCTATTCACAGATAGACATCCTTCGCCTTCTTTTAAGCAAGTTTTCTTTACAGATTCTCTTAAAATGCGAGGATTAATCCATACTTCATCAAGTAGAGCAGGTTCATCTTCATATCCTGGAATTAAAAGAGCAATCATTTGAATTTCTTTTCCTAATTGTGGAGCTGCTAAGCCAACTCCAGCACGTAATTCATATTTTGCAGCAATTTCTTCGTCTTGACTATTATGTAAAAATTCTAGCATTTCTTTTGCTAAATGTTGCAAGTCATCTGATAATGGAAAACTAATTTTTTCTGCACGTTTTCTTAAAGCAGGATGACCCTCTAATACAATATCTTTCATTGTAATCATTTTGTTTTTCTACCTCCTAATATGCTTTTATCCTTTAGCATTATACCATTTTTTTCCTAAGAACACCATGGTAGAAACCTTCATTCACGACTTTGTCTAGCAAAGTCTAAGAATGGGTTAAAAGAAGGGGGAATAACTACCCAATAAGGTGTTTTTCTGATACAATGAGAGAGTATTTCATAAGTAAAGGAATTGAAATGATGCTTTTTTGGAAAAAGAAAAAAGAAACGAAAACTATTGAATTAGATAAAACAAATATTCCTCAACATATTGCAGTTATTATGGACGGTAATGGACGTTGGGCAAAAAGTAGAAATTTACCTCGAATTGCTGGTCATAAAGAGGGAATGAGTACGGTTAAAAGAATTGCGATTGCTGCTGATGAATTAGGAGTAAAAGCGATGACCATGTATGCATTTAGTACTGAAAATTGGAAGAGACCAACCGAAGAAGTGAGCTTTTTAATGAAACTTCCAGGAGACTTTTTCAGTTCATTCATGCCAGAATTGCAAGAGCGAAATATGCGCATCCGTCTAATTGGATTTACCGATCAATTACCAGAAGCAACAAGAAAAGTTGTTGAAAAAGCAGTAGAGGATACAAAAGACAATACAGGAATGACTCTATGTTTTGCGTTAAATTATGGCTCGAGAGCAGAAATTCTTCAAGCAGTAAAAGAAATTGCAGTGGATGTTTCAAATGGTGAGTATGATGCCGATTCAATCAATGAAGACGTATTTTCCAATCATTTACAAACGAATTTTTTAGGAGATTTATCAGAACCAGACTTAATGATTCGTACAAGTGGAGAACAACGTTTAAGTAATTTTCTTTTATGGCAATTAGCGTATAGCGAATATTATTTTACAGATATTTTTTGGCCAGATTTTAGTAAAGAAGATTTAGAAGAAGCGATTTTAACGTATCAGAAACGTCAGAGACGATATGGAGGATTAATTTCATGAAGACACGTATCATAACTGCCATTGTTGCCTTGATGTTGTTTGTCCCTGCATTAGTCATTGGAGGGCATTTGTTAAAAACCATTATTGCATTTTTATCATTCGTAGCTATTTTTGAATTTTTCCAGATGAAGAAATTATCGATTGTTTCGATTGAAGGAATCTTAACGCTTATAGCTACACTATCGATTATTTTTGCAAGAGCACCGATTATTGAATTACCCGTAGGTGTGGATTTCTTTTATATTTTCTTCCTATGTGTGATGTTATTAATGTCGTTAACCGTTTATAAAAGTGAGACGCTGTCCATCGAAGATGTGAGTTTCTTATCTCTGATTGCTTTATATGTTGGCGGCGGATTTTCCGGAATTTTATTTGTACGTGAATATGGTTTTGGAATGGTCGTTTTTGTCTTTTGTATTATTTGGGGGACAGATACGTTTGCTTATTTTACAGGAAGAAGTTTTGGAAAGCATAAATTAGCTCCTGCTATTAGTCCAAATAAAACGATTGAAGGATCCATTGGTGGAGTGATTGGAGCAATTGGGTTAGGAACGATTGCTTTAAAATTATTCAATCCATTAGGATTTCATTTTATCGAAATGACGATTTTAATGATTGCTTTATCAGTTTTTGGGCAATTAGGAGATTTAGTAGAATCTGCATATAAACGTAGATTTAATGTAAAAGATTCTGGAAATATCTTTCCAGGTCATGGAGGAGTATTAGATCGATTTGATTCAACATTTTTCGCAATGTTTATGTTTCAAATTGTATTGAAATTTATTGGTACTCATTAAGGAGGACATATGATTAAAACAATTATTGCATTTTTATTTGTATTTGGTGTCATTGTCATTATTCATGAATTTGGACACTTTTATTTTGCAAAACGTGCAGGTATTTTAGTAAAAGAATTTGCCATTGGAATGGGACCAAAAGTATTCCAAGTGCGTAAAGGAGAAACAGTTTACACTTTACGATTATTACCCGTTGGTGGATATGTTCGTATGGCAGGTCATGAGGAAGATGATCAAGACATTAAACCTGGTATGATGGTGACACTTCGATTAGAAGATGGAATTGTTCAACAAATTTCATTTGATCCATCAACTGAATTAGAACAAGGTATTCCTTTCCAAATTGAATCTTGTGATTTGCAAGATAAAATGGAAGTAAGAGGATATAAACCTCAAAAAGAAGAATTAGAAATATTAACCGTTTCTAAAACGGCTACTATTATCGAAGAAGATGGAACAGAAGTAGTTGTTGCTCCGATTGAACGTCAGTTTAATTCTGCAAGTTTAAAAGACCGTATGTTAACGAACTTTGCAGGACCAATGAATAATTTTATTTTATCGATTATTACATTTATTATCGTGGCATTTTTAGCTGGTGGAGTTCCTTCTAATGAAGCAGTAGTTGGAAACTTTGCAACTGATTCTGCAGCTCAAGTAGCTGGGTTACAAGTTGGAGATAAAATTATTGAAATTGAAGGACAGACAGTTCAAAAATGGGGAGACATTAGTAAACAAATTTCTCCACGTGCTGACCTTGAAACGAAACTTGTGATTGAACGAAATGGAAATCAACAAACGATTGTTGTAACACCTAAAGCGTATGATTTATCAGATGGTTCTAAAGTTGGTATTTTAGGAATTGAATCTGCGAAGAAAACAGATGTTTTATCTAAAGTACTTTATGGTTTTACTCAAACATGGTTTGTGATTAGTTCTGTATTCTTAACGATTGCATCATTCTTTACAAAAGGATTTTCTATTAATCATTTAGGTGGTCCAGTAGCGATTTTTTCTCTAACATCTCAAGTGGCTCAAAGTGGATTTGTTTCTGTTTTGAATTTCTTAGGATTAATTAGTGCCAATTTAGGAATGATGAATTTATTACCAATTCCTGCCTTAGATGGAGGGAAATTAGTTTTAAATATTATCGAAGGAATTCGTAAGAAACCACTAAGTCCTGAAAAAGAGTCCTATATTACAATTGCAGGTGCAGTATTCTTAATCATTTTAATGATTTTAGTGACATGGAACGATATTAGTAAATTATTTTAACAATGAACAGGAGGTAAGTGATGGTTTTCTATAGTAACATAATAGAAAACCACACTTATTTTTTCAGTTTTAGAGAGGAGTGATGAAGTGTCAGAACATCAACAACAATTATTTTTAACATTAATGAATCAATTGCAGTTAGACAAAGAAGAGTTTTTACAACCAGATTTTGATCAAGCCTCATTAACAAAAATTGATATTACAAAAAGTATTCCAGAATGGTGCTTTAATATTGAGACGAACCAAGTCGTTCAGTATGAAAAATTTAAACGTTTCTATGAACAATTAAAACAGACCTATGAAAAAATTGCTCAAGTAAAATTAGTAGTTAAAACAAGAGAAGAATCAGAAATTACACAAGAACAAATTCAAGCATATTGGGAAATGGTTCTCTTCCAATTACAACAAGAATCACCTCTTGTTGTCCAATTACTTTCTGGACAAATTCCTACTTGGAATCAGAAGAAAATACAATTTCATTGTCCAAATGAAATTACCAAATCTCATGTCAATGAAAATTACATCAAAAAAATTCAACAATACTTTGAGAATTTTGGTTTTCCAAAAATGGGCGTTGATATTATTGTCAATGACGAATTGGGAAGTCAATTAGAAGAAGAACTACGTATCAAGCATGAAACGATTGAACAAGAGTATCAAGAAAAAGCTGTTCAACAAAAAGAAGTTCAAGAAGCTGCAGCTTTGAAACCTGCTGCAGTTAATTCAGATTCATCTATTTTATATGGAAAGGCGATTCGTAGTAATTTAGAAACAAGAGAGATTGCGGATATTTATGAAGAAGAGCGAAATGTTTTAGTAGAGGCACAAATTTTTGATATTGAAATTCGTACAAGAAAAGCAAGTGGAAAGTCATTTGCCAATATTAAAATGACAGACTACACTTCATCGATTGGAGCAACTTTATTCCCATCAACAGCTGAAGATGAAGAACGTTTAGCAGCCTTGAAAAAAGGAACATGGGTGAAAGCATACGGAAATATTGAAATTAATAAATTTTCCCAAGAATTAAATATGATTATTCGTGATATGAATAAAGTGGATCATATTGGACGAATCGATCGTGCTCCAGAAGACCAAAAACGTATTGAATTGCATTTGCATACAAATATGTCGGTCATGGATGCAACTAATTCTGCTAGTGATTTAGTGAAACAAGCAGCTAAATGGGGGCATCCAGCTGTAGCAATTACAGACCACGCAAACTTACAATCTTATCCAGAAGCTCATGGAGCAGGAAAAGGAAATAATATTAAAATTCTATACGGTTTAGAAGGAAATATTGTCGATGACCAAGTCAATGTTGCTTATAATCCGCAGCATATTTTATTAGAAGATGCGACTTATGTTGTTTTTGACGTGGAAACAACTGGTTTATCAGCGATTTATGATTCCATTATTGAATTAGCAGCTGTAAAAATGCATAAAGGTAATGTCATCGATAAGTTTGAAGAATTTATTGACCCTGGACATCCTTTATCTGCGACAACGATTCAATTAACAGGCATTACAGATGATATGGTTCGTGGTTCTAAATCACAAGCTCAAGTCTTAAAAGAATTTGCTGAATTTACAAAAGATACGATTTTAGTAGCGCACAATGCGAGTTTCGATATGGGATTCTTAAATACTGGATATGAAAAAGAAGGATTAGAGAAAACAACTCAACCGGTTATTGATACACTAGAATTATCCAGATTATTACATCCACAATTAAAATCTCACCGTTTAAATACTTTAGCAAAACGTTATAATGTTGCCTTAGAACAACATCACCGTGCGGTATTTGACTCAGAAACAACGGGACATTTATGTCATATTTTCTTAAAAGAAGCAGCGAATGATCATGGGCTCATTTATCATGACCAATTGAATACGAACTTGCACCCAGAAGAAGTGTTCAAAAATGGTCGTCCATTCCATGCTACGATTTTTGCTAAGCATCAAGCAGGATTGAAAGAACTCTTTAAAGTAGTGTCAGCTTCAAATGTACAATATTTTTACAGAGTTCCTCGTATTTTACGCAGTATGTTAATCGAGAAGAGAGATTCATTTTTAATTGGTTCTGGTTGTAGCGAAGGGGAAGTCTTTGAAGCAATGATGCAAAAAGGCTATGAAGAAGCTAAAGAAAAGGCTAGATTTTATGATTATATTGAAATTATGCCAAAAGCAGTCTATCGCCCATTAATTGATAAAGAACTCATTCGAAATGAACATCATCTAGAAGAAATTATTAAAAATCTGGTGAAATTAGGAGAAGAATTAAATATTCCGGTTGTCGCAACAGGGAATGTTCACTATTTAAATCCTGAAGATAAAATTTATCGAGAAATCTTATTAACTTCTGTGAATAATGGACAAAAATTAAATTATCCAGATGTACATTTTAGAACAACGAATGAAATGCTAGATGAATTTGCCTTTTTAGGAGAAGAGAAAGCTTTTGAAGTTGTTGTAACAAACACTCATTGGGTGAATGATCAGCTAGAAGTGATTATCCCAATTAAAGATGACTTGTATACGCCTAAAATTGAAGGGGCAGAAGATGAAATTACGAAATTAAGTTATGATAAAGCTCATGAATGGTATGGGGAAGAATTACCAGAAATCGTTGAAAAACGTATTGATAAAGAGTTAAAGAGTATTATCGGAAATGGATTCTCCGTTATTTACTTAATTTCTCAAAAATTAGTGCATAAGAGTAATGAAGATGGGTATTTAGTAGGTTCTCGTGGATCAGTTGGTTCTTCTTTAGTAGCGACTTTAACGGGTATTACCGAAGTAAATCCATTAGCGCCACACTATCGTTGTCCAAACTGTTGTTATTCAGAATTTTTCGATGACGGTTCTGTCGGTTCAGGATTCGACTTACCAGAAAAAGATTGTCCAAAATGTGGAACACGTCTTGCAAAAGATGGACATGATATTCCATTTGAAACGTTCTTAGGATTCTACGGGGATAAAGTACCCGATATCGATTTAAACTTCTCAGGGGAATATCAACCACAAGCGCATAACTATACGAAAGTATTATTCGGGGAAGATTATGTGTATCGTGCAGGAACGATTGGTACTGTTGCGGATAAAACAGCCTTTGGTTATGTAAAAGGTTATGAACGAGATTTAGGATTAGAATTTAGGCAAGCAGAAATTGATCGTTTAGCAAAAGGGTGTACAGGAGTTAAAAGAAGTACTGGACAACACCCGGGGGGGATTATTGTAATTCCAGACTACATGGATGTGTATGACTTTACTCCAATCCAATTTCCAGCAGATGATCAAAATGCTGAGTGGAAGACCACTCACTTTGATTTTCATTCCATTCATGATAATGTGTTAAAACTTGATATACTTGGACACGATGATCCGACCGTAATTAGAATGCTACAAGATTTATCAGGAATTGAACCGAAGGATATTCCACCAGATGACCCAGAAGTGATGAAAATATTTGGTGGAACAGAAGTATTAGGAGTGACTCCTGAACAAATTGATTCGAATACGGGTACACTTGGAATTCCTGAGTTTGGTACAAAATTTGTACGTGGAATGTTAGAACAAACAAAACCAACTACCTTTACAGAGTTATTACAAATCTCAGGACTATCTCATGGTACGGACGTATATCTTGGAAATGCAGAAGAATTAATTCGACTACATGGCATTCCACTTTCTGAAGTAATTGGATGTCGTGACGACATTATGGTGTACTTAATTCATAAAGGTGTTGAAAATGGTGCAGCGTTTAAAATTATGGAGGGCGTACGTAAAGGAAAGGGAATTACAGATGAGTATCAAGCGATGATGCGAGAAAATAATGTTCCAGAATGGTATATCGAATCGTGCTTGAAGATTAAGTACATGTTCCCGAAAGCCCATGCGGCAGCCTATGTATTAATGGCTTTACGTGTAGCGTGGTTTAAAGTTCATAAACCTTTATTATATTATTGTGCTTATTTCTCAGTTCGTGCTCAAGACTTTGATATTGTGGCTATGTCACAAGGCAAAGAAATGATTAAGCAAAGAATGAAGGAAATTCGTGATAAAGGCAATGATGCAAGTACAAAAGAAGCAAACTTATTAACCGTACTTGAATTAGCCAATGAAATGTGTGAACGTGGTTTTAGCTTTAAAATGGTTGATATTGAAAAATCAGATTCTGTGAATTTTGTCATTGAAGGAGATAGTTTAATTGCTCCGTTTAGATCCATTCCAGGATTAGGGTTGAACGTAGCAAATAAAATAGTTGAAGCAAGACAAGAACAACCATTTATTTCCAAAAAAGATTTAGCAACACGTGGAAAAGTTTCTAAAACTTTAATTGATTATATGACTGAGAATAAAGTATTAGACGACTTACCTGATGAGAATCAATTATCCTTGTTTGACTTTTAAACGAAAAAGAGACGACCGTGGTCGTCTCTTTTTGCGTTAAATTTGTCATAAACAAAAAAAGAACGTTGAAATATCAACGCTCCTTAATGACGTTCTAGGAGGGATTCGAACCCCCGACCGTTCGCTTAGAAGGCGAATGCTCTATCCTGCTGAGCTACTAGAACAGTACAAGAGATATTATAGCAATATGTCTAATAACTGTCAACACTTGGAATAAATAAAATTTGCTTCCTGTCAAACACAAGTGATAATGTCTCAATGAAACACAAGTAAAAATGTCCCAGATAATGTTACAATAAATTCATTCTAATATTATGGAGAGATTTTATGGAGGATTATCTAAACGTGAATGAAAAATTAAAATATGAAGTTATTAAGAAAGTTGTGGAAGGAAAGAAATCAAAACAAAGAGCAGAATGCGAATTAGGATTATCTCGTCGTCAAATTAATCGTTATATTCAACGATTTTCTGCTGAAGGTCGTCCTGGTTTTAAACATAAAAATGCTGGTAGGAAATGTTCCTTTGCCATTTCATCTGAAATAAAACAACATATTATTTCTCTTTATAGTTCTAAATATAATGGGTTTAATTTTATTCATTTTCATGAGTTTTTACGTTCTCATGAGAATATTTCCATTTCTTTAAGTTCTTTAAGAAATATTCTTGCAGAAGCGAATTGCCTTTCACCTAAAGCTCGTAAAGCAACAAAAAGAAAGTTAAAGAAAAAATTATTACTCGAACGAAAACAAAAGAATGAAAACCATAGTAATAGTTCTGATTCCTTTATTGAAGAAAATATTGTT
>CAURER010000029.1:0-23474 GCA_963523795.1 uncultured Granulicatella sp.
CTTATACTAACTTCTAGTTTTGATACTTAACTAGAAGTTACTTTGAAACTTTAGGGTTTATATAAAAATAAATATTTTTTTGAAAAAAGGTATTGCAAAAAGTTAGGGTCTAGTGTACTATATATGAGTACGTTATTTTAATAGCAGCTGGAGGGGTAGCGAAGTGGCTAAACGCGGCGGACTGTAAATCCGCTCCTTAGGGTTCGGCAGTTCGAATCTGCCCCCCTCCACCATTGGGGTATAGCCAAGCGGTAAGGCAACGGACTTTGACTCCGTCATTCGTTGGTTCGAATCCAGCTACCCCAGTAGGATAGACAGCTTCGGCTGTCTTTTTTATTTCCTAAATTTTTATTAAATTTTCTCAGATACTCTTGATGAAAAACAGATAGTCAGTAATGATAGTTTCAAAGGCGAGAGTAGGAGAGAGGAGCTTTGACAATGAAAAAATATAGTACCTATTACTGGAAATTTGTAATGGGAATGATTGTAGTCACCAATCTGATTACTTTATTTATAATGAACCAAGGAAATAAGATATTGGCAAAAGAGGGAGAAGTTATTCTATTTATGTTTATGGCTGCATTATTAATGATGCTTATTGAACAATGGAAATTAAAAACTTCGAAAGAGTCTCCTTTATTTATATTGGGAGAAATGATGTTTGCAATTATGTTAACCCCTATTTTTTTAATGGCTTATCGCTATATGACAAAAGTGTTTAGTTTAGTATGGATGTTTCATTTACCACATTCATTTATTTCACTTCTCTGGCTCGTTGGAATGATACAATTTATTTTAGTATTTATCAGTCCTTTTGTAGCTGTAATAAAAGCTATTCAATTTGTGGTAGCTCCGTATAAAAATGAAATGATTTAACCGATGATCTCAGAATGACAGTTAATTTGTTGTTCTGAGTTTTTTTATGCTAAAATCAAAATTTATTTGTGAAAAAGTGAGTAAAAAGACTAGGATTTTTCATGAAAACGATTTATAATTAATGTATAAAGTGGTTTTTGCCAGTGTTTTTAGAGGGGAGGTAAGATACATGAATGAGGTAGAATTAGTTTGCTTTAAAATGATTGCAGCTTTAGGAGCAGCACGTTCAGCTTTTATGGAAGCTATTGTCCAAGCTAAAAAGGGTCATTTTGAAGAAGCAAGTTCATTAATTGAAGAAGGTCAGCAACAACGATTAAAAGGTCACGAAATTCATTTTGAATTATTACAAAAGGATAGTTCAGGGAATAGAGTGCCTTTTTCATTATTATTATTGCACGCAGAAGATCAACTAATGAATGCGGAATTATTACAAGTAACAAGTGAAGAAGTAGTATCTTTATATCAGAGATTAGAAAAAATTGAAAAAGCATAAGAATAAAACAAAATAGTGGGGGAATATATATGAAACGTGTGTATTTATTTTGTAATGCAGGAATGTCGACGAGTCTAGTGGCAAGTAAAATGCAAGAAGTTGCAAATCATCATCAATTGCCAATAGAAGTGAAGGCATTTCCAGATGTTCAGTTAGATTCTGTTGTTCAGGAATTTCATCCGGATGTCATTTTATTGGGACCTCAAGTGAAATTCAAATTTAATGCTACTCGCGAAAAATATGAACCTATTGGTATTCCTGTTGAGGTAATAAATTTAGAAGATTATGGGAATGTCAATGGGGAACGTATTTTAAAACGTGCGATTCAACTCATTAAAAATAAAAAATAGGAGGAGAAGTTATGTTTGATACATTAGAAAAAGTAATGGGAAGTTCCGCGGAAAAATTGGGCAATAATAAAGTGTTAATTGCAATTCGGGATGGATTTTTAGTGTCGACTCCATTAATTATTGTTGCATCAATTTTTCTAGTAATCGCAAACTTCCCAATTCCAGGGTATGTTGATTTCTTAGCACAATTTTTTGGTCAAGGTTGGCCAAGTAAAATGGATGCGGTGATTGATTCAACATTTAGTGTTTTAGGGTTATTAGGAGCTTTTGGAATAGGGTATGCTTATGCTCGTCAATTGGAAAATGATCCAGTCGCAGGAGGAGCGGTTGCTCTTGTATGTTTCCTCATTATTACGCCAAAATCACATCCAGATTTTGTGAATGCTGCCAATGGTAAGGTGTTTAATGGGTTTGCATTAGGACATTTAGGTTCTGCAGGGATGTTTTTAGCCATGTTGACAGCTATTATTTCTGTAAAAATTTTTGTGACGGTTAAAAACAAAGGTTGGGTTATTAAAATGCCTGACGGTGTTCCGCCAGCTGTAACACAATCATTTGCAGCATTAATTCCAAGTGCATTTGCAATGTTTTTCTTCTTTGTAGTATATTTAGTGTTCTCAGCAACAGATTATCAATACGCTCATAACTTTATTTATAAAATTTTACAAGCTCCATTAATGGGATTCGGACAAAGCTTGATTTTTGAACCAATTTATCAGTTCTTATCTACTTTATTCTGGTTCTTCGGTATTAATGGACCTGCTGTAACAAATACGGTCTTTAATCCAATTCATTTAGCGTTAACAGCGGAAAACTTAGAAGCCTTTAAACAAGGAGCAACGCTTCCTAATATCTTTACAGGGCCATTTGGAGATTTCTTTGGAAACTTTGGTGGTGGTGGTAGTACATTGTCACTTGTTTTCTTAATGGTATTCTTTGGAAAATCAGAACGTATGAAAAAATTAGGACGTTTAGCCATTGTTCCTGGTATTTTTGGGATTAACGAAATGATTATTTTTGGATTACCAGTTGTATTAAATCCATTAATCGTGATTCCATTTATTTTAACACCATTAGTGAATACTATTTTAGCGACTATTGCTACATTAATTGGGTTAATTCCATATACTACAGGAGCAGCACTTCCTTGGACAACTCCATTCTTCTTCTCTGGTTGGTTAGCTACAGGAAGTATCGTAGCAGGTTTATTCCAAATTGTATTAATTATTATCGGAATGTGTATTTACTATCCATTCTTTAGAGTGATTGATAAACAATATCTTCATGAAGAACATCAAGCTGCTCATTCATTAAGCGATGAATTAGATGAATTGTCATTAGATGATTTAAGTTTTGATGATTTATAAAATGTAAAAATAATAAACGAGTAGAAAAGTTGAACGTGCGGAGGTGGGAAGACAACAGAGAAAGACAAAATTCTGTTGTTTTCCCACTTTTTTTGAAGGGAGAAAGCATATGCGAGTCATATTATTTTTGAATCAAATACAGGCAGGTTATGGTGGAAAGGAAAGAGCAGATACACCTCTTGGGTTAGAAAAAGGAGGAATTGGCTCCTACTTAATGTATAAAGATTACTTTTTAAAAGAAAATTTACAAGTATTAGCAACTGTCTATTGTGGTCCAGATTATTTTGCAGACCATAAGGAAGAAGTGCTTCATAAAATTCATAATCTGATTTTGAAAACAAAAGCAGAAGTGTTATTTGCGGGGCCATGTTTTAATGATGAAACATTTATAGAAATGGCAGCAAATGTAGCTTCATTTATTGAACATCAAACGGATTGTAAAACATACGTAGCTTGTTCGAAAGAAAATGAAGAAATCATTCAACAATTTAAGGAACATACGACCATGATTGAAATGCCTAAAAAAGGTGCAGTTGGGTTAAATGATGCGTTGAAAGACATTGCGCTAATTATTGCGCATGATCAACAAGAGTCGAATCGAATTTATCGTTAGAAAGGAAGCGAGTGAAGTGGAGTTACGTGCCTTATGTAGTCTACCTGGAGTTTCTGGAGATGAGTATGAAATCCATCAATATTTGTCTACGGAATATCAACAATTGAATTTAAACTTGAAAAGAGATAAATTAGGTTCGATTTTTGGGGAGAGACAAGTCGAGAATAGTCCTTTTACAGTGATGATTAGTTCAAATATTGATGAATGTGGAGGAATGATTGACGATATTCATGAGAGTGGATTATTGTCTTTTGTGACCATTGGAGATGTTGCACCAAAAGATTTTCTCCATCAAAGAGTTTGTCTGTTAACACGACATCATCAACGAGTCTATGGATATGTACTACAAAAACAAGAACACTATTGGATTCATATAGGAGCTAAATCGCTACAAGAAGTGGAACAAATTGGAGTTCAAGTAGGAGATACTTTTGTATTAGAAATTCCAGTGATTGAAACAGAACAAATGATATTAAGTAAAAATATCTCCAATCGAGCTGGAGTTTATGCTACTTATCAGTTGATGAAAACAATGCCTTCTCTACCGTATACACTTAGCATTGGAGGAATTGCTCAATCCATTGTGGGATATAGAGGAGCGATTACTGCTACAAATACGATATTGCCAGATGTGTCGATTGTATTAGATGTAGCGCCGGTGAGAGATTATGCAGAACAAACAGTCTATATTCGCTATTTTGATAAGACATTATTACCAAATGTTTCGTTAGTCAAAGAAATTAAAGAAGTTGCTCAAAGTTTAGGATACGAAGTGAAGGCAAATGTCCAAGAAAAAGGGACGGATGGATCATTTATTCATAAATCTTTAGCAGGGACACCAACAGTTGTTGTGGTGATTCCGTTACAAGAAGAAGGAGAATTTGTCCAATTATTAAATAAGGAAGATTTGAAACCTGTCATTCATACGCTTCAAGTATTTTTAGAAAATCTAACCTTCCAAAAAGTTCAGCAACTTGCTTTCCAAGAAAGTTGGTGAAGCAATGTTAGAACATCATCAAATAGAATTATTAAAAACATTGAGTAATCTTGTAGGCATCTCAGGACATGAAGAGCCAATTTTACAATTTGTATCAGAACAACTACATTTTTGTACAAAAGAACAAGACAAATTAGGCTCCGGCTTGTTTTCTTTAGGAGAAGGCGAACTTTCAATTATGTTTGCCACTCATATGGACGAAGTGGGTTTTATTGTTTCAGAAATTAATGACAAGGGATATGTATCAATTCAACCTGTAGGAAATATGTGGGCGCATACGTTATTACAACAATTAGTTACGATTACAACGAGTGATGGTCGAACATGGACTGGAATTATTGGTGGACCTCAAACGCATGCGATTTCTCCAGAAGCTCGTAAAAAAGTGGTTGCAATGGAGGATTTATTTGTCGATTTGGGTGTTGATAGTCGTGACTCTATTCAAGAAATGGGCATTGAAGTAGGAGATGTCGTGAGTTTAGTGAGTACTTGCCAAACGATTGGTTTGAATCAGGAATATATGATTGGAAAAGCGCTCGATAACCGAGTGAGTGTTTCTTTAGGAATTTGGCTCATGCAAGCTTTAAAGCATCTAAATCTATCTAAAAGAGTGACACTAGCCACAACGATTCAAGAAGAAGTTGGATTAAGAGGGGCACGAACGACTGCCTTCCAAGAAAAGCCATTAGTGGCTTTTGCGGTGGATACAACGTTAGCAGGGGATACTCCAGCTAATCAAAATCATACGAAACTTGGAAAAGGCGTCTCTCTTACGGCTATTGATAATATGACGGTAACGAATCGAGGGTTACTTATTTATTTAGAAAATCTTTGTAAGAAACATCAAATTCCTTATCAAATTGGTTGTTTTACAAAGGGTGGAACAGATGCGGGAAATATTTATAAGTCTGAGACGGGAATTTTAGCGACAACTTTATCAATTCCAATTCGTTATATGCATACGCATCAAAGTATTGTGCATTTAGGAGATATTGAAGCAACTCTCCGATTAATGTGTGCGATTTGCGAAGATTTAACAATGGAAAAATACCATCAAATACTAGAATACAATTATCAATATGGAATGGAGGAGTGACTATGTGGGGAATGATTGCCACTTGGAGAATGGCGCTAGAAGGAGTCCAAGAGGCTGTGCAGATATTAGAACAACAGGCATCTTCTGGAGATGCGATTGAATTAGCGATTAAAGCAGTTGAAGATTTTCCCTATTATAAATCAGTCGGTTATGGTGGGCTTCCTAATGAAGTGATGGAAGTGGAATTAGATGCCGCTTATATGGATGGAACAACTCTTGATTTTGGAGCAGTATGTGCGATTCAAGATGTGGCGAATCCCATTTCAGTGGCTCGTCAATTAAGCTTGCAATCGGTGAATAATGTATTAGTTGGAATTGGGGCTCAAGCTTACGCACAAAAGCAGGGATTTGAACGGAAAAATATGTTAACGGATCGCGCGAAAATTCATTATCATAATCGAGTTAAAGATTTACAAACGGAATCCTTAGCACCTTATGCAGGTCATGATACCGTTGGGATGGTTAGCCTAGATACAGCTGGAAAAATGGTCGCAGGAACTTCTACAAGTGGACTATTTATGAAAAAAAGAGGACGTGTTGGAGATTCTCCATTTATTGGTTCTGGCTTATATGTGGATAGCATAGTTGGTGGCGCAACTGCTACTGGTTTAGGGGAAGATTTGATGAAGGGAATTATTTCCTATGAAATTGTTCGATTAATGGAACAAGGAATGCATCCTCAACAAGCCTGTGAAACAGCTGTGAAGAATTTGGCAGAAAAATTAGTGCGACGAAGAGGAAATGCTGGAGATTTATCAGTAGTAGCGATGAACCATAAAGGAGAATGGGGAGCGGCAACAAATATTGCTAATTTCTCTTTTGTAGTAGCAACTGAAAAAGAACCATTAACAGTTTATCGAGTACATCCACAAGAAGATGGCACAATGATTCATGAAACAGCGACTCAAGAATGGTTGGATGACTATTTAAGAGAACGAATGAAGCCACTTGAGGTGAAATAAATGGGAATAAGAGAAGAAATAGTTAAAGCCTTGGAAGAAATTCAACCTGAATTACATAAAGCTATCGAGCGATTAGTCGCCATTGAAAGTGTTCGGGGAGAATCACTACCAGAAGCTCCTTATGGACAAGGGCCTAAACAAGCTTTAGTAGAAGTATTAACACTAGCTGAAGAATTAGGCTTTGAAACGAAAAATTTAGACAACAAAATTGGCTATGCACAATATGGGGAATCCAGAGAAGATGGAGCATATTATGGTATTTTTGGACATGTTGATGTTATGCCATTAGGAACAGGCTGGGAAAGTCCAGCATTAAAAGCAACGAAGCGAGATGGAAAACTATTTGGACGTGGCGTGTTGGATAATAAAGGGCCGATTTTGTCGAATTTATTTGCCTTATATGTATTAAAAGAAAAGGGAGTTCAATTTGACCGTCCGATTCGAATTGTATTTGGAACAAATGAGGAAACAGGATTTGGCTGTGTAAAACATTATTTAACAAAAGAACAGCCCCCTACTTTTGGTTGGACTCCAGACTGTAAATGGCCAGTTGTATACGGTGAAAGAGGACGATTGAAAGTTCGATTGAGTACTTCATTAAATCAGGTTTCAGCCTTATATGCTTTTATGAATCAGTATTTGCTTCATACGACTCATCAAGGAGTAGAATTAGGAATCAATTATTCCGATGAAGATTTTGGAATGATGCAATTAAGAGGATATACTGTTGGAATAGAGGAAGGAAGACACTTTATTGAGTGGACGATGTGTTATCCAGCCTCTGTGACAAAAGAACAATTATTATCGGATATTCAAGAGCATATTCCAGAAGGAAGCCATTTAGAAGAAATCAGTTCGTGGAAGCCAGTGTTGTATGATAAAGATTCGATTTATGTGCAAACTTTACAAAAAGTGTATCGAGAAGTCGTTGATGGCAATGCAACACCTGTTACGACAACGGGTGGAACTTATGCGAAAATTATTCCGAATATTATTGCTTATGGACCAAGTTTTCCAGGGCAAAGAGATATTGCACATCTTCCAAATGAGTGGATAGGAATTGAAGATTTAAAAGTGAATACCATTATTTATGGATTAGCATTGTATGAATTAAGTTTCATAATAAAATAATGAGAAGGAGGGAAAGGATGACAACTTTAGAAATTTGTGCAGGAGGTATTGAGGACTGTGTCAATGCCCAAGCTGCAGGAGCCAATCGCATTGAATTAAATAGTGCGTTACATTTAGGAGGATTAAGTCCATCGTTAGCTGTTCTGACGCAGGCTGTAAAAAAAATCGATATTCCCATTATTTGTATGGTTCGACCAAGGGGAGCTGGTTTTTGTTATAACGAATTGGAAAAAGAAGTGATGTTTGAAGATGCGAAAATTTTCTTAGAAGCAGGAGCAAAAGGCTTAGCTTTTGGTTTCTTAACTCCAGAAGGAAATATGGATTGGGATGCAACAAAGAAAATGATTGAGTTATGTAAAGAATACGGTGCTGATAGCGTAGTTCACCGTGCCTTTGATTGTGTGAAAAATCCGGAAGAAACACTAGAAAGATTAATTGAATTAGGATGCACTCGTATTTTAACAAGTGGGCAAGGAAAAAATATTATGTCTGGCTTGGAAAATTTAGCAAAATGGCAAAAACAATATGGAAATCAAATCGAATTTTTAGGAGGATGTGGCGTTTCTCTAGCCAATCTAACAGAAATTCTAGAAAAAACAGGATTAGAACAACTTCATGGAAGTTTTAAATCTTGGGCAGTGGATCCAACGACAACGAATGGAGAAGTTTCTTATCGCTATTCTGATAGCGGAGACTATGATTTATGTCATTTAGAAAGTATGAAAGAAGCAGTTACTATTTTAAAATAAAGGGGACTTTACAATGGGAAAACGAATTTTAAACTGTGTGGCAAGTGATTTTAGAAAATTTTCAGCAGAAGAATTAAAATTAGCCATTCAGGCAGGTGAGGGTAGAACGGTATGCTGTGAAATGGCGATTCATCATCGCCCGATTATTCCTGAATTAACACATGCGGAAATCGCCAGTGCATTCGGGGGAGATTTAATGCTTTTAAATGGATTTGATTGTTTAAATCCAAAGCTATACGGAGTAGAAGGTAGCTCCAATCCAATTGAACGATTAAAAGAATTATGCGGACGTCCTATTGGTGCTAACTTAGAACCAGTAGATTTAGAAGCAGAAATGTTGGAGACTCGACTAGTCATTCCAGCGGGAAGAATTTGTTCAAAAGAAACATTGAAATCAGCAGAAGCATTAGGCTTAGACTTTATTTGCTTAACAGGAAATCCTGGTACAGGAGTAACGAATCAAGCAATTGCCCAAGCAATTCAAAAAGCCAAAAAATATTTTACAGGGGTTATTATTGCAGGAAAAATGCATGGAGCAGGCTCCAAAGAACCGGTAATGAATCGAGCAATTGCAAAGGAATTGATTGAAGCGGGAGCGGATATTTTATTGGTTCCAGCAGTAGGAACAGTTCCTGGATTCACAGAAGAAGCATTGATTGATATCGTCCAATTTGCTCATGAACATGAAACACTAGTATTATCAGCTATTGGAACTAGTCAAGAAGGCTCTTCTAAGGAAGTCATTGAACAAATTGCGATTCGCAATAAAATTTGCGGCGTCGATATTCAACATATTGGGGACGCTGGTTATGGTGGTTTAGCCGATGTAAATAACATCTTTGCCTTATCCGTTGCGATTCGAGGGATGAGACATACTGTTGCAAGAATGGCAAGTTCAGTCGTTCGTTAATAAAAAGAGAGTATAGAAAACGAGCATTTCCTTTTTGGAGATGCTCGTTTTATGTTTGAATTCGAAAGAGTTAAATCAAAATCCCCTGTAAATGATCCATTTCATGTTGAATAACTTGAGCAGTAAACTCAGTAAAGGTTCCTGTGTGAGTTTTACCCATAGCATCTTGATAGCGAACTTCGATTTTTTGATAGCGAGTAGTGCTCTTCATTCCTGTATGAGAGAGACAACCTTCTTCTGTTTGATACGGTTGGGATTTTTTAGTAATAACTGGATTGACCATCACGATATCAAATGGGCCAGCAGCAACGATAATAATTGATTTATTACTTCCAATCATATTCGCTGCTAAGCCGACACAACGGTCACGGTTGGCACGTAATGTATCTTGTAAGTCGATAATGACTTGTTTATCAGCAGTAGGATTAGCAGGAATTGCTTTTTGTGATAAGAAAAATGGGTCTTTTACAATTTCTTTTTTCATAGTTGTCTCCTTTATTCTTGGCACATTCCAAGAAATATTTTAGTAATTTCTTCAGGGGATTCTACTCCCCCTTTTAAAATCCAGTGGAAAATAATGGCGCTATTGCTATAAATGAATACTTCTCTAGCATAGTCTTCTGGCATAGGTAGTTCTTGTTTTAAATTTTGCTTAATCGAGTCCATTTTTTCCATTAGTTCGATTAAAAACTTTCGAACGAGTTGGTTCGTATACGTGAAACGGCTCGTAGCGACTGCGTGTATAAATTCAAATTCTTCTTTTAAATATTCGAAAATTTGAACGACTGCAGGATAGGCTTCTTGTTTTTGAGTAATAGGATACTGATGCAAAATCGTTAAAATATGATGCAAAATTTCTTCTTCCAACTGATTCATCATATCGAATTTATCCACATAATGTAAATAAAAAGTTCCACGATTCACGCCTGCAGTGCGAGAAATGTCACTAACTGTAATAGCTTCAAAATCTTTTGTTTGAAGAAGTTGAATTAAGGCTGTTTTTAAAATTTCTTTCGTTTGAGTTTGTCGTTTTTGAACTTCCATCGTCTCATCCTTCTTAAATCAACACACGGGTTGTAATTGCGCATTGAAATTTCTGTAGCGCTATTATATAGTAAAATTAAACAATAATCAACACGTTGTTCATTTAATAAGTAGAGGGAAAAGTGATGACATATATACAAGTAAAAAATAGTTTTAAACGATATCAAGTAGGAGAAACTGAAATTATTGCGAATCATGATGTGAATTTTGAAATTGAGAAAGGGGAATTCGTCATTATTCTTGGTGCATCTGGAGCAGGAAAATCCACTGTCCTCAATATTTTAGGGGGGATGGATACAAATGATGAAGGAGAAGTATGGATTGATGGTGTTAATATTTCAGACTTTGATGAAAAGCAATTAACGTATTATCGTCGAGATGATGTAGGATTTGTGTTTCAATTTTATAATTTAGTACCAAATTTAACAGCAAAAGAAAATGTAGAATTAGCTGCTGAAATTGTGAAGGATGCCTGGGATGCAGAAGAAGCGTTGGAAGCAGTAGGATTAGGACATCGTCTTCATAATTTTCCAGCACAATTATCGGGTGGAGAACAACAAAGGGTATCGATTGCTAGAGCGATTGCGAAAAAGCCGAAGATTTTACTCTGTGATGAACCTACAGGGGCATTAGATTATCAAACAGGCAAACAAGTATTGAAGATTTTACAAGAAATGTCGAGAGATTATGGAGCAACCGTTATTATTGTCACCCATAATACGGCATTAGCGCCATTAGCGAATCGTGTCATTCATATGCATGATGCTAGGGTGAAAAGTATTGTACTGAATGAATCTCCACAAGCAATTGAGGAATTGGAATATTGAGAGGAGAAGAATCGTGAAGAAAAAAATATTGAATAAAGCGATTCTTTCTTCATTGAAGGAATCGAAGGGAAGATTTTTATCAATCTTATGTTTAATGATGCTTGGTTCATTTGCATTAGTGGGATTAAAAGTTTCGGGTCCGGATATTCAAGAGACGGTTCATCAATATTTGGAGAAGTATCATACAGCGGATATTTTTGTATTGGCGGATTATGGACTAAGTCCAAAAGATCAAGAAGAATTACAAGAAGAAAATGCCGAAGTTGAATTTGGATATTTTGTGGATACGGTGATAGCAGATAGTCCGCAAGCGATTCGAGTATTTTCTAAGACTGCTCAGCAATCGGAAGTGGAATTAGTGAGGGGATCTTATCCTAGTAATCTTGATGAGGTGGTATTAGATGAACAGCTGTCGAAAAACTATCAAATTGGGGATTCTATCCGTTTAAATGAAGTAAAGTCACCGTCATTATTAAAACAACACGAGTTTAAAATTGTGGGATTTGCTCATTCGAGTGAAATTTTATCGAAAAATAGTAAGGGAGTCTCGACTGCAGGAAGTGGTGATTTATCAGGATTTGCAGTTGTTCCACAAGAAAGTTTTGATAGTTCTGTTTATACAATTGCTCGTTTACGTTATTCGAATTTACGCAGTTTGAAAACATTTAGTAGGGAATACTTAGATGAAGTGGTTGGGATTCAACAATCCATCGAAGAAAAATTATCCGATAATGGAACCGTAAGGCTAAATGATTTAAAAGAGGAAGCAGATGGAAAAATCCAAGATGGAGAAGAACAAATTTCCAAAGCTAAAAATCAGCTTGAAGAGGGAAAAACGAAGTTAGAAGATGGGAAACAACAATTAGCCAATCAAGAAGGTAAATTAGTTCGAAGTCAAAACGAACTCGCACAAAATCAGGACTCTCTAAATAGAGGGAATCAAGAAATTCAACAAGCAAAACAAAGCATACAAAATCAGTTTGAATTACTGGAAGCTAATCGAGTACAGTTAGAAAGTGCTAAACAAACGTTGGATCAACAAAATAGTGCCTTGCAAGAAGGAAGAAAGAAAGTAGCGGAAGCAGAGCAACAATTAGAAGCTCAAAAAGAAAAAGGACTTCCTCAAACAGCATTATCTGCTCTGCAAGAAAAAATCCTTCAACAAAAACAAGAATTAGATGCTGGAACTACCGCTTATGAACAAGGATTGAAGCAATATGAGAGCGGATGGTCTAGTTATCAAGAAGGCTTGAAACAGTACCAAGAAGGATTAGCAATCATTCAGTCTAAACAAAATACGCTAGATGCTGGGCAAAGAGCATTAGCAGAAGGTAAAAGACAAGTCTCGATTGGTGAAGAAGCTTTATCAAAAGCAAAACAAGAAATCCAAGCAAAACAAGAGCAATATACGGATGAAAAAGAACAAGCTGAAGGAAAGATGAGCAAAGCTGAAACAGATTTAGAAGATGCAAAAGTGAAAGCTTCTAAACTAACGAAACCTCGTTATTCTGTTTATACTCGCTCAACTATGCTTGGCAGTGAAGGTTATTTAAATATGAAGTCTACTGCCGATGGAATTATTTCTGTAGCGAATTTATTCCCAGTTGTGTTATATGCTGTAGCAGCTTTGGTGACAGTGACAACGATGACTCGTTTTGTGAATGAAGAACGAATGAATGCCGGTATTTTAAAAGCATTGGGCTATAGTACATTTGATGTGATGAAGAAATTTGCTTTTTATGGATTTAGTGCAGGGATGATTGGAACAATCCTAGGAATTGGTTTAGGAACTTACTTTTTACCAAGTATATTAGGCGTTACTTTATTAAAAGAAACGATTCTTCCTTCGATTTCGCTATTGTTTAATTTGCGAATTACGATTGTAGCCTTACTATGTTCGATTGGGTGTAGTGTTATTCCACCTGTATGGATTGCGTATCGAGAATTAAAAGAAAGTTCAGCAAGTTTACTATTACCAAAAGCTCCAAGTGTGGGTTCTAAAATTTGGTTGGAGTATATACCGTTTATTTGGAAGAGATTTAGTTTTACTCAAAAAGTAACGGCACGAAATATTTTTCGCTATAAACAGCGAATGTTGATGACAATATTTGGCGTAGCGGGTTCGGTTGCTTTATTATTTGCTGGAAGAGGAATTTTATCTTCCTTATCAGGCATTGCTCAACGTCAATTTGGGGAAATTATTACGTATGATGCCATTGTTATCAAAGAAGCGGTGATGACGGGAAAAGAACAAGAAGCGTTGAGCCAATTATTATCTACAAAAGAAATTGAGCATTATAGTGATGTGCATAGTGAAACGATTGCTACTAAAATTGCTGGCGTACATGAAGAACAATCAGTGACAGTATTAGTAGGAGAAGAAGCTGAGTTAAGTCGTTATATACAGTTGTATGATGCGAAAACGAAGCAAGCAAAGACACTTTCAAATGATGGAGTGTTTTTATCTAAAAAATTAGCTCAGTTATTGAATGTTCACGAAGGAGAAACGGTTCATTTGCCGATTAAAGACGGTGTGATGAAAGACATGGTTGTGTCAGGCATTATTGAAATGTATGCGGGACATTTTATGATCATGTCACCAACGGTTTATGAAACCTTTACTCAAGAAACACCAACAAAAAACGCAAGCTTTGTTAGCTTTAAAGAAAAAGATGCGGATAGTATACGTAAGATGTCTGCTCAATTATTAGCTCAAGATGGAGTGAAGGCAGTTGTACAAAATACTTCTATGATTCATCGAATTGAAACGATTGTTGGTTCATTGAGTCGAGTGATGATTTTATTAACGATTGTGTCGGTTCTGTTAGCTATTGTTATTTTATATAATTTAACAACGATTAATGTAGCAGAGCGAATCCGAGAATTATCAACGATTAAGGTGTTAGGCTTTTTGAATAGAGAGGTGACATTGTACATTTATCGTGAAACGATGGTTCTTTCTTTGATTGGAATTGGAGTGGGGCTATTGTTGGGGAAAGTATTGCACCGTGTGATTATTGAAGCGGTGGCGCCTGCGTTTGTGCGATTCAATCCGCAAGTGGGGTTAGATGTTTATATTTGGCCGTGTATTTTTATCGTTTTGATTTTAGCAGTGCTAGGAATACTAGTGAACCATATACTGAAAAAGGTTGATATGTTAGAGGCTTTGAAGTCTGTTGATTAAATGAGAGAAAATAAAGCAGAAAAAGATTACGCTTTGGTAGCTAAGGACGCCAGCAGCTTCGCTTTGCGAATCAAACGAGCCACGGTCTCGTTTTTTCCTGTAATATAAGCCCTCTCGGCTTATATTACTCAAGCTACAAAGCTCCATCTTTTTCTGCTTTATTTATGTAGAATGACCGTTTACTTTTACGATAAATATCTCCTTCTTGAGAAAAAACACTCAAGAAGGATTTTTAGCTAAGAACTTCGCAAATTGAGAGGACTAGAGCGTGGATTTTTTCTGGTCTTATTTATATAAAAAGACCTTTTGTGCTATATTATTGCTATAAAGATATAAAGGGATGTTCAAGATGAAAAAAATTGTAAAAGCTATTTCAAATCATCCACTGTGGTTGTGGCGATTAACGTTGCTGAATCATTTAGGGTTGATGGTATATATATATTATAAAGTTCCTAATGATTATTCTAGTGCTTATACGCAAAAACTTTCGTTAATATTAGTGGTTTTATTGATTATTTTCAGTTATGTTTGTAACTTTATTAAATTTCGATATAGTGAACTAAAATTATGGATAATACTTTTGTTATCTTTAGTTAGTTGGCAAGCAATCTTTCAACAAGAAACAAATAATACTCTCCTCCATTTTTTTGATATATTGAATCCAATTAATTCATTTTTATTGGTTTATAGTTCTCTTTCGATTATTTTATTAGGTGAGAGGATTGGGGAAGAATTGGTAAATGCTTCACTAGTTTTAACTATCATTACAATTTTTTCTTACTTGATGTATTTCCCACTATTTTTATTCCTATCGATATTCACTACTTTTTTTCTTACAGCTGTTCCTTTGCTTTTATTGCTCTTGTATCGAAAAGAGTTGAGAAATGTAATAGCTTCTCAAAGGAGAAATATCGTGATTCTTTCGGTAGTGTTACCTGTTTCCTACTTTGTATTATATGTTAATACTAGAGGGTCAAGTGTTCTAAATTTAGTGTGGTATATTGAGGTATTATCTATACTGAGTTTTTTACATTTTAAAACAATTTTTACATCACTAAAAAAGAAAATTGATGAATTGAAATTATCATATTTAAAAGCCTTTACTCGCTTATTTTTTTTAGTGGGAGGATTGTTACTACTTTCGTTTATCGGGTTTCAACTAGAGTTGAAAGTGAGTTTTTTAATTTTAAATATAATTCTGATTATCATGGCAATTGTTGCAGAAGAATGTATTCGATTGTTTCGTGTATCGGATATGAGAAATGCGAAAGAATATTTGAAAATTCTATTTTTAAAGCGAAATAGAATGGTTAATCATCTTCTTTCTAATGAAGTTGTAGAACAGCAATTTTCAGAATTTCTTCATAATGAAATTTTACAAAGTGTGATGGCTATTAAGAATTTCAATGCGTATAGTCAAAATGAGATGTTTGGAAATCAAATAAATCTTGTTACTGAAGAACTAGTGCAACGAATTAGAGAACGAATGGATTATTACCAGCCTATGAGTGAGGTAGATGAACCTCTTTCAAAAAAATATCAGGCACTTATTGAAAGAATAGAGAAAAGATATAAGAAAGAAAATTCAGTAGTGGTAGACTTTCCGTCTAAATTTTCTTTAATGTCCCCCTATGATAAAATTGTTTACCGTTTTGTTGAGGAGTTAATTACTAATGCGGTTAAATATTCACAAGAAGGAGAGATTTCTTTAAAAATAGAGCTGAAACAAGATGTCATTTCTATAGTTTCTGAAAATAATTCTATTTCTACTAAAGAACATTCGCTGGGATATGGATTGAAAAATATGGAAAATAAATTAAGTGTTTTAGGTGGTAAGATGAATACTTTAGATAAGAATGGTGTTTTTCGTATTGTTATTGAACTACCGATCGATAAGGAGCTATGTTATGAAAATTTTGTTGATTGATGATCATAAATTGTTTAGTCAGAGTATTAAATTGATTTTGGAATTATCAGAGGACATTGAAAGAGTGGATTTGATAGATGATTTTTCTTCTGTCTTGGATTTCCCTTATGATGACTATGATATTGTACTGATTGACATAAACTTAACTAGCTTGTATCAGGAGGATGGGCTATCCTTGGCTCAAACGATTATTAAAAATGGATCTTCTGCTAAAATTGTTATCTTAACAGGATATAGCAAAAAAATGTATGAGTACCGTGCTAAGATAATGGGAGCCTGGGGATTTTTGGATAAGAGCA
Organism: uncultured Granulicatella sp.; assembly: GCA_963523795.1. Taxonomy (GTDB): domain Bacteria; phylum Bacillota; class Bacilli; order Lactobacillales; family Aerococcaceae; genus Granulicatella. The sequence goes on from CAURER010000029.1 coordinate 16,826, forward strand.
TTGCCCCAGGGGAATTAATTCAAAACTTGATAGAAATTTATCAGGGTAGAAAGATTTTTTCAGATGAAGTAGTGGTAGATGTCTTAACTTCACGTGAAATAGAGATATTAGAATTAGTTCGAAATGGTCTAAGTATAGATGATATTTGTGAAAAGGTTTATGTGAGTAAGCGAACTGTTTCGAATCATCTTGCGAATATCTTTTCAAAACTAGGAGTGTCCAGTAGACAGGAAGCTATTCATATTGCGGAACAGTTAGGATATTTTTCTCCAGAATAATTTAATCAGTATTATTTGTTAGAAATACTAATGATGAACGGAAGCATTTGTATACACTAAAATAGGGTTGGTGGATTTTTTCCATCAACCCTATAACTGTTTTGAATCCTTAATAAATGGAATTCTAGTTTTGTATACTAATTTTTATCAAGAATATGCCAACTTACTTTATAAGTTATAATTAAGTAAACGAGAAAGATAAGAACTGCCACTCCTAGATAGGTCACATCAATTGTGATAGTTGTATTGGCAAAGTTTTCAAAGTAACCTAATAAGGAATTACTTAGAGAAATAGCTAATGGAACAGCAAGTAGCAAGGGAACAAGGAAGTAACTCATAATTTGCTGAATCAGTATTTTCTTATTTTGTTTTTTCTTATTTCCCAATAGATATAAGATACGATAATCATTAATGCTGTCTAGTGCACTAGTTGAGATTTGTAGAGATAAAATGCTAAGTGAAATAACAATAAATACAACACTAATAAATATCAATGCTAGTACAATGACTCCCATAACCCCTATATAAATCTCAGATAATCTCACCTTACTTTGATAAGTGAAGTCATTTAATTCTGTACCATCCACTGTAAAGTAATGCTTATCAACCCATTCTTTCATAAATGTTTCAATTTTTCTTTTATCAATATTTTCTTTATATTTAACCACATAAGTTGTAAAGTCTTCGTTTAATTCTTTAATAACTTTATCTGGTACAATAAGAGTCCCTGAATCATTTAATCCTACTGAAGAAAGAAAATAAACAGTATCTAATGGTTGGGATGATGCCAATTTTAAAGAATAACCGCCAATTGATAAATCTTTCTTTTGTAGTAAAAATTCTTGGATTTGTTTAATGGTTCCTTTGTAATTGGCATTTACTAGATAGCCATCATCAGCTAAGTCAATATCTTTTACACCTTGTAGTTTTCTTAAATGATTATAAGTTGAAATCCCTAAAATATGGACTTTTGAATCAGGTAACCCTTTATCGTGCTCCCATAACTGACTAGTATCTATGATATCTTTATAAGTCAAATCACTCGTATAAGTTGAATAAACATATTCATCTTTTACGATATCAAAATCAAAACCATCCGCTTTTAATCGATCTTTTACACTCTCGTTTCCATAATGAAACTCATTACCTCTATATAAATTGGCTTGTAAATCATAAGGGGCATAACGATTCAACTCATGGTTCATGGTTGTGTATGAACTGCCACCAAACACTAGTAAACTAAGAGCCAAAGTCAAGGTCATAGATAGTACTGCTAGCGTTACAGAATTGCTGTCCGCTTGTTTAGAAAATTGGCGGATTTTAAATGAGTTTAATTTATTATAATAGAAGGAAGATACTTTTTTAACAACTCCAAGTAAGAAATTACTTAAGGTGTTGTAAAATAAAATGACAAAGATCACTAAAATAGATACTAATAAAACTCCCCAGTTTTTCAAAATGGATAAGTGATGATAATCAGAAAAATAAATACTACCAGAGATGATAACAATACTTGAAATAATGAAAATCAACAATTGTAGAATAGAATTTTCTTTAATGATTCGTGATTTTTGAATACCGTTTTCTTGAATTAAGCTAATAATTGTTTTCTTTCTAAATTTCAAAAAATCCATTAAACCAACTATTAAACTAGTTACCACATAGGAATAGCCCAACAGAGAGAGTGACTTAGGATCTAAAAAGAATAGATTTCCAAAATAATTTGCCATAAAAAACTCAGAAGCAATGTGAGCAAGTAAAATAAGTAAGATTAGCCCAAAAGTAAATCCTAGAACTAAAGCAAAGATATTTACTAACATCGTTTCAAAGAAGAGTGTTCCGATAATTTGATATTTTTTCATTCCAAGTGTTGAATATAACCCGAGCTCTTTTTGTCGTCTTCCTAAAACAAAATTTGTAGAGTAAACAATGAGAAAGGCAACAGTACCGAGTATCAAATATGAAATAAGTCCCATATACTGGCTCATGATTGTCGTCAACATTTCTTTTGCACCTGATAAGCTTTGCATGACAGGATGATTTGGTAAAGCATTAAAGGCATACAAGAGGCTATAAATTAAAGCTAAGCTTAAAAAATAAATAGTGTAAGTCTGCAAGTTTCGAAAAACATTGCGTAAGATTAATTTAGGATACATATTCTTTCCTCCTATCTAGTTCGTCTGTAAATTTCTTCTAGGTACAACTCATTTGAGAGACCATTTCGATCAATATCATCAATAATTTGTCCGTCGCTAAGAAGAACCATTCTAGATGAATACTTAGCAGCTGCGGGATCGTGCGTGACTAATAAAATGGTAATTCCAAATGAGGCATTAATTTCTTGTAAGAGAGACATAAGATTTTCTGAATTAGCAGAATCTAGAGCTCCTGTCGGCTCATCTGCAATTAAGAGTTTAGAATCATCGATTAGAGCTCTAGCTGTTGCAACACGTTGTCGTTGCCCCCCTGATAATTGATTTGGAAATTTATTTTTTAGGTTTTGAATAGCTAATTTTTCCATAATATCATCAATTTTCTGTTGATATTGTTTTATTGATTTTCCTTGGATTTGCAAGGGTAAGATGATATTTTCGTAGACTGTTAAGGTTTCAACTAAGTTATAAGCTTGGAAGATATAGGAAATATTTTTAGCACGATAATCTGCTAATTGACTTTCTTTAGCTTGAACTATATCGAAGTCTTCAAAAATAATACTGCCTGAATCTGGTGTATCAATAGTAGAAATACAATTTAACAAAGTTGTCTTTCCGCTGCCACTTGATCCCATAATGGCTAAAAATTCACCTTTATTTACAGAAAGATGGATGTTAGAAAGGGCATGGACTAGATTTTCCCCCTCTCCAAAAGTTTTATTCAATCCTGTTACTTCTAGTTGTGACATAATATTTTCCTCCATTTCTTTTTATACCATTATTATGAAAGATAGGCAGAATTTTCTCATGAGTATTTCGTGCAAAATTAAGTTAGAATAAAGGTCGCTTATATTTTTTTAGAACAATAAAAAACCAACAACCTAAGAGGATTGTTGGTTATTACTGATAATTGAAATAGTTTTTTTACTATTTTTTATCATTTCTTTTTTTCATAAAGTAAACTATACCGATAATAATGACTCCTAATGCAAGTACAGGAGCATAAAATTCTAGTGTTCCGATAATCCCTTCCATTTTATCCTATCCTCCTTTTTTAGATAATCATCTTTACGATTATTAGTATACAATGTGATTATATGTATGTAATGAGTAAATCGTGCAAAATTTACTAATCTAGTTGATGAGTAATTTTTTTATTCCCATTTTATTGAACTGTTAAGTATTTCTTAATAGTTGATGCCTGTAACTAAACAGCACACAAAAAAATAAAAACAGAAAAAGTTGGAGCGCTGTAGCTTTGGTACTATAAGCCGCAAGGGCTTATAGTACGGGAAAAATTGAGACCTTAGGCTCAATTTTTAGCCATGAGATTCGCAAAGCGAAGCTGCTGGCGTCCCTAGCTACTAAAGCGTAGACTTTTTCTGTTTTTATTTTTGTTTCGAGGTTTAATAGTCGTTCAAATCTTCCACTTCAGCAATTGAGAAGTCTTTTTTCTCTAGCGCTGCAATAATTTGATTCAATGTTTCGTTTGAAACTCCTGCTGGAAGAGTAATTAACAGACGACGAAGTGTACGATCTCTTTCCGTATCTAATGTCATCACATTGGCAATAGAAGCATATTGATTAATAATCTTAGAAATTTGAGCTAACGATCCTTTTTCACCACCAGAAATAATCGTTAAAACATAAGAACCATTATTCACACTCCAAGATTCTTGAAGCATATTTAATAAACTACTATGCGTTAAAATACCATAAAAATGTTGAGAATCATCTAACACTGCAATATAAGGTAATTCTTTAATCGTAAAGAACACTTTGAAGAACGAACTTGTAATATTGATAAATTTCGTAGTATTTTTAATTAAATGAGTAACCGGTAAGCTCATATCGCCCCCATTTGCTTTATGACGATAGATGTGCATTTTATAAATATTTCCACGGAAGAAAGTTTCTGTTTCATCTAAAACTGGAACGCAACGATATCCAGAGTTTTCTAAAATAACAATGGCTTCTTCAAGAGTACAAGATTCTTTAACAACCGTTAAACTCTTTTTAGGAATAACAAGTGATTTTAATAGCATAGACATGCCCCTTTCTTGAAATCAATTTTCGTGTTTTGTAAAATATAGACACGTTTTCATTATTGATAATACCACTTTTTGATTAAAAAGTAACTAGAAATTTATTAAAAAGGGCAGCTAAAATCTCTATATAATGGACATATCTTGCATTTTTACACAAAAGTGAGTATGATATTTGTATATTTTTAAAAAATTAACAAAGTAAAGGGGATAACTGAATGATGACAGCAGATTCTGATGGGAGTTCGCTGGGAATCCAGATTTTAATTATTGTACTATTAACTGCCATAAATGCATTTTTTGCAGCAGCGGAGATTGCATTTGTATCGGTCAACCAAGGAAAGATGAGTCAAAAAGCAAGTGAAGGAGATAAGAAGGCGCAACGAGTGATGCGTTTATTAGAAAATTCAGATGAATTTTTAGCAACCATTCAAGTAGCGATTACTTTAGCAGGATTCTTCTCAAGTGCTTCTGCAGCAACAAGTTTTGCTTCTCGTATTCAACCATTATTGGAGAATGTACCGGGTGCAGAAACATTAGCATTATTAATCGTAACATTGATTCTTTCTTATTTAACATTAGTGTTTGGGGAATTATATCCAAAACAAGTTGCCTTACAATTGGCGGAACCGATTGCCTTACATACGGCAGGAATTGTTTTATTTGTCAAAAAAGTTTCTAAACCATTTGTATGGATTTTAACCGTTTCAACTGGTTTATTAAAACGAATGACACCAATTGAATTTAATAATGAACAAGGAAAATTAACACGTAGTGAAATGAAATTTCTCTTAGCGAATAGTCGCAATGATGGAGCGATTGATAAAGAAGAGTTTACAATGCTTCAAGGGGTTTTATCGCTTGATTCAAAACTAGCTAGAGAAGTAATGGTACCAAGAACGGACACATTAATGCTTGATGTGGAAGATGATTTAGCAGAAAATATCGAAATCATTTTAAGTAGTTCTTATTCACGTTTCCCAATTTATGAAGAAGATAAAGATAATGTCATTGGGGTTTTACATTCTAAAGATGTTTTAAGAGCGGCAAAAGAACAAGGCTTCGATCAAATCCAATTAATGGATTTAGCGCATCAGCCATTATTTGTTCCTTCAACGATTTTCGTAGATGATTTATTAGTAGAATTTAGAAAAACACGTCAACATATGGCAATTTTAAAAGATGAATACGGTGGAGTCGAAGGTGTCGTGACATTGGAAGACTTAATCGAAGAAATCGTTGGTGAAATTGAAGATGAGTATGATGTAGAAGAAATGAGTTACCGTGAAATTGATGAGAAGAATTTCTTAATTGATGCGGGAATGACATTAGAAAAATTCAATCAAATTTTCCAAACGTCAATTGATTCAGATGAAGTGGATACAATGGCGGGAATTTTTTTAGAAGATTTAGGATATTTCCCAGAAGATGATGAAGTTGTGGAAGTTCGTAACGAGAACGTCTTATTAAAACCAACTCTAGTAGAAAATGGAAGAATTCGTCGTATTCATGTTCACTTACTAACTCCAGAAGAAGTAGAAGCATACGAACAAGAAGAAAACGAAGAAGAAACAGAAGAATAATAATCGTAACTATCGGGTCAAAGGGCTCGATAGTTTTTTTGCATTTATGGGCGCTAATCTCGCCAATTTTATTTTTTCTACGCCAAAACGTCAAAAATGGCGTAGATTAATCTCGCCATCGCTAATTTTTCATAGCCAAAATGTTCAAAATGGCGTAGAAAAGAACAATCGAACGAGCATTGAAAGAATTACAGCTTGCTGAAAAGATACAATCAGTAGGAAATGGTCGTTCTACAAAATATATGAAAATCTAGAAATTGAAATCAAAAAACTATCGGGTCAACGTCTCGATAGTTTTTATTTTAGTGATTGGATAACTTCTGATAAATTGGGGCGTGGTTTTGTATTATTGGATAAATTCTCAATGATTTTTTCTGCCATATTCTTTACTCCTTTTTTAATAAGAGTATAATAAAAATAAGAATTTGAGTAAAAAGTAATCTTATAGGATGACTTGGAGGAAGAAGTTATGGGACATGGAGAATTTATTAAAAAAATTAGGCAAGAAAAACATTTAACGCAAAAAGAATTAGCAGAAGGTATTTTAAGTAAAAATTTTTTATCGAAGTTTGAAAGAGGAGAAAGTAAAA
>CAURER010000030.1:0-22127 GCA_963523795.1 uncultured Granulicatella sp.
TGTTTAAGAATTTTATAGTGCTTTCTTCTATTTTTGAGACTTTTTGCCCAGCCTCATTTAAGCTACTGTAAAAAGTCTATGGAGCGTACATTCTTTTACTCTTTATACGTATTTGATTAGTTTTGTTTCTTCAACTTTCCTTCTAACATTATTTCTAAAGTATTTGGACGCCAGTAGCCACCTTTGGTGTCTCTTGGCTAAAAATCAAGCCTGTAGTCTTGATTTTTCCAGTAATAGAATCTGCTTTTGCAGATTCTATTGCTCATACTACTGTAAGAAGTCTATGGTAAGTGCTTTCTTTTATTCTTTTCGTACTTGATTGTATTTCGTTTCTTACCTTAAATTCTTATACGTGATACGTTAGCAACGGACTTCAGCTATAAAAAGCTTTTACTTCTTTTCATTTCTACTTTATTATTCGTATTAAATAAGCTATAATATTAACAAGAAAACGTTATCAAATTTTATTATGATTATTAGGAGGTTTTGTTATGATGGTTATAAATCCTCAAAGGTATAAAAATGGAGATACTTTTCATAAAGTTTAATTAAAAATTCTATTCAATAAACTGTTTAAAATCATTATGGAAAGCTTTTTCTATAAAGGAGGAATTTATATGTTAGGTGTTTTAATTGCTTCAATAGTATTTGCATTAATTGTTATTGGATTGATTATGAATTTCAAAAAAATAGTTAGATGGATAAAAAATATTTAATATTTAGTTTCAAAGTAAAAAGGTATAAAAGCTTTGCTATTGCTCTGCTTTTATACCTTCTTCTTATACAAATCTTTTATGTTTTGATTGGCTCCATTTTACGGTGAGCCAGCCGCTGAATGTTCCTACGATTGCTCCTGCTAGTATATCTGTTGGATAATGAACGTATAAATACATTCTTGAAAAAGCAATGAGACTAGCTAGTAAAAATGACAAAATCCAGTATTTTTTCACACGAAGGAAATACAATACACTCACAACTGTAAATGAAATAGCTGTATGACCTGATGGAAATGAATAGTCTATTGGTTTTGAAATTAATAAAGAAACCGCTGAATTAACTTCATAAGGACGAGTTCTTGCTACGATAGGTTTAATCAAACCATTACATAAAATCGTATTGACTACTACTGCAATCGCTAAAAGAATCCCTAACGATCTTGTTTTCTTATTCATTAACAAAACTGCAACCATCACTAACCAAATGAATCCTACATTTCCTAATGACGTGATAAAAATCATCACAGAGTCTAATATTGGATGATGTAATTTTTGGAATCCATCTAGAATTTGTAATTCCGTCATCTATTTAGAATCCTTTTCCTTTAATTTTTGTAATCCTAATACTAATAATAAACCTACTAAAGCTGCAATTGGTGAAAATGTTGAAAAATTCATTGATTCTTGAGGAATTTTCAATGTCGTTGGTCCCATTACAATTGCATAAAATGAACCAATCATCATTCCAATAATACCATAAATCATTTGACTACGATAATGCTCTAGACAATATTTAATAGCTTTAACTACAAATATGGCACCTACTAATACTCCCAAACTAAAAATAGTTAAACTTGGAACATATGCTAAATGGAACGTTAATACTTCTTTTACTGCGAATACAACTGGAATATAAGCTCCAAAAATTAATAATAAGGTTGAGCCAGAAATTCCTGGTAAAAACATGGCAGAAATAGCAATCATCCCAATAAAGAATAATTTAATGGAATCTACAATAGAAAATTGACTTAAATCAAAAGTTCCTTTACCAGTACGAGAGTTCAACCATGTAATCCCAGCTACAATCGCTACTCCTAGTAAAATGTAAAAAATTCCCATTAATGGTTTTTTCAAAGATTCTTTTTCTTCCATCATCATTAATGGAATGGCTCCTGCAATAAATCCAATAAATAATGAACTAACACCATAAATTTGTGATTCAAATAATGAAGATAATACTAAAATGGCACTCACCATTCCGATTACCCAACCAATTCCTAGTTTTACTAAATAAGTAAAAGCTTCTTTCTTCTCCTTTATACTTCCAAAAGCAATATCATGAATCGAACCAATAAATTGGTCATAAAATCCCATAATAAAAGCTACTGTTCCTCCAGAAACCCCGGGAACACTGTCAGCTAATGCCATACAAAATCCATTTAAAATTTGACGAAACATAAGTTTCTCCTTTCATTTATAAATAAAGAGACTAGGCTACTGCCCAGTCTCCATCAATACTAGTCTAAGAAATCTTTCAATTGTTTTGAACGACTTGGATGACGTAATTTGCGAAGTGCTTTCGCTTCAATTTGACGGATTCTTTCACGAGTAACTCCAAATACTTGACCTACTTGTTCTAATGTACGGATTTCTCCATTTTTATCTAGACCAAAACGTAAACGTAATACATTTTCTTCACGATCCGTTAATTGTTCTAATACTTCATCTAATTGTTCTTTTAATAATGCATATGCTGTATGTTCAGCTGGACTTGTTGCATTATCATCTTCGATAAAGTCACCTAAATGTGAATCATCTTCTTCCCCAATTGGAGTTTCCAATGACACTGGCTCTTGAGCAATTTTTAGAATTTCTCTTACTTTTTCAGTTGGTAAATCCATTTCTGCTCCGATTTCTTCAGGAGTAGGTTCGCGTCCTAAATCTTGTAATAGTTGTCTTTGGATACGAACTAATTTATTGATGGTCTCTACCATATGAACTGGAATACGAATCGTACGTGCTTGGTCAGCAATGGCACGAGTAATTGCTTGACGAATCCACCATGTAGCATATGTTGAAAATTTAAACCCTTTTGTATGGTCGAATTTTTCAACAGCTTTCATTAATCCCATATTTCCTTCTTGAATTAAATCTAAAAACTGCATTCCACGTCCTACATAACGTTTCGCAATCGATACTACTAAACGTAAGTTTGCTTCTGCTAAATCTTGTTTTGCTTCTTGATCTCCTTGTTGAATTCTTAAAGCAAGATTTACTTCTTCATCCGCACTTAATAATGGTACTCGACCAATTTCTTTTAAATACATACGAACAGAGTCATTAATTTTTACATTTGAAGATATAGCTGTTTCATCTTCTGAGATTTCTACTTCTGCTTCTTTTGAAGATTCTGCAGATAATTGACGACTAGTTGGTCCACCATCTGTATCCACTACACTAACACCAGCATCTTCAAATTGTTGTATTAATTTATCCATTCCCTCTGCATCTAATTCATATGGAATCGCAATTTGCGCTGATAAATCATCATATAAAATTTGTCCAAACAATTTTCGTTCTGCTAGTAATTTACTTGTAGCTTCTTTTAGCGTTTGACCATTTTTATTGTTTTCAACTGTCATCCACTATTCCTCCATTCATGATTTTTTTAATTGTTTCTGTATATTAATTAACTCCATCATTAACTGATTCGCTTTCGTTTTATCATTTAATAATTGAGCCTCTTTTAATTCTTGCAAACATCTTTGATACTGTTGTTTTAGATCTTCTTTTTTTGATAAAAAATACATTAAATCATGAATCTCTTTTTCCGTACATTCTTGCGGCATTTCTAACCACTCAATCATCGACAATAAATTCCGATTTACTGTATCCGATTCGTCTAAAAAATTCATAAATTCTTGAACTAGTAACTCTTCAAGATGTTGCTCACGATAGCTTTTCAACAAAATATAAAATTGTTGATAATCCACAAAAGGAAATTCAAACTCTTCATCTGCCCTTAATAAATAACTCCACGCTTCTGGAGAATGTAATAAACGATAGAGAAGTTGTTTCTGAGAAACTTCCATTGGACTTTCCTGAGATATTTTCACAGGACTTGCTGTCCACTCTCGTGTTAAGTGAGAAGATTGTTGCTTAAATTTTCTCTGAGCAAAATGAACTTGACTAGAAAGTAAATCAACTGAAATTTCAAACTCATCTGATAATGATTTTATCGCAAATTCACGTTCAATGGGTTTAGAAATTTTGGCTAATTCCATCGTCATTTGTTCTAAAAATTGAACTTTTTCTCGTTCAATTTCTAAACGATATTGTTTTGAAAAATATCGTTTTTTAAACTGAAAAACAGATTCTGTATGATGAGCCAATTGTTCTAGATAAGCTTTGGCTCCTCGTTGTTGAATGAACTCATCTGGATCTTTTCCAGCATCTAAAGATAAGATTGAAATCGTTAAAGCTGAGTTTTCTTGTAATAATTCAATTGCCCGATTTGTTGCATCCAATCCCGCTCTATCACTATCATAGGCAATAATAATTTCATTTGCCACTCTCGATAAGATTTGAATTTGTTCTTTTGTTAATGAGGTTCCCATTGAAGCTACCCCATTTTTTGCACCCGCTTGCCAAGAAGCAATGACATCCATATAACCTTCATATAAGACAACTTGTCCCGTTTTTCGAATCGATGATTTTGCTAAATCATAATTAAATAAAAACTGTCCCTTATTAAAGATAGGAGTTTCTGAACTATTTAAGTACTTCGCTTCTTGTTCATCAACCATTTCCTCATCATCTGGTAAAATTCGGCCAGAAAAAGCAATAACTTTTCCTTGCTCATTTCGAAGAGGTATCATAATTCGATGATAAAAACGATCAATGAACTCATCATTTCTTGAAATGAACAATCCCGATTCTTCCATCTGTTGAGGTGTTAATGGAATTTGTTTGATTAAATTCGTCACATAAGTGCGATCTTTTAATGCAAGTCCCATTTTAAAGGTTTGAATGGTTTCTAATGTATATCCTCTATTTTGTAGATAATCTAATGCTTTTTCACCTCCACGTGTTTGTAATAACACATGTTGATAAAATTCAGCTGCTTTTTCATGCGCTGTTATTAGCGGTTGATGCGTATCTTGAACAGATGGTTTAGAAACCGAATATTTATTTTCAAATGGAATTTGTGCTAATTCTGCAACTTTTGCTACAGATTCAACAAAAGAAAGTCCTTCGATTTCTGATATAAAAGAAAAAACAGATCCTCCTCTGCCACAACTAAAACAATGATAGAGTTGCTTTTCCTCTGTTACTGAAAAAGAAGGTGTGCGCTCATCATGAAAAGGACAATGGCCAAAATAATTTTTTCCTCGTTTTTTCAAAGAAACATACTGACTAATAATATCCACAATATTTACTTGTGATTGAATCTGATTCAGTGTTTCTTCAGGAATAACTTGACTCATTAAACTGCCTCCTTTTCCTGAAATATTAAGGAACTTCTCCGGTTGCGCCTAATATCCCTAATGATACAGGATATATAATATCATCAAATGAAAATTGTTTCAACTAATTTCACTTTTCTTTTTGAAAAAATCATCCATTCCAAATATGAAACAAAAAACTCAAGCATCGTTACTATTCTAACGATACTTGAGTTCGATAAGTCTAGGAATCATCCTAGCCTAATTTGTTGTAATATTCAACGATTAATGATTCGTCAACATCAGATGTTAACTCATCACGTAATGGTAGACGGTTTAATGAACCTTCTAATTTTTCTTCATCAAATGTAACAAATTCTGGACGTCCGTATAAAGATTCTAAAGATTCTTTAATGATTGTTAAGTTACGTGACTTTTCACGAACACCAATAACATCTCCAACTTGTACTTGGAATGAAGGGATATCTACACGTTTGCCATTTACAGTAATATGACCGTGGTTTACTAATTGACGAGATTGGCGACGAGTTGAAGCTAATCCTAAACGGTAAACTACGTTATCTAAACGTTGTTCTAGAAGGATCATGAAGTTTTCACCATGTTTACCTTCTTTAATTTTGCCAGCTTTTTTGAATAAAGTAGCAAATTGACGTTCGTTCATACCATACATATGGCGTAATTTTTGTTTTTCTTGTAATTGTTGACCATACTCAGATAATTTACTACGGTTGTTTGGTCCGTGTTGACCTGGTGCGTATGGACGACGAGCGATTTCTTTTCCTGTTCCTGAAAGTGAAATGCCTAAACGACGAGATAACTTCCAGCTTGGTCCAGTGTAACGTGACATTGAACATTCCTCCAATAATAAAAAATTTTTTATGGAGTAAAATAATTGCGAAACAGTAGATTCGTGCAGTCTCTATTAGGGTTCACCTTTGCAGCCGTGGTTACTACCTTCCTCTGAATGGATAGGACTGTTGACGAGCTTCTCTTATTTCTGCTGCATATTTTACACAAAAATCATTGTATCAGATGTTTGAATAAAATGCAAACTATTTTATACGATTTCTTCCCATTCCATTTGAATATTCGCACACCGATTTCCATCCTGCGAAATTAAATGATACGTTTGTCTGCTCTTTTGACTCTCTAATGTATTTTCTTCCCATAAAGTCGAACATGCAATGGTTGATTCTGGTAATACTTCCTTTTCATATTTAATCACCACTTGTTTTAACTGATGTTCCTTTAAAAACTCCATTCCTAATTCACTAAAAGCAAAATCAAAGTATCGAGCATTATTTACATGGAGATTCGCATCTATATCATTGATTCGAATTTTGTATTCTCCTGTTTTTGCATCTGTATAATCTTTTTTAGGAATCCGAGTTGCTTTTCTCATTTCTTTTCCAATTGATAATGGATATTCCAACACGACTTCTTCATCTATAGAAACAATTTTGCGAGCAATCATATCAAGCATAGCAAATGTCGTCAAACATTTAAACAAATCTTCTCTTTCTTTTGAAAGAATGCGATATTCACGATAAGTAAAAAATTTATTATAGCTAATCGCTTGTGTTTCAATGATAACTTCTTCATCTACTTTTGGCATGCGATGAATCTCAATTTCGTGTTGAATCACAATCCATGTATAGCCTTTTTCATAAACTAAGTTTGGATTCTGTAATTGTTGTTGTTGCTTTCTAGAAGCTAACATCATCATTCCTAAAGCTTGACTTAATTGTAAATTTCCTTTCCAATCACACTCATATGGAAGAATGGTACGCTCTACTTGGCAAATTACATCAACCGTCATAGCTTCCTCCTATAAATTCCAAATATCTTCACTATCTTCATTTAATACAGATACGATTTCTCCTTTATGGAAAATGACAATGGTATCTGTTGGTAAATGCATCATCTCATAAAAGCTTGGATAATCAGGGAAAATTTCATAAGCTTTTGCTCCTGATAATGGTTGAGATTCAATTTCTTGATCAACAGGTGCTACATACCATGTTTCATCATCAAAACGATGCGCATAAAAATCTTCCACTTCGAATGTATGATTCGCAATAATAACCGGACTATCAAAACGGAATGGAACTAACTTCCCTAATGTTTTCGTACGTTTTCCTGCTTTAAATGTTTTTTGAACAATTTCTAAGAAATAACTACAATCTGTAATCCATTCCTCTAATTGTTTTTGTTCATAATTTGGAACGCAAACATGATACTCATTTTCAATGGAAACAACTTTAATATTTCCATAATGAATAGGAATTAATTGATTTAATTCTTCTAAATTTTCTTCAAAATAGTCTTCTACAATCGTTAATAAATCTTCTGCTTCTTTTTGATAAGCCTCTTTGGCTTCTACAATAAATAAACGTTCTTGAATCGTTCTTGTAAATTTCATTTCATCACTCCTTGTTTTCTAGTATACAGTATTTGAAACATTTTTTCTTGTATCTTCCCCTCATACTGATAAATTTGTTATACTAGAGTCAATTAAGGGGGCTTAATATGAACGACCAATTATTTTATAAATTTTATCAAAAAACACCACTAGAAAGAAAAAAAATTTTATCAAACTTATCTCATTTATCAGATGAAAAAAAATCAAACTTATTCAATGGATTCAACTTACCAGAATCAGTAGCTAATCAAATGATTGAAAATCAAGTCGGTTTATACGATTTACCACTTGGAATTGTGTCAGAAGTAACGGTAAATGGTAAAACTTATACTGTTCCAATGGTAACAGAAGAACCTTCCGTCATTGCTGCAGCAAGTAATGGGTGTAAAATCATTCATCGTTCTGGGGGATTTACTACTACTCAAGAAAAGAGAGAAATGATTGGGGAAATTGCAATATATGATTCTCCCTATTCTATAGAAGAAATTAAGGATAAACTTTCAAAAGAAATGGAAAACTTATTTTCTATCGCTCATGAAGCTCACCCTTCTATTGTCAAACGTGGTGGAGGAATTCAAAAGATTTGGGTAGAAGAAAAACAACATCCAAATCATACGTTTTATGTATTTTATGTTGCTGTTGATACTAAAGAAGCAATGGGAGCAAATATTTTAAATACGATTTTAGAAGCCTTGGTTTCTCCTATCGAAACTTTTACAAATGGAACTTGTATTATGGCAATTTTATCGAATTTAGCAACTCATTCTGTTGTCACGACTACTTGTCGTATTCCATTTGAACAATTAGGAACAAAGACGATTTCTGGAGAAGAAATTGCTAAAAGAATTGAAATTGCAAGTGAACTATCACAAGTAGATACTTATCGAGCTGCTACTCATAATAAAGGAATTATGAATGGAATTGATGCAGTTGTGATTGCAACTGGAAATGATTGGCGAGCGATTGAAGCTGGAGCACATGCTTATGCAACCTTATCAGGAACCTATCAACCTTTTAGTCAATGGTTCATCCACGATGAAAAAGAATTAGTAGGAACATTAAAGATTCCAATGCCAATTGGAACGGTCGGTGGATCTATCTCCATTCATCCTGCTGCTCAATTTGCTCATGAATTATTGATGAATCCATCTGCTAAAGAATTAGCTTCTATTATTTCTTCTATTGGTTTAGCACAAAATTTTGCTGCATTAAAAGCATTAGTAACAGATGGCATTCAAAAAGGACATATGAACTTACAAGTAAAATCTCTAGCTTTAACAGCTGGAGCAACAGAAGAAGAAATTCCACAAATTATCCAATTACTGAAAGAACAAAAACATTTTAATTTAGAAACTGTACAAAAAATATTAGAAAGCATTAGATAATGCATAAAAGCCATGAGATTCGTAAATGCGAATCTCATGGCTTTCGTTGTTACCTCAGAAAAATCTATTTCTTTATCTTTCGTCTTCAGTGTATTCCATCAATGTAAAGATGTCATATCCTTCAATTTTTTCACGGCCTTTTAAGTCTGTTAATTCCACTAAGAATGCTAAACCAACAACTTCTCCACCTAATTTTTCAACTAATTTCGCACAAGCATCCATTGTTCCACCTGTTGCTAATAAGTCATCACAAATTAATACTTTTTGTCCTGGTTTTACAGCATCTTTATGTAAATGTAATTCTGCAGTACCATATTCTAAATCATATTCTACAGAAACTGTTTCACGAGGTAATTTTCCTTTTTTACGTGCAGGTGCAAAACCAATTCCTAATTCATATGCAACAGGACATCCAACGATAAATCCACGAGCTTCAGGACCAACAATCATGTCAGCTCCTCTGCTTTTCGCATAATCTACGATTTGTTGTGTCGCATATTGGTATGCTTTCCCATCTGCCATTAAAGGTGAAATATCTCTAAAAATAATTCCTTCTTTAGGATAGTTTGGTACACTTGCAATGTAATTTTTTAAATTCATTTTTCTTCCTCCATATTTGTCAGCCAATTTGTTAATTCTGAAAATTGACTATAGATAAATACTCTTTCGAGCCAAAGTTCTTCTTGCAATTGTTTCATTAAGTTAGACTGCATTAAATCCATTGATGTGGATTCTGGATTTAATCTTAAACAGCCGTTTTCTATTATAACAAATTTTAATTCAAAAAACACTTTTAATATTACTTTAAATTGATCTAGTGGAATTTTTAAATAATTTGCTAGTTCTCCTGTTTTTTCATTATAGGGAACATTTGAATGTGTTTTTAAATATTGATAAACAGCCACAAATCTTTCCCTTGTCGGAATTCCCATTGTCATAATAGATTTTGGCGTATATGCAATAATATATATTTTTTGCGTATAGGAATGTTTACGAAATTCTTGAATGACTTCTTTAGATTTTGGACAATCAAATAATACAATCGATTCAAAATTATCTTGCTGTTCTTCTCTCATCCATTCTTCTATTGAGAATACTTTAGAAGTTGGATCAATTCTTTCACTCACTAATGGTTTAAGTGCTTCTCTTTCAACTAAATAAGCTGCCTTCTTCACGGATAAATGATCCGGACGAATTTTATTCGTACGCCAATCAAAAATTAACGCATCTTTTACAGCAATGTCTTTTAACATTAATTGAGGCAAGCGATTTTGTTGCCATTCATTAATTTCTAAAGTTCCAATGACTTCAACTTCTGCTTGAAGATTTAAGCTATCTGCCCATTCTCCTTTATTAAAGATTAAAGCTTGTAACTGTTGCTGTTCAGAGTTCAACGTTAATTTTAAATGCTGTTGTTGAGCTCCAATTTTTTGTTTCTGCCCGACTGTTACGGAACTAATTTTAAAAATTGGTTCAGCATTATTCGTTCCATAAGGTTTTAATGCTTGAAGAGAATCAATAAACTCAACATTTACTTGAGATAGTGATAATGCTTCTTCAATACTAATCACTTTTTCATCTTCCAATAATTCAGGATGTTGTTTCGCATAAGTTTCAATAGCTTCCATAAATGCTGGTAACTTCACTGTTTCGACACTGAGCCCAGCAGCCATATGATGGCCTCCAAATTTAGCTAAAGCCTCTTGGCATTCCGTTAGTGCATCATAGAGATTAAATTGTGCACAAGATCTTGCAGAACCTTTTGCCATTAATCCATCTGATTGAATTCCTAAAACAATCGTCGGTTTTTGTAATTGTTCGACGATTCGACTCGCAACAATTCCTAATACACCTTCATGCCAATTCGTTTGAGCTAATACTAACACTTTATGATCTATTTGAGATTTAGCTAATTCTAAAGCTTCTGCTGTAATATCATCTACAATTTGCTTTCTCTTGGCATTTTCTTTTTGCATTAAAGTCACAACTTCTTGGGCCACTTCATCATCAAAAGTTGTAAATAAAGCAACCCCTGGAGTCGCATCTCCAAGTCTTCCAAGCGCATTTAAACAAGGTCCTACTTGAAATCCTATCGTTTTTTCATCTATTGAACCAGGAGTTAATTGTAATTCTTGAAACAAATAACTTAATCCAATTCTCTCTGTTTGATTTAATTGTTGTAAGCCTAATTTTACTAAACTACGATTTTCATCTGTTAAGCTAACTAAGTCTGCGATTGTTCCAATACAAGCAATTTCTGCTAATTCAACAGGAAGTTCTCCTAATAATGCATGCGCTAATTTAAAAGCAACCCCTGCTCCTGATAAATCTCCAAATGGATACTCACCATCTGGATGGCGAGGATGAACGACTGCATATGCTTTAGGGAGAACAGGAGGAATCTCATGGTGATCTGTTACAATGACATCACATTGTTGACTCATTGCCCATTCAACACTTTCATGAGCTGCAATTCCACAGTCAACCGTAATAATTAGAGAAACACCTTTTTCAAGATACTCTTCAAACACACGAATATTCGGACCATATCCATCTATAAAACGATTTGGTAGGTAATATTCTACTTGTGCCCCCATCATTTCTAGTGTTTCGTATAATACTGCAGTACTAGTAATACCATCAGCATCATAGTCCCCAAATATCAAGATACTTTCATCCGTTTCAATCGCTTGTTGAATACGTTGAATCGCTTTTTCCATATCATACATTAAATATGGATCATGCCATAATGTCGGTGAAGATGATAGAAATTCTTGAATTTGTTCCTCAGTTTGATATCCTCTTCTCCTACAAATTTGAATCAATAAAGGAGAAAGTCCTAATACTTTCGCAATTTCTTTAGAGCTTTCCTCTATCTCATTATTGACTAAATCCCATTTAGCATTTGCAAAAGACATCATATCACCTCCAGAACTTATTTTTTATTAAATAATTTTAAAATACTCATGTCTCCAATTTTGGGGAAACAAAAGTTTAATTTTGCTGCAACATTCATACTATACGGTACATTCACTTCTCTTTTCTGAAGTTTCATTCCTCGAACAATCTTTCTTGCGACTTCCTCACTTGTTAAAACATATCTTGAAACATTAGCTAAATATTTTCCTGTTGGTTCTGCTTTTTCAAAAAATTGAGTCGCAATTGGTCCAGGATTCACCGTCATAACATGAATACCTTGTTCTTTTAATTCTAATCGTAAAGCATTGGAATAGCCTAATACTCCAAATTTCGATGCAGAATAAACTGAAGTTTTTGGAGTTGCTGTTTTTCCAGCTTGAGAGGCGATCTGTACAAACATTCCAGATTTTTTCTGAATGAATTTAGGAAGATATTGTTGAGTAATTTGAATTAACGTATATAAATTCAATTGTAACATCTCTTCGATTTCTTCTTTTGACAAGTCACTAGCTTGTTTTAAATAACCTCTTCCAGCATTATTAATGACTACATCTACATCAATAGCTTGAATTTTTTCTAATAACAATTCTACTTCAGCTGCATTCGATAAATCACAGGCATAATAATAAACTGGCTGATTCGTCCATTGTTGGCAAGTATTGGCTACTTGTTTTAAGACTTCTTCACGTCTTGCCACTAATATTAAACCAGCTTGTTGTTTGGCACATTCATAAGCTAATTGTTCCCCTAATCCACCACTAGCTCCAGTAAGTAATACCATTTTTCCATTTATTGAAAATTGCTCACGTTTTACCATCTTAATTTCTTCCAATCGTAAATGTATCAAAATCTTTGACTACTTTTGTTTGTGGGAATACTTTACGAGCTTCCTGTTCTAACTGACTCACTTGATGTCCTAAATAACGTGCACTAATATGAGTTAAGTATAATTGTTGAACATTCGCTTCTAAAGCAACCGTTGCTGCTTGTTTACTGGTTGAATGAAAATGTTGACGAGCAGTTTTTTCTTTATCTGCTTCATAAGTTGCTTCATGAACAAGAACATTTGCATTTTGTGCTAAAGCAATACTTTTTTGAGTAAATCTTGTGTCTCCACAAATAACAACAACACGTCCCTTAATATCCTCACTGACATAGTCTTTTCCATCAATGACACGACCATCTTCTAAAGTAACAACTTCCCCACGTTTTAAACGACCAAAAACTGGTCCAAATGGTACTCCAAGTGCTTTTAATTCATCTGCTTTTAATTCACCAATTTGGTCAGCTTCTGTCATTCGAAATCCATAAGAAGGAATTCCATGTTCTAACTTCATTGCTTCTACTTTGAATTGTTGATCAGCAAATAAAACTCCATCCTCTTCAAATTCAACAACTTTCAAAGGATAACCTAACTTTGAATAAGAAGCAGCAATACTTACATCTATAAAACGTTTAATACCTTTTGGACCATAAACGGTCAATTCATCTTCTCCGCCTTGGAATGATCGACTCGTTAATAAGCCTGGCAAACCAAAAATATGATCTCCATGAAGATGGGTAATAAAAATTTTTTTAATTTTTCCTGGTCGAATGGTTGTGTTTAAAATTTGTTGTTGCGTTGCTTCTCCACAATCAAATAACCAGATTTCATTTCTTTCATCTAATAGTTTCAAAGCGATTGACGAAACATTTCTCATTTTAGCTGGAACTCCAGCACCTGTACCTAAAAATTGTAATTCCATAATTGCTCCTAACTACCTCGTAATGTTTGATAAATCATTTTAGCAATCCACAATCCTTGTTGATGGGCTCCCGTTGTATTTACTATTGATGCTTTTTCATAAAACCAATCTGGATGTGTACTTGATTCAGATTTCCAATCAATATAATAAACATTTGAATATTTCTCTGCCAAACTTTCAGAAATATAATTAATTTCTTGCTGCCATGTTCGATTGATGGTATTCGAAACTAAAAAGATTTGTTTATCCATACCGATATTTTTTAAAACAGCATCTAATTGTCCTCTTGTATATGCTCCATTACTTCCAACCATTAACACGATAATATCTCCCAATTGTTTTTGTTGTTTCAATTGGTCGATCATTCCTCCTAATTCATAAACTTGAAGGTCTCTATCCGCACTAATCACCGCATTAGGATATAATGTTGGAATTTCTTGTGCCATCGCTAATAGCATTGTATCTCCAATAAATGTAATGGAAGAATTTGAACTGAATACTGTTTCTTCCCTGCTAAGTCCTTGAATATTATTAATCGTTTTAACAACTTTCTTATCTGTATTTCGAGTATTCTTCGATAAGGATTCACTCGCTAATAATACTTCTTGTAAAGCAGATTCTTGAGCTGATAATCTTGGACTTGCTTGAATAAATCCAATGAATAAAATCAATACAACAGCAGCGCTAACCATCATTTTTACAGTTCTACGAGTTGACTGTGTCCATTGTGTAGCTATGTGATTCATCGCTTTAGAGAATTTCCCTTTTTCAAATAATTGATACCAAAGTTCTCCTAAAATTACTAATAACACAATTTCTACTAATCTATGTAAAACCGGTGTAGAACTTGTATCACCAATTTTTGCTTGATATAAAACCGATAATGGTAAATACCATAAATAATAAGAAAGACTTCTTCTACCAATGACTGTTAAAGGTTTTAAACGGAAAATAATTGATGTAACAGATTTAGGATGTAATGAAATCATGATTAAAGCTGCTACAATCACATCGAAAATAAACATTCCACCTCTAAAAGCTAGATGACTATGCTCTTTCATCGTAAATAATAGAAGAATTAATAATCCAATGGGTACAAATCGAATCACCGACTCATAACGATATTTTTGCTTGTACTCCCCATAAAATTTTTGAATAGGGAATAATAACGCTACAACTGCCCCCGTTAGAACAGAAAAAGCACGTGTATCCGTTCCAAAGAAAATTCTTAAGAAATGAGCATTTGAAACATCTTTCGTCATCATTAATAAAACAGAAGCTACTAAAAGAACAATGACGACTTTTTGTAACACTTGGTGTTTTTTAATCATCACACTTAAGAATACAAATAAAATAGGCCACAATAAATAATATTGAACTGCTAATGACATATACCATAAATGAGAAAATGGCGATTGCGTTAATACCGTCATCGCATGATCATTTTCCTGGATAATTTGCCACCAGTTATTCATAAAGAATAAATTAGAAACCATTGTACTTCTTAAATTCACTAAGAGTTCCTTTTGAAATAGCAATAAATAGAAAATCACTGCCACCATCATCGCAAAAGTTGGAATAATAATTCGTTTCAATCTTTTTGTTAAAAATGATTTTAATGGTACTTTTCCATTTTTCATTAAAGAATCCATTAAACTAGCGGTCATAAAATAGCCTGATAATAATAAAAAGATATTTAACCCTAAAAATCCACCTGGAATACGGTAAGCCATCATTTGATGGCCTACGATACTCATAATCGCAATGGCTCTTAATCCATCAAAAGCTGCGATATACTCTCGTTTTTCAATTTCAGTTCTATCAATCATGACATCACCTAATCAACGAACTCAAAGACAAATTTACGAATTCGAACCATGTCTCCATTTTCAGCACCTTCACTACGTAAGGCAGCATCGACACCCATTCCACGTAATTGACGTGAAAAACGCATCACAGATTCATCATGTTCCATATTCGTCATTAAGAATAATTTTTCAAGTTTTTCTCCATATAGTACCCATGTACCATCAGGATCTCTTGTAATATCAAATGGACGCTCTTCTTCTTCCAAACCATAAACCATATGCGTTTGAGCTTCTTGCTCTTCTTCTAATGGGAAGAATTCTGTTTCTTCTAACACTTCTGCTGTTCTTGCTAGTAGGGCTTGCAAGCCATCTTTACGATAAGCTGAAATCGGGAAAATTTCAGGCATTTCTTGCCCTTCTGGTAAATTTTCTTGTAAATCTTTTTTGAATTGTTCTAATAATTCTTCAGACTGTGGTTGATCCATTTTATTTGCCACAATAATCATTGGACGTTCTAATAATCTTAGATGATATGAACCTAATTCTTGCATAATGACTTGATAGTCTTCGTATGGATTTCTTCCTTCCATTGAAGCCATATCAATAACGTGTAGTAATACTTTTGTACGTTCAATATGTTTTAAGAAATGGATTCCTAATCCAACACCCATATGAGCTCCTTCGATTAATCCAGGAAGGTCGGCTACAACAAATTGCTCACCGTTTGGAGCTTGTGTCATCCCTAATTGTGGATTTAACGTTGTAAAATGATAATCCGCAATTTTGGGTTTTGCACTAGAAATCACTGATAATAAGGTTGATTTTCCTACAGATGGGAATCCAACTAAACCGACATCTGCTAACACTTTTAATTCTAATTCAATTTCAAATTCTTCTCCTGGTTCTCCATTTTCAGCAATATCTGGAGCAGGATTTTTATGAGTAGCAAAGCGAATATTTCCACGGCCTCCACGACCACCCTTTGCTACGACTACTTCTTGATCCACTTCTACTAAGTCTGCAATCAATTCTTTTGTTTGAGCATTACGAACAATCGTACCTGCAGGAACTTTAACAATTAAGTCATCTGCTCCACGACCATACATACTTTTACTCATCCCATTTTCACCAGGTTTTGCCTTGAAATGACGTTTGTGACGGAAATCTAATAATGTTCTAAGTCCTGAATCGACTTTAAAAATAACACTACCGCCACGTCCGCCATCTCCACCAGCAGGACCTCCGTCTGGGACATATTTTTCTCTTCTAAAGGCTACCATACCGTTCCCACCGTCTCCGGCTTTCACCCATATCGTCGCACGATCATAAAAAACTGCCATTAGGATTCTCTCCTTTCTTGTTTTTCTATTTTATTTAACAATTAATTCTCTAAAGTCAGCAAATGATAAAATCATTAATGCTAATTCACGTAAGAAGCGTAAACGATTCACACGAATTTCTTCATTATCCACCATTACCATATTTTCATTAAAAAATGCATGAATTTTTGGAGTAATAGACGCAAATGCTGCAAATTTTTCTTGAGCTGAATAATTAGCAAATTCTTTTCTTAAACTAATAATTGCTTCTACTAATTGACGTTCACTTTCTGTTTCCGCTTTTTCTAATTGGAATTCAGAAGAATGACGTGCTTCTGCAAATCCTTTTTCACTAATATTAATCACACGGTTTAACGCTTCTGTAATATCTTTAATTTCTGAAGTTGTCACTTCTTTTTCTAATACTGCTACTGCCTTCATTTTTTCTGGGACACTATTAGAGTTAGAATTTAATACTGCTTCAATCACATCATGACGTTTTGAAATTGAAGTCATTCTTTGAGCAAGTCTTTCACGAATAAATCCTAAAATAAATGCTTGAACATCTTCTTTTTTATCCACTAAGAATGCTGCATAATCCAACGCTAATAAAGTTTTAGCGAAATCATCAATTTCTAAGTTCCATTCGAACGCTTCTAAAATTTGAACTAATCCCATTACTTGACGACGTAATGCATAAGGGTCGTTCGAACCAGTTGGTAACATTCCTGCTGCTGTAAAGCTTAAGAATGTATCTAATTTATCTGCAATCGCTAATAATGCACCTGGTACTGATGAAGGTAATTCAGCATCTGCACTAATTGGCATATAATGTTCACGAATCGCTCTAGCTACTTCTGGAGTTTCTCCATAGTTTTTCGCGTAGATTTCTCCCATAATTCCTTGTAATTCTGGGAATTCACCAACCATATTGGTTACTAAGTCAAATTTGTAAATCCCTGCTGCACGTTTTGCAGTTTCAACATCTTTTGCATCAATATTTAATTCACTTGCAATACGTTCCACTAATAATTGAACACGATTCATTTTTTCAGTCATAGAACCAATTTTAGCATGGAAGTTTAATGTTTCTAATTTCTTCAAGAATGCACTCATTGGAACTTTTTTATCTTCTTCATAGAAGAATAAAGCATCTTCTAAACGAGCTGTTAATACTTTTTGATTTCCTTTTGCAACATTTTCAATCATGTAGTCATTTCCGTTACGAGCAGAAATGAAGTAAGGTTGTAATTCACCTTTAGCATTATACACAACAAAATAACGTTGGTGTTCTTTCATAGAAGTGACTAATACTGGTTCTGGAACGACTAGATATTTTTCATCAAAAGTTCCAGCAAATGCTGTTGGATATTCTAAAATAGAACTTACTTCTTCTAATAATTCTTCATCAATTGGAACAGTCCAAGCATTTTTAGCTGCTAATTCTTCAATTTGTTTACGAACTAATGCTTTTCTTTCATCTTGATTTACAATCACAAATTGTTCCGCTAAAGCTTGTTCATATTGTTCTGGGCTTGTAATCTCAGTATCTTTTCCTAAGAAACGATGTCCTCTTGAAACTCGACCAGCTTTTACATCTAATACTTGAATTTCTTTAATGACTTCTTCTCCATATAAAGCAACAATCCAATGAATTGGACGTAAATATTCAAAAGTATGAGCAGCCCAACGCATTGTTACAGGGAATTTCATATCTGTAATAACAGAAGATAAATTTTTAACAACTTCTTTTGTTGATTTCCCTTTTAATAATTGTTTAACGTGGATATATTCCACATTTTTAATTGTTTCTACATAAATGTCGTCTGTTGTTAATCCTTTTCCACGAACAAATCCTTCAGCAGCTTTTGTCCAAGCACCATCTTTTTGAGCAATCGCTAATGATGGACCTTTGAAAATTTCAACACGATCTTCTTGATCTTCTTCTAATCCATTTACTCTAACGGCTAATCGTCTTGGTGTTGCAAAAGCTTCTACAGATTCAAACGCTAAGTTTTCTTGTTTGAAAAAGTCTTCTACACGAGTTGCTAATTGTTCTGAACTTGTACGAACATACTGCGCTGGTAATTCTTCTAAACCAATTTCTAATAATAATGATTTTGTCATAATTGTCCTCCTAATGTTACTCATCTATCCTATTAGTCTTTTAATAATGGGAAACCTAAAGCTTCTCTTTCAGCTACAAATGTTTTAGCAATGGTACGGGCCATCTTACGAATACGACCTAAAAATCCTGCACGGTCTGTCGCAGAAATAATGCCACGTGCATCCATTAAGTTAAAGGCATGAGAGCATTTCAATACACAGTCATAAGCTGGGTGAACAAGACCTTTTTCCATTAAGATTGTTGCTTCTTTTTCATATTCAGTAAATAATTGCATTAATAATTCAGGATTACTTTCTTCAAATGCATATTTAGAATGTTCAAATTCTGGTTGTTTGAAAATATCTCCATATTTTACATCACCAGTCCACACTAAATCATAAACACTTTCTACTTCTTGGATATAAGATGCTAAACGTTCTAATCCATAAGTAATTTCACTTGTTACTGGGTGACATTCTAATCCCCCTACTTGTTGGAAGTATGTAAATTGAGTCACTTCCATTCCATCTAACCATACTTCCCAACCAAGACCGGCACAGCCTAATGATGGATTTTCCCAGTTATCTTCTACGAAACGAATATCATGTTCTAATGGGTCAATTCCAAGAGCTTCTAGGCTTCCTAAATATAACTCTTGAATATTTTCAGGAGATGGTTTCATAACAACTTGGAATTGGTGATGTTGGAATAAACGGTTAGGATTTTCACCATAACGACCATCAGCTGGACGACGAGATGGTTCTACATAAGCAGCGTTCCATGGTTCTGGTCCAATAGCACGTAAAAAAGTATATGGACTCATTGTTCCAGCACCTTTTTCAGTATCATAAGCTTGTAATAATAAACAGCCTTGATTTGACCAATAATTTTGTAATGTTAAAATAATTTCTTGTACTGTTAATTTTTTTGACATAGTATTCCTACTTTCTATAATTTTTATGACAGGATAAAATTCACCAAGAATCTCTTATTGTAAAACGAAGTCTTTCCTCCTTTTCCCTATAAAAAAATCCCTATGTACACTAAAAAAGCATACATAGGGACGATTCATCGCGGTTCCACCCTAATTTCTTAGAATAATCTAAGCTTCATTGTTGATTGACTCCAATGCGCCACAATACATTCCCTATCAAACGGCTTCCACCTATCCCGTTCTCTCTATCCATATTTAGAATGATTGTCTCATTTTCAACGTCATATTTACTGGATTAATATTACTGATTTTTCCTTCAAAAGTCAAGTTATATCAATCATTTGTTAGCTTTTACCTCTTCATTATGATATAATTTTTCCATTCTTTAAGGAGGCGATTTTTATGCGTTGTACTTGGGCAACTATTTCTGAACTCGATCAAAAGTATCATGATGAAGAATGGGGAGTTCCTTGTTTTGATGATCAAAAACTATTTGAGATATTAACATTAGAAGTGATGCAAGCAGGACTTAGTTGGTCAACCATTTTGAAAAAACGAGAAGGATTTAGAGAAGCCTTTGAACAATTTGATATTCATAAAGTGAGTCAATTTACAAAAAAAGACGTAGAAACATTACTTCAAAATCCTAAAATCATTCGTCATCGTCAAAAAATTGAAGCCACTATTCAAAATGCAAAAATCATTTTACAGTTACAAGTTCAATACGAAAGTTTTCATGAATTTCTATGGAGTAAATTTGACCACACTCCAATCATCAATCACTGGGAAACAATGGAAGAAGTTCCATCTTCTACTCCACTAACCGAACAATTATGTAAAGAATTCAAAAAACTCGGATTCAAGTTTATCGGATCTACTACCCTTTATTCATTTTTACAAGCATCTGGAATCATTAATGATCACCTTGATTCTTGTCCATATAAATATATTTAAAAAAGCGGTAGTTTTTACCTCTATCGCCTTTATAAGTCTATAAGTAATTTAATCAATAAAAATTTACTCTTTTATATTTTATTTGTCCGAATCTAAATCTTTTATAGAATCTTCTATTTCTTTAATAGATGGTAAACTACTTTTATATTCTTGTTCAAGTAGTTTACTTATTTCATACTTACTGATTCCTATTGGTTGTGAGATATTTTCGAGTGAATATTCGACAACCACATTATCTTTATCCCTACAAATCAATATTCCAATGGTTTGATTATCACTATTTGATTTCATATTTTTATTAACAGCCGTCACATAAAAATTAAGTTGTCCTACAAATTCTGGCTTGAATTTTTCTGTTTTCAACTCAACAACTACATAACAATGTAATTTCACATGATAGAAAAGCAAATCTATATAGAAATCACTTTCTCCAACTTTTATATGAACTTGTTTTCCTATATAAGAAAATCCTGTACCCAACTCCAAAAGGAAAGAAGTTATTTGATTTACTAATGCTTCTTCTAACTCTCTTTCATCATATTTGTCTCTTATTGTTAGAAAATCAAAGTTATACGGGTCTTTAATTGTTTGTTTAGCAAGTTCTGATTGTAGTTCCGGTAATCTATTATCAAAATTGGTAACAGCACTTCCTAGTCTTTTATATAAATCACCCTGAATTTGATGTTCTAAAACTGTTCTACTCCAACCATTTTCAATGGTTTTGTCTATATAAAACAAAGCCTCATTAACATCTTTACATTTATACATAATCCTTTGATTGTGCCCCCAAGGAATACTTTTTATCTTATTTTCAATATCCGATAATTGGGTTACAGCTTGTAACCCAATTAGGTAATTGTTATAAAAGATATACCAATATCTAATATGTTTTAAATTTTCAGCTGAGAAACCTTTCATATCCGGGAATTCATTTCTTAAATCACTGCTCAATAGTTTTAAAAAACTATCTCCCCAAGAATACTCCTTTTGTTTTTCTACTATCTCCTTACCTAAATTCCAATACAAGTCAAGTAACTCATAATTAACTTTTACCGCTGCTTTTAATTGACTACTTCTAACTTTTTCCTTTAAATCTGAAAGAAACTTCTTATATTCATCATCTCCTATAATCGCTATATCTTTTTTACCCATATATACCACTCCCTTCTAGAATCTTTTTTTCATTCAAATAAACTTACATAAAATTAAGATAATTTTTTCTATTCCTATAACTTACCATCTATATTCTCATAGTAACATTTATACCGACTGACTTAAAGTCCCTTTACACAAATAAAGGTTGTTCGACAAATCCTGTTGGTGAGAAATCACCGACAGGATTTTTTATATGC
>CAURER010000031.1:0-22116 GCA_963523795.1 uncultured Granulicatella sp.
TTTCAGAATTTTATAGTGCTTTCTTCTATTTTTGAGACTTTTTGCCCAGCCTCTCGTTTCTTCATTATTCATGAATCTTTTTATTTTTCTCCATATTAGCTAGCATCAATTTTCGATATAAATAAATATTGATTTTTAATGCTAAGGCAGCAATTCTTCTTCCTTTTTGGAAAATAGTATTTTTTGCTATTTCAAAGGCATGTTGTTTTAAATAGTGACGCACTCTTGGATAATCTGCTAAAGTTTCAAAATCATCTTCCACTAGCATCTTATCTAAAATATAAAAATGGGCGTACGATAATCGAAAGAAAGCTTCTTCTTCCAATTTCGGAAATTGCTGTTTTACTAAATCATAAAATTGTTGATAAATCGTAATATATACTAAATCACGTTCACGATAAGGATTTGTCGTAATGCTTTGTTGTCGATGATAGTAATAATAATACGGTTTCGTATTCACAACATATTTCTCAGCAATTTGCACTAATTGATAGTGATAAAATGCATCTTCATAAATTTTTCCAACTGGAAATTCTATCTTGTCAGCAATTTCTTTTCGGATTAATTTATTACAAATCGTTCCGGGAACTTTTTGCCCAATTAAATATTCTCTTAAAAACTCTTCCCTATTCAATACTAAATATAAATCTTCTCGATCACATTGAGGAGTTTGTTTTGTAGTATAAACGTTCATAACATTACAACTCGAAACATCTGCATTTTTAGCAATGAGTTGCTGATAAAGGGAGGCAATCATTTCTTCATGAATGTAATCATCTGAATCTACGAACAATACATACTTACCTTTGGCATACTTTTGCCCTTCATTTCTTGCTGAAGATAAGCCACCATTTACTTTATGAATGACTGTTATTCGCTCATCTTGACTTGCTAATTCATCACAGAGATGTCCGCTTGAATCGGTTGCACCATCATCCACTAATAAAATTTCTAAATTTGAATAAGTTTGTGTTTGAATCGATTGAACACATTTTTCTAAATATTGTTCGACATTGTATACAGGAACAATGACACTAATTAATTCACTCATAGCTTATCCTCTCTTCAATACTTTATTTTTTACAGCATTAATGACATCATAGAAAATTTCATCTTTGACAAGTGCTAATACAACTACATAATAAATGACACAGCTAACAATTGTTACAAAAATATTGATAAGCAATGCCCCATTCACGACCATTTCAATTGGACGAATCCAAGAAATTAACCCATAAATGATGAAAAATCCTGATGAATAGAGAACATATTTACCAGCATGAATAAACAGTCTTCTTAAATCGATTAACTGATTTTTATTAATTAATAAGATGTCTAATGTAATGACTAGTAATTCGGCAATAATTGTTGTTAAAATATACCATTCTGGTTTTGTGATCCCAACAGCAGCTAGAATAGAGTTCAACACTAAGTTTAATCCTCCACCAATAAAGTAGAACATCGTTAATTTATTTTCATAACCTTGGACAAAAATAATTTGATTTTCTAAAATTAATGCCATTGCCCATGGAATGGAACGAAGAGCAAATAGGAACACACTAAAGCTAGCATCTAAATATTGCTCCCCTGCATATAATACAGTCGCATGACTTGCTAAAATGGCTAATCCAAAATTCAACGGCGTAATACAGAACATAAAAATTCTTCCGCCCTTATTGACTAAATCATCATAGGCTTTCTTATCATTAATTCCTAAATAATACCCAAGTCTTGGAATACTAACACTTACCGCCCCACTAATGACTCCAGAAATAGAAAATACTAATGTTTGAGCAATCGTGTAATACGATACATATTCCGGTAAAGCAATGGAAGATAAAAACATTCGATCTAAATATGTATAAAGCATCCCTGCATTTGCTAATAAAAGGATAGCAATTAACGGTTGAATGACAGCTTTAACATCTTTCCATTGAACACCAACAAAGTGGACTTCTTTTTTAATCCAGAAGAAACTTGCTAAATAATTTAACAGTGTCGCAATGGACATTAAAAAGGCATACGGTACAATATCATGCTCTGTTTTTACAAATGTAAAAATAGAAACAAGCATAAAGATTCGAATAAATAAAGTCTTATATAAAATAAATGTATAATTTTCAAATGCTTCATTCATCCATTCAATATTTAAAAACTGTGCAAACACTTGTATCGCCATAATGTAATACAATGTTTTTAATACGGAAGCACCTTCCATTTGGAATGTGATAATAAAATAGACAATGGTTGTAATAGTCGTACAAAATAAGGAAATATAAAAGAGTAATGAAAAAATCCGATTAATCTCTTGCTTATTTTCCTTTGCCTTACTGATGGCTCGAATTCCATAATTATAAATTCCTAAAGTTGCAAAAGGGATAAATAATCCGATAAAGGTATTCGTAATATTAAAATACCCATACTCTGTTTTATTTAATATTCTGGCAATATAGGGACCTGTAATTAGTGGAAAAACAATATTTAATACTCGCATTAAAAGATTTGCGATAGCATTTACTTTAATATTTTTCATAATTCACCTCATTATACTGGAGATAGTATAGCAAATTCATGCAAAGATAGAAACAAATATCCTAGATATTAAACAATTCATAAGAATTAAGTAGTTTTCGTTCTTACGATTCTTCTTCTACTACACTCCAACAGACATAAAAAGAAGGTTGGATAAACGTCCAACCTCTTCTTAGACTTAACTCCATTATTGTTCGTCTTTACGATAAGCTTGTAATAGATGACTCTTATAATCAATTTCTTCTTGAGAAGGAACTGTCATATAGTCCCCATAAAATTGAGAAAGAAATACATCATATTCTTTTGGTGCAGGAACCATCATATCTTCAAATGGTAATTCAATTAATTCTTCAAAAGTTCCACGAGGGAATACTTCTTTTCTACCATCTTTACCGCAACCAACAAGCCCTTCATATTGTCCATCTTCTCGACGATACTTTTTAATTAAGGCATCGATACGATTTCCAAACCATCGTGGATTTACGATTCGTAGCGCATACCACATGATTTTACGACAAATATCTTTGATAGTACTATCGCCATATTGAACATATTGTAATTTAATATATGCAATCATACGTAAAGTTGCCATTAAGTGAGCTTTATCGATTAATTTAACATCATCATAACGTTCGATTGGAAAGACATCTACGAATACACTTGTATCATGACGATCGACTTTAATATGATCTTCTACAACGGTACGTTCATCTGTCACTACTAAGAAGTTTTGGAAATACCAATCGGAAGTTTCCTTACTTAAAATTTTATAGTAAGGATGTTGGTCTTTTTCAACTGCTTGAATGAATTTATCATATTCAGAACGGTACATCGAAATATCAATATCATCATCCCATGGAATAAATCCTTTATGGCGAACAGCACCTAATAATGTTCCATAACTGACAAAATACTGAATATCATTTTCCTTACAAATACGATCAATGTATTTTAAAATGTCTAATTGTGTTTGCTTTAATTCTTCTTTTGTTAAATACTTTGGCATCATGCTACTCCTCTTCTTTTAAATAAACTTCCAATTCATGTGGATTGGTTTGTTTTTCAATTGGAGGTAATGTTAAATAATCTCCATAATATTGTGTTAATAATCGGTCATATGCTTTCGGAATTGGGAAGATATGTCCTTCAAATTCTCCATCCATTACTTCATCGAAAATCCCTGCTTCAAATACTTCTTTTTCTTTTAATTTAGAAGCTAGTAAGCATTCATATTTTCCAGTCGGTTTCGTATATTGCTGAATGACTTCTTCAATTTTATACGCAAATCTTCTTGGAGACACAGGTAGTAATACGGTCCAGAAAAATGTACGAATGATATCTTTTATCAAACTATCTTTGTACACAATATTTTTATGCTTGCTAAATGATAATAATTTAAAACTTTCTAATTGATAAGTTTTATCTACAACCTTCAAATCATCAATTCGATCATAAGGGAAAATATCGATAAAAATTCCACTCTTATAAGTTTTACGATTTCTAGTATCAGTAATCACTGTTTGATTATCCACTACTTTAATAAAATTATTAAAATACTCTTGATTTGTCTCTAAAGATAAAATGTCATATTGAGATGAAGAAAATTCACGTTTAAAACGTTCATAATCTTTTCTTGGCATCATAATATCAATATCATCATCCCAGGGAATGAATCCTTTATGACGAATCGCACCGATTAAAGTTCCATAATTTAGAAAATAATGAAGTTTTTCTTTTTTACAAAACTCATCTACGGCTAAAAGAATCGCTAATTCTCTCTGTTTAACTTCTTCTGTCGTTAATCTTTTCATTTAAAAATCCTCTTTTATTCAGATATTCCTTGATGATTATAGCACAACAGCACAAAACAATAAATACACAAGGAATTATTTAAAAAAGTTAGATTAAAAAAATTAATTTTGGAAAAAATTTCGTATATAATAAGTAAGGAGTAAATAAGCAATTTCAAGGAGGTGAGAAAAAATGCAACATACAACTCAGGGGTTAAAAGCAGCAGCTGAAATGTTAAACAATTTAACGGAAGAAGAAATTAGACTTGCAGAAGAAATTGAAAGAAGACAAAACGAATTTAATCAAGTATTAGAATTTTATTATGAAAATGGTCGTGAAGAAGGAATTGAAATCGGCGAAAAACAAGGGATAACAAAAGGAAAACTCCTATTGTGCTTCAAATTAAACTTACCAATGGAAGAAATTCAAAAGCATACAGAATTATCGATTGAAGAAATTGAAGCGTTTAGAAAAGAAATGGAATAATAGTGAAATGAAAGGCAGCTCGTTTATGGGCTGTTCTTTTGTGTTGTTCGACAAATCCTGTTGGTGAATCAATTTAATCACTAAAATAAGACTACAATTCACAACTAGTGAAGCTTGTACAAAAAATGACAATACGGTTTTATCAATACAATAAACTCTTTTGTAATAAAAAAAGACACCTGACGGTGTCTAGTGGAAAATATCGTAAGTATCAATTGGACGTTCAGTAACCTCGTCATCTCAGGTACCTCTTTTGGTAGGATATACCTTTTTGAGGTGCGGTAGGAACCTTTCTACCCTCAATTCATACTCCTTATAATTTTATTATAAACATTTATGGTTATTTGTCAATTTTTCGTAATCTTCCATTTCGAATTCGTTGTGATAATTTTAATTGAGAAATTTCATGCATTGTAGCAACGTAAAAATATCCATTCTTACTGTCTAATTTGACGGCTATAAGAATATTAGGTTTTACTTGTACTACATACTCTAAACTCACACCTTTTTCTCTTGGATTTATCCCAACGTAGTCCGGATTTTTTAAAAACTGTTGGATATTCGGTATATAAGGAATCATATTTTGATGATTTCTTTTCATTAAATGCTTTTTAAAATTATCATTATGGATGAGTATTTCACTGATATTAGTATCAATTGAAAGTAGTTTTTTTACTTTTTCTGTAATTGTTCCGATATTTTCCATATATCATCATCCTTTCCTTTGCTATAGATAGTTTATCATAACTTTTAAAGGATAACTATCGAGTTTAGTGTTTCTATTCTAAAAATAGGAAAAACCAATTATTTCAATTGTCATCACCAATTTTACAGTATTCTAAGAATTTCAAGAAGCACGAGTAGAAATTGGAGAGCGAAAAGGGCAAGTCATGATCTGCTTCAAAATGAACTTACCAATGGCAGAAATCCAGAAGTATACGGGATTATCAGTTGAAGAAATTGAAGCATTTAGAAAAGAATTAAATTAGAAAAATAAATACTTGTAAAAAAGAGCCTTTCGTTTTCTCGTCGAAGGCTCTTTCACTTTGTTTATTTTCCTTTTACAATCGTTACATCCGTATAAGCATCTACTTTAATGACACTTGCACTTGTTTCTTTTGTTTCAGGTTTTTCTGTTATTTTAGCACCATTATTTAACATAATGTCGTATTTCCCATCAAATGTTTGAGGAACATTCACTTTTACTTCCCCACTTACGGTATCTAAGAACACTTCATACGGGTCTGCATTTTTCGCTAATTCAACTGTAACTTTTAATGTATCTTTTCCAAATTGTGAAGTATATAATCTAAATCCATGTTTTGAGATTGGAATATATAATCCTTCTTCGTTTGATTTTGTATCTTTAATCGTATTCACAGAAGTTTTTGAGATTTTTCCTGATACAGTTACTTTTGTTTGAGGATTAGAAGTTTCTATAATCGATAATTCCACATTTTGCTCTGTTCCATAAATTTCTACTTTTTGTTTTGCATTTTCTTGTAATTCCCAAGTCTGTGAAAAATCAAAATCTGTTTTGGCATTACTATAAGTCATATAAAATCCAAAAGCTACAATGACTAGGAAAAAAACGATAAATGGTAAAATTTTCTTCATAAGCTTTCTCCTTATTTAAATTCTCGTTCATTAAATAAATAATAACTAAAAATAATGTATAAAACACTAAAAATAATTGCAATTATAACAGATGGCGTTAAAAAGTCTCCGCTACCCGTAATAGCCTTTAATTGGTTGAAGAGTAAAAAGTGTTCCAACAATTCAGGGTCAATAACATTTGCCATTGAAAAACTCATTAAATTATCAAATAAAATGACAATCACTACATATATTAATTGCGCATAACTGACCTTATCTACATAGTTAAAAATGAAAATAGACAAGAACATCATACATAAAAAATAAGGATATTGGTACACTGCTATATTCCACACTGCCGATAAAGAAGCACTATCTGCAAAAATCCCTCTAAATACGGCTACAGATAAATAACCTATGAATAAATGGATGGTTGAATATAAAACTGTCGTCACAACTTTATAAATGAATAAGGACAAACGATTTTTAGATTTAATAATCTGTGTATTAATCGTTCTGGATACAAAATCTTCTCCCCAAACGAATAAATCCACTGCAATGAAAAATAATGGGAGAAAAGCTGTTGAAGTCGATAAAGTCATAATGACACCAATGTCACCACTCTTTTCTCTCATGACAAATGTAAACAAGAACTCTAATAAGACACATAGTAAAATTGAAATCGAAAAGATTCTTTCTTTTCTAATTTTATAAATATCCGCTTTAAAATTTGACATCATTGCTCTTACCTTCCTTCAACCAAATTAAAATAATATTCTTCAAAAGAAACTTGTTCTTTATAAATTTCAAAAATTTCAATCTGATTTTCTCTTAATACATCAATCATCTGATTAATCGTCAGTGTTGTATTTGTCACTTCAATTTTGTCAGGTAAAAGAGTACAGTCACAATCATTTGCTGTTAAAATTTCAATCGCTGTATCATTTGTTGCTGTTGAAACGATAACTTTTTTTGCTAATGAAGATAAGATTGTTGATTTTGAGTCTTCCTGAATAACTTTTCCTTTACTCATAATGACATAATCATCAGCAATAAGATCCAATTCAGATAAAATATGACTGGAAATTAAAATCGTAATATTAAAATCATTTTTTAACGTTGCTAGAATATCACGAATATCTTTAATTCCTTTTGGATCTAATCCATTAATTGGTTCATCTAAAATTAATAATTTTGGTGAATCAATAATGGCTAACCCTATCGCTAATCGTTGTCTCATACCTAGAGAAAAATCTTTGGCTTTTTTCTTTGAATCCACATTGGCTAACCCTACTAAGGTTAAAACTTTCTCTATTTTTTCATGAGAAGGAGTTTCTCCACAAAGTAATAATTGATACTGTAAATTATCATATGCGGAAAGATTCAAATGAAGAGCTGGTGATTCAACAATTGAACTCAATTTACATCCTTTTAGTCCAACAATTTCTCCAGAATCTTGTTTAATTAATCCAGAGATAATACGAATTAACGTTGTTTTTCCTGCTCCATTTTCACCAATGAGCCCACAAATTCTACCTTCATGAATACTAAAGGATACATTATCTAAGGCATGATGTTTTGCATATCGTTTATGAATATTTTTCACTTCGATTAAAGGTTGACTCATGTATTCACCTCATTATATTAGAAATTTAATACTATAAATATAATACTATCATATTTTATGGATATTACAAGAACAAAAAGACCCTCCGAAGTAACTTAATACATTCAAAAGTCTATATAACTCTATATTTATACATTAGATAGATAGTTTAACTTCTTTAAAGAATTCATTCATGGTGATACACCTAACACCTAATTGTTGACAAATATCAGGTATTTTAACACTCTTACTAGGGTTCTTCGTATTAAGATTAACATTTTTTACTTCATTTGTTACAATTGTAACCTTCTCTTTTAGAGCAATCGCAATTAACCATGGATCTGCAATTTTTACATTTGTCCATCCTTTATTCTCATCTAAAGCCAAATCATTATAAAATGGACTGTCTTGAATATGTTGTAGTACATACGCCCATTCATTGACAAAATTTTTATGCTCTACAATTGCTTTTGTATAGTGAGTATTCAACCATTTTTTAAACCACTCATCTTGATAATTTTCTGAAATAACTATATCGGGTATTATCACTTTAGAGTTTAAAATATCTATTAGTTTCGTCCAAAAAGTAGGGAAAATTTCCAAACGATAATATCGATCATAGAAATTAATATAAATATTGGAATCTAATAAATACATCATACTACTCCCTCACTTAATTTCTTATACCCTTTATATCCAACACCAACAATACTAAATGCTTCTGTATATGAAATCTTATTTTGTACAACAGCATTATTCACATGTCTAAAGAAATTATGATCAATTCTAAATTGGAGATTAATATTATAATTGCCACCATTTGAACTAGTTTTTAAATTTAAAAATTTATTAAATTCATCGTTTAATTGACTTTTTAATGATTCATACTGTTTTTTTGAAATCATTGACAAATCATATAAACGTCTTAAAATAACAAACTTACTAACCTCACATCGTTTAGCTATAGCTTCCAAATTATCTTCAATACTCATTTGATAGCTATACATTTCACTCAGTAAACTTTTTGGTACTAGAATTTCAGCTGTTATTGAATTAATGACTGCTTCTGTCTTTATTCTATTAATCATTTCATTAGTCTCCAATAAATCGCTATCACCAAATAACAAATGAACAAATTCATGGATTAAAGTAAATAAGCGTCCAGCTTTAGAATCTAACTGATTAATAAAAATAATAGGAGCCTTTTTATCTGCTAAAACAAATCCTCTAAATTCTTTAAGGTTTAATGGTCGATGAGTGTTATCTTTAAATTTTCCATTTAAAAATATAAAAACACCTAATTCTCCTAAAACTTTTCTATAATATTCAAAGCGATTATGCGTAATTTCCTCTCCTAAAAGAGATTTTACTTTTTCAATAATATCTTCTTTATTATCATTCCAATCAAACATCCCCACAAAGGAACAATCCTGTTCAATTACTTCTCTTAAAAAATCTTGTTTTTCTTGCATTTCAAGAATGGTATCTTTCAATTCTGAACTCATTTCAGATAGCACTTGAGAATCTAAAGTTCTAAAATCAACTTTTAAAGGATTCGGAGTAATTGTTTTCTTTAACATTAATAAACCTGTTGAAACATTTATTAGTTTAGAAAGTAATACCAATTGATTAAAAGTAGGTCCTAATTCTCCAGATAAAATACTATCAATTTTATGTATTTTATTCCGTATAATTTCGATAGGTATATTAGAATTACGAATATAGGATAATAGAACTTCAGTACTTACATTTAAACGTTGATTCATAATACACCTCCTACTTTTTTACATATTTTACCAAAACATTTCTATAAATTCCACAAAAAAAAGACCCTCCGAAGTAGCATAATGTCCTTTGCTACATCAGAAAAGTCATGTTTCTTATCTATTCTTTTTCCGCATGAGTCTTTCCTTGTGCTTTTGCTTGAGATTCACTCATTTCAATTACTTTTGATTTGTTCGTTTTAGCAGGCATACGATTTTTATCGTACCAATAGACTGTTGCTTTTCCTTCGTTTGCAACGTAAACTGTACGATCATTCTTGCTCTTAGATTCAGGCTTAGTTTTTTCTTGTTTCTCACTTTGAATACTCGCTTCTGCCAAGCCAGTTTGATAATCCAGTTTTCCATTTGGTGCATCATTATTTAAAATGACTCTAGTTGTTCCATCTTCATTCACTTCTTCAATAGAAGTATTAAATTGAATTGGAATCAATCTTCCATTGGCAGAGATTCCAGCATATTGTAATTCTACTTGACGTGGAATTAATTCTGAATCTGTATAAAGCGGTGTTACTCGATAATCTAGCCATGCATTTTTATTTTGCTTTAACCATGTAGCTAATTTTTCTTCATAAAATAACATGGCTACAGGATTTTTCTCATCCGTTCCTGTCATACTTCCTGTATTTAAATAAGCTGTCATCGGTGTTAAGTTTCTAAGTTCATCATTTAATCCACTAAATTGATAACCTACTAGATGACCACGATTCATGAACCAAGCTTCTTTTCCTGAATAATCGATTGGGAATTTAAAATTATGCCAACCAACTGGATCGACATTAATTTTGCTTTCTCTTTGTTCTTTTGGCTTATCATCATAGCGCAATTGAATATGTGCTTGTGTCGAACGTTTATAAGAATCCAATTCCCCTAATACCAATTGTTTTTCTTTTTTAAACGGTAATAGAGATGCTGGTAAATCATGTGATTGTTCAACCTTGCCAGTTGTCGTACTTGTTCCTTGTTGAGTATTCGATGAACAAGCAACGAATGTTAACGAGGTCATCCATAAAAGAAAGAGTTTAAAAAAGCGATTTTTCATATCATTCTCCTTTTATATTTATTCCTTCCAACGAATAGGAGTTTGGCCTTGTTGGATTAAAATTTCATTTACTTTGCTAAATGGTTTACTTCCAAAGAATCCTCGATAAGCAGATAACGGGCTTGGATGCGGAGCTTTTAAAATGACATGACTCGGATTCGTAATCAGTTTTTCCTTATCCTGAGCTGGTTTACCCCAAAGGATGAAGATTACTGGATGCTTCAATTCATTTAAAGATTCAATGAGTCGATTCGTTAATCTCTCCCAGCCCATTCCTTTATGACTATTCGCATTTCCTTCTTCTACTGTTAAAACGGTATTTAACAAGAGAATACCTTGTTTTGCCCAATGAGATAAATCCCCTTCTGTTGGCAGTTCTCCACCTAAATCTTCTTGTAATTCTTTATAAATATTTCTAAGAGATGGTGGAAGTGGATTTCCTTTTTGAACAGAAAAGCTTAATCCATGCGCTTGTCCAAATCCATGATAAGGATCTTGCCCTAAAATCACGACTTTCACCGACTCAAATGGTGTTAATTCTAAAGCTCTGAAAACATCTTTTTCTTCAGGAAATACTCTGACTTCTTCTCTTCTTTTTTGAACAAAAGCTTGCAACTCCTGATAATAGTCTTTTTTCATTTCTTCTGCTAAAATTTCATTCCAAGTCGTCATTGTTATTCCTCAATTTTTTGATAAATTTCAAAGGTATGTGGATAAATATTTTTTTCATCCACTGTTCCATCCATACTTTTAACTTTTACAAATTTTTCCCATGGAAAATCTTTTGGAAAATACGTATCCCCATCAAATTGCGCATGAATTTTTGTGCAATAAAGTGTATTCACTTCATGTTTTAAAGAATCAAATAATACTGCTCCACCAGTAATATAGATATCTTCATGTTGTGCATCTTCTACTAAAGTTTCAATATCAGTAACAACTTCTGCGCCATTTGCATCATAATCTGCTTGATAAGATACAATGATACTATGTCTTCTTGGTAATAATCTCTTGCCCATACCTTCAAAAGTATTGCGCCCCATTACAATCGTTTGATCTAATGTGACTTCTTTGAAATATTTCAAGTCATTTGGTAAGTGCCATGGTAAAACTCCTTCTTTTCCAATAACACCATTTTCATCTTGTGACCAAATATAAATTAACATGCATTTTCCTCCTTTGGATTAAACAGCAATTGGTGCTTTAATCGTTGGATAACATTCATATCCTTCCAATACAACGTCTGCAACTTCTAAATCATATAATGATTTTTCAGGATGTTTTAACACTAATTGTGGTAATTCAAAAGGTTCACGGCTTAATTGAAGATCCACTTGTTCTAAGTGATTTAAATACAAGTGAGCATCTCCTAAAGTATGAACAAACTCTCCAACTTCTAATCCTACTTCGTTTGCTATTAAATGCGTTAATAATGCATAACTCGCAATATTAAATGGCACACCTAAAAAGACATCTGCACTACGTTGATATAATTGACAGCTTAACTTGCCATCTGCCACATAAAATTGAAACATTGTGTGACATGGAGGTAATGCCATACTTGGAACATCTTCTGGATTCCATGCAGATACTAATAATCTTCTTGAATCAGGAGAAGTTTTTAACATTTCAATCACTTGCGCTAATTGGTCAATCGTTTCACCTTGAGTTGTTTTCCAATGTCTCCATTGTGATCCGTAAATATTTCCTAATTCTCCATATTTTGATGCAAAATCATCATCGTTTAAAATTCTTTGGCAAAATGTTTCTAATTCTTTTTCATAGACTTCTTTAAATTCTGGATCTTGTAAACTTCTACGACCAAAATCTGTCATATCTTCTCCAGTATAATCAGGAGACTCTACATAACGTTTAAAAGCCCACTCATCCCAAATATGATTATTATGTTGTAATAAATAACGGATATTTGTATCTCCTTTAATAAACCATAATAACTCACTTTTAATGAGTCCAAATGGAACTCTTTTAGTCGTTAAAATTGGAAATCCTTTAGACAAATCAAATCGCATTTGATAACCAAAAATACTCTTTGTTCCAGTACCAGTACGGTCTGATTTTTCAACTCCTTCTTGTTTAATTTTTTCTAGTAATTCTAAATATTGTTTCATCTGATGAGCTCCCTACTGTTAAACTAATTCAGCTAAATATTCCCATCTTTCGTAGGCATTAGCTAACTCTTCTTCTAATGTTTCTAATTGTGTTTGTAATTCTTGTAATTTAGCAAAATCTTGTGCTTGTTGATTCATTGCTTCTTGAATTTCTTCAATGGATGCTTCTAATCCAGCGATTTTGCCTTCAATTTCTTCCCATTCTTTTTTCTCATGATACGTCATCTTTTTAGCTTTTTCTGGAGTGGAAGGTTTCGGTGTTTCAGCTACTTTTGGTGCTTCAATTGTTTTCGTCTCTTCTACTGTTAACTCACCTTGTTTTTCTAAGAAATCACTCATAGAACCATAATATAATTCTGTATTTCCTTGTCCTTTAATGACAAATAATTGATCCATTGTTTTATCTAAGAAATAACGATCATGAGAAACTACAATGACTGC
Organism: uncultured Granulicatella sp.; assembly: GCA_963523795.1. Taxonomy (GTDB): domain Bacteria; phylum Bacillota; class Bacilli; order Lactobacillales; family Aerococcaceae; genus Granulicatella. The sequence goes on from CAURER010000031.1 coordinate 13,405, forward strand.
ACCATTAAATTCATCTAAATAATCTTCTAAGACGGTTAATGTATCAATATCTAAATCATTCGTTGGTTCATCGAGTAATAAGACATTTGGCTTCGTCATTAGTAGGCGTAATAAATATAATCGTCTTCTTTCTCCACCTGATAACGTTCCAATCAATGCTCCATGCATATATCTTGGGAATAAAAATGTTTCTAGTAGTTCTGTAATCGAAGCTACTTCACCATTTTTTTGTCGAACTTCTTCAGCATATTCTCTTAAATATTGCACTAATTGCTTATCCATTGGAATATCTTCATCTTGTTGCTTATAGTAAGCTAAGCGAACCGTATCTCCAACAGTCAGTTCTCCTTCACTAAATGGATATAGACCTGCAAGAGCATTTAGAAAAGTAGATTTTCCAACTCCATTTTCTCCAACAATTCCAATTCTTGCTTGGCTTTGAATAATCCATTCTAGTGAACGAACAATCGACTTATCTCCGATTTCTAAGCTGACATCTTTTAATTGAAATACTCGTTTTCCAATTCTTGTTTGGTCAAAACGAATGGCTAGAGTTTCTTTAGAATCTGTTTGTTTCACTTCTTTTTCTAATTGTTCAAATCGTTGAATTCTAGCTTGTTGTTTTGTTGTTCTAGCCTTGGCACCTTGTCTCATCCATTGCAATTCTTGTTGGTATAAGCGTTGTTGTTTATGAGACATTTTTTGTGCAATTTGTTCTCGTTGAGATTTTTGTTCTAAATAAGATTGATAATTCCCATCATATGCTTCGATTCTACCTTGGGTTAATTCAAACATATGGTCAACGACACGTTCTAAGAAATAACGATCATGAGTAACTAATAATAAAGAACCTTTGTACGCAGCTAAATATTGTTCCAACCATTGAATGGCTTGCATATCTAAGTGGTTTGTCGGCTCATCTAATAATAACAAATCCGGTTCTTCCATTAAAACTTTGGCAAGTCCTACTCGTTTCTTTTGTCCACCAGATAATGTAGAAATTTGTTGATGAATATCCTCAATTCCCACATGTTGTAAAATGGATTTAATTTTTACTTCATATTGCCATCCATCCACTTGATTCATTTTTTGTTCCAATGCTTCAAATTGTTTTAAATATTTTTCATCTTGTGGATGTTGTTGTAATTGTTCAACACTCCATTCATAATCGTGCACTAATCTCAATAATGGATTATCAGATTGATATATGGCTTCAAATACCGTATGTTCAGGATTTAAAGAGGGATTTTGTGAAAGATACCCAATTCTAAAATCATTTGAACAAGTAATCGTACCACTTTCTGCTTCATCTATTCCGGCTAAAATATTTAATAGTGAGCTTTTTCCGGTACCGTTTTGACCAATTAAGCCCACATGTTCTCCTTCATTAATAATGAACGAAACATCTGCTAATAATGTTTTAGCACCATATGTTTTTTTCAAATGATCTACTCGAAAATCTTTCATAATACTCTCCTTTTATCATTAAAATAAACCAGTCGCTCTACCGTCTTCTAATACATCCATTTCCAATGCAGCTGGTTTTTTTGGCAGTCCTGGCATTGTTAAAATATTACCCGTTAAAGCTACAACAAAGCCTGCCCCTAATTTAGGAACGAGAGATCGAACCGTTAATTCAAATCCCTTTGGTCTTCCTAATAAAGTCGCATCATCTGAGAAGGAATATTGCGTCTTCGCAATACAAACTGGCAAATGATTCCAACCATTTTTCTCTAACTGTTTTAATTGTACTTTCGCTTCTTTTGTATATTGAACAGAACTTGCTCCATAAATTTTAGTTGCAATAGCTTCCAGTTGTTCTTCAATCGTACTATTTTCTTCACAGACTGAATGGAATTGAGGGGTTGAATGTTCTAATAAGTTTAATACTGCTTTAGCTAATGCTACTCCACCATTTCCACCATTTTCCCATACTGAAGTCGAAATACAAGAAATACCTTTTTTCTGACAAAGTGTTTGAACTAATTCTTTTTCTTTTTGAGTATCCGTCACGAATTCGTTTAGTGCAACCACTGCTGGAAGTCCATAATGTTCCGTCATATTTTCAATATGTTTTTCTAAATTAGCAAATCCCTTTTCTAAAGCTTCTAAATTTTCTCCTTCTGTTAATCCAGAAAGGGAAACTCCTCCATGCATTTTAAGCGAACGAATCGTTGCTACTATTACCACTGCATCAGGTGCTTTTTGTAATTGTGGAACTTTAATATCTAAAAATTTCTGAGCCCCTAAATCAGCTCCAAAACCTGCTTCTGTTACAACAATCTCTCCAAGTGCAAGAGCTGCATTAGTTGCAATCACACTATTACATCCATGCGCAATATTAGCAAATGGTCCACCATGAACAATAGCAGGCGTATGTTCTAATGTTTGAACTAAATTTGGTTTTAAGGCATCTTTTAATAATAATGTTAAAGCCCCTTGAACCTTTAAATCTTTCACCGTAACAGGAACTTTTTCAAAAGTATACCCGATGACAATATTTTCTAATCTTTGTTTTAAGTTTTTTAAATCTGTTGCTAAACATAAAATCGCCATCATTTCACTCGCAACAGTAATATCATATCCATCTTCACGAGGAATGCCTTGAATCGGGCCACCTAATCCTACAATAACTTTTCGTAGAGCTCGATCATTCAAATCTACTGCTCTTTTCCAAATGACTCTTCTACTATCAATTTGTAATTCATTTCCTTGATAAATATGATTATCAATTAATGCCGCTAATGCATTTGTGGCACAAGTTAACGCATGCATATCCCCTGTAAAATGTAAATTAATTTCTTCCATTGGAACAACTTGTGCATATCCTCCACCACAAGCTCCTCCTTTAATGCCCATTACAGGTCCTAACGAAGGTTCACGAAGTGCAATAATGGTTTTTTTACCTATTTTAGTAAAAGCATCTGCTAATCCGATCGTAACAGTTGATTTCCCTTCTCCAGCAGGAGTTGGACTCATCGCTGTGACTAATACTAATTTTCCTTTTTTCTCTTTGGAAATTCGATTGACATCAATTTTTGCTTTATATTTCCCATAAAACTCGATTTGTTCTTCATCTAAGCCAATACTAGATGCAATTTCACAAATTGGTTTCATAACAGCTTCTTGAGCAATTTGAATATCTGATTTCATTTTACCCCTCCTTTAATAAACTGTAACGCTGAAATTTTCTTATAAATGCATAATAAGTAATTGCTAATGGAACTAAGGAACCAAACCACGCTAATGGATTAGCCGTTGTTAACCCTATATAGCCAAAAGCTTTTGTTAACACTAATGCTGCAAACACACGCATCATTAACTCCATCATTCCTGCAATGGTTGGAATCACAGTTTTTCCTACCCCTTGTAATGTATAACGATAAATAAATAATAAAGACAAAATAGCATAGGATGAAGAATTCGCTAAAATATAAAGTCTACCATATTCCACTACCGATTCATGCCCTACACCTACAAACATTCTCATAAAATGTGGACTAAATAGAATTAAAATAAAGCCTACACAAAAACTAAACGTAAGGGACAGTTTAATACAATCTCTAACACCTTTCCAAATACGATTATATAATTTTGCTCCATAATTTTGAGCTGAATAAGTCGCCATTGTAATTCCAAATGACATCATTGGTAATATTCCTAATTGGTCAATCTTTTGTGCAGCAGTGTATCCAGCGACCGCTTCATGCCCCAATTGATTTAAAACAATTTGAACAGTTATCGTTCCAATAGCTATAATAGACGATTGAAATCCCATTGGAAAAGCAATATTCATATGATGGAGTAAAAAATCTTTTGTAAAATGAACTGAATCCTTTTCTATATGTAAAATTGGAATTTTCTTTTTAATATAAATATAACAACAAACAGCAGAGAATAATTGACTTACTACAGTTGCAAATCCAGAACCTCCAACTCCCATCTTAAAATAAACGATAAATACATAATCTAAAAAGACATTTAATAAACATGATAAGATTAAAAAATAAAGCGGCGTATTTGCATCTCCAATAGCACGAATAATATTCGATAGTAAGTTAAAAGCAATTTGAGCAAAAATACCAGCAAAAATCACCATTAAATATTCATAAGCATAGTCAATAATTTCAGGAGGAGTTTGCATGATTTCTAATATTTGACGACAAAATAGCATACTGAATGTCGTCAATAATATCGTTGCTCCTACAGAAATTAAAGTAGAAACATAGAAACTTCTTTTTACTCCTTGCATATCTTTAGCGCCATATTTCTGAGCAAGAGGAATCGCTAATCCAGCTGTCATACTAATGGCAAACCCAATAATAAAAAATACAATACTTCCGGTTGAACCAACAGCTGCAAGTGCTTGTACTCCAATATATCGACCAACAAAATAAGTATCAGCCATATTATAAAATTGTTGGAAAACATTCCCAATTAATAAGGGCAACGTAAACCGAGAAATTAATTTCATCGGATTTCCAGATGTCATATCCTTCGCCATTTTACTCCTCTTTTCTATACATACTCAATTTCATAGTATACTAAAATCTACAATAATATAACAGTCATACCATCAGAAAATTTATAAACTCACAAAAAATAGCGGTAACATTTCTCTTTTTTAGCCCTACAAAGTATGTTACAATACAAACGAAAAGAGGCGAAGATTTATGGTTGAATTTGATAAAGAAAAAATTGCAAAAATGCAACAATATTTAGCAGAAATAACAGATCCTAACTTCCAAGGAAGTGCTACAGACAAAAGAATGGCTGTAGCAGAACTATTTAATTATTATCATTCAGATTGGCAACAAGATGCCTTACATTTTGTTGATAAAAATTTAGAACTATTTGATGACCAACGTATGCAAGAAATTTTTAAAACGTATAACTCTGGAAGAAAGAGTCCTCAAACAGTCATTCGCCAAGAAGCGAAAAGTAAATATAAACGCCCAATGCGACCTGGTGAAGATTAACATACAATAGTAAAGGCTTAAAATCATGAGTAGATTTTAAGCCTTCTTTTTCTATTTCATTATCGAATTCCTAATGCAATTCTCGCATAACGAGACATTTTTTCTGGAGACCAAGCTGGGTACCAAACTAATTTAACATCAATCGTTTTGATTTCTTCGATTCCCTTTAATGCACGATGAATTTCATCTGTAATAATATCTGCTAATGGGCATCCCATTGTTGTTAGTGTTAAATTCACTTGGCAATGTCCTTCTTCATTTAGCTCTACTCCATAAATTAATCCCAAATTAACAATATCAATTCCTAATTCAGGGTCAATTACTGTTTCCAATGCTTCTAAAATTTTTTCCTTCATTGCTTCTGCTGTTTCACTCATACGATTACTCCTCTACTAATGATTGTTTTAAAAATTCTACAGATGCTTCAATAGCTTTAAACGTTACAAAATGTGGTACTTCTGGCGTTTCAATCCATTTTACACGATTTGCATATGGTTCATCTTTAATCTTTTCGTAAAATGCACGGTTTAATGCATATGGTACTTTTTTATCTTCTAATCCATGCCAAATTAATACTGGACGACCTGCAATTGTTTCAGGATTCTCTGCTAATGATAAACCTTGTAAAAGTGGAATATATTTATCCATTAAATCTGGCGTTAATTCTACTGCTGGTTTATCTTTCATCCAAGTTGAAGTAAGCGACCATTTGGCAAATTCAACTGGATCTGCATTCCCCATTAAACTAACTGCAGCATATAAAAATGGGAAATGTTTTAATAATGCATAAGTCGTCATTCCACCCATACTAAATCCAATCGCTCCGATTTTATTATCGACTAAGTTTTCTTTTTGATAGGCGCCCACCAATGTTGGAAATTCTTTAACATTTTGCCCAATAATTTCCCATAATTCAAAGCCATTTAACTCAGATGTTTTACGTTCTCCATGATAAAGCTGATCTGGTAAAATGGCGCGCATGCCATTTTTCGCAAGCATGGCTCCATAATGAATACAGTTTTCCTTACTACCAGTCCACCCATGGTAACAAACCACTGTTGGAATCACTTTATCTTTATTTTCATCTTGAACAATTTCTAAAATTGGAATATTTTCAATCACTTTTTCTTGAATTATTATCATAACTAACCTCTTTCTTCATATTTTATAAAAAATATGGTACACTCATAAGGATATTGTAACTAAATTGACAAGTTGCCGTCAATTAAAATCGATTAAATAGATGACTACAGGAGGAAAAAATGAAACCAAAATTAATTGCTATTGATTTAGATGGAACAACTTTAAATGGACAATCTGAATTTAATCCTATTACCATCCAAACATTACATCGTTTAACAGAACTTGGGCACAAAGTTGCAATTGTAACGGGGCGTCCTTATAGAAGTTCAAAACATTTATATGAAGACTTAGGATTAGGTGGACCTATTGTTAACTTTAATGGTGCTTTATGTCATATTCCTTCTAATGAAGAATGGGATGGTGGATATCATTTGACACTAAATGAATCTATTGTCTTTGATATGTTAGATTTTCATAAAGAATTAGACTGTGACTATTTCATGGTCGAAGGAAAGCATCATTTATATGCTACCATAGAAAACATTCCTGACTCTCCATACTATCCAAAAGATCAACAACCAATTTTATTACAAAAGGATACTGAGTTAAAAGAAAAACCAACTGCCATTACTGTTTTTTCAAGTGTTGAAAAACAAAAGAGTATAAAGGAAAGAATTATTCAACGCTATGGTAAAACCATTGATGTTCGTACTTGGGGCGGAGATATGCCATGTTTAGAAATTGTTACAAATGGTGTGCATAAAGCAACTGCTGTTAAACATTTATCTAAATACTTTGGAATTCCAAGGGAGGATATTTTAGCATTCGGTGATGAAGACAATGATTTAGAAATGATTGAATATGCAGGACTTGGTGTTGCAATGAATAATGCTATTGACAGCTTAAAAGAAATTGCTGATGATATTACTCCACTTCCACATGATCAAGATGGATTAGCGCATTACTTGACGAACTATTTTAAATTAGAAGCTTAGTCTTACAAAATTCAAGAAGAAAAAATTCCCTTTGTTGGCCAGGCCGCCAGCAGCCTCGTATAGCGAGTCTCATGGCTAAAATTCGAGCCTAGGTCTCGAATTTTGCCTGTAAAAAAATCCATCATAAAAACGATGGATTTTTTTACTTTAGCTACAAAGAAAATTTTTTTCTTTTTGAATTTTTAATTACTCAAAACAGTCATTTCTATTCTTAATATGATTCACAAATATGATTAGTCAAACAAACTTAAAAAACAAAATTATTAATTAATTCTCTTCACGAAAAAATATTCAGAATAGTTATCTTCTGCATTTTCATAATGACCAACACGTTCATATCCCAATGCTTCATAAAACTCTTTTCCCTGCCAGTTAAAAGTATCTAACCGGATGATATTAACTCCCATTGCAGCTGCACGTTTTTCCATCTCACAGATTAACTGGGTACCTATTCCTTTTCTTCTGTATTCTGCATCAACAAAAACAGTTGATACATAGAGGATTTTGAATGCGGTAATACAGGCATCCAATCCAGCAATTAGTGTACCATCAATCTCAACACCGATTCGGATGTATCCGTTCATTTTATAGTTTATATAGTTTCTATCAAATAAACTCAGTCTCGTTTCGATGTTATCAACCTGTTCTTCATTTAAATCTATAATTTCCATATAAACATATCTCCTTATATATTCTATATTAGGTTATTAAAGGCGAACTATACGCCTAAATAAGCGAAATTTTTTTACTCCTTTTGCCTTATTTCTATAATTTAAAACTAGAGTAACAGATTCACTATGCTCTTGCAAATAAATATACACTTATCCATCTCTTACAAAATTCAAGAAATTTCGACTCTCAAACTGATACACCGATAGGATTTGTCGAACAAAAAGTAAGATATAGCTAGAATTATTTACATATTTTTTAGATTCTGTTATACTTTAGATACAAAAAGAGCCGAGGGCAAACTCGACTCTCTTGTAGACCGTTAAAAAGACGGTGGCTATTTTATGATGATTTAACACCACTCAGCTAGTCAAAGTCATGAGCGGTGTTATTTTTTTGTCGTTATTTCTATGATTTTGACAATCAATGATAACAATGCCAATAGTACCATGGCAAATGTACCAATCAATGTCAACACTTAATAGTTTGACAAATCACAACCTCCTTCCTAGTAGATTTAATTCAATGCTCATAAGCATCACCTACCTTATTAAGAGATTGACACCGCTTTCAAACTTTCTACGCACATACTGTACCATAAACGTTTTTAAAATGGAATAGCTCTATTTTTAATTACTCAGTTGAGGAATTACGCTCATCCCTTATAAAATTCAAAAAAGAAAAATTTCTTTGCTGCATCAATAAAAATCCATTTTTCATGGATTTTTATAGGTAAAATTCGAGACCAAGGCTCGAATTTTAGCCATGAGACTCGCTATGCGAGGCTGCTGGCGACCTTGTAGCCAAAGGGAATTTTTTCTTTTGAAATTTTGTATACGAAAATCCTGTTAATGATTACTCACTAACAGGATTTGTCCTTTGTTAAATTTCGCTAGGCTTTCTTGTCTTCTTATATTGAACAACAAAAATTACTAACGCTAATAAAATTAAACTTGTAATAAACATTAAGCTATATTTTCCTGCAA
>CAURER010000032.1:0-19074 GCA_963523795.1 uncultured Granulicatella sp.
CAGGAAAATTTGAGACCTAGGCTCAAATTTTAGCCATGAGACCGAAGGTCTGCTGGCGTCCTAATACTACAATGAGAAGTCTTATTTTCTATCTAGACTTGTATCGCTGAAACGACTTGTTCTAAGTTTAGGATCATGGTTAAATCTTCGCTTAGAAAAACAAAATGATTGTTTGGTTGAATACAGCTTTTAATAATGCCTTTTTTAGTAAATTGTTGTAATTCACCTTTATTGTTGTATTGTTCAAATAAAAGAGTAATTTCTTTTTTGAAATAATAACTATTATGAATTGTCTCCACAACATCAATTAATGGCATCACAGGTGTAAATGAAGTTGATTCTGTAGGAAATTGTAAACTGTTTAATAATGGTTGAATAAATGAATGAAATGGTTTTTTATATTGTTCCATAATAGAACCTCCCGAACAAATGTTTGTATTTTCATTATACGAACATCTGTTCTAAAATGCAAACATTATTTTTAAAAATCGAAAAAATTTTTCAAAAAAAGTAGAGTTTCTTCCTATTTAATTATATGGACAACAGAGGATAAAAGCGTAGAATTATCGTTTGATACATTTTATAAAGAAGGGTATAATAGCAAAAGTAGGAATTTATTATCGAATCCAGACCTATGAGATGGGAGGTGTACTATGAGCCAAAAAATTGTAGAATCTGTTCAAGCTATTGAAAATCAAGCTCAAAAATTAAAAGAAGATTTTCAAAAGAAAATTGATGAAGCAAAAATTCAAGCGAATCAAAAGATTTCTGAATCTAAGAAGAATGTAGATATCGCTTTGTCGAATTATGAAAAAGAATTAGAGGATAAATATTCTCAAAAGAAATTGGATTTCCAAGAAGAACTAGCATCTCTTCAAAACGAAGAAATTCAACAAATACAACAAGTATTTGAAGCCAATCGACAAGAATTGGTTCAGGAAACAATTAAGGAGGTGTTAAAACGATATGGCAATTGCTAAAATGAAAAAATTGATGTTTATTGCACCAAATCGTATTCAAAGCCAATTGATGGACGCGGTTCAAGAATTACAATCATTAGAATTCATTTCCTTAAGCCAAGGGCAATCCATGTTAGAAGAATCAAAACCTTCGAATCAAAAAAATCTTCAAGAGTTAGAAAGTAAAGTAGATCGATTACAAGAAGATATTCGCTTTTTAGAAAAATATCTAAAACAACCTTCGCTCATGAAAAAATTGAAAACTAAAAAAGAAACGTTTACCATTGAAGAACTTCAACAAACCGTTTCAAATTGGGATTATCAAGAATTAATTGAGAGTGTTGAAAAGTATCGAGTACAATTACAAAAAATTGAAGAGAAAAACGCAGAGCTCATTGAAACTGAAACTCTACTTAGAAAATGGGGGAATTTAGACTTCCATCCAAAGGAAATCTTTAAACAACCATTTACGAAGACGAAAATGGGGACGATTCCTCAAACAACGGATAATCGTTACTTAGAAAGTCTTAAAGAGAGTCAGTGGATTGTCATTCAGGAAGTGTATCATACAAGAGAAGAAGTTGGAGTATTTGCAACTTATTCAAGAAAGCATCAACAAGAAGCTAAAGAAGAATTAGCAAAAGTGAATTTTAGTGTGACATGGTATCCATTTGACCATAGTCCTAAAGAAGAATTGCAATTGAATTTAGAACGTCAAAAGCAATTAAAAGAAGCTAAAAATTCATTAGTACAAGAAATGCAACAACAAGACGATCTTGTTAGAAAATTAAAATTGTATTGCGAATTTGCGTTTAATGAATGGCAAAAAGAGATTGCAAAAGAGCAATTGTATTCAGGAGAGCATTTGTTCTGCTTACATGGTTATTTATGTGAGGATGTGGTAGAACAAGCTAAACAACAAATCGAAGATTATGGAATTGCTTCTCAAGTGACAATGGTAGAATTGGAAATTGATCCAGAAGAATATGAAGAAGCACCAACTGTCTTGAAAAATCATTCACTCATTAAACCATTTGAAATGATGATTGAGATGTATGGTTTACCAAAATATGGAGAGGTGGATCCAACACCATTTACAGCACCGTTTTATCTTGTATTCTTTGGAATGATGTCTGCGGATATTGGATATGGACTTGTATTATGGTTAGCAACGTTCCTTGCGTTAAAACTGTTTGTATTAGATAAAGGAATGAAACGTAATTTAATGTTCTTCCATTTATTAAGTTATCCAACAGTAATTTGGGGAATTATCTTTGGTTCATTCTTTGGGGTGGATATGCCGTTCCAACCATTATCACTTTCAAAAGATTTAACGACGATTATGATTTTATCAATCATTTTTGGGATTATTCAAATTATTGTAGGTCTATTTATCGGGGCTTATAGTAATTGGAAGAAAAAAGATTATGCCAATGCGTATACGACTCATATTGGATGGTTAGCGATTATTTTTGGCTTAATTTTATATTTAGTAGGTTCGATGATTTTAAATATACAAGTTCTTGCAACTGTAGGATCATATCTAGCGATTATTGCAGCGGTACTAATTGTTATCGTATCTATGTTGACAAGTTCGAATAAATTTGCGGGCTTGGCAACTGGTTTATATAACTTATATGGGATTAGTGGTTATGTTGGAGATGTTGTCAGCTATACTCGTTTGATGGCTTTAGCAGTATCAGGCGGTAGTATTGCAGCAGCGTTCAACATGTTAGTAACTTTCTTACCACCAGTAGCAAGAGTTACAGTAGGAATTCTTCTATTAATTGCGCTTCATGGGTTAAATATTTTCCTAACATTTTTAGGAGCTTATGTTCATGGATTAAGATTACAGTTTGTAGAATTCTTTGGTAAATTCTATGAAGGTGGCGGAAGAGCGTTAAAACCATTTAAAACATATGAAAAATATATTGAAACAAAACAAAAATCAAATCAATAAGATGGAGGAAGATTTATTATGACAAACTGGTTAACATTTTTTACTGAAAATTCTGGAGGTTTTATTTTCGCAGCATTAGGAATGGCTGTAGCAAGTATTTTTTCAGGAATTGGTTCTTCAAAAGGTGTAGGGATTGCAGGGGAAGCTGCAGCAGCTTTAATTAAAGAACAACCTGAAAAATTCGTTCAAGCGTTAATTTTACAATTATTACCTGGTACTCAAGGGATTTATGGATTCATCATTGCATTCTTCATTATGCAAAAAATGAGCGCAACAATGCCTTTAAGCTCTGGTTTATATTTATTAATGGCAGCTTTACCAATTGCATTCACTGGTTTATTATCTGGTATTGCTCAAGGAAAAGTAGCAGCAGCTGGTATTCAAATTTTAGCGAAAAAACCAGAAGAATCTACTAAAGGGATTATCTTTGCAGCCATGGTTGAAACTTATGCAATCTTAGGATTATTGGCTTCATTCTTAATTATCAATCAATTAGGTTAGGAGTTGGAACGTTTGAAAGATTTAGAGCAACTAAAACAACAAGTATTAAAAGAAGTCGAAGAAGATTTCTCACATCAATTGGCTGTTGCTACTAAAGAAGAAGAAGAACGTACAAATGTCATGAATGCAACTCTAGCAGAACAAGAAGTGGCAAAGAAAACTCAATTAAAACAACGTGCAAAACAACTTTGGGATAAAGAAAAACAATCTTTAGTCAATGCGAGTAAAAAAGAAATTTTACAAGAAAAAAGACGATTACTCGATAGCGTGTTTGATGAAGTTTACTCCTTAATGTCTGGATGGAGTGGCGTAACATTAGTACAGTTTATTCAATCGGCAGTAGCTCAATTACCTAAACAAGAAAAGATTGCTTTAGTATTAGGGGAAGCGACAGCAAGTCAATTATCACAAGAAGATATTCATCAATTAACGAATGCTTCTGAAGTTGAAGTGGCCCAAACGACTTTGAAACAAAAAGTTGGCTTTGTTTTACAACAATCAGGAATTGAATACAACTATTTATTCGATGCATTATTAAAGGATTTAAAACAAGAATACTCACCAGAGTTAGCTAAAAAAGCTTTTGAAAGATAGGAGGGATTTCAATGAATGATTTAGCTTATTCAGGAATCAATACTACTGTTCGTATTTTGGAACAACAATTACTTTCAAAAGATGTCATGAATAGTTTATTAGCTTCAAAAGAGTTACAACAAGCTTTAGAAGTTTTACAAAAAACGACTTATGGTTTTCAAGTAGATGAATTATTACAAACGAAACAATTTGATGCGGTATTAATGAGGCATTTAAAACAACAGTATGAGGAATTATATGAATTAACTCCTAAACCTGAATTGTTAGATATTTTTTCGATTCGTTATACGTATCATAATTTAAAAGTTTTATTAAAAGAAAAATTTGCTAAAAAAGATTTTTCACATTTATTAGTACCTATTGGTCGTTATTCATTAGCAACATTAAAACAATTAGTAGAAACTAGAGATTCTCAAGATGTTCCTAGCGTTATGGTGAAGGCTGTTCGAGAAGCTTATGAAGATTTTGAAAATTTTGAGCGATTAGAAACAGCGGATGTTTTTATGGATACTTATTATTTTAAACATTTAAGAATGTTAGAACGTCAATTGCAAGATGATAAAGTGACAGAATTTGTCAATCTAATGATTGATTTAGAAAATATTGCGACTTTAATTCGAGCAAGTGCTCAAAAACAGTCAAGAAGCTTTTTACAAACGGTATTATCGAATGAAGGAACGGTATCGAAAACGCAATTAATCGATACATTCCAAGACTTGGGTTGGGCATCATTATTACAATTGTTTGATGGTGTTTCTTATAAAGAGGAATTAGAAAGTATATTATCTCAAGAAAACATTTCTGTATTGAAATTAGAATTGTTGAAAGATGAATGTATTTATCGTTATTTAAAAGATGCAACATTTGATGCTTTTGGACCTTATCCATCCCTTGCCTATATTCATGCTAGTGAAATGGAAGTGAAAAATATTCGATTGATTTTAGTAGGAATCGATAATGGGTTTAGTGAAGAACAATTAAGAGAAAGGATGCGACCAGTTTATGGCTCATAAAATTGCAGTTGTTGGAGATAAAGACTCAGTCCTTCCTTTCAAAATTCTTGGTTTTGATGTGTTTCCTGCTCATGAAAGTTTAGAAGCAAGAGAAACCATTGATCGATTAGCAAGTGAAGAGTATGGAATTATTTATGTTACAGAAGCTATTTCTTCTGAAATTGCTGAAACAATTCGTCGCTATGATGCAGTTGTTTCACCAGCAATCATTTTAATTCCAAATCATAAAGGTTCATTATCCATTGGAAAATCAAGAATTCAAGAAAATGTGGAAAAGGCTGTAGGTCAAAATATTTTATAATTCGTAAAATTAGTAAAGAGGAGGTACTTCGGTGAAGAGCGGAAGAATCGTAAAAGTATCAGGACCATTAGTGACCGCTGAAGGTATGGAAGATGCAAATATTCAAGATATTTGTCATGTAGGGCACCTTGGACTGATTGGTGAAATTATTGAGATGCGTAAAGGCGTTGCCTCTATTCAAGTTTATGAAGAAACGTCTGGAATTGGACCAGGAGAACCAGTAACAACAACAGGAGAAGCACTTTCTGTTGAATTAGCTCCCGGAATCATCTCTCAAATGTTTGATGGAATTCAACGTCCATTGAACACATTTAAAGAAGTATCTAACAGTGACTTTTTAGTTCGTGGAACAGTAGTAGCCCCATTAAATCGTCAAAAAGAATGGGAGTTTCATGCAACTTTAGAAGTTGGACAAACTGTTGAAGCTGGAGATATTGTAGGGTATGTACAAGAAACAAAAGTTGTTCAACATAAAATTATGGTTCCTTACGGTGTGAAAGGAACAGTAACAAGTATTTCAAGTGGAACGTATCGTATTGAAGATACGGTTTATACAGTTGAAACAGAAGAAGGAGAAAAATCTTTCAACTTGATTCAACGTTGGCCTGTTCGTCAAGGACGTCCATTTAAAGTGAAGAAAAATACGGAAGTTCCAATGTTAACAGGACAACGTGTTATTGATACTTTCTTCCCTGTAACAAAAGGGGGAGCTGCAGCTGTACCTGGACCATTTGGAGCTGGTAAAACAGTTGTTCAACACCAAATTGCAAAATGGTCTGACGTAGATATCGTAGTTTATGTAGGCTGTGGTGAACGTGGAAATGAAATGACAGACGTATTAAATGAGTTCCCAGAATTGATTGATCCAACAACTGGAGAATCAATTATGGAAAGAACAATTTTAATTGCGAACACATCAAACATGCCTGTAGCAGCTCGTGAAGCTTCTATTTATACAGGGATTACAATTGCAGAGTATTTCCGTGATATGGGATATAGTGTTGCGATTATGGCGGATTCAACTTCACGTTGGGCGGAAGCATTACGTGAAATGTCAGGACGTTTAGAAGAAATGCCTGGGGATGAAGGATACCCTGCTTACTTAGGTAGTCGTATTGCAGAATATTATGAACGTGCAGGGCGTGTTGTTACTTTAGGTAGCGAAGGTCGTGAAGGTACTATTACTGCTATTGGTGCGGTATCACCTCCAGGGGGAGATACTTCAGAGCCTGTTACTCAAAATACATTACGTGTTGCTAAAGTATTCTGGGGATTAGATGCAACATTAGCGCAAAAACGTCACTTCCCATCTATGAACTGGTTAACTTCTTATTCTTTATACAATCAAGAAGTTGGAAAATATATGGATGAACACATTCATGAAAATTGGTCATCTATGGTACAACATGCAATGCAAACATTGCAAGAAGAAGCAAGTTTAGAAGAAATTGTACGTTTAGTTGGTTTAGAGTCATTATCTGAAAAAGACCGCTTAACAATGACCATTGCGAAATCCATTCGTGAAGATTACTTACAACAAAATGCATTTGACGATGTGGATACATTCACTTCTCGTGAAAAACAATACCGTATGTTAGATTTAATTTTAACATTTGAAGAACAAGCAAGACATGCGATGAGCGTTGGTGCTTACTATGCAGAAATTATGGATGGTACAGAAGAAATTCGTGACCGTATTGCTCGTTCAAAATATATTCCAGAAAGTCAAATGGAACAATTTACAGCAATTAAAGAACAAATTCAAGAAGATGTTAAAGCAACTATTCAAAAAGGAGGAATGACAAATGCTTAAAGAATATCGTACGATTAGTGAAGTTGTCGGCCCTCTAATGATGGTTGAACAAGTAGAAGGCGTTAAATTTGATGAGTTAGTAGAAATCCAATTACAAAATGGAGAAACTCGTCATGGACAAGTACTAGAAGTTAATGAAGATAAAGCGATGGTGCAAATTTTTGAAGGACCTAGCGGTATTAACATTCGTGATTCAAAAGTACGTTTTAAAGGGAAACCTTTATCCTTAAATGTATCAGAAGATATGGTTGGTCGTATTTTTGATGGAATGGGAAATGTTGTTGATGGTGGTCCTGAATTATTACCGGAAGCATCTTTAGATGTGAATGGACAAGCGATTAACCCAGTTTCTCGTGACTATCCGGACGAATTTATTCAAACAGGGATTTCAGCAATTGACCATTTAAATACATTAGTTCGTGGACAAAAATTACCAGTATTCTCTGGTTCAGGTTTACCTCATAAAGAATTAGCAGCTCAAATTGCTCGTCAAGCAACAGTATTAAATAGCGACGAAAAATTTGCGGTAGTATTTGCTGCGATGGGAATTACCTTTGACGAAGCAGAATACTTTATGGAAGACTTCCGTAAAACAGGAGCGATTGATCGTTCAGTAATGTTTATTAACTTGGCGAATGACCCAGCAATTGAAAGAATTGCAACTCCTAAAATTGCCTTAACAACAGCTGAATATTTAGCGTATGAAAAAGACATGCACGTTTTAGTCATCATGACAGATATGACAAACTACTGTGAAGCATTACGTGAAATTTCAGCAGCTCGTCGTGAGGTTCCAGGTCGTCGTGGATATCCAGGTTACTTGTATACAAACTTATCGACATTGTATGAACGTGCTGGACGTCTAGTAGGACGTAAAGGATCTGTAACTCAAATTCCAATTTTATCAATGCCTGAAGATGATATTACACATCCAATTCCTGACTTAACAGGTTATATTACCGAAGGTCAAATTATTTTGGATCGTGCATTAGATAAACAAGGGATTCAACCTCCAATTAATGTATTGCCATCTCTTTCTCGTTTGAAAGACAAAGGTTCAGGTGAAGGGAAAACTCGTAAAGACCATGCTTCAACGATGAACCAATTATTTGCTGCTTATGCAACAGGAAAACAAGCAAAAGAATTAGCGGTCGTATTAGGGGAATCAGCTTTATCAAAAACAGATAAATTATATGTTGAATTTACAGATCGATTCGAAAAAGAATACATCAGCCAAGGATTCCAAACGAATCGTACCATTCAAGAAACATTAGATTTAGGTTGGGAATTACTATCAATTTTACCTCGTACGGAATTAAAACGTATCAAGGATGAAATGCTTGATGAATTTTTACCTAAAGGGGAGTGATTCCTAAATGGTGAGATTAAATGTAAAACCAACAAGAATGGAATTGTCTAAATTAAAACAGCGATTAACTGTTTCTGTTCGTGGTCATAAATTATTAAAAGATAAACAAGATGAATTAATGAGACAATTCATTGAGTTAATTCGTAAAAATAATGAATTACGTGATCAAGTTGAAAAACGTTTAACAGCAGGAATGAAAAGTTTTGTTTTAGCAAAAGCAACGTTAGAAGAAGCTTTTATTGAAGAACTAGTGGCAATTCCACCACAAAGTGTCACATTGAATTTACAAGAAAAAAATATTATGAGTGTTTCTGTTCCGGAAATGAATTTTACAGTAGTAGAACAAAATCAAGAGAGTGATTTTAAATATGGCTATTTAAACTCGAATAGTGAGATTGATCATTCTATTGAAGAAATTTCTGCAGTGTTACCTGATTTATTATCGTTAACAGAAATTGAAAAAACTTGTCAGTTATTAGCTGATGAAATTGAAAAAACACGTCGAAGAGTAAATGCATTAGAATATCGTATGATTCCTCAATTAGAAGAGACGATTTACTACATTGAAATGAAGTTAGAAGAACAAGAACGTGCAAGTATTACTCGTATTATGAAAGTAAAAGATATGGGTCAAAAATCTTAATGAACAATAATAAAACGAGCATCTCGCAAACAGAGATGCTCGTTTTTGTATCGTTATTTTACCCAAATATGAAATGAATGAGGGTCAACTTCTTTTTCGGAGAGGACGGTACTTTCACTAATTTGATAACGTAATAGTTTATTGCCTACTAAAATTAATAAAGTGTCGTCATCTATTTGTTTTACATCTTTTAAAGAATCTTTATTAATATCAAAACCAACTTCGGATAAATCGACGAATTGTGAAGCCTGATTCGTTAAATGAAATAGGCTGAATCCAATTTTTTTAGAATATACTTTTGAGTGTTCGATGGCTACTAAATCACCTTTTAGTTCAAAAAGATTGGTAGGAGCAATTTCAGGTAAATCTATGAACTCTTTTGTTCCTGAATCCATATCATAGTGGAATATTTGTCCTTGAACTATTTTTTCCTTCGTAGAATTTTGACGATAACCACTTGAAGTAACGAAAAGTTGATTTTCTCTTACAATGCTATCATTAAAGAAATAAGTAACCTCTGGATCCTCGTATAATAGTTCTTTATTTTCCAACTGTAATTTTTGGTTTTGTAATGAAAAGTGATAGAAGTAAGTTGGATAATTATGATTCGCATCACCTTTGACAGATGTTCCTGAAAAATATAGATGATTCCCCTCGTTTGAAAAGTCTGAAAGAATGACCGGCTCTTCAAAAATATATTTATCAATCTTTTTTAGATTTGAATCAAAAGTCGCAATAAAAGGCTTGATTGATTTTGCTACAGAAGTAAAATAGTAATCACCGTTTGAGCCAGAAGAGGTATAAGCATAGTCATCTGTTTTATGATATTTGATTTCCCCGGCTTTAAAGTCGATAGATGTCACTCTTCCAATGACTCCGTGGGGTTTTCCTTCCTCAGAAAATATTAAATAACGATTAGATAATTCTGCACGTTTAACGGTTGGATTAATTTGTCCTTTAACAGTTTCTACTTTTTCATCAGAAACTTTCTTGAATTCTGAATTGTCCAGTTGATATCCTTCGATATTTTTGTATCCTACTATATAAAAATTAGCGTCTGATGAGATAGAAAAATGCTTAGGGAGTGAGTCAAGTAATTTTGGTGTTAAGAAAAGTGCTAATATTACGAGTACAACAAATAAAATTAAAGTTAGTTTTTTCTTTTTCTTGTTCATAAATAAGTCTCCTTTCAAAATAAAATGTAAGCCTTTTCGTATCTATCTTTATTATATTCCGTTTTTTTGAAAGGTCAATATTTTGTTTGGTTTTTCACAATATTTTTCTGGTTTATTAAAGAAATAAGACACATAATAATGAAGGGAAGATTATAATTTGTTGAGGAAGGGATAATTTTTTTACTTTGGCTTGTTGTTTGACTGGAGTTTATGATAAGATAGTAAAAAGCTGTAAAAAGAATGGAGTTTTGAGACGATTATGACAAAAAGAGGATTGCTAATCGTTTTATCTGGGCCATCAGGCGTAGGGAAAGGAACAGTTAGAGCTGCAATTTTTTCAAAAGGGGAACAAAAATTTGTTTACTCAATTTCAGCAACAACTCGTCTACCACGTACAGGTGAAACAGATGGGGTCGATTATTTCTTCAAGACAAGAGAAGAATTTGAACAAATGATTCAAAATAAACAATTATTGGAGTATGCTGAATATGTTGGGAATTATTATGGCACTCCGCTAGAATATGTAGAAAATACATTAGCAAAAGGTAAAGATGTATTTTTAGAAATTGATGTACAAGGAGCAATTCAAGTTCGTGATTTAATGCCGGATGGAGTGTTTATTTTCTTAACGCCACCTGATTTAAATGAATTAGAAAGCCGTATTGTTAATCGAGGAACAGATTCCGATGAAGTAATTGCGAAACGTATGAAAACAGCTCGTGAAGAATTAGAGTTGATGAAGTATTATGATTACTCTGTAGTGAACGATACAGTAGATAATGCTGTTCAAAAAATTGAAGCAATTATTCAAACGGAGCACTTGCGAATCGTTAGAAATTTAGATACTATAGAAGAGTTAGAAGAAATACTGGATGAAGAGTAGAAAGAGGTAATCTATTATGATGTTATATCCTTCAATTGATAAATTATTAAATGAAATTGATTCAAAATATTCTTTAGTAATTTTATCAAGTAAAAGAGCTCATGAATTACACCATCATGAACCACAAAAATTAGAGAACTATCAATCAGATAAAAATGTTGGCCGTGCGTTAGAAGAAGTTATCGCCGGTGAATTAGGAATTCGTGAAGATAGTATTCCTGAAGAAGTTTAATGAGGAAGAAGCCTTGAAGTGGAGAAATCCCTTCAAGGTTTTTATTTTTTAAAATATATTTTAATAGTGAATAAATCGTTTTCTATTTTTTGAAAAAGATGATACACTAATCTTATGATGTAAATTGGGGTAAGTATACCTCTAAAGCGAGGTGAAATCATGTTTGCACAAGTAATTGTAGATGTTCCAGTAAAACAAGTGAATCATACTTTTGATTATATTATTCCAGAAATTTTTGATGGAGAAATCGAAGTTGGAATGAGAGTCGTTGTTCCATTTGCTGGGAGAAGTGTGCAAGGCTTTGTTGTTTCCATTTCTCCTACAACAGATTTTGAAGGGGAATTAAAAGAAATTGAACGATTGATGGATCTTGAACCTGTTCTCTCAAAAGAAATGATTGAATTAGGGGAATATATGTCCAATCATTTATTCGCATTTTTAATTCACTGTTATCAAACAATGTTGCCAGCAATGTTAAAAACAACAACAAGAAAGTTATTTGTATTAGAAAATCCCAAAATACAAGAAGAAATTTTTCAAAGAATTTTTAATGGGCAATTAGAATTAGAAGTAACCGATGAAATGCCGAAGGAAATTTTGGCAGAGTTACTACGTTTAAAACAAAAAGGAATTGTTCAAACAAAAACTTTAGTAGAAGACCGCAAACAAATAAAAACAGAAGATTGGATTGTATTATCGTATTTACCTGAAGAATATTTGGAAATGATGAGGCAAGTTCCCAAAAATGCGGCAAAACAAATAAGATTTTTGGAAGGCTTATCTAGTTTAGAGAATACAGAAATTGCGAAAGCTGAATTTATGACTCGCTTTAATGTTGTGCAAGCAGATGTGAAGAAAGCTATTGAAAAAGGTTGGATTCTTTTAGAAAAAAGAGCAGTAGATAGAGATCCTTATGCAGGGAGAAAAATTATTCACTCGAAACCATTTGAACTAAATGACGAGCAAAAACAAGTTTTTCAACAAGTGTTAGAAGAAGAGACTGATGAAACCTCTCATGTTTATTTATTGCAAGGCGTGACAGGCTCAGGAAAGACAGAAGTGTATCTTCAATGGATTGGAGAAGCCATTCAAAAAGGGAAAAGCGCTATGATGCTTGTTCCAGAAATTTCATTAACTCCTCAAATGGTTCAGCGTTTTAAAGAACGATTTGGAAATCGAGTAGCTGTTTTACATAGTGGGTTGAATCCTGGTGAGAAACATGATGAATGGCAAAAAATAAAAGAAGGTCGAGCCGACATTGTTGTTGGAGCAAGATCTTCGGTATTTGCTCCATTAGAAAATATCGGCATTATTATTTTGGATGAAGAACATGAGAGTACTTATAAGCAGGATGATACTCCACGTTATCATGCGAGAGATATTGCAATTTGGAGAGGTAAATATCATCATTGCCCTGTCGTACTTGGTAGTGCAACTCCAAGTTTAGAATCTAGAGCAAGAGCGGAAAAGGGAGTTTATCGTTTATTACGTTTAACAAAACGTGCTAAACATCAACCATTACCTCAAGTTCATGTGCTAGATATGAAACAAGAATTTCTAGCACAAAAAGGAAGTTTCTCTAAACGTCTATTACAAGCGTTAGAAGACCGATTAGAAAAAGAAGAGCAAAGTGTGTTGCTCTTAAATCGAAGAGGATATTCATCCTTTATTATGTGTCGAGATTGTGGTTATGTATTGGAATGTCCAAATTGTGATATTTCTTTGACGCTTCATATGGATACAAAAGTGATGAAATGCCATTACTGTGGGCATGAAGAAGGGATTCCAAATCACTGTCCTAAATGTCATAGCCGACAAATTCGTTATTTTGGAACGGGAACTCAAAAGCTTCAAGAAGAATTAGAACAATTATTGCCAACTGCGAGAGTTATTCGAATGGATGTCGATACAACTCGTAAAAAGGGACAACATGAATCGTTGTTAAAACAATTTGAAGAACAAAAAGCGGATATTTTAATTGGAACACAAATGATTGCTAAGGGATTAGATTTTCCAAATGTTACTTTAGTAGGAGTCGTCAATGCAGATACAGCTTTAAATATTCCTGATTTTAGAGCAGCAGAAAAAACTTTCCAATTATTAACGCAAGTAGCTGGAAGAGCGGGTAGAGGTGATAAGGCTGGAGAAGTATTTATTCAAACGTATAATCCTGATCATTATGCGATTCAATTAGCTCAACATCACTATTACGAGGCTTTCTTTGCTCAAGAAATGAAAATGAGACATCTCGCTCATTATCCGCCTTATTATTTTACAGTAATGATTACAGTTTCTAGTGAACAAGAATACGCTGCACAAAAACAGGCATATGAAATTAAAAAGATATTGGAAGGTAAACTATCTTCTCAATCTGTCTTATTAGGACCAAGTGCAAAGTCAATTGCTAGAATGAATAATCGTTATTACTATCAATTAATTATTAAATATAAAAAAGATCCAGTATTAGATATTTTATTACATGAGGTCTTAGTCAATACTCAATCGACTCCGCAATCAAAAGTAGCGGTATCTATCGATGTAGAACCTCAATATTTTTTATAAAGATTGGAAGTGGAATTTTGAAAAAAATTATTTTTATGGGGACACCCGAATTTTCAACAAAAGTATTAGATGCTCTAGTGAATTCAGAAGAATATGAAGTGATTGCGGTTGTGACTCAACCAGATAGACCGGTTGGTCGTAAAAAAGTGATTACGCCATCACCGGTAAAAAAATATGCATTAGAGCAAAATATTGCTGTATATCAACCGGAAAAATTAACAGGTTCAGAAGAATTAGAACAATTAATGACATTAGATGCTGATTTAATTGTAACAGCTGCTTATGGTCAGTTTTTACCAAAGAAATTTTTAGAATTTCCAAAACAAGGTGCTGTCAATGTTCATGCGTCCTTATTACCAAAATATCGTGGGGGAGCACCGATTCATTACGCTATTATGAATGGAGATTCTCATACTGGTGTAACGATTATGAGAATGGTTAGCAAAATGGATGCGGGAAATATTTTATCACAACGCTCAATTCCAATTGAACAAATTGATGATGTAGCTTCTATGTTTGAAAAATTAAGTGTCGTAGGGGCGGAATTATTATTAGATACATTACCTCAAATCTTTGATGGAACGATTACTGAAATTGTGCAAGATGAAGAGCTTGTAACGTATTCACCAAATATTACACGAGAACAAGAACAAATCGATTGGACAAAAGAAGCCAAAATGGTAGATTGCTTTATTCGTGGATTACGACCTTGGCCAACTTCATTTACTGTATTAAATGGAGAAAGAGTAAAAATTTGGCAAGTGAAAGTGGTCGATAAAACAACTAATGAACAACCTGGGACTTTATTTAAAGAAAATCATCATTTGTATGTAGCGTGTGGAAATCAAACAGTATTAGAAATTATTGAATTACAACCTGCAGGAAAAGCAAAAATGAGTTCGGATGCCTTTATGAACGGTTTTGCTTCTGTCATTGAAGAAAAAGCTTGTTTTAAAGGGGTAAATCATGGATAAGGTTAGAAATGCAGTTGTAGATTTATTAGTTCAAGTGGAACAGGATCAATCTTATTCTACCATTAGTTTGAAAAGAGTAATTGAGCAACAAAAATGGACTGCAAAAGATAAAGGTCTGTTAACTGAATTGTTTTACGGAACGATTCAACGAAAAATGACGATTGATTTTTATTTAGCGCCTTATATTCAAAAAGCAAAGAAAATTCAACCATGGGTGAAACAATTACTGAGAATGTCCATTTATCAAATGGTATTTTTAGATAAAATCCCAGATCATGCAGCGATTTTTGAAGCAGTACAAATTGCGAAAAAACGTGGACATCAAGGAATTGCAAAATTCGTTAATGGTGTACTAAGAAATTTCCAAAGAAATGATTTGAGAAGTTTTGAGGAAATAAAAAATGTAGACGAAAGAATGAGTGTGCAGTATAGTATTCCAAAATGGATGTATCAATTATTTAAAGAGCAGTATGGAGAAGAAAAAGCTCAACAAATTTCTGAGTCTATTTTAACTGCACCAAGTGTAAGTGTTCGTATCCAACCAAATCATTTATCACAAGAACAAGTAAAACAACTTCTATTAGAAGAAGGAGTTCAGACTAGAGAAAGTACCTTATCAAATAGATGTTTAATTGTTGAAGAAGGGAATGTTTTTCAATCGAAAGCTTTTGAGCAAGGACTTATTACGATACAAGATGAGGCTTCTTCTTTAGTAGCACAAGTTGCTAATTTAGAATCAACGGATAAAGTGCTTGATACATGTGCAGCACCTGGTGGAAAGACGACGCATATTGCAAGTTATTTAGATGCATCAAAGGGCGGACATGTAGATGCCTTAGATTTATATGACCATAAATTAAAGAAAATTCAAGAAAATGCTAAAAGACTGCAAGTGGAAGATTGTATCTCAATGAAAGTGTTAGATGCCCGTACCGTTCATGATGTCTATCCAAAAGAAAGTTTTGATGCAGTATTTGTGGATGCACCTTGTTCGGGGTTAGGATTAGTTCGCCGTAAACCGGATATTAAATACACAAAAGAAGCACAAGATTTAAAGAGTTTGGAAAAAATTCAACTTGATATTTTAATATCTGCATCAAAAATGGTAAAATCAAAGGGAAGTCTAGTATATTCCACTTGCACAATAAACAGAACAGAAAATAGAGAACTAGTGAATCAATTTTTAGAAGTAAATCCAGAGTTTGAAATTGAAGCGATTGGAAAGTGGATTCATCAAGAGACAGAAGATATTACAATATTACCGAGTGATTTTAATAGTGATGGTTTTTATATTTGTAAACTAGTTAAAAAATCCTAAACATCAAGGAGGGATTGTATGAAATTTGCCATCAAAAGTGATGTTGGCCAAAGAAGAAAAATAAATGAAGACACTGCAGGATACTTTGAAAGCAGAAATAATATCCCGCTTATGATGGTATGTGATGGTATTGGTGGTCATAATGCTGGTGAAGTTGCAAGTTCAATAGCTCTTATGTCAATTGGTCAAGCATGGGAAAAAATGGATTTAGAGGATATTGAAGAAGTCTATCAGTGGCTGATTCATAAGATTGAAGAAGCAAATAATGACATTATTACTCGTTCCACACAATATGAAGATTTGTATGGGATGGGAACAACTCTAGTGGCAGCAATTGTGATTGGAAATCAATTAATGATTGCAAATGTAGGAGATAGTCGAGCATACGTGCTAAGAAATTTCCAATTAAAACAATTAACGGAAGACCAAAGTTTAGTCAACGCATTGTTGAAATCTGGAGAAATTACACCAGAAGAAGCAAAAAATCATCCTAATAAAAATATAGTAACTCAATCACTTGGTGTTACATCAGCGGTAGAAATTGACTTTGTCAGAATGACTGTCAAAGAAGATGATACTTTACTATTATGTAGTGATGGATTGAGTGATATGTTATCGCTAGAAGAAATTCGAAATGTAATGAATCATTATTCTGATATAGAAAAACAAGTAGAAAAAGCTGTCGAAGCAGCTAATAATGCAGGCGGTCGTGATAATATTACGGTTGCAATTGCCAAAATACAATTACAAGAGGAGGTAGCCTAATGCTAGAAGCTGGAAAAACATTAAATGGACGTTATAAAATTCAATCTTTAATTGGTACCGGTGGAATGGCTGCGGTTTACCTAGCAAATGATTTGATTTTAGATCGATTAGTAGCAATCAAGGTTTTAAGATTAGATTTTAGGCAAAATGATGATGCAATGAGAAGATTTAGACGTGAAGCATTATCAGCAACACAATTAACACATCCAAATATTGTAGGTGTTTATGATGTTGGTCAGTCACAAGAGATGAATTACATTGTGATGGAATATGTCGAAGGAACTGATTTGAAAGATTATATACGACAAAGAGGTGCTTTACATCCAATAGAAGCCGTTCGTATTATGATGCAAATTGTTTCAGCAATTGCTGCAGCTCATCAAAATCGAATTATTCATCGAGATATAAAACCACAAAATATTTTAATTGATCGTGAAGGAAATGTTAAAATAACAGATTTTGGTATTGCCGTTGCTTTATCCGATACTTCTTTAACTCAAACGAATACATTGTTAGGATCAGTTCATTACTTATCACCAGAGCAAGCAAGAGGTGGAATGGCGACGATTCAAACTGATATTTATGCTTTAGGAATTGTGTTATATGAATTGTTAACAGGAAGAGTTCCATTTGATGGGGAGTCAGCTGTGTCGATTGCTCTGAAGCATTTTCAAGAGCCATTACCTCCTGTCATGAATCCATCAGTGATGATTCCACAAAGTTTGGAAAATATTGTTTTAAAAGCAACTGCAAAAGATCCAATGAATCGATATAGAAGTTGCTATGAAATGTTTCAAGATTTAAAAACTTGTTTAGATTCAACAAGATTATATGAAAAGAAATTTGTACCAACTAGCTTTTCGGGAGAAACAAAAGTATTATCTCCAATTACTACACAAAAAATCAAACCAATTCAATCGAGTCGTGAAATACCGATAGTAGAAATGGATGAAGAAAAAACTGTTAAGAAGAAGAGAAGATGGCCATGGGTAGCATTATTACTGACGATATCGATTGTGGGAATAATGGCATTTTTATTCTTCAAAACAAGTCCAAAAGAAGTTCAAGTACCGGATGTAACGAATTTAACAGAAGCAGCAGCTAAGATTAAACTTGCAGATGCAAAATTAAGTGTAACAGATGTAATACAAGTACAATCTGATGAAGTAGAAAGTGGAAAAGTTATTGAAACTAATCCAAAGGCTGGAAGTACCGTAAAAGAAAAGTCAAAAGTTACGCTTAAAGTAAGTTCTGGTAAAGAAGCAGTAACAATGAAAGATTATCGAAATAAAACTTATGAAACTGCAAGAGATGAATTAAAGAAATTAGGATTTACAGTAGAGAGAAAAGATGAAAACTCCGATAGTGTAGAATCAGGAAAAGTTATCTCTCAAAGTATTGCACCAAATCAAAAAGTGGAGGGCAAAGATACTGTTATAACATTAGTAGTAAGTAAAGGTGAAAATTCAATTAAAATGGCAAACTTGAAAGGATATACTCGAGAAGGGGCCATTGAATATGCTAGTGCCAATAATTTAAACTTAACAATTACAGAAGAAGAAAATGATGCAACAGTAGATACTGTTATTAGTCAATCGATTCGTGAAGGTTTAGAAATTAAAAAAGGTACACCTTTAACGATTGTGTTATCAAAAGGGAAAAAAGCACACACATTAACAAAACAAATAGTAATCCCATATCAAAAATCAACAAACAATTCGAATAGAAAAGCTAATAAAATTTCTATTTACATTGAAGATTCGGTAAACCAGCTTCAAAATGTATATAACACTTTAGAAATTAGCGAAGATACAAGTGTGAATTTAACATTTAGTTTAACTAATACTCAACCAACGGGTAAATATAAAATTGTTAGTGATGGTAAGGAAATTACTTCTGGAACCGTTCAATAATGTGAAGAGACTGTAGCCTAAAAAACTACAGTCTCTTTTTTGCGGGCTCTTTGTCAAATAGGGTTGATGAAACAATTTTAGTGAAGGAATTAAGCAGCG
>CAURER010000033.1:0-17528 GCA_963523795.1 uncultured Granulicatella sp.
AATGCAATTTTCTTCCATTGATCTTCTTCTTTAATGACATTTCCTTCTTCTGTTGAAGCAAATCCACATTGTGTACTTAAATATAGATTTTCTAATGGAACATATTGACTAGCTTCTTTAATTCGAGCAATAATTTCATCTTTATTTTCTAAATCAGCAAATTTTGAAGTTAATAGTCCAAGAACTACTTTTTTCTCTGTTCCAACTTTTGCTAATGGTTTAAAGTCTCCTGCACGGTCTGTATCAAATTCTAAATAATAAGCATTTACATTTTCCCCACCTAGTAACTCATCTTCTACTTTATTGTATCCCCCTTGAGAAATCCAAGTAGAATGGAAATTACCACGACAAACGTGAGTGTTAATCACTAAATCTTTAGGTGCATTTGCAATAACACCATTGTTTAAACGTAACGCACGAGCAGCAAATTCTCTTCGTACTTCTTCTAATGGACGATCTTCACGGAAACGTTTTGCAAATCCATCGTCTACTAATGCTCCCCATGTACAGTCGTCTAATTGTAATGTTCTAAGTCCTGCATCATATAAATCTTGAATCACTTCCGAATAAGCTTTAATAATAGCCTCGAATAATTCATCTGTTGTTGAATAAACAGCTTCCCAAGCAGCAACATGCTCTGGTGTACGAATTAATTCAAAATAAAATTGTGAAGGAGAAGGAATTGTAAATTTAACAATCACATCTTCTTCTTTTACTAAATCTCTTAAAAACTCAAAATGTTTAACAAATGGGTGATTTTTCCCATTAATCGGTGCTTTAAGTACTGCAGTATCAGCTTTTGTTTCAATCCCGTGAAATAAATAGCCACGTTTACCCACTACATGTTCTACTCCGTTAAACCCCCAAAAGAAGTCTAAATGCCAGTAAGCACGACGAAATTCTCCATCTGTTACTCCTTGTAAACCAGCAGCAATTTGTTTTTTTACAATTTCTTGAATCGTTTTATCTTCCACTGCTGTTAATTCTTCACGTGTAATTTCACCGTTTGCAAATTTTTCTCTTGCTTCTACTAATTCTTTTGGACGTAAGAAACTTCCTACGTGGTCTACTCTAAATGGTGCTTGTTGTTTTGTCATAATATATTCCTCCTAAAATAAAAAATCCTTACAGTTTTTCACTGCAAGGACGAACTTTCGTGTTACCACCTTGTTTTAGAATTATTTTGCAATAATTCCCTCTATAAGTATCTTTATACTCTTGCTATATCGGGCTACCCGTAGATATTTAATCATTCAATATCTAACACTCCAAGGCCATCTTCAAAAATTTAATCTTGATCTCTTTTCACCTACCGAGACTCTCTAAACAAGTTTCCTTCTCTACTCACCTTTTCACAGTGCGTTTCTTTAACTGAACTTAGAATAACAGGAGATAACGTTCTAGTCAATTATCTAATTATTATCTTACATTATAGTTTTAAACTATATTATAAACCACAAAAACTCCATAGTTTTCACTATGGAGTCCTATATATCAATATCACCATGGTCTAAAATCATATAAATATTTTTTTAGTAAAGTAATTAAACAATCCCTAATTCTTTTAATAATTCTTCTTTAGAATATTTTTCTCCTTTATCATTAGGAACAATTTGATGAATCATATTTTGATAAAACTCATCTACAACTACTTCACCATTTTCATTAATCATCTCATCAGAAATTTCAGGGAAATCTGTACTTATAGATAATACTTCTTTTTCAGTCATTTCTACATACTCCCCTCTCTTCTATTATTATAAAGCTTTTTTCAATTTTCTTAAATAATATTCACCAAAGAATATCCCTAGTCCATTCAGAATAACAAAAGCTGCAGCTCCTATGATATACCCAATTGTTTCTGGAAGGAAGTGAATAATTGGGAAAGAAGCCACTATACAAAGGATTAAAAGGATAAATAAAATAAACATTAAGAATCCTAACAAAAATTTATTTCCTCGACTTTGTAGTTCAACAATATTACTCCAATTCGGAACACGTAGTCGATAATCTCTTTCAAATCCCCAAGCTGATAACCCAAAACTAATCGAAAACCAAGTAACTAGTACAGCTAATACTAATAAAACTGGCATGCGTAGTACTAATAATACAATACTTAATAATAAAATCGGTACAGAAGATTGCGCTAAAAATAATACTTTAAATTTTTCACGAGCATATTTTTTCATATCGATTGGTAATACTTTTAAGTATTCAAAATTATCTCTTTCCAAAGAAAAACCAATACTAGTTAAGTTATTTCCAAAGGAATTCGTCATTGCAAACAATAAAGCAAATAATAAATAAGAAAGTAAAAATCGGAAAGTAAAAAATTCTGTAAGATTAACTCCTTCTCTCGTCACACTAAAAATCATTGGTAATAACATCAAAAACGGTAAAATACTTGGTGCAATGATTCCTTGAACAATAATTGATCCTTCTTTCATTAATTGGATATGGTATTTTCTCACTAATTTTGAAAAATTATCCAATGAAAAGCTACGAACTCTTTTAGAATATTGTTGAATTGAACTAACTTCCATCGCTTTTTCATAAAAGGTTGGCAATATTTTATAGTAAATATTCACTAATAAGAGAACTGTAATTCCAATCCAACCAATATAGCCAATCATTCCGTCAAGTGATAATGGATGAAGAATCATCGCATAAAAAGCTTCAAAAGGAGGAATAAAAGCTCTCTCTTGTTTCGTTAATATTGAAACAGTATTATGATTAGAAATTAAAATATAAAGTAAGCCTGAAAAAACAGAAACAAACCCTAATAAAATATTTGAAATAATATTTTTATGCTTTTTAAAAAATGACAAACTTGTCAAATAATGTACAAGCGTAAAAATAAATACTCCTAAAAAAACTAATAAGATGAAACAATTGATAATCATTAAAGGAATGGTATACCAAAAATCTTTTCCATATTGAATCGGTAAAACGATAAAATATGCAATAATAGGTCCCAATCCCATTAAAGCAACCATCATAACAGAAATAGCTTTTCCAAGAATAATCTCTACTTCTCTAAAAGCATAAGGTCGATAAGAAGTTAAATCTTTACTTTCATAAAATACATTATAAAATGCAATAAAACTTTGAGAAAATGTAAAAGCACTAAAAATGCTAATCATATTCGCAAATAGGACAGGATTTTCTCCAATAGGATTTACAAATGAATTAAGCACCCCAAAAAAAGCAATATAAATTAATCCAATCATAAGCTGAGAACGAAGGATTTTCTTAGGAATATCGATTTTTTTCAGTGGATTTTTTTCTTGTTTTTGTCGGTAAGCAGCTAATTGAGCAGGAGCAACTGCATATAATAAATTCAACTTCACTAATTTTCTAACAGCTTGTAGATTCATCGACAGTCTCTCCTTCCTTACGTCCCGCTAAAGATAAATAAATACTTTCAAGAGACTCTTGAGGATTATGTTCTTTTAATTCTTCAATTGTACCGTAAAATAATAACTCACCTTTTTTCAAAATGGCAATACGATCACATAATTGTTCCGCTACTTCTAATACGTGTGTAGAAAATAATACTGTTTTTCCTTTTTCAGCGTGTTCACGCATCATTTTTTTCAAATCATAGGCAGCTTGTGGATCTAAACCGGTTAATGGTTCATCTAAAATCCAAATATCTGGGTCAGATAATAAAGCCCCAATAACGAATACTTTTTGTCGCATTCCATGAGAAAATGATTCAATCACATCATAACGATAAGAAGTAAAGTCAAATAACTCTAATAAATACGTTAATCTTTCTTCTATTTGATTCATTGTTAATTGATAAGAAACTGCAATTAATTCCCAAAATTCATTAGCCGTTAAACGTAAAAATAAATCTGGAGAATCAGCCACATATCCAATTTTTCGCTTAATCGTTAATGGATCTTGTGATAGAGGAACGCCATCTACTTCAATCGTTCCACTTGTAAGTGGTAAAATACTCACTAATGATTTAATAGTCGTAGATTTTCCTGCACCATTATGTCCGATTAATCCAACAATTTCTCCACTTTCAATTGTTAAGTTTAAGTTATTTAAAGCTACCTTATCTCCATATTTTTTTGTTGCTTGTTTAAATTCAATCATGATAAACTTCCTCCCATCCTATAATTACGCTAATTATACACCTAAAAATAGCGCTTTACTAGTGACTAAAGTCTGATTTTTCTATAGAATTGCTTGATATTTTGTATTTTAATCATAATTAGAAAAAAGACTTTTCCTCATAGCATGAAAAGATATTTAACATCTTTGCTAATCTAGAAAAGTCTATTTTTATTGTTTTATTCTTGTTCGTCTACTAATTCTTGTGCGAAGTTTTGTAAGTTTTCGGTTACTTTTTCAGAAACAACAGTTTCTTCTGATAAAGTGACCGTGTCTTCTGCTTCCTCTTCACGATCAACAATGGCTAATGAACTTACAATAGCATCTTGATCTAAACGCATCATACGAACTCCAAGAGCACCACGACCTGTTTGAGAAACATCTGAAGCGTGGAATCGAATGATTACTCCTTTATTCGTCATAATCATTAAATCTTCCTCGCCCGTTACGGTTCTTAAGCATACAAGAGGACCATTTTTCTCAGTAATACGAAGGGTTTTAACCCCTTTACCACCACGACCTTTTAAGGCATATTCACTGGCAGCAGTACGTTTACCATATCCTTTTTCACTAACGACTAATACTTCACGTTCAGGTGTTAAAATATCCATTCCAATTACGTAATCATCATCACGTAAAGATACGCCTCGAACCCCTGCAGCTGTACGACCCATTGCACGAACTTTTTCTTCATGGAATGTTACAGCATTTCCGTGGTAAGTTCCAAGAATGATGCCATCTTGACCACTTGTTACTACTACACGAATTAATTGATCATCTTCTCGTAATTGAATCGCACGTAATCCATTGGTACGAATATTTTTGAAATCTGATAATTTCACACGTTTAACAGTTCCACGTAAAGTTGTAAAGAATAAGAATCTTTCTGTTTCATCAGATTCCGGTACACTAATAATTGCTTGAATTTTCTCAGTTGAGTCAATATTCAATAAGTTAATGACTGGTAATCCTTTAGCAGTACGGCTGTATTCTGGAATTTCATATCCTTTTGCTTGATATACTTTACCTGTATTCGTAAAGAATAATAATGAATCATGAGTTGAACATGAAATCATATTTTCTACAAAGTCATCATCATGGACGCTCATTCCTTGTACACCACGCCCACCACGACGTTGTGTTTTAAATTCAGAATTTGCTAATCGTTTAATATAGCCATTCTTCGTTAATGTAATGACTACATCTTCTTGTTCGATTAAGTCTTCATCTTCTAAACTTAAAGCTTCTCCGACTAATAATTCAGTACGACGAGGATTATCAAATTTTTGTTGAATTTCTAATAATTCTTGTTCGATAATTTCATAACGTCTTTCTTCGCTTGCTAAGATTTCATTTAATTCCTTGATAAGTGCTTGTAAATCTGCATATTCTGCATCAATTTTCTCACGTTCTAATCCTGTTAAGCGAACCATTCTCATATCTAAAATAGCTTGAGCTTGTTTATCACTTAATCCATATTCATTCATGAAACGTTCTTTAGCAATATCACCACTAGCAGAACTACGAAGAATCGCCACAATAGCATCGATATGATCTAAAGCTACTTGTAATCCTTCTAAAATATGAGCACGATCTTCAGCTTTTTTCTTTTCAAAAATACTACGACGACGAATCACTTCTTCTTGATGATTTAAGTAGTATCGTAAAATTTCTTTTAAGCTTAAAATTTTTGGTTCTTGCCCTACAATTGCTAACATATTAAATCCAAAGTTTGATTGTAATGGCGTTAATTTGTATAAATTATTTAAAACAACTGAAGCAGAAACATCTCTTCTCACTTCAATAACAACACGCATTCCTTTACGGTCAGATTCGTCATTTAAATACGTAATTCCTTCAATTTTCTTTTCATGATGCAATTGAGAAATACGTTCAACTAAACGAGCTTTATTGACCATATATGGTAATTCCGTAATAATAATACGTTCTTTTCCATTTTTTAATTCTTCGATTTGTACACGTCCACGAACTGTAATAGATCCACGACCTGTTTCATAAGCTCGACGAATTCCAGATTTGCCTAATACAATTCCACCTGTTGGAAAATCAGGTCCTGGTAATACTTCCATCAATTCAGCTGTTGTGACATCAGGATTTTTCATTAATAAATGTAATGCAGAAATTACTTCCCCTAAATGATGTGGAGGAATATTCGTTGCCATCCCTACCGCAATCCCTGTTGCTCCATTGACTAAAAGGTTTGGAATACGAGATGGTAAAACTTCTGGTTCACGTTCTGTTGAATCATAGTTATCACGATAATTAATCGTATCTTTATTAATATCCCGTAACATTTCTAAAGCAATTTTACTCATTCTTGCTTCGGTATAACGCATTGCCGCTGGACTATCTCCGTCGACAGAACCAAAGTTTCCGTGACCATCAATTAATGGATAACGATATGAGAAATCTTGTGCCATACGAACCATTGCATCATAAATGGCAGAGTCTCCATGTGGATGGTATTTCCCCATTACATCCCCAACAATACGAGCAGATTTTTTATGGGGCTTATCTGGTGTTACTCCTAATTCATGCATTCCATATAAAATACGGCGGTGAACGGGTTTTAACCCATCACGAACATCAGGAAGCGCACGAGATACAATAACACTCATGGAATATTCCAAAAATGATTTACGCATTGTTTTGGCTAAATCCGTTGGTTCGAATTTTTCTTCGAAAAATTCTAAATCTTTTTCCTCAGACATTTTGTCTCTCCTCTTCTTCAATCATTAAATATCTAAATCATTCACGTCAATAAATTTCGCATTTGCTTCAATAAATTCTCGACGTGGTTCTACTTTATCGCCCATTAACATATCTAACACTTGATCAGCTTCAGCAGCATCTTCAACTGTTACTTGTAACATCGAACGATTTTGAGGATTCATCGTTGTTTCCCATAATTGTTCCGCATCCATTTCTCCTAAACCTTTATATCGAGAAATTTGTGGTTTTGGACTAGCTGGAAGTTCTTTTAATTTTGCTTCTAATTCCTCATCATTTTGAATATAAAACTCTTGTTTTCCTTGTTTTAATTTATAAAGAGGTGGTTGCGCAATATAAACATATCCTGCTTCCACTACTGGACGCATATAACGATAGAATAATGTAATTAATAATGTTCGAATATGCGCTCCATCGACATCGGCATCGGTCATAATCACTAATTTATGATAACGAGCTTTCGATAAATCAAAATCTCCACCAAATCCTGTTCCCATTGCAGTAAATAGTGAACGGATTTCATCATTAGCTAAAATTTTATCTAATGATGCTTTTTCAACGTTTAAGATTTTCCCTCGAATTGGTAAAATCGCTTGGAAGTGACGAGAACGTCCTTGTTTTGCAGAACCTCCCGCAGAATCTCCTTCGACGATGAAGATTTCTGAAACACTTGGATCATTACTTGAACAGTCCGCTAATTTCCCTGGTAAATTAGAAATTTCTAACCCAGATTTTTTACGAGTTACTTCACGTGCACGTTTTGCCGCTAATCGAGCTTTAGAAGCTAAAATCCCTTTTTCAACAATTTTACGAGCAACTTGTGGATTTTCCATTAAGAATTTATCAAAATGAGTCGCGAATAATCGATCGGTAATCGTTCTTGCTTCAGAATTTCCTAATTTTGTTTTCGTTTGTCCTTCAAATTGTGGATCAGGATGTTTAATCGATACAACTGCTGTTAATCCTTCACGTACATCTTCCCCACTTAATTTTTCTTCATTTTCTTTCATTAATTTTTGACGACGAGCGTAATCATTAATGACACGAGTAAGAGCGGTTTTCATTCCAGATTCATGTGTTCCACCTTCATAAGTGTGGATATTGTTTGTAAAACTTAATAAATTCGTATGGTATCCTGAAGTATACTGCATAGCTACTTCGACTTGAATGCCATCTTGTTCTCCTTCAACATAAATCGGTTCTTCAAATAATACTTGCTTAGATTTATTTAAATGTTCAACATAACTTTTAATTCCGCCTTCATAATAAAAAGTTTTTACAACAGGCTCTTCTACTCGTAAATCAGTAATCGTTAGTTTTAATCCTTTATTTAAAAAAGCTAGTTCACGTACACGATTCGCTAATTTTTCAAAGTCATATACAGTTGTTTCTTGGAAAATTTCTGGGTCTGGTACAAAATAAACACTCGTTCCATGTTTATCAGTTTGCCCAACAATTTTTAAATCTTCTAAAACAGCACCACGTTTATAAGACTGTTCATAAATATTTCCATCTTTAAAAACTTGTACCGTTAAATCTGTAGAAAGTGCATTAACAACAGAAGCACCTACCCCGTGAAGACCACCGGAAACTTTGTAACCTCCGCCGCCAAATTTACCACCAGCATGAAGTACTGTAAATACTGTTTCAACAGCAGGACGTCCTGTTTTTTCTTGAATATCAACTGGAATTCCACGTCCATCATCCGTAACACGAATATGGTTTTCAGGTGTAATCTCAATTTCGATATGAGTTGCAAATCCAGCTAACGCCTCATCAATTGAGTTATCAACAATTTCCCATACTAAATGATGTAAACCAGCACTACTTGTTGAACCAATATACATCCCTGGACGTTTACGTACAGCTTCTAATCCTTCTAATACTTGAATCTGACTGGCATCATATTGTGCAGCAAGAACTTCTTTATTTTCTTCTGTCATTTTCTCTTCTCACACTCCATTTTTCATTGAACTTGACCTTGATGAATCGGATATACAATTGGTTCATTAATAAATTGCTTACGAATACCATCTAAACTAGTCGTTGTTATGAATGTTTGTACTTTATTTTCAATTGCTTTAATCAAATGTGTTTGTCGATCATCATCTAATTCGGATAACACATCATCTAATAATAAAATTGGATATTCTCCAGTAGCGATGTTCATTAATTCTATTTCTGCTAATTTTAAACTTAATACAGTCGAACGTTGTTGCCCTTGAGATCCAAAATTTTGAACAGGTTTATCATTTAAATAAAAAATCAAATCATCTCGATGCGGACCTACTAAAGTACTCGCTTGTTCTAATTCTCTTTTTTGTACAGATTCAAATTGTTTTTGATACAATTCTTTTACTTCATCTTGAGAAATTCCTTTTTCAATCGAAAGAGATGTTTGATATTTCAATGAAAACTCTTCTCTTCCTAATGAAATTTGTTCATGAATTGGTTTCGCTAAAGCTTCCAATTGTTCCATAAAATCTAAACGATGGATTAAAATTGCACTTGCTTTTTCAATGACTTGTTCTGTTAAAACTTCTAAATAAAGATCAGCCGATGATTTTTTGATTGCTAATTGTTTTAAATAATGATTTCTTTGTTTTATAAGGCGTTGATATTCTACTAATTCATGTAAATAAATAGGATTCATTTGACCGAGTTCCATATCCATGAATTTTCGGCGATTTGCAGGAGCACCCTTCACTAATTCTAAATTTTCAGGTGCAAATAAAATAACATTTAATTGTCCTAAATAGGAACTGAGCTTCTTTTGTTCTAAATGATTGACTCTTCCTATTTTTCCTTTATTTGAAAAACGTATTTCTAATGGAATACTGCTAATTTTCTTTTCAACTTTTCCTTTAATGGTAGCAGCATCTTGATTCCACATAATTAATTCTCGATCTTGATTGGTACGATGGCTTTTTGTCATTGCCAAAGTATAGATAGATTCCATTAAATTCGTTTTTCCTTGAGCATTTTCACCAATGAAAATATGAACTCCTTTCCCAAATTCAAGAAAAAGTTCTTCATAATTTCTAAAATGATTCAGTTGTAATTCAACTAATCTCATCCATTACTTCCTCAGATTCTCTCTTCACAACAAAAATACCTTCTTCAGGAATTTCTACACGTGTTTTATCATAAAGTTTTCTACCACGACGATTTTCAATTTCACCATCAACAAATACAACCGTTTCTTGCAAATACCATTTTGCTTGTCCACCTGTTGTAATGACATCAATATGTTTTAAAAATTGTCCTAATGTAATAAATTCTTCTGTGATTGTTACAATCTTTGTCATGATTTTCCTCTTTTCTCTCATTTGGGTATACACATACTACTATAGTATACCTTTTTTTTGGAGAATTCTCAAAGATTTTGAAAAATTTAGCCTATTTTTGCATTTTTTTATTAAATAAATAAAAAACCTTTTTTAAAGGGAAAAATGAAATTTACTAGGATTTTTTCAAAATTTTAAAAATAAGCAAAAAAAAATCCATGATGACCAAAATCATCATGGAAGATTTTTTATCCATTAAATGTACGAACTGGTGTCACTAATTGAATAAAGCTATATGGAATATCAGAATGATTATCTTTTAACGTCAATGTAAATGGACGATTCGCTTCTAAAAATTGAATCGTTGCTTCTGAAGAACCAAATAAACGAAGCGCATCTTTTAAATAATCAGGATTAAATGAAACATCTAATGAAGCACCTTCATAATTTTCTACCATAATTTCTTCTTC
Source organism: uncultured Granulicatella sp. (assembly GCA_963523795.1). Lineage (GTDB taxonomy): Bacteria > Bacillota > Bacilli > Lactobacillales > Aerococcaceae > Granulicatella. The sequence continues at coordinate 10,637 of CAURER010000033.1, forward strand.
AACTTTTCCAATTTCTGGAGAATTACCTGTTAATAAAATACGATTCTCATTAATTGATAATGTCGCAATATTATTTTTATCTGTATGTGACATTAATGAAGCACGATCTACAGCTGCTACTAAATCACTCGCAACAACCGTAATGGCTGTATTAAATTGATCATTAATTAATCGATCTGTATCTGGATAACGTCCTTCTAATAAACGAGAGTAGAAAGAAAGAGTTTCTGTTTGGAAAAGAACTTGATTTTCAGTAATTGCAAAATCAATTGTTTCTAAACCATCAATAATACGTGATAATTCAATTAATGTTTTACCTGGTAAAGTAATTTCAAATGTTAATGCATTACTTGTTTCAGGCATTTCTAAAGGAATAATTCTTTGACTTAATCGGTGAGAATCTGTTGCTACAGCTTTTAATTGATTATTGGCAATAACCATATGAATTCCCGTTAAAATAGGGCGAGATTCAGCAGTAGAAACAGCAATAGATGTTTGTAAAATCACTTGTCTAAATAATGGAACAGGTAATGTTAATACATGATCTTTTTCTACTTCTGGAAGTTGTGGATAATCATGAGCCGATAAACCATTTAATGTAAATGCAGCACTTCCTGCTGTAATCGTTGCTTGTAATTGGTCATTTGTTTCTAAAGTAAATGTATTTTGAGGTAATTTTTTAACAATTTCACCAAAGAAACGAGCAGGTAATACAATTGAACCTGTTTCATGAATTGATAATTGTAATTCTTCATGTTCTACTGGAAGAAAAATTTCAATAGAAACTTCAGAATCACTACCTGTTAAAGTAATTCCTTCTTGAGAAACAACTAATTTAATTCCTGTTAAAATTGGAATGGTTGTTTTTGAAGGAATAGCACGTTGAACGTCTGCTAAATTTTTTAAAAATGCTTGACGATTAATTGAAAATTTCATTTTATGCCTCCTAAATGTATGTATCTCTGTTTTAAATTTAATTTTATTTATAATAAATATAGTAATAGTAGTAGGTCTTGTTAATTTTGTGGAAAAGTATTAACTTTCTATTATTTTCTAGATTTTTAATTGTGGATAAGTATTGTGAATAACTATTTAGTAAATAGAGTAGTTTTCCACATCTTAAAATCCAAGTTTTTTTTTCAAATCATTAACAGCTTTAGTAATATCGCCTTGAAGCTTATATTCTTCATTAATTTTATCATAGGCATGTAATACAGTAGAGTGGTCTTTGCCAAATTCTGTCCCTAATTTTGGAAGTGAACTATTTGTTAATTCTCTTGCTAAATACATGGCAATTTGACGAGGTTCTACAATGGACTTTGTTCGTTTTTTACCTTTTAAATCTTCAAGAGAGATGTGGTAATAACGTGCCACTGCTTCTTGAATATCATGAACGGATACAATTTTTTCTTTACTTCCTGGGATAAAGTTTTGTAGAGCTTCAGCTGCTAAATTCGTTGTAATATCTTCTCCATGAGTTGCAGAGTAAGCTTGAACTCTAATAAGAGCACCTTCTAATTCACGGACATTGGATTGAATTTGACCTGCAATATAGCTTAGTGTATCGGTAGTAATATCAATTCCAACAGCTTCCGCTTTTTTAGATAAAATCGCAATTCTTGTTTCAAGATCTGGTGGAGTGATGTCAACTGGAAGACCAGAAACGAATCGTGAAACTAACCGTTCTTGTAAAGCTTTAATTTCAGTAGGTTGTCGATCACTCGTTAATACAATTTGTTTTTGATTATTAAAGAGTGCATTAAATGTATGGAAAAACTCTTCTTGTGTAGCTTCTTTTTCAGCAAAAAATTGAATATCATCTACTAATAATAAATCTACATTACGATAATAATCTCTAAACTCTTGTTGAGTATTTGTTCTTAATGAAGTAATCATTTCATTTGTAAAAGCTTCACTCGTTACATATTTGACACGTGCATTTGGATTTAATAATTTGTATTGATTTCCAATTGCTTGCATTAAGTGAGTTTTTCCTAGACCAACACCACCATAGAAAAAGAGTGGATTATATAATTGTCCAGGTCTTTCGCAAACAACTAGAGCAGCAGCATGTGCCATTTGGTTTCCTTTACCAATAATAAATGAATCAAATGTATATTTAGGATTTAAGAGCGAATCATCTTCTAAATAAATATTATTAGTAGCTTCTTTAGCCTCATCATTGGAAAGAACTTGTGATGTAGATTCCATGAATGTTTGTTTAGAAGTATAGTCTTGTTCTTCAGAAATAATAAACTTTGGCTCAAATGATTTTCTAAAATAATCATAACCACGTTCCATAACATCTGTTAATAAATTATCTTCCCAAAAATTTGCATATGTTTGAGAAGGAACTTGAATATATAGATAATTTTGGTCAATTTTTAATAATTTAGCGGGCATAATCCAGTGCTTAATCGTAAAATCAGAATTTGTTTTTTCAAAATGCGTTAATAAAATTTTCCAAAATTCATCTAAAAGATCCATAAAAACACCTCCTTGTGGATAAATAATATTAAAATCTAAGAGTAAGTGTAGCATTTTTTTTTAAAGTTTTCCACAGGAAATACGTTTTTAACAAATTTTAGTGAATTTGTAATAAGTTTTCCACAAAACTGTGGATAATTTGTAAGAATTAAAGAGATATTTTACTTATTCACAAGAATTGTTGACAGAATAAATTCAATAATGATAAAGGTTTAAGGAGAATATCCACATTTTCCACAAGTTGTGGATAAAATTTTGTAAACATACTTTGAATTTGTTAAAAAATTGTGGAAATTCTGAGGATAAAGGTTAAATTTCAAAAAAAATATAAAAATAATTGTGGATAACTATTGAAAGATAAATAATTTTACTAGGTATTTTGAATAAAATATGGTATGATACTCCAGTACAGTGATGCAAGAAACAAAGTATTGACTTTGTTAGAGAATATCATTATAATGATGTAGACTGTCTAGGATAGTTAGACATGACACAGAACTAGGAGGTGCAAGAAGTTATGAAAAGAACATATCAACCAAACAAACGTAAACGTCAAAAAGTTCACGGTTTCCGTAAACGTATGAGTACTAAAAATGGCCGTAGAGTATTAGCAAGCAGACGCCGTAAAGGTAGAAAAGTTTTAGCAGCTTAGATCACTGAACGTCTCAGTGATCTTTTTTTTATAAATGTTTTAAAAACTTAGATAAAGGTGAGTGTATGCGTAAGTCTTATCGAGTAAAGAAAGAGCAAGAGTTTCAAAAAGTTTTTCATCATGGAAATTCAGTAGCGAATCGTCAATTTGTGGTTTATCAAATCGATAAATCGAATCAATCTCATTTTAGAGTAGGAATTTCTGTGAGTAAAAAATTAGGAAATGCAGTTGTCAGAAATCGTATCAAACGATTGATAAGAAGTGTATTAACAGAACTAAAGCCACAATTACAGTCAGAGATTGATTTTATCGTGATCGCACGTAAACCTGTAGTATCTATGAATTATCAAGAATTAAAAAAATGTATGATGCATGTATTAAAATTAGGAAAGATTTTAATAATAGATGATTATAATGGAGAAAGTAGGGAATTAAGTGAAGAAAAAGCATAAATTAGCTTTAACATTAGCGGTTTTAACATTATTTTTAGCAGCATGTAGTACAACGCCTGTAACAGCAGAAAGTACAGGAATTTGGGATCGAGTGATTATTTATAATTTATCACAATTTATTATTACTTTATCTCATATTTTTGGAAATAGTTATGGTTTAGGAATTATTATATTTACTATCATAACAAGAATTGTATTAATACCAATTATGCATTTCCAATATAAAACAACAAGACAAACAGCTATTTTACAACCTGAAATTAATAAGCTTCGTGAGAAATACTCTGCTCGTGATCATCAAACACAAGAAATTTTACGAGAAGAAATTTCAGCTTTATATGAAAAAGAAGGTGTGAATCAATATGCTGGATGTTTACCGGTAGCGATTCAATTACCTGTAATGATTGCTTTATATCAAGCAATTAGTCGTACAGAAGCTTTGAAAACAGGATTATTTTTATGGTTTAATTTAGATCAACCAGATCCATTTTTCATTTTACCAATTTTAGTAGTTGTTACAACTTATGTAACTTCTTGGTTAACTATGAAAATGCAAGATAGTGGAGCAGCTGGAAAAATCATGTTATTTGTATTACCAGCAATGATTGGGTTTACAGCTTTAACATTCCCAAGTGCGTTATCATTATATTGGGTTGTAGGGAATATCTTTATGGTTATTCAAACATTAATTATGAATAATCCATTTACATTTATTGCAGAACAAAAAGCTATTGCACATGAAAAACGTCGTCGTGAAAAAGCTTTGGAAAAAGCAAAGAAAAAACATGGCAAAAATTAATAATAGACTTGTTCAGATTAATAGAACATGAGATAATACATGTAAAATTGCAATATGGAGGATATAGAAGATGACACAAACGATTCGAGTAAATGATAGTTCTGTAGAAAAAGCTATCCAAAAAGGATTACGTCAATTACAATTAACACAAGATGATGTAGAAATTGAAGTAATTGATGAAGGGAAAAAAGGATTATTTGGTTTTGGACAAAAAGATGCTGTAGTGTCGATTACTGTAAAAGAAAAAACTGAGCAAGAAGAAGATGTTGAAGAAATTGAAGAATCTTTTGAAGAAGATGAATTTGATTTTGAAGATGATTATGAAGAATTAGCTGAATCAGTTGAAGTATTAGATAATCATATTGAAGAAGCTGCACATATTACAAAAGCATATTTAGAACAAATAGCAGAAATTTATGGTGCACCAAGTGTCGTTCATGTAGAAGTACAAAAAGAAAAAATGAATTTTGTATTTGAAACAGAAAAACCAGGTTTATTAATTGGTAAATATGGTAAAATATTAAATGCTTTACAAGTATTAGCACAAGTTTCAGTTCATCGTTTTGTAAAAGGAAGAATGTCTGTGCAAGTAGATGTAGGGGATTATCGTTTACGTCGTACAGAAGCTTTACAACAAATTGCTGAAAGAACAGCACGTCGTGTTCTAAAAACAAAACAACCGGTATATTTAGAACCATTACCAGCATATGAAAGAAAACAAATTCATGCATACTTAAGTAAAAATAAACGTATTTCTACTCATTCAGAAGGTAAAGAACCACATCGTTATTTAGTTGTAGAAATTGCAGAATAAATTAGAAATGAGACTGGATTGAATTCCAGTCTTTTTATTTTGATGAAAATAGAAAAACGATAAATTCGGAGGAATAAAACAAAATAAACAACTATAGTAGAAATAAGAAACTATAAAATTGAAAGAAACTTGTAAAAATCCTATATAAAAGGTTGAAACTTTTAATGAATCAGGTTAAAATGAGTTGTCCGCAGTGTCTTTAGGGAGAGGACAATGATAAATATTTGTATTTTATATAAAATATACAACATTTTTTATATAAGAAAAATATTTACATTAACTGGAAAAATTCCCAAAAAAGATGTATAATAAAAAAAATTAAAAGTTAGGAGAATAATAGTATGGATATTCAAGTTTTTATAAGGCGCCGTAAAGAAAAAGGCTTATCTCAAATAGAATTAAGTCATGGAATCTGTACTCAAGCAACATTAAGTCGCTTTGAAAATCATGGTCAAATTCCATCAATGAAAATTTTAAGTCAATTGTGCGCACGATTGCAATTAGATGTGGGGGACTTATTTGCAAGTGTCAATACAAAAGAAGTTGCAATTAATAAACTTCTAGAAAAAATAGAAGAAAGTATTGTAACGATGGATTATGAATTGGCTGAAAAATTAATCGGAACAGTTCAAATTGAACAGTTAAATGATGAACAAAAAATTCACCTACTTTATTTAAGAGGCTTTACTCAAGTATTGCAGGGTAAAGAAATGGAAGATGATTTGTTCTACTTTAATAAAATACTAGCAGAACAATACGAAAATGATGATACTTATATTCACCTAGCATACACTGGTTTAGGCTTAGTCTACCATCAACAAAAAGATATTGAAAAAGCAGAATATTACTTTTCAAAAGCAATTCATGAATCAGAAAAACATCAACTTGAAAAGATGGAAGATGTTTGGAGAGTTTTAATGGTTTTATATCATAGTGCTATGTTCTTCTCAAATAAAAAAAATTATAAAAAAAGTAATGAGTTACTAAAAAGAGGAATTGAGTTGTGTAGTCAATTTCATATTACTTATTATTTAGGTAGATTACATTATCAATTAGCAGTAAATGCACTAGAAAGTAATGCGGATATCCATGAAGTTCAGTTATTGTTAAATGATGCAGCAGCATTTTCAAGAATTAATTCACATGATGATTTATTAAATGAAATAGAAAAATTAAGTGAATCTTTAAATTAAAATTCATACACTTCAAGTTTTAGAAATAGACTCTAAACTTGGAGTGTTTTTTAATAATAAATAAATGATTGAAAATTAGTAAAAGAAACATATAATAGAGAAGAAGGAGTGAAAAACATGGGCTTAAGATTTAATAAAGATGAATTTCTAAAAAAAGAAAAAGTAATTTTACCGGAAGATATTGAATTACCATCATTAGAGGAAGAATATGATTTTGATAGTTTTGGTGACGCTTTTATTATGATGCCAAAATTGGAAGAAAATCAACGACAAAAAAATCTTGAAAAAAATATTAAAAAAGAATGGCTCGAGCCAATTGAAGATAAAAAAGAAGAGTAAATTTAATGATATATGAAGCTAGTGTTTGTTGCACTTGACTTGACAATTCACAGATGTAAAAAAATAAAATTTTTATATAAAAAGACTTGAAAACTAACGCTAGCTATGGTAAATTATAAACACTGTTAACGAACGTTCGCTTTTAAAACGATTGCG
>CAURER010000034.1:0-16917 GCA_963523795.1 uncultured Granulicatella sp.
TGTACTCCTACTGTATATCCGGTTGGAGAAGGGACTGCTAATAATTCTTGTAAATATTCTAATGTTTGACTCATGTATAAATTCCTTTCAAATAACTTCTAAATTCCTACCATATCACGGTAAAGTTGATGCGCATAACTATCCGTCATTCCTGAAATAAAATCAGTTGCTAATAATAAGCGCAAATATAATTTTTCCACTTCAGATTTACCTTCTGCAAAATAATGATACGAACGTTTTTGACTTTCTGAAATGATGCCAATTTTCTTCAAATCAACATAATCTAATCGACGGGTTGTATCATAAGCTACTAATGGTGGAACAAAACTATCTAACAAATACGTTAAAGTAGAATAACCTGAAATTTCTAATCGTAAAATACTCTTATGATCATATATTTTATCTTCAGAAACTTTTCTTAAATGCGTATATAATTCATGCGCACTAGAGTCCGTTAATAAATCTTGCTGATACTCTCCATTCATAATCTTCTCATAATGAAGAACGAAAGACTCTGTTGCTGCATCAATTAACATCGTTCTTAGATCGACAAAAAATTGATTAATACTAAAAATTTCTTCATTAATTGTTTCTAATATTTTCACAACTTTTTTTGAATGCGGAGAAGTTTTATCTTCTTTTAATACGCAATGTAAATATTCCTTTACAACGGCAAATCTTAATACTCCTTTACCAATCGCATCTTCTAAATCTGCTATTAAATATGCAATATCATCGGCAGCTTCTAAAATAAATGTCAATGGATGACGATTTTCACCAGCACCTGTAATATCAGTTATTTGACGAAAAATATCTTCTTCAGCTCTGAAAAATCCTACTTTTTTAGACGTAATTTTCTCTGTTTTTGGCTGATTAGAAGCACGTGTATATTTTAAAATCGTATTAATGGTTGCAGGAGTTAAATCTAACCCATCAAAGTTTCCCTTAAAATCATGTAACTTCGATACAATTCGTAATGATTGAGCATTTCCTTCAAAATGATAAAAATCATGTACATAGGGACTTGCTAAAAATTCTTCTGCTACCTCTGAATGTTCTGCTAAAATCTGTGGTAACTTTTTCTTAAACCATTGTCGAATAATATCTTCTCCAAAATGTCCATAAGGAGGATTACCAATATCATGTAATAAACTAGCACATTCTACAATTCGAGCAATATCACTTTGATGATGAATCATTTCTTGTTTGCTGGAATCTGTTTCGGTCAATGGATCTTGTTGTAACAATCGTACAATTTCACTCACTAATGTTCTTGCAATCATTGCTACTTCTAAAGAATGTGTTAATCTTGTATGAATAAAATCTAATCTTTCTAGTGGAAATACTTGCGTCTTATCTTGTAATCGCCTAAAAGCGGGACTTGTTACAATTCTTTTATAATCATCATCAAACTCATTACGATGGTTTGAATCTTTGTCTGAAAGACGAGTAGTTGCCAATAACGTTTTCCATTCCATGTCATCACTCCTTTCCTCTATCTTAAACCAATTTACGAAACATTTCCATCTTAGAAAGAAAAAAGAGCAAAGTATTCAACTACTTCACTCTCTCAATCATTATTTTTCCAAAATCAATTCTTCTTTCATATGAATATCGTGTAATTCTCGTTTAAAGAAAAATAGACAAAGAACTAAAGAAATGACATCTGATACAGGGGTAGCAAACATCATCCCCTCTACTCCAAAAAGATATGTCATCAATAGCATCATCGGTAATAAAATCAATAATTGTCTTGCTAATGATAAAAATGCTCCCGTTTTTGCTTTTCCAATTGCTGGGAAAAATGTTGTAATTAAAATCGTTATTCCATTTATAATTGTAAATAACATGAAATACCGTAAATAACGAATACCAAATTCAAAATACAAATCATTTCCATTCCCAAATAGTTGAATAATTTGTAACGGGAAAATTTCAAACACTGCCCAAGTGACAAATGAGAGACCAAATCCTATTTTTAATGCTAAAAAGATTGTTTGACGTACTCGCTCGTAATATTTTGCTCCATAATTATATCCGACAATCGGTTGAACTCCTTGAGTCATTCCTATAATTAACGCAATAAAAATGACAAATACTTTTGCTACAATGCCACCAACTGCAATTGGAATTTCACTCCCATAAATAGACATAGCTCCATATGTTTTCAATAAATTATTCGACACAATTTGTACAATTAAAGCTGAAATTTGGAAAATAAAGGACGTTAATCCTAAAGAGGCAATTGCTTGAACCTGTTTAAAATGTGGAATAAAGTCTTCCCATTGAAATTTTACGGAACGAAACTTTGGAATATACGCAAGCAACAGTAATGCAGACACTATCTGACTTAACACGGTTGCCCAAGCAGAACCTGCAATTCCCATATGAAATACAAAAATAAAAATAGGATTTAAAATCATATTCATAACTGCTCCAATAATAATCGCCATCATCGAAAAAGTAGCTCTTCCATCTGAACGAACAAGTGGATTAAATCCTGTTGAAAATAAGAAAAATGGAATCCCATAAGCCGTAATTCTAGAATACTCCATGGCATAATCAAAAATTTGGTCAGTGGCTCCAAATAATTGCATTAATGGTGCTAAAAAGATTTGAACAAGCAGACAAACTGCAATTCCCATCACGATTAATTGAACGACCGCTGTTCCTGCAATTCTTCTAGCTTTCTCTACTTCTTTACGACCTAATTCCAAATTAAAATTAGATGCAGCTCCTACTCCTGTCATTAATCCTAATGCTAAACAAATCGTTGTAATTGGAAATGCAATATTTGTCGCAGCATTTCCTAAATACCCAACTCCCTGTCCAATAAAAATTTGATCCACGATGTTATATAAGGCATTAACGACATTGGCAATCATTGCTGGAATTGCTAATTGCATCAATAATTTTTTGACGGGCTGTGTTCCCATTGGGTTTTCAATCGTTGTCATGAATGAACTCCTTTCTTAATTACTACAAACAAAAATATTGTAAGGTGGTTTAAATAAATATGTCAATTATATAAATTTGAGATGTAAATCTTTTTTACTAAATTCCTAAAATCTATTTCTGTTAGGATATTCAATATCTAAATTACTACATAATTTGTTTCATAATTTCATTTATAATTTGTACAGACTCCTCGAAGGATATATCTTTTGCATATTTAAATTGACGTTGGTAACGAATCCAAAGATTTTTCTGATAATCAGAAGTTTCAATCCCTCTTACCTGATTTTTCCAATTTTGAATCAATTCTTTGCTATTTCGTTTTTCACTTGTATTCTCTACAGCTCTTTTTAAAATCGTAAAATCTATTTGATTTTTTCTAAGTTTAAATAAGGTAAATAAATCATATCGATCACGAGGACGTGTTGAAGCAACTCCCCTACTAATAATCGTTTCTAGTTTTTCTGCAAGTACGGTTTCTAAATTATAAGTCCATACATCAATAGTATGATTAGTAAATAGTGAAGGCATTGAATAAGAAATTTCTCTGGGTGTAATTTTATCCCCCGTTGTAACATCAATAAAAATAACCTCGTTTAATGTATCAAAAGTTGCATTTAATTTTATTGAGAAGCCACCATATATATCATCTTGACGAATAGGTTCTAACTTATCTACTGTAAATGAAAATACACTTGTAGTATTTGAAACAATCTCCTCAAAAATATTTATTAAATTGTCTCTATTTAAAGAAGTTCCTTTAAGAGTCACATCCAAATCCATAGTTGTTCGCTTATCTAAACCTATCATTTGTCCGATAAGATATCCACCTTTTACAATAAACGAATTTCTATACGGACTTTTAGAAATTAGAGTTAATATTTCTTCAATCAAATAATGTTGTTGCACTTGTTGAGGAGGAATCCCTTTCTCTTTAGCTATATTTTTTATCTTAGCTTTAAAACTCATCGCATTAGAAAACATTAATACAACACCTCCGTGTATGCTTGTAATTTATCCATAACTTTAAATAACTGCGCATAATAAAATAACTTAGATACATTCACTTGATTACTTTGAAAATATTTCTTAAATGCAGGAGCAATAATTTGTACATCTACCTGATGAACTGATTTCAAACACTCTACCAAAATACGTTCTCGTTCATAAACTTTAATGGATTGCCCAGAAATACGTTCTATTTCAATAATCCCCTCATCAAAGTTTGATCGTAATATGATTGGTCGTACTCCTGCTTCTTTAATATTTTTAGTATTGGTCCCATAAGGAAAACTCATCGTTATTTCAAAAGGAATGGTTAAAGATAAACCATGTAAAAAAAGTGCTGTTTCTAAAGAAAATATTCCTTTAGGAAATCGATATTGGAGGATAAAAAATTCATCTAAATAGAAATCAGGTAATCGATACAACCCCTTTTCTTCTATCTCTATTATTCCTTCTCTAGCCATTTTTAATATAGTTTTGTAAGATAATTCTTTTTCTATAATTTGTTTATAGGTTAAAAATCCATTCTGACGAAATACTTGCAATATATTATTTACTTTATCTACCATATAATCTCCTTTCTGGAAACTAAAAGCTAACAACCTAAACAAATGTTAGCATAATATTTTCATTAAAGCAATTTTAAAAATAAAGTAATGATAACTATCCAACTTACATTCATAAATGCTTCAGCTTATAAAAAATCCTGTTGGTAATTTTTCACCAACAGGATTTGTTAAACAACCTTAATCTATTAGTCTTCTAATGGACGAGAGAAGTTCGCAATTTCACGTTGAACACGTTCTAAGTATGCTTCAATTGTCATTGAAACAGTTTCTTTTGAACCATAGCGACGAACAGTCACTGTTCCTTCTTCTACTTCTTTATCCCCGATTACTAATTGATAAGGGATTTTTTGTGTTTGAGAAGCACGAATCTTGTAACCCATTTTTTCATTACGGTCATCTAATTCAACACGTAATCCTAAGCTCATCATTTTTTCTTTTAATGCACGAGCTGCATCATAATGATGTTCTACACTTACTGGAATTAAAGTCGCTTGAACTGGAGCTAACCAAGTTGGGAATGCTCCCTTATATTCTTCGATTAAGTAAGCTACAAAACGTTCTGCAGTTGATACTACACCACGGTGAATAACTACTGGACGGTGAGAATTATCTCCATCTTCACCCACATAAGTTAAATCGAAACGTTCTGGTAATAAGAAGTCTAATTGGATTGTAGACATTGTTTCTTCTAAGCCCATTGCTGTTTTAAATTGGATATCTAATTTTGGACCATAGAATGCAGCTTCACCTAAAGCTTCAAAGTATTCTAAGCCCATTTCATCCATCGCTTCTTTTAACATTGCTTCTGCTTTATTCCACATTTCATCATCATCGAAGTATTTTTCTTTATCTTCTGGATCACGATAGCTTAAACGGAAGCGGTAATCTTTAATATTAAAATCATTATATACTTCACGAATTAAATCTAGAATACGTTTGAACTCATCTTTAATTTGATCAGGACGAACAAATGTATGACCATCATTTAATGTCATTTCACGTACACGTTGTAAACCAGATAATGCTCCTGATTTTTCATAACGGTGCATCATTCCTAATTCAGCAATACGGATTGGTAATTCACGGTAGCTGTGGATATGATTTTTATATACCATCATATGGTGAGGACAGTTCATTGGACGTAATACTAATAATTCTCCATCTCCCATATCCATTGGAGGGAACATATCTTCTTGATAATGTGCCCAGTGACCTGAAGTTTTATATAAACCTACATCAGCCATTACTGGAGTATACACATGTTGGTATCCAAGAGAAATTTCTTTATCTACAATGTAACGGTCAATTGTACGACGAATTGTAGCACCTTTTGGTAACCAGAATGGTAATCCTGAACCAACTTCTTGGCTAATCATAAATAAGTCTAATTCTTTTCCTAATTTACGATGGTCACGTTCTTTAGCTTCTTCACGCATTTTCAAGAATTCTTTTAAGTCTGCTTTATCAAAGAATGCTGTTCCGTATACACGTTGCATCATCTTGTTATCAGAATTTCCTCTCCAGTATGCTCCTGCAAGAGATAATAACTTGAAGACTTGAATACGTCCTGTTGAAGGTACGTGAATTCCACGACATAAGTCTACGAAATCTTCTTGTTGATAAACAGAAATTGTTTCATCTTCAGGTAAACCATTAATTAATTCTACTTTATATGGATCATTAGCAAAGATTTCTAACGCTTCTGCACGACTTACTTCACGACGTACGATTGGATAGTTTTCTTTTACAATTTTCATCATTTCAGCTTCTACTTCTGGAAGAGCGTCTTCTGTTAATTGGTTTGGCATATCTGTATCATAGTAAAATCCAGATTCAATTGCTGGCCCTACCCCAAAGTGAATTCCTGGGTATAAACGAGTTAACGCATGTGCTAATAAGTGCGCAGTTGAGTGACGTAAAATTCCTAATGCATCTTCATGGTCTGGTGTTACGATTTCAATACTAGCATCTTCAGTTAATGCTTGATCTAAATCGACTAATTCTCCATTTACTTTACCTGCAAGTGCTTTTTTTGCTAAGCTCTTACTAATACTTTCAGCAACTTCTTTCACTGAAATTCCTTGTTCAAATTCTTTTACAGCTCCATCTGGAAATGTAACTTTAATCATTGACATTGTTCTCCTTCTTTCCTTTCAAAAATGCTTTAAAAAACAAAAAAACCATAGTTTGCATACTCATACAAACTATGGGACGTTATTTCTACGTGGTTCCACCCAAATTCATTCGTTTTAAACGAATCTCTTAAACGGACTAACGCTCCGATACGCCTTGCCTTACTTTATTCAAACAAGGATTCAAAAGTGGTAAAACTATCTCGGATGAAGTGTTCCACCAACCCACTTCTCTCTATTAGATAACCAGATAACAGTTTCTTGTCTTTTTCATCATTTTCAAAATATTTAATTCATTAGTTATTCTACCACTATTTTTATAAAAATCAAGTTATTTGTTTTTTTGAAATTTATGAATAGCGACGATTTTCTCCTGCTAAGAAAATTTCTTTCGATAGGAAACGTACTCGTTCGATCAAACGTTTTGCTTTTAATAATTCTACATCTCCACGATTAGAGACACTTAAATGTTCTTGTAATTCTTCAATCGTTAAATTAGATGAAAAAAATGTTGGTAATTCTTGCATCATTCGATATTCCAATACAATCATTAAAATTTCATCTCTAAACCATGCAGAATTTGATTCAGCTCCAATATCATCTAGCATTAAGATTGGTGAAGTCTTTAAAAATTCAACTTTTTCTTCTAAACGATTCGCACCAATTGCACTTTTTAATTCACTCGATAAACTTGGAACATGCACTAAAGTTGTTTCAAATCCAAGTTGAGCTAATTCATTTGCAATAGCTGCTAAGAAATACGTTTTTCCAACTCCAAAGGAACCAACTAAATAAATCGCACGATGAAACTCATTTGGTTTTGCAGACAATTCATTAATAAATTGCAATGAAGCTTGAAAAGTTTCTTGTCGCTCTTTTGTAATATCTAAGGAATTTAATGTCACCTGTAATAAATTTTTAGGCATATTAATGGCATGGATTCGATTCGTTAAATCATGCTGCTGTTGTTTTTGGATAAACTCTTGAGTTGGACGATACACGACTTCAACAAAACCTTGGTTCACCCTTAATAAGGGTTCCATGCCTTTAATGTATGTTTCTACTCCTTGGATACGAGCGTCCCTTTGTTGAATATATTCCAATAGGGCTGAATAGCTTTTCACTAAATTTTCTTGTGGAATTTCATCTTGATGTTCTTGTAAAAATTGTTGAACTTCTTTGTCTTGTAAAACTTCTGCTACAATTTTTTGATATTGTTGTTGAAATGCTGTAGTAGCCGTTTTATTGCCAAATAAATCTTGCATTCCTTCCATCACTATTCTCCCTTCACTTGTTCAGAATTCCCACTTGTTTTCAATTGAGAAAGCTGAGCTTTTAATAATTGAAGATTTTCATCATCCAATGGACTTTCTTTTGTTTCATTTGGTTTCATCGCCCAGTCAGGAACAGAAGCCACTCTTCCTTTCGGAGCATTTCCATAATATTTTTTACCTGAGTATGATTGTACTTGTCGGTTTTCAATTTTTTCTTTACGACTAGCTTTAAATTCTTTATCTCTTTGACGAACTGCTTCAATAGCTTGTTCAGCTGTTTGAATCCCTTTTTGACTCCAATCATTCGCAATCGTATCCATTAAATTTTTCGTAATCGTTGGATTATTTTTAACAACTAATACGTAATGAATTAAAATATTAATCACTTCAGATGGAATCGTTCCTACTTGAACTAAATCTAAAACAATCCGTTGTTCTCCATTTGAAACATAGCCATTTCTTTGTTGCTTAATACTTGTCATAAAGTCAAAAGGCGTCATTTCTTTTGCTAATGTAATTAATCGTTGGATCGCCTGAGGTAAATGAGTAGATGTTGGAGTTGTTTCTTGTTGTTCTTCTACGACAACTTCTGAAACTACAGGCATACTTTCTTCTTTCTGAACAACTGGAGTTACAGTAGATTCCTCTTGTTTAGGAGCTGCTAAATGCTGATTAGCATTAATAATAATCGAATATAATTCTTTTTCATCAATCTCACCCGTTGATAAATCCGCAGCATAAATCACATATTGAGCAATTTCTCTTTCCGTTAATCCATAATATAATTGGAAGCTATTTAACATTTGCTTCACTTCATCTGTTAAAGCCTGTTCATGAACAAATTGACTCTTTAACAAGTCCGTTAATAATTCCCAATCAATAGTAGAATTCATAACTAATGATTCTTGTTGCTTCACATCTTTAATCATTTGTTTTTCTTGAGCAATATTTCTCTTGTACTGTGACATATTAAAAGGTAATTGGAATCCTTCTTGGAAAGTACTAGTAACATCTTCCCCATAAGCACCCTTTTCCTTTACACTAAAACGTTTTTGTAAGATTTCAAAACGTTGATGTCCTACTTGATTCACTAAAAGTGTCGATAATAAAGCATCTTTGAAAAATAAATTTGGACTCGCTGGTGCTTGTAATTCAAATGTATATTGAGCACTAATCGATTCTTCATCTTCATAGCGATAGGTTTTTAATAAGCCAACTGATTCTAAACGGATTCTTGCTTGATAAAAATCTGGAATCCCCATATTCACTAATGCTAATAAATCTGCCAATCGAATGACATCACTTTGATAGGAATTTGGAGAAAGCTCACTAAATAAGACTAAATATAAAGTTGAGGCTTGAACCCCTAAAAATGGTACATATAATTGCGTCACAAATTGTAATTCACGTTGTGTCAGCCAAACTTGCTGAGTTACTTGAATACAATCACGTGGATTCAACTGACTCCACTTTATTGATTTCTCGTCCATTTGATCCTCCTATTATGATTTACTATCTTTACGATCCATTTCAAAAGACATTCTCTCTAATTCTTTTAAGAACATTTTTCTATCTGTAAATTGACGGTATACACTTGCAAAACGAATATAAGCAATATCATCAATTTTAGCAAGGTAGTCCATGACCATCTCTCCAATTAACATACTTGAGATTTCATTTTCTCCTTCTTGATTAATCGTATGTTCTACTTCATTCACAATTTGTTCTAATTGACTTAATGGAATCGGACGTTTTTCAGCAGAACGAACTAATCCATTTAATAATTTTTCACGATTAAACGCCTCGCGATTTCCATTTCTTTTAATGACTAAAATCGGCGCTTTTTCTAATCTTTCAAAAGTTGTGAATCGATAACCACATTCATCACATTCTCTTCTTCTTCGAATTGAACGACCATCGTCTGCTGGACGGCTATCAATCACTCGTGAACCATTAAATTTACATCTTGGACATTGCATGACGATGTCCCCTTTCTTCAAGTTTTTTCTTATTGTAGTATATCATTTTTCGTTTCTACTAGCCACTGTTCAACTTGCTGATATAACTGCTGAATTGAGCCTTGATTATCCAATAAAACTGTTGCTCTTTTTCGTTTTTCTTCAATGGATAATTGAGAATCAATTCGAGATAATGCTTCTTGTTTGGTATATTGATTTCTCTTCATTAATCGTTCTAATTGTAGTTCTCTTGGAACATAAACAACGATAATTTCTTCGCATAATTCCTCATAATGCTTTTCAAATAATAGGGGCAAATCTAAAACAATCATATTCTCCCCCTTTTGACGATGCTCTTCGATTTCGTCTAAAATCATAATTTTAATGAGAGGCTGTAACAGCTCATCTAATTTTTGACGGTTTTCTGCATTTGAAAAAATTAATGCGCCTAATTTTTGACGATTTAAGCTTCCATCTTCTTCAAACACATCACTACCGAAAGCTTTTCTAATTTCTATAGCGCCTTGACTATTGGGCTCAACTACTTTACGAGCAACTTCATCTGCATCAATGACAGGAATTTTCAATTGTTTGAAATAAGAAGATACCGTAGATTTCCCAGAAGAAATTCCTCCCGTTAATCCAACAATTTTCATAAAATTCCTCCTTGTAGCTCTTTTGTTCTATGTTAGATGAAAACAAGGATTGTTGCAATAAAAAACTATGTAAGAGAAACAAAAAAGGAATTTCCCCGTAGCAGCAATAAGCCTCGCTTTGCGAGTACCGACCCCAAAAAAGTTAGATCAAAAATCTAACTCTTTTGGGGTCACTACACCTGTTAAGGTGTATATGTGCGCCTTTGTAAACAAGAAACTATTATTCGATATCCATTTCTGCCTCTTGGTTTTCTGTAATTTCTACTTCTGTTTCTTCTCTTTTCTCTATGATTTTTTATATTTTGATATCGGCTTCCTCTTTACGAATTAGAGATATGATTAGCTGATAAAATTCATCTTTGCTTAAGTTCTTGCTTTCTGTAAAGCTATTTTCAAAGACTGTTCCTTTTTCATATATTCTTTTCTCTCTCTTTTTTCTTTCTTCCTGTTTCTGCTGACTGGTGAGTTTTTTCTTTTGTTTTGTAATTGCTTTATTTCTTCATCTACCATTAAGATTTTTTCTTCTATGTTTTTCATTTTGTCTTTTCCTCTCTTTTTTATTTTGAGCAAAGAAAAAAACAGTAAACCTTTTCCGATTTACTGTTTCTCTGTTATTTTTATTAACTTGCTAGTTCAACAAACAATTGGAATTTATTGCTTTGTTACTTTAGAAAAAAATAACAAATAAACTCCAAATATAAATTTAATTATTGCATCAATATAGGCAAATAGTACCAAAGAGACACCAGAAAAAATATACCCCATGATAATATTAACAGTGCACATAATTCCTAATAAAACCATTGATTTTCCATGTACAAAATAGAATGGAAAAAAATGCAATGCTGTGGCTAATAATGCTCCCAACCATATCAATCTCCAATTCTCCGTAGCAAAAAATGGACCTCCTAAAAAAATCATTAATATAAACAGTAATATTATTGAGTATTTAGAAACCTTATTTTGAAATTTAGTCGATGATCCAGTGGATAGTTTTTTTAGTAAGTTTTTATTCATATTAATTAAAAAAAAGCAAACTACATAACCTATACTAAACACTTGCATATTTATAATTTGTTGTCCACCTATTAAGGTAGCAAAAGCGATAACTATGGCAACCGCAATTAACCATAAACCGCCAGATTTTTTATAATTAAATTCTAACTTTTCATTTTTTTCATATCCTAACATTCCCCGAAAAACCTCTCTTAATCTTAATATCATAGCATTTTTAGGAATTTTTCTACTACCAGATTTCATACTCATTCGCTACTATTCCCCCGTAAAGTTTCAAAGTAACTTCTAGTTAAGTATCAAAACTAGAACTTAGATTGAGAATTTACCAGGAAATTCCATTAAAACTTATTATTACGACGAATGCGCTGCACGCTAAATGCCATTACAATATATAAAACAGTAAATAAAGCAATCATCCCTAAATGGAATGCATAACTAGAAAACTCTGTTGAAGAATTGCTCGCTGCAGAAGTCACATAATAAACAGGGAAGAATTTAGCAATGTTGACTCCATATGAACTTACCAATTCTAAAGGAACAAAAATTCCGGATAAAAATCCCAGCCCCATCCCGAATATTGTACTTGCAGCTGAATAAGCATATTGATTCTCGCCAATGACTACTGCACAAAGAAATGACAAAGCATAAGCTGAAATTGCCGACGCTGTACTCAATAATAAAATCTTCGACGCTTGAGAACTTGCATAAAATTCAGGAGCTAAAATCCCTACAAAAAGCAGATTAACACCAACAATTAAACCTACAATCGTTAACCCTGCTAAAAATTGTTCCAACATCACTCGACGCTCATCTTTCATAGCAATCGCAATTCTCTTGGCAACTTCTTTCCCCTTCATTTTAGAAAAAATCGTACCAAATAAATAAATGAACACTGTAAAATAAATAAATGGGCTATAGGTAAAATAATTTTCACCTAATTTTTCTTTAGAGTATTGACTGGATACCGCTTCTTCTTTAGAAAGAAGCGTTACTGTTACTTCTTGATCCATAATCTTTTCTATTTTTTCTGGATTAAAATCCCCTTCTTTTTTCAAAGCAACTGCATATCGAAGATAAGAATCTACATACTCACGAATTAAATGTCCCGATAATGAATTGGAGATTTCCATCTCAACAACTTCTTGTTCCTGTTCCAATTTTAATTGGGCATCACTTGGAATCCATAATCCTGCATCTACATCTCCTGCATAGATAGCTTCTTTCATACTTGTATCACTTTTTGTCGTTTTTTGTACTTCATGTTTCTTTTGAAGCGTTTGAATCAATTGATTAATGATTTCGTTAGAACCTTTCGATTCATCTTTAATCATGATTTTAACGGGAACATCTTCAAAATGCTTCCTTTCATCTATCTTAGAAATTTGAAGTAAAGCCATCCCCATAAAAATGACTAAATAAATAATGCCATATATTTTGTAACGATTCGTAAGTTTTAAAAAATACTTATAAACTGTCATAACGTGTTCTCCTTAATCTCCATAATGCAAAGACCATTAATAGAAGTGTATAAAACCCTAGTAATCCAAAAATACGAGTCATTTGTGTTCCCTCATTTAAACGGTTTAATTGATAAAATCCAGATATAATCAAAGCTACCGGATTATACTGATTCACCCATGGAAGATGGCTATTCATAAATGCTCGTATACTACTTCCCATTAATCCTGCAATAGCGGATGCTATCATATTGGTCATTAATGCTACTATAATCCGTCCTTGTATACTCAACTGTTGAAGAGTTCCTATTAAAATTCCAAAGGATAATCCAAAAACATTTCCTATAAGCATTAATAAAATACTACCTGTCCAATCCGTAAATAACTCTAATTTTAAAATTTGAGTCATATACACTAATAAAAGGGCATTCGAAAGTAAATTTAACGTTAATCCTGTAGCAAAACTGTAAATCAGAAATTTCCATTTACTAAATGAACTTCCCATAACTCTTCGTCCCACTTCAGATAAATTACCATTCATATACGCTACACAAACAACTCCACTAAAAATAGAATACATTGCAAAACTTGCTAGACTTGAATAGAACAGCATCGTTCCTTCACTAACGTCACTCTTTGTTTCTGTTATCCAACTCTTTTGAAAATCAATGGAAGAAGCACTTTTTCCAAGAGATTGAACTTGTTTGATTTGAGTTACGACGTTTTTCAACACACTTTGTGGAATACCTGATTCTTTTGCGACTACAACATCCAACTGATAATCAACAAATCCATCGACTTTACCATCAAGCGTTAACTGCTTTCCTTCTTCTGCTGAAGTGACATCTGTAATTTCAAAATTTTCAACTGCTTGTTCGAATACAAAATGAAAAGGATGATCCTTCGTTATTGCCACTCGAACGGGATTTAATTCCTGATGAATCACACCAGAAAGTGATAAATAAAAGAAAGTTATTAAAATCACTGGATAACATAATACCCAAAATGAAAATGCAAAATCTTTTACCGTATTTTTAAATAAATACTTAAATAACTTAAAAAATGTCATCATCTATCACGAAGTCCTTTCCCAGTATAGGCTAGAAATACATCATCTAAACTTGGTTGTTCACTATATAAGCGCACATAATTTAATTGCAATTCTTCAATCGTGTTGGCAACATGCATTAAATGATTATTTCCCTTTTTAAAATGAAATTTCAACTGTTGTTTTTGTTCTTCCATTACTAAAATTTGAGGAATTTGTCTTAATCGCTCTAATTGTTCACTTGTTGGAATCGTTGTTAATTCTACTTGAATAATTTCTGAAGTAGTAATCGATGCTTTTAATTCTTGAGATGTTCCAGAAATAATGCTCTTTCCTTTATCCATAATCACAATACGATCACTTAATCCATCCACTTCATCTAAATAATGCGTTGTGTAAATAATGGTACTACCCTTTTCATTTAATTGACGAATTCCCTCTAAAATAAACGAACGACTTTGAGTATCTACCGCAACAGTCGGTTCATCAAAGAAAATTAAAGAAGGTTTATGAACAATCCCACAAGCAATATTTAATCGACGTTTCAATCCTCCACTTAACTTTTTAGGAAGAAATTTACGAAAATCTTGTAATTCTGTAAATTCAATCGCTTCTTTTACATATTGTTTTCGCAATGTTGAATCTGAAATATATAGTCCACAAAAGAAATCAATATTTTCTTCCACTGTTAAATTTTCTAAATAAGCTAACTCTTGTGGTACAATTCCAATTTGCCCTCTAGCTTTAGCAGATAATGGAAATTGATTTTCTCCTAACACTGTAATTTCTCCACTATCAAATGTTAAAAATCCTAGCATACAATTGATTAAAGTTGTTTTCCCACATCCATTTGGACCAAGAAGCGCTAATAACTCCCCTTTTTGAATCTCAATTTCAAAGTGATTTAATGCCATTAAATCTTTATATCGTTTCACTAAACCTTTAACTACAATACTTGTTTCCATATTTTCACCTATCCTTTCATCACAATCTTAGTATATAAAATGTCTTCACTCTTACCTAGTGTCAAATATCATCATCTGCATATGACATTTGTCATATTTTTATAGAATTTTGTGACTTTTGCAGTTATACTACAATAAAAAGCAGATTGGAGGGATAGTCTTGCGTACATTCATTGAAAAATCATTATTTTTTATTCTCATCAGTATTTTTTTAGCACAGGAAAATATTGATCTGTTGACAATTTTTCTTGGATTTTGTATCTATATCCTCTCTCTTTCCCCTTATGTCAGTTCAAAATTCATTTCATCAATAGCATTAGGGATTTCTGGAATACTTTGTATTCTCTTTCCACAAACTGGACTTTATAGTGTACTGTTCATTATGCATGCTGTTCACTTATATGGTTTAGTGGGAATTTTTTCAGGGATAATTTTATTTTTACACCCTAATTTATTTACCTTTATCCTCGGTACCATTGGCAGTTATATGATGTTACAAACTCAAAAGGATGAAGCTTTTCAAAAGAAAAATTATCAAATACAAAATGATTTAGAACTAGAACGTTTGAAATTAGTCCAACGTCAACAATCAAGCTCTGAAGAAGTTTTAAAACAAATGGAAATTGCTACCCTAAAAGAAAGAAATAGGATTTCTCATGCATTACATGATCAACTAGGACATACTTTGAGTGCTTCTATTATGCAATTGGAAGCTCTACAAATTATTACAACTGAACCCGTTGTTGAAGAAAAATTAGAACATTTATCAAGCATTTTACAACAGGAAATGGATAACATTCGATTAACCATTCACCAAATGTATGATGACTCCTTCTCACTTTCGCAAAGAATGGACACACTCCTTCAACCTTTAAAGGAAAAAGCACAAGTGAATTTTACAAACACTATATCAGATAGTATTCCGATTACTATAAAATATGATATTTTAACGATTTGTAAGGAATTGACGACAAACTTTATGAAACATTCCAATGGAACGCAACTTCAATTATTCCTTTTAGAACAAAAAACAACCTACACCATTGATTATAGAGACAATGGTGACCGTCCAACTAATACTCCCTCAGGCATGGGACTGACAATGATGAAGGAACTAGTGGAAAAACATAATGGAGATTTTACACTTCAAACAAAAAATGGATACGAAATTTTTATTCGTATTCCAAAACAGGAGGCCTCTCATGATTAAAACGATACTTATTGATGATGATTTTTTAGTGTTACAAGCATTAGAAACCATTCTTTCTGCCCAATCTCATATTGAAGTCGTTGGAATGGGAAGTAATGGAGCTGAAGCGATTCAACTATACGAACAACATCAGCCTGATTTAGTTTTAATGGACATTCGAATGGAACCTACTTCTGGAATTGATGCAGCTAGTCAAATTTTACAAGACTATCCTGAGGCAAAAATTTTATTTTTAACGACCTTTCAAGATGATGAATATATTACGAAAGCATTAGCGATTGGCTGTAAAGGATATTTATTAAAACAACATATTAAAGGGATCATCCCTGCCATCGAAGCAGTTATGAATCATCAAATTGTATACGATTCAACGATCGATATGCCGGTAAAAAAAATCTATCAAAGAAAAACAAGTAAGCTGCTTAATGAACGTGAAAATGAAATATTATATTTAGTAGCAGAAGGATACAATAATAAAGAAATCGCAGAAAAAATGTACTTAAGCGAAGGCACCATCCGAAACTACCTCTCCTTACTTCTAGAGAAATTAAACTTAAGAGACAGAACCCAATTAGCTATTTATTACTATAAAGATTTGGTAGAATGATGAAAAAAGCGGTTCTATAATTTATAGGGTTGATGGAGAAAATCCACCAACCCTATTTTAGTGT
>CAURER010000035.1:0-16348 GCA_963523795.1 uncultured Granulicatella sp.
TAATACCAACGATTATCGCACTTTTTTTAATTTACAAGTGTCAAACTCCCGTGTTTATCATTGTTCACAAGCCATTATAACAAAGAAAATAAAATTTGCCTAAAAATTTAATGTAACATATTTGTAATTTTTCCGAATTTTTAGTATGATATTGAAGATAGAAAAACAATAGATTTTTCACTGCTTGCAAAAGACAGTTATGCATCGAGTAGCAAGCATACTAGACTGAACTATATAATGAATGATTGATATTAAGGAGTAATGAAACCATGGCAAGACATTTATCAACAAAAGATATTTTAAATAAACAATTTAAACGCTCATTTAGAGGATTTGACATTGAAGAAGTAGATGCATTTTTAGATTTAATTATTCGTGATTATGATACATTCCAAAAAGAAATCAGCTTTTTACAAAGTGAAAATGAACGTCTATTAAATAAAGTAGATGAATTATCAAAACAAGCAACTGTATCAAAAGGTACACGCTCAGCAAGTATCCCTTCTGCAGGTGTAACAAACTTTGATATTTTAAAACGTTTAGCAAATTTAGAAAAACATGTATTTGATGAAAAATTAGAAGAAGACGACGATGATTTAGACAAAACTCGTGTTATTACCCCAATTAAAGATTAATTTTACTTGTAAACTTTGAGTAATCGCGGTAGTGTATCCACTACTGAGGAAAGTCCATGCTCGCACAGACTGAGATGTCTGTAGTGTTCGTGCTTAGCGAAACAATAAGCTAAGGCAACAATTTGTTGACGGCAGAAAAAATGGCTACGGATTTCTATGCCAAAGTATTCTTGAAAGTGCCACAGTGACGAAGCATTTCTGGAAATGGAAATGGTGGAACGCGGTAAACCCCTCGAGCGAGCAACCCAAACTTATGGTAGGGGCACTCTTTATTAGGAAATGAACGAAAAAAGAGGCACATTTGTGTAGACAGATGATTACTGAAATCAATTAGAACCTGCTAATTGATGGAACAGAACATGGCTTATAGAAGTTTGCATTCAGGTTATTTACCGGGGTCTCCCGGTATTTTTTTTGAAAAACTATCATTTCTAATAGAAAGGAAATTATTATGACAACTTATAAATTAGTTGCCACTGCTGCAGCTGGCATTGAAGCACTTGTTGGAAAAGAATTAAGAACTCTTGGCTATGATTGCCAAGTAGAAAACGGAAAAGCTTATTTTTCTGGTAACGATTATGATATTGCGAAAACGAATATTTATTTACGTACTGCTGACCGTATCAAAATTGTTTTTGGTCAATTTACTGCTAAAACTTTTGATGCATTATTTGAACAAACAAAAGCACTCCCTTGGGAACAAATTTTACCAGTGGATGCAGAATTCCCTGTATCAGGAAAATCTGTTAAATCGACTTTACATAGCGTTCCAAACTGCCAATCTATTGTAAAAAAAGCAATCGTTAATCGTCTAAGTGCAGCTTACGCTCGTAAAACACATTTACCAGAAACAGGAGCACTCTATCCTATCGAAGTTTCTATTTTAAAAGATGTTGTAACTTTAACCATTGATACAAGTGGTACAAGTTTATTTAAACGTGGCTACCGTACTGAAAAAGGTGGCGCACCATTAAAAGAAAATATGGCTGCTGCTCTTGTTATGCTGACCAATTGGTTCCCAGATAAACCATTTTATGATCCATGTTGCGGTTCTGGCACTATTCCTATCGAAGCTGCTTTAATTGGATTAAATATAGCTCCTGGATTAAATCGTTCATTTGCAGCTGAAAAATGGACATTCTTTGATCCAAAAGCATTTGACACGGTTCGTCAAGAAGCAAGAAAAGAAATTCGTACAGATGTAACATTAGACATTCTTGGAGCTGATATTGATGGTTCGATGATTGAAATTGCAAAACAAAATGCGATTAAAGCTGGTGTTAGCGAACATATTGAATTTAAACAAATGCAATTGAAAGATTTCCGCACGAAAAAAGAAAATGGTGTATTAGTTGCTAATCCACCATATGGTGATCGTTTATTATCTGAAGAACAAGCTCAAAATATTTACCGTCAAATGGGACAAACGTATGAACCATTAGAAACTTGGAGTAAGTATATTTTAACGAGTGATTTAAGTTTTGAAGAACATTACGGAAAACAAGCCACTAAGAAACGTAAACTATATAATGGTGCAATTCGTACCGACTACTTCCAATTCTGGGGCATCCGTAAACGTAAACCGGTTAGTGAATAAATTAATGGATGTTATATGTAATGAGTTTTAATTAAAATACAAAAAGAAAACTTTTCTAAGTAGTAGTACTATAAGCCACAGATTTGTGGCTTATAGTACTGGAAAATTTGAGACCTAGGCTCAAATTTTAGCCATGAGACCGCAGGTCTGCTGGCGTCCTTACTACATAGAAAAGTTTTTCTTTTTTATTTTAATTCCTCTACTACATGAAAGGTAACATGGTCTGCTACTACATCACATTTTACAGTATTTCCTGGTAAAATACTTGAGCGAATTAATTCTTTTGCTAATGGTGTTTCAATTTCACGTTGAATATAACGAGCAATTGGTCTAGCACCATAAACCGGATTATAAGCATTTTCAGAAATCCAATCTTTCAATTCATTCGTGAATTCTAATTGAATCTCTTGCTCTTGTAAACGAAGATTTAAATCTTTCAACATCTTACCAATAATGCCATGAATATGAGTTCTTGATAAAGGTGTAAAGAAGATTGTTTCATCAATACGGTTTAAAAATTCAGGTTTAAATGTACCCTTCAAGACACTTTCCACTGCTTGTCTTGTTTCAGCATCAATTGTTTCTCCTTGAATTTCTAATAAGAATTGAGAACCAATATTACTTGTCATAATGAAGACCGTATTCTTAAAGTCAACCACTCTACCTTTTGAATCTGTTAGACGACCATCATCTAATACTTGTAATAAAATATTGAAGACATCTGGATGTGCTTTTTCAATTTCATCTAATAAAACAATAGTATATGGATTACGACGAACGGCTTCTGTTAATTGACCTCCTTCTTCATAACCAACATATCCTGGAGGCGCTCCGACTAAACGACTCACAGAGAATTTCTCCATATATTCACTCATATCAATTCTGACCATATGGTCTTGGCTATCAAATAAGTTTTCTGCCAATGTTTTCGCTAATTCTGTTTTACCGACACCAGTTGGTCCTAAGAATAAGAAACTACCAATTGGACGATTTGGATTTTGTAATCCTGCACGAGAACGTAAGACTGCATCTGCCACTTTTTGAACAGCTTCATCTTGTCCAATCACACGTTCATGTAACGTATCTTCTAATTGAAGAAGTTTTTCTCTTTCTCCTTCGACTAATTTTGTTACAGGAATACCTGTTAATCGACCTACAACACGAGCAATTTCTTCATCTGTTACAGCTTCTTGTACTAATCGATTATCTTCTTGAGCATGAAGTTTGGCTTGAGCCTCTAATTCTTGAATTTCTTTTTCTAATTTAGGAATACGACCATGGCGAAGTTCAGCAGCTTTTTCTAAATTATATTCAGCTTCAGCTTCATCTAATTCGTGTTTTAAGCGGTCAATTTCTTCACGTTTATCACGAATTTTATTCACTTCTTCTTTTTCGATTTCCCATTTCATTTTCAAGTTATTGGCTTCTTCACGTAATGTTGCTAATTCTTCTTGAAGAATCGATAAGCGCTTCTTACTTGCTTCATCTTTTTCCATTTTTAATGCTTGTTCTTCAATTTCTAATTGCATTAAACGACGAGTCACTGTATCCAATTGAGTTGGCATTGAATTCATTTCTACACGAATCGTTGCACATGCCTCATCGACTAAATCAATCGCTTTATCTGGTAAATAACGATCTGTAATATATCGATTTGATAAAGTTGCTGCTGCTACTAGGGCATTATCATGAATATTTACACTATGGTGAATTTCAAAACGTTCTTTTAATCCACGTAAAATAGAAATAGTATCTTCTACTGTTGGTTCGTGAACTAATACTTTTTGGAAACGTCTTTCTAAAGCTTTATCTTTTTCCATATTTTCACGATATTCATCTAATGTTGTTGCCCCGATACAGTGTAATTCTCCACGAGCTAACATTGGTTTTAATAAGTTCCCAGCATCCATTGAGCCTTCTGTCTTACCAGCTCCAACAATCGTATGAATTTCATCAATGAATAAAATGATTTGTCCTTCTGATTTTGTAACTTCTGCTAAAACTGCTTTTAATCGTTCTTCAAATTCCCCACGGAATTTAGCACCAGCGATTAAAGCTCCCATATCTAATGAGTAAATGACTTTATCTTTTAAATTTTCAGGAACATCTTTTCGTACAATTCTTTGTGCAAGACCTTCTACGATTGCTGTTTTACCTACCCCAGGTTCCCCGATTAATACAGGATTGTTCTTTGTTTTTCTAGATAAAATACGGATAACATCACGAATTTCTTCATCACGTCCAATAACTGGATCCTGTTTTCCAGATTTTACGGCTTCATTTAAATTTTGTGCATATTGTTTTAATGCTTCATATTGATTTTCTTGATTTTGACTAGTCACACGACTTCCTCCTCTCAATTTTTCAATTCTTTCTTGTAAAACTTGTTTTGTTACTTGATGTTTCAATAAAAATTCTTTAATTGGATGATTCGTTTCCATTAAAGCTAATACAATTACTTCTGTTGCTAAATATTCATCTTGAAATTGTTGTCGAATTTCATCAGCCTTTGTTAGTAATTGATATAAAGATTGACTTAAGCTTTGACCATATTGGACTTGGCTTCCTTCCACGACTGGTAATTGATCAATCTTTTCATCCACAAATTTTTCTAAATCTGAAATTGGAACATGGACATCTTCATATAGATTTCTCACAAAATGATTTGGCGTTAAAAATACTTTCCACAAATGTGAGACATCGATTTCTTGATGTTTTCTATTTTGCGCAATTTCTTGTGCCTGAGCAAGTGATTGTTGCATCATTGTTGTCATTTTTTCAATATTCATCTTGCTTCCCCCATTCTTTTTCTTCCATTTCTTGTTATCAAATCTCTTTGATGTTTATAGTATAACTCATTAGTCAATAAAGGTCAAACATTTTCTTTGACTTTTTTTGACTTTTTGACAAAAAAATAAAAGACTATTATTTTGTATCCTTTACTGCAATAAATAGTCTAATTATTTATACGTCCCTTAATTAGAATATTTTAAAAAAGAATAGAAATTCCATAGTAGCTGAAACAACATAAGCCAAAAATCTTTTTTTCAACGCTGCTACCGTCCTAGGTACAATAAACTTTCTATGTTATAAACTTTTATATATTATCTCACTTTCAAAAGAGAAAAGACTATTTCATAGAAGCATTAACACAATAAGACAAATAAGACTTATTGTGTAGGAAAATTCGAGACCTAGGCTCGAATTTTAGCAATGAAACCGTCAGGTTTGCTTGCGTCCTTTGCTACTATGAATAGTCTTTTCGATGCCATATCAATTCGAATCAATACGTAATACTTTTCTTACGCAATAATATCCAGGAATTAAATCCTTCTCCTTATCCGCTATCCCCTCGCCACGATAATACGAAGATAATGGCAATATATTAATAATCGGTGCCTTATGAGTCTCCTCTAACCAGCCACCTTTCGTATAATGCTCATCATCAATGATTTCCGGACCAAATTCAGCATTTGCAATCGTTAATCCGAACATATTCTCTTTCCATAAAGGAGAAATATTTTTATGGAATAATTGACGTTTCAACTGATTCCCCCATTTAAATAATCGACGACAACTTGCACCACAACAATATTCCCACTCATCTTCCCGTAACAAACTAAATCCATGACGCTCTACATCTCTTTTTAATTCTGAAAATGAAACAGCATCATCTATATAACAATCAAACAAATCAGGATTCCATTGATTTTGTTGAATAAACAAAGGTGATTTTCTTCCTACAATAGGATACTCTCTTAAAAGATGATTCCCTTGTCCTTCTGGCAATAATAATTCTTGAATATTTTGAATGATTTCCTCTGTTTGATTTGCTGCTATTGATAATTGTCCTGAAATAACATTATAATGCCCAATAAATTTTAAGCCTACAAACGTTGGCTTTTTCTCAACTAATAAAGCAGGAATATCAACTTCTCTTAAAGGTGAAGTCGAACCATTAATTTTTTCATCGATATATTCAGTCGTTAAGTGAATATGAGAAAAATCTTGATCCAAAAATCCTTTTTCCATTAAAAGTGAACTTGTCAATTGTTGATTGCAGTATCTTTTTAACTCATATCTTAATTCTTGTCTTTCTTCACTGCAGTCAAGACCAGATAGCCCTGATAAACCATTGTCCCATCCTAAAATACATTTCTTTTGACCGGGTACGAAGACATACTCTACACCATCAATGACTATTTCAAATGTATCAGTTTTAATACCTCCAAATTGATAACTGACAGGAGTAATTTTCGTAATCTCTAATATCGGATCAACAAAATGTCTGAGAACATTTTGTATGACAACTACTTTCATTTCATTCGTTAATGTTTTCCATGTTGGATTAGAAACTGCATCCAAAAAATTATTAGACATCTATATCACCTCAATCTTATTCTAAAACAATCTTAACACTTCACCATTTAAAAAATCAACTTGATTTGTTATAATACATTGTACATTAAAGGAGAACACTATGCATTTAATTATTATTGCAAATCCATATTCCGGTGGCGGAAATGGAAAAAAACAATTCGACTGCTTAGTCAACTATTGCCTAAAAAACAACATTACATTTTCAACTTATTTAACACGATATGCTGGAGAAATGATTGAAATTATTCCACGTATCATTCAAAACTTATCTTCTGAACAAAAAATCATCATTATTGGTGGTGATGGTACATTAAACGAAGCTATTTCTGCATTAATTCAATGCAATCAAGAAATTCCTGTAGCTTACTTACCTGCAGGAACAGGAAATGATTTTGCAAGAGAAATGACATTAACACATGACATTCCGACATTTATTAAACATCTATATAATGAAACGATTAAAAATCTTGAAATCATTTCATATCATGAAAAAATGAGTCATAAAAAAGGGATTGCGATAAATTCACTAGGATTCGGAATTGACGCTGCAATTTGTCAACTAAATACTATCCAAGCAAAATCGCAAAAAAAACGATTCGGATTAAACAAATTATCTTATTTAACTCCTATTATAGATGCCTTTAAAAATCATCAAGAATTTAAAGCTTCCATTCAAGTTGATGATGAACCTGTTCAAATTGCAGATAAAAATTTATTAGTAGGACTATTTAATCACTCTTATTTTGGTGGTGGTATTCAATTTGTACCTACTGCAAAACAAAATTCGCATCATTTTGAAGTAGTTGTTGCTAGAGATGTGACTACTAAAGTCATTCTTAAAGCATTTCCATTTATTTTATGGAATAAACAACATTTTGAACGATTTCCAAATCACTTAATGAAGCAGACTGCTACTAAAGCTTGTATCAAAATTCAACAACCGATTCTTATGCAAACGGATGGTGAAGTCACTTCTTTTGAAGCAGTTGATTTAGAAGCTAAACTAACGACTTATCCAATCTATTTAACCTAAAAAACTGGAGCCAATAACGACTCCAGTTTTCTTTTTCTAATATCCTCTCACTTGGGCAACATATTGTTGGATTGCGTCACAGGCATATTGTCCAACACCTTTTCCATAGTTATCTAAATTAGTTCGAAACTCTTCATTATTTGCATATCCAAGTCCAATACTTGAAAATACATCAATCGAACAATCAAATGCATATTGACACATATGCTCATGTAATTCTTTTGCAAGAGTTACATTTACTTCATCTGTTGCTGGAATTCCTTTTTGAATATTTTCTGCATAAGCAAAGAAAATTCGATTGAACCCTTCAGCTACAATATCCTCTTTTCCTTTTTGCTTTTCTTCAGCTTCATTAATCACTTCTTCACCATATTTTTTTATGGCTTCATTTTTATATTTTTTGTTATCTGAAACACTAAAACCTTTAAATTTTTCTTCTGATGTCATCCTAATTTTCCTTTCT
This sequence comes from uncultured Granulicatella sp., assembly GCA_963523795.1. GTDB lineage: Bacteria > Bacillota > Bacilli > Lactobacillales > Aerococcaceae > Granulicatella. The sequence continues at coordinate 8,109 of CAURER010000035.1, forward strand.
GTAGACAGAATTGTCTTTTCTAATGTATCAATTAATGTTAGAAGTTTTTCCTTTTCATTTTGCATTAACATTAATTGTTTTTGTAAGTGTGGTAATAAGTCCTCTTCTTTTTGTTGCAAAAGCGATTGAATTTCTTTTAGAGAAAATCCTAAATATTTATAATAAAGAATCGTTTGTAAATAAGATAAGTCTTCTTCACTATAATATCGATAACCATTTTCATCTTTTTGGGGTGAAAGTAAGCCTATATTGTCATAATGATGTAAAGTGCGCACCGATACACCACTAAGTTCACTCACTTGTTTAATGAAATACATTTTTATTCCTCCTAATAATTACAGTATAAGGTATGACGTTAGGTTATAGTCAAGCTTTTTTATAAAAAAATACACCTCCAAAATGGAAGTGTATCCTATTTATGATTTTGGTTGATAAGTAAATCCTTCTCCAATAACATGGGTGACTTCAGTAATAATTGTAAATGCTTCAGGATCTACATCATGAATGATTCTTTGTAAGGTCATCACTTGTAGACGGTTGACGGCTACAAATAAAACTTTTCTTTCTTCACGAGAATAAAAGCCGTGACCGTCTAAAATTGTTGTACCACGACCAATTTTTTCTTGAATTTGTGCACCAATTTCTTCATATTTCTTCGAAATAATCATAAAGGATTTCTTAGAGTTAAATCCTTCTAATACAAGGTTAATCATTCGACTTGCCGTAAATAGATAAATTAATGTAATAATAACTTTTTCTAAATCAGAAATAATCGATAATGGACTCACAACTAAAATATCTAGCATTAATAATGAAACTGAGACATTCCAACCTAAATATTTCTTTAACATCATTGCGATGATGTCAGTACCAGCAGTCGTTCCATTTCCTAACATCACAACTCCTAAGGCTACACCAGCAACAACTCCTCCACCAATAGCAGCGATTAATGTATTATGTGGAACAAATTGATACGCCCCTCTTGTAATATCTAAAAATACAGACATCAAAATAACCGCATAGATAGTATAAAACATCGTTCTTCTTTCTAAAAATTGATAGCCAATTAATAGTAAAGCAATATTAATGACTAAGTTAGAAGTCCCTGGATTAATACCAAATATATAATATAGTAGCAAAGTAATCCCTGTTACACCACCACTCCCGAACTGATTCGGAATTACAACTGCATTAATCGTAAACGAAAAAATAAAGGAACCAATGGTAACCATTAGTATTGAAGTAAGTGTTTCTAGATTAATATATTTTTTCATAAAGACTTCTCCTTTCTCTTACTCTGGGTCTCTATGGAATCTTCCATAGAAATTTTCTGTTGCAAATTGATTAATAATCACTCGAGGGTCTGCTTCTTTTAACACAGAAATTGCATCGATTAATTCATAAGAAGATAAAACCGTATGTAATAAATACATTTTTTCATGACTAAATCCACCAATTGCTTCTACGCATGAAATACCATGGCGAATATTTTTTAAATAAGCTTGCATAACTTCCTCACCATATCTGGTTGTAATTTGTAAAGTTACACGATGATACCGTTGATGGAAAGTACTAATGACTTTTGTAGAAATAAATTGGAAAATAATAGAATAACCAGCATATTTCCAACCAAAAATAGCACCAAATATTAATAATAATAATGTATTAAAGAAAAATACTTCTTGCCAAATTGTTTTTCCATTTCTATTTGAGAAGTATAACGCAACAAAGTCAGTTCCCCCTGTTGAAGCATTTCCTTTTAACGCAATCGAAATATAAATTCCATTTAATACTCCACCAAAAATTACATTTAATAATACATCATCAAAAATTGGTTCAAAATTCAATATTCGAATAAAGAAACTCCCAAAAAATACTTGTAATATTGAATAAAATGTAAATCTAGGGCTAATTCCTCGATAACAAATAATAGCTACAGGAATATTTAATGCTAACATCATTAAAGAAATTGAAATATCCAGTCCAAATAATTCAGCAATTTGATGAATTAAAATGGATACCCCTAAAAAACCACTTGATAATAAATTGGAAGGTTGAATAAAAACTTTTAACGTAAAAGCCTGTAAAAATCCGGATACTAAAATTGCTAATATACTTACTAAGTGACGAACTTTAGGATTCTTACGATATTTACGATACATTGCAGCATTCAATAAACTCATAGGCGTTCACCTACTTTTAAATGATAACGAATATGATCGGGTGTTAAAATTTTTAATTCTGAATCTTGGTATAAATATGGCCATTCGATTTTTTCTAAACGTTCCACAATTGCTTCTAATACTTTGATTTCTGGGACAAAAAACATAATTTCTCTAACACCATATAAAGTATGATTTTTATCAATGTTTTGCCACTCATTGACTGCAATAGAATAATATTGTTGATTGATTTGGAAATTCTGACGTTCTGCAACATAATCATAAGTTGTTTTAAATTGAAAAATATCATGAAGGAAATCAGAAGTTTTTTGAATGTCTTCTACAATATAGTGAACTTGATTTAAACGTGTTTTAGCAGGAAGACCATGAATACCAGTATCCCCCAATTGAATGAAATCCTGAATTGGAATGGTTACTTGATTTCCTTCTAAATATTGCATTTCATGATTTACGTCTTCTAATAATAAATCTTTTTTTACACAATAAAATTTTAAACGATTTTGTTCTGGATCCATTATATAAAAAGCTTCACTATATCCATCATCACAAGTTGCCATAATCATTTGTTCTTCCAATAATAAATGATTGCTTAAATCACCTAACAATTGTTTTTTTGGAATTTCAAAACCTAAATAATACGTTAAGTTTGTATTACGTGTTCCAGTATTCTCTACAGCCAATAATCGAATCATTGGTACACTTCCCTGAGGCATTCCTAATAAAACTTCCGTTTCAAAGTCTTGTAAAATTGTTAAGCCCAAAACTTGTGTATAAAATCTCTTCATACTATGGATATTTTCTACAAATAATGTTACTTGAGCAATATCCCATTCTTTTTGTGATCCAGAAGGCAATAAATTTTTTAAATAATCTAATAAATTTTTCACTGCTTCTCATCCTTCATTTTTCCAATTTTTTTCAATAAAATAATCCGAACAGGACATGGCTATTCTGTCCATCAATTGTTCGGATTAAACATAAATTAAAATTAGCTTTCAAATGCTACTGTTAAAGGTGGCACTACTTGTTTTTTACGAGATACAACTCCTGGTAAAGTCAACAAGCCATTTTCATATTCCGTATTAAATGCTTTAGCAACAGTATCTAATGCTTCCCCTACTACTAATCCAGTAGAAACACTTGTTAAAATATTTGTTACGACTAATAAGAAAGTATCGTAACCATGCGTTGCATTTGCTTCTTTCATACTAAATTCTAATGCATCACGTCTAGCTAGTAATTCTTGTTCATCAACAACATTCACTTGGGCAATACGCATATTTAAAGAACCCATTGGGAATGATTTTGCATCTAAGTCAATTAATTCTGCTTCTGATTTTGTGGATAGATTTGTCCCTGCTTTTAGCATTTCTAATCCATAAGAATTTACATCAATTTCAGCAATACGTGCTAATTCAGTTGCAGCTTCAATATCTTGTTGTGTACATGTTGGTGATTTAAATAATAATGTATCAGATACAATAGCTGAAACCATTAATCCTGCAATTTCTTTTGGAATTTCGATTCCATATTCTTTATACATTTTAAATAAAATAGTATTGGTACATCCTACTGGTTCACAACGATAGAATAGAGGATTTGCCGTTTGAAAATTCGCAATTCGATGATGATCCACGACAAATTGCACTTCAACTTTTTCAACATCACTAGCACTTTGTTGTACTTCATTATGATCTACTAAGGCTACTTTATCTGTTTCTTCACTTAATGATGTAATCACACGTGGTGCTGTTCTATTAAAATAATTTAGTGCATATTGAGTTTCTTCATTAGGTTCACCTAATGCAACTGCTTCTGCATCTTCTCCTAATTGTTTTAATAAATAGGCATACGAAATAGCTGATGTAATCGCATCTGTATCTGGATTTTGGTGTCCAAAAACTAATAATTTACTCATCTTATATCCTCACTTTATAATTTTATAATGATTATTTTACCACACTATATTTAGAAAACCAATCTAAACTTCTAAATATCCTTTATATTCTTGTGTTCTTAAAATACGATTTGCATTTGCCACACGTTCTTTTGTTGGTGGTTCAATATGTTCTAATTTATATGGAATTCCTAGGTTTTTCCATTTATACACTCCTAAACGGTGATATGGTAAAACTTCGAATTTCAATACATTTTTTAAGCCTGCTACAAATTCGCTTAAACGTTCTAAATATTCGTCATAATCTGAACGTTCTGGAACTAGTACGTGACGAATCCACACAGGTTGACCTTTTTCTGATAAATATTCTGCTAATTGTAAAATATTTTTATTCGTCCAAGCTGTTAATTTCTTATGTTGTTCATCATCAATATGTTTAATATCTAATAAAATTAAATCTGTATATTCTAATAATTCTTCAAATTTACTAAAGAATGGTTCGTCATATGTAAATGGCATTCCACAACTATCTAATGTAGTATGAATTCCCATTGCTTTACAACGTTTAAAGAAATCAATTAGAAAATCAACTTGTAGTAAAGGTTCTCCTCCACTCACTGTTACGCCACCTTTTTTACCCCAAAAGGCACGATAACGTAATGCTTCCTCTAGTAATTCTTGACTTGTAATCTTTTGTCCTCCACCAATATTCCATGTATCTGGATTATGGCAAAACTCACAACGCATACGACATCCTTGCATGAATGTCACGAATCGAACTCCTGGTCCATCAACAGAACCAAAACTTTCTGTAGAATGAATATATCCAACAACTGGCTCACTCATTCATTATCCCTCCAATATATCTATTCTCTTTTAACATGATTCGTTACTATTATAACACATTTTTCATAAAAACGGTTATATGGTTGTTTCTTCAATTACAATTTTTCATTAACCTAAAGTTTCAAAGTAACTTCTAGTTAAGTATCAAAACTAGAAATTAGTATAAAATTCTTCCATTTTCAAAAAAACGTTCAATAATTTTTCTTGTATGTTTTCTAATTTATTTTTATCAAGTTTCTTTTCACATAAATACATCGAATAAGGTATTTCAATCTGAATCGCTTCTATATTTGATTGCTTGGAAATTTCATGAATAATATTTCCACCTTTAAAAGGCGAATCTACTTGAATGGATAATTGTTCTTTTTTAAAACAATCCACAATAAACTCAAATGATTCTTTTGAAATGGTTGTTCCATTCCGAGTGCTGAGAATTATTTTATCTGTTTTAAAATGTTTGTCATCATAACTGTGTAAATCCAGTAAACAAATCTTTGAAAAATTACATTCCCTTAATTTTATTTGTTCGAATATTGCATCGTAATAAGGAGTATAAAATTCCTTCAACCATTGCTGTTGTATGTATTTTGAAGGATATTGCTTAAATAATGGATTTCCAAACTCATCATATCTTGGAATGATTGAGTGCGTAGAAATTTTAGAATTAAATTTTGAACGATTTATATCAACAACATATCTTGATAGTGTTGAAGAAATAATCGTAAATGGAAAATCTTTGATAAATGTATCCATTTCCCAATCAGTATGAATTTGTTTCGCTTTTGGATTTATTCGTAATTGAATTTCTTCAGGAATTTCTATTCCAGAATGAGGAATAGACAATAAAATAGGAGAAAAGTGATTTTCTTGTTTTACTATGATATATGAATTCATGAAATCCTCCTAGTAATATTGTGGTTATTGAGTAAATTTAGTATACTAAACTTTAAAGAGGTGAAGCAAATGAATAAATATGAAATTGATGAAATGTATACTTATTTATTAGAATTTACAGCGGATTTATTATATTGTGCAGCACCATATAGTGAAAATAAAAAAGTATTAGCTGCCCTTACTTATGATCCAGATTTTAAACAAAATTTCCTTTTATCGTATCGTAATGAACAAGATACTGTTGAAATGCCAGAAGAAACAAGACAAAGAACTACAGAAGTTGAGATGACTTTTGGAGAAATGATTGATTATTCATTAAATCAATTACAAGAATTCCGACTAAAGTATTATCCAAAGCAACAAATGAAACGTTCTCTAAGATTATAGTGGATTTTGGGAAAGCAAATTTTATTTTTAAATTACAACATTATTTGGGACGTTTTTACTTGTGTTTAATTGAGATATTATCACTTGTGTTTGACACTCTTTTTGAAGTTGATGGTATTTAAGATTTTTATCTCATAGCCATTTTCTTCAAGCATCTTGCCACATTCAACGACTATCGTTCCCTTAGGATCTGTAACACAATATGAAGAGTGCATTTGCATTAGGTTCAGCTTTACATAAAATCTCGTTTTTCCTGAACCAGAACCACCTATAACAAGTATATTTGTATTTCTTGCATACTTTGGATTTGCCGGTCTTCCATTTATTGTTAATCGCTCAGCTTGAGTAAGCAAGATATTATTTTGGAACTTTTCATCCACATACGGCTGAATATCTTTTGTCGTTCCCTTTTGTCGTTCCCCATGAAGCGTTTTGTCAAGTACCTTTTCTCATTTATTGACGCCTTATTTTGTACAACAAAAAACAGCAAACCTGTTTGATTTGCTGTTAATTAAACCGATACATAATATTAAAGGATAACTATCTTTAATACAAAATTTTTGAACGATAGCTATTCCTTCAACTCAAGTCAATCAAATAATTATTTACTAGATAACTTAAATTGTTCTTCTTTCTTATCAAAACTTAGTAAATAGTCTTTTCCTCTTTCAACATTAAGCTCCACTTTTGTAGGTCCCCATGTTGTAGTAACGGTTTTATGTAACAGTCCAGGTCTAGTATATGTGTAAGTTACTTCTAAAACAATATCTCCTGGATCTGCACAAACTATATATTTTGCTTTTTCATTAAAAATAGCAGCTTCACCACTGATTACTCTAGCAAATAATTGTTTTTGAGTGATTACATTATTTCCGGAAGAAAGCTCAATTTTCACCGCATTAGGATGTTCAGCTAACCATTTAGTCAAGGCTTTTTTGTTCATTTTAATTGACACAAACGAAAAAACAGCCGCTAATATAAAAATTGCAATCACAACATAGGCATATACTCCCATTGAAAAAAATGCTTCTAAATATTTATCCATTTTCATTCTCCTTTTTAATTATTTTTATTAACATCATTTAATTTAATTGTTTTGCTTTTTACTCCAACCACTCCTAAATCTTCAATAAGTTCATTATATTTTCTTTTTCCTAGCGAAGATAAATCAAACATTTCCTTATTACCATCTTCTGTATAAAGATATAAGAAAAACGAGTCATTGTTTATTTGTTCTGAAGAAATATGAACTTCATTTAGATTATAGTTAAATTCCTTTTTCCCATCGTTTATCGATAAACTATTTCCATTTATAATTATTTTAGTTCTCAATTGCCTAAATATACTTATTACAACCAAAATAATGATGATAGAAGATATAATAATTGCAACTTTATATCCTCCAATTACTCCAGAAATTAAAAATGCAACAAGCACTCCAAAAATCATTATTATAAAATTATAAATAACCGCAACTAGGCTTCTTCTATATATTTTCTCCAAAATCAACCGTCCTTAAAGTACAATAATGATACTAACATATATCTAATTTTAAAAACAAAATTACACATAAATTGTATATCTTTGTATACAAAATGTCAATCTTAATTTTTCACCATGCACGCAATATTATTCATATTTCTTCACTCAAAAATTCGTTTAGTATCATACTATTATTTTAATTTTATACCTCTAACTCATTCTTCTTTCCCTGTGTTAATCCTCTCTTTTCTTGCAGTAATTTATCTATACAACATCTAACACTTTCAGCCTGTTCCACTTCTTTTCGTATATCTGTCATTTGAGAATATAGAATATCTTTTTCTTTCCCCAAAGTGCCTATTTCTGATTTCCATTTGGATATATTTAGGGTCTTTCTTTCTCCTAAATGTTCTTTCAGATATTTCTTGGTACTTTCAAATAAATAATTTACCCACATATTTTTTCTAGGTCGAGATGGATGAGCATTTTCTAAAGGAACAATATTTTCTTCAATAAAGGAATCAGAACTATTACTATGGTTTTCATTCTTT
>CAURER010000036.1:0-15581 GCA_963523795.1 uncultured Granulicatella sp.
TTTGAATTACTACCAGTAATATATAAATCTACATTCGGAATTTTCATAAGTCCAATTACCAAATCAACAAAGTTTACCTTTGATTCAGTGCCTTCCAAATATGGATTAGAAATTTCTTCTACAAATTGAATTTCATCTATAAAAATATAATATTTAAGTCCATTATCTTGTATTTTATCTCTTAAATAATTATCTAGCTCTATTGGATTTCTATATTTGATATTCTTCAGACTATCAAGTGCAATCATTATAATTTGATTTTCACTAACTTCACTGGAAAGTAAATACTTCCTATATAGTTCAAATAAAAGATAGGATTTTCCACATCTTCTAATACCTGTAATAATTTTCACTCTTCCATTGTCTTTTTTATCGATAAGTTGATTTAAATATCTTGGTCTTTGTACTTCCATTCTCACACCTCATTTAATAATATATTGTAAATACGCATTTTTATTAAATCTATTTACTATATTATAGCATTCTTGATCAACATTTCCAATTATCACTTTTAAAATTAATGCGTATTTACTACTTTTATTTAAATTAGCATAAAAAGCCATATCACGGGGATATAGCTTCTTTATTTTATAGGATTATAGTGACTAATTTTTTTGATGGAACAGTTTTTTAGATAACTATAGTATATCGTGAGTGGAAGCTTTATTATTTAATGTAAAAAAGCTGTTTCCTCACCAGATTTAAGATACCCCATTTTGACATCAGAAGGAATACCATTTTAACTAAAATTTTTTATTATCATAATATAAGAAGATTATTCTAACTAAATTTTATTATTTATATCTATTCAATGTTTTATTTTCAATAGTATAAATTTCGTCTGCACAATTTTTAACAAATTCCATATCATGAGAAACAAAAATCACTAGCCCTGGATAATTTTTTATCAATACCTCTAGCGCTCTTATACTAATCATATCTAGTGAATTTGTAGGTTCATCTAATATTACAACATTGGCATCTTTAATGAATACTTTTAATAATTCTATTCTAGTTCTCTGCCCACCACTTAATTTATTAATTGGTACATTCAATAATGAAGCATCTATCCCAATATCCCTCAATAAATTTATAATATCTTGCCTTGAAAAATTAGAATCTTCTTGTAAATAATTTATAAGATTTTTTGTACTTGCAACATCAAAATGAAATTGTTTAAAAACTGAAAATTTAATCATTTTAGAAAGTATAATATTTGGATGGTTAGCTAGTATATTCTTTATTAATGTAGACTTACCAGAACCATTTTTCCCAGTAATTGCAATTTTTAATTTATTTGCAAATTGAAAACTAACATTTTTTAATAATTGTTTATCTTCATAATAGAGATTAAGCAATTCAGCTCTTATAGGATATCTATTATGTAATTCTCTAAAATTGCCTTCAGGAAAATGGATTGTTTGTACAATAGGTATATCATTGATTTCACCCAAACTATCTAATCGCTTTTCAACATTTTTTATTGTCCGATCAATTCGCTTAACAGCTGTACTTTTCTCTTTAGTTGCAGCTAATCGACTAGGCTTTTCAAATGACTTTTTATTTTTATTTTTTTCTAGACGCAATCTTTGCTCTTTATTATTTAGAATAATCATTTCTAAATGTTTTTTCTCTCTAATATATTCTTCTTTTTCATATTGTTGTTTTAAAAGATGAAGTTCTTTTTGCTTTTCATAATCTTCATAGGTACCAATATACTCTCTGATTTCTTTATTCTCAATATCCCATATTTTAGCCACAACATTATTTAAAAAATAGCGATCATGACTAGCTATAATAATGATACCATTTTTATATGATTTAATCGTTTTAATTAAGTTCTCTCTCGTCTGTATATCCATAAAATTAGTTGGTTCATCTAATAATAAACAACCTTGTTTTGTACAAAGCATTTTATATAGGAAATCTCTTTGCTGTTCACCAGCACTATGATTTAAATTTGTATAATCATTATTTGAAAACCAATTTTGATCAAACTTTTTACATAACACATCACAGATTATTCTACCCTTAGTAGATTTTGTATTACCGCAAATAATATTTAATAATGTTGTTTTACCTACACCATTATTACCTACAATCCCAATAACTTCTCCAATATGACCGATTAATTTATCAGCATGAAACAAGGTTTTATCTGCAAAAGACATCTCAATATCAATTAATTTAATAACTTCTTTAGCCATAAAGTACCCACTCCTTTAAAATTTAAGCTTACTTTTTAACCGTTTCTAAGTCAATTCTAGACAACAAATAGGATACAATAAACATCATTCCATAAACTAGATGCAGAAATACTCAATCTTAATATTAATAAGCTCTATCAATTCCTGCTTTCTTACTAGATTGGTAAATTTTCTTAAATAAAACATAACCAATTACCAAGAATAATACTGACTGACCGGCTAATAATAAGTAGTCCATCCAAGCAACGCTTTCACCTTGAATCAAATTTTGAGTCATTTCAATCCCTAAAGAAATTGGAAGAAATCGTCCAATCAAAATTGCCCATTCAGGCATCATTTCATGAGGTAAAATAGCTCCAGTGAAAAATAATAGTGCATAAGAAATAATCGAATCAAAAGATGCTGTCTTCGTATATTTTAACGTCAATGCCACTAATACTAAGGTAAAGCCAAACACTCCAACAGTTGTTAATAGGAAGATGATAATATACAACCCACTGAATGAAATTTGAATCGAAAGAATGGCACTCAAGATAAGTGATACAACAGCCACTTTTATTAGATTGACAATTAACCACACTAATGTCCTTACTATAATCAGCTGTTCGAAAGGAAATGGTTTAATAATTAGTTGATCTAAAATTCCCATTTGTTTCTCCGAAGACACAGAGACTGCTGCTTCACTAATAACCGAACTCAATAAATACCAGTACACAAATCCTACATAACCTTGATTCATTTGTTGATGTTGAACTAATAAAAACATATAGAACACAATCGTCGTAACCACAACACTCACAATATGATCCGGATAATAGGTACGTACTTCATGTAAATATTTCCACAATTCTGCCTTAAATAACTTCATGATGTGTTCCTCCTCTTTGACTATAGAAATAGTCTAGTGTTTCTTCAACCGTAGGACTTAACTTCTCAATCTTGATTAAATGAGACATCAAGTTATGTTTTACTAAAAGTGAGGTTAACTCATCAATAGTATTCCGTTTCATGTATGATTTTCCTTTTTCAATGCGACATTGTAGCTCTTGATGAATCACTTCTCCCTCAATAACAGCTTCAAATTCTTGAGTATGCGGAACTTGTTGCAAGAAATCTTGATAATCTCCCTTATAGACAACCTCTCCTTCATCAATGACAATAACATAGTCTGCTAGTAATTCTATAATCTCTGCTTGGTGTGAGGTAAGAATAATCGTTTTGTCCTGTTCTGTGGATAATTGTTTAATTTTTTGACATAGTTGCTTTGAACTTTGAAAATCCAATCCTAAAGTTGGTTCATCTAAAAATAACACTTCTACATTTGTCATTAATGCAATAATTAATGAGAGCTTCTGTAGCATTCCTCTAGAGTACCCACCAACTGGTTCATCAATAGCATCTCTGAGGTCAAACTCATCAATTAACGCTTGAATACTTTCATCCATATAGTTTATGGATTGTTTTGATAATCCAAGAAAGTATTCAATATTTTGTTTTCCTGTTAAAAATGGATAAACATTATCGACTGACTCTAATACGGCACTTACATTTTGGTAGTAAGAATGTCCAATATCTGAGAGATTCTCTCCCTTAAATAAAATATCTCCCTTATCTGCACTAATCATTCCTAACATCAATTTAATTAATGTTGTTTTTCCAGCACCATTTTTACCAAGAATCACCGTAATATTATTTTCTGGAATTTCAAAGGAAATATTATGTAAAATTGTCTTATTATTGTATCGTTTTTCGATACGCTTCACTTCAAACACCATCTTCTACCTCTCCTTAAAATAGTAATCAAAACTATCTCTATAACCTTTTATTCAAATTTTTTATGGTTTATAACTCTCTGTTATTTTCCTATAAAAATAAGTTTATTTTTTCATTTTTTCTTGTATTATACCATTTTTTAAGAATTGTAACTATTTCTAAAAGAAGAATTTCACATGAGTATACAAATTTTTTAAACTCAAAAAAGCACGAAACTAGAATTTCCAGTTCCATGCTTTCTATTAATCTTTCATTCCAACAAGCTCTCGCTGTCTACGATTCGCTTCTTGAGCGATGTAACTCATTACGAACTTGAATTCTTTAGCAGTAGCTTTTTCAGAGAGTTCTGCAACGCTTTGATTATATTTATCAATAATTTGTTGTACTTTTTCCTCATCAGTCATCTAACATTTCCTCCAATTGTTTTTCCGTATATTGCTGTGGAAGTACTAGCTGGACATTATCAGCATCAAAATGTACTTCGGATATATTATTTTGATAATCTTTAATAATAATATGTAATGTTACTTCCGGATGTCGTTCTTTTACTTTTTCAATATTTTTTCTAGCTTGGAAAAAAGCATTAATAAATGTATCTTTAGGAACAACACGTCCTTCTACTAATTCACGTTCTTTCGTAAAACGCCACGCAACTTGTGGATCTTGATAAACATAGAATAACGTTACACGATATCCATTTTTTAATGTTCGAATGATATTCTTTTCTGCACTTAAAACTGCAAATGTTGCATCCAATATAAATGAATATCCCTTATCCACTACAAATTTAAAAGTCTGATCTACTAACCATGCTGATGCCTTTTGAAATTGACTAGAATTACTACCATCATAACCTGGGAATTGAATTCGAAATGCATCTGCATCAATCACAATATGATTTTTATATCTATTTGCTAAGCCAAGAGTAACTTCTGTCTTACCTGCTCCTGGACTGCCAGCCATAAATACTGCATCTGGCTCTTCAGTAGGAACACTATCGTGAATCAATTCAGAAATAAACTCTTCTAATCTATTTTGTGCATATTCTAAATTCTGATCCATAGTATTCCTCCTTAAACTCTTTGTCTAAGTATACCATTTTCCAAGCTGTTTATCAGCTATATTGTAACATCATTATTCAGGTATTTTTTCTCCACAATTGATTCTGAACAAAATATCCTTATTCATAAACTTCACTAACAAAATCTGTAATCTGTTTAAAATGATTAAAGTCCATCATTGGATCTCCTAAAGTATCGTCTCCAGTTAATCCGATAATTTCTATTTTACTCTTCGAATGATTTTTCTCAATTAATTCTTCTGCTAAAGCTTTAATACTCAGTTCTTTTCCAATTGACAATGTATAAACTCCTGATTTTAAAACTTGATTGTAAAAATCATCCCACCCTCGAATAAATTCTTCTTTCCTTGTTGCGATTTTTGTAATTCTCTCATCTGTTAAAGGAAGAGGTTTATTTTCTTTCGAGAGTTTATCAAACACATGATACACTGAACCATTACTTTCAATCACAAATGGAAAGCGTAATGATTGAATGAAACATTCTTGATGCTTCTCATTTAAATTCTGCAAATATTGTTCTACTTCTAGTTTTTGTTTACCAAACTGATTATGAGGTTTATATGCTTCATCACTTGAGATAAATATAACTCTTTCCTTTACAAAAGGTAATACTGACTCTAGAAACACTTTTGTTTGCAAAACATTTTTTGAATAATAATACTCAGCAAAGTCTTCACAAAAATTTGTCATTTTTAATGATGCTCCATGAATTAAAATATCTGGTTGAATTGCTTCAATATATTTCAAACAATCTTGCGAAGTAAAATCCATTGGTACTGGATAAAATACTGATGAATCGATCCTTTTACTCATAATTGCTAACTGTGTTTCTTGATAATCAACACCATAAACTACTGCATCATTTTCTATAAAATAATTTACTAATGCTTCCCCAATAGTTCCACAAACACCCGTAATTAAAACTTTTTTCTTCATGATTCACTCTCCATGTAATGCTTTTATCCAATTTTTCGTTGGCATATTAATAACTTTATATAATGGATTCATTGGTATATTGATATACTCATTTTCTAGTTTTCCAATTCGAATTCTTTTGATTAATTTTGATGGAATACCGTACCGTTCTTTTAAAATTGTTTCTTCTTCCAAGTCAAATGATTGTTTAGAAATCACCAATACACCTTTTTCTAATAATTCAATATAATTTTCTGTCTCTTTAATAATTGTTTCTATGAAAAACTGATCAGAAAAATTAATAGTATTTATATTTTGTAAATCAGATAAGCCGGTCAAAGTAATATTCCTCATAAATTCGACAATTTCTAAACGAGAAATTTCTTTATCCAAAAATAATATATATAACTCTAATACTAGTATTCTATGCAATTTTCTAACAATATACTCTTGATTTTTATTTCCAAATACTAATCCCTCATTCATAAGAACTAAAATGACTCTCATTAAATTAATACATTTTAATCCCACTGATAGACTAGATTCAGGAATCTTATCTCTAATGTTATTAATAGAATTTTTGAAATAGTTTAATTCATAAATACTACTCTTTTCAAAATACTCAACTTCGATAACTTCCTTTAAAAAAGAACTATCAATAACATAATTTTCTCCATTAAAAATAATATTTAAACTACCAACAGGAACTAATCCATTTTTATTTCTACGATAAAATTTAATATACTCTCCCTTAAATCTATTCTCGCCTAAATTAGTCGATAATTTATCACTATTAATCAAGCAAATATCAAAACATTCTTTTGTTTTTTCATTTATCAAAGATAACATCTTTTGAGATAAAACCATTGTAGTTTTTCCATCTAAAAAATTTAATTTCCTAAAAAAATCACTAGTGATTTTCAATGCCCTTTCAAGATTTTCTTCCTTTAGTAAAAAGAAACTTAGCATATGATTGTAAGGAGATGCTACTCCTTCAAACCCTGTTATTTCAAGAATTTTATCTGTAACTCTAAAACATCTTTGATTTGTATAGTAACAACGATTAATCTTAAAAAAATCTTCAAATCTATCTTCAATATTTAAAACAGAAGAAAATTTAAGAGTTTTATGATACTTAATTCCAGAATCAGGTATATATTCCATTCCAGCTTTTTCCATAATCTCCCTAAAATACAAACTAACCTCATCATTCATTTTCGAAGCCCCTCCAAAATTTATTTTCACACCTAATTAGGGAAAGCTTATCACAACAGTTTATTATTTTCAATACCATTTTATTCACATAAGTATTTTTTTTATAAAATATTCTAATTTGAATAAATCTTTATTATTTCTTAAAATCGTACAAAAAAACATTATGTAAATCAATTTCTAGATTCCCATAATGTTTTACATATATTTAAAAGTAGAATTAAAAACGGCTACTTAAATATTCTTGTATTCTTAAATACATTTTTTCATTTCCTAATAATTTATACAAAAACTTAGCTTGTTCATAATACATAAGAATATCTTCGTCTGACAGAAAATTATCTCCAATGTTCGCTAATAAACAATATAAGTCGGCTAATAAATAGATACTACTATTTTCTTTACAGATATCAATTGTTTCTAAAATCTCTTCCAAAGCTTCTTTTGTAACTTTATTTCTTACTAAAATTCGAGCATAGTTATATCTGATTTTGATTACCTTATGTAAATTATCCTGCTTTGACATATCTACTTTATAAATCTCTTCCATTAGAACTTTATAAAGCTGTTTATATTTTTCAATTTCATCACATTCAAAATAAAATAGTGCTAAAGTATTCAAAAAATCTAAATAGTATTCATCATTCGTTTTTAGTTTTTTACATAAGTGTTCCATCATTTCTATTGCTTTGACAATATCTTTATGAACATTAAACGCAACAATTGCCTTTATCCATTCTAGGTAAAGAAGATCCTCTTCTAACGTAATTTTTTGCTTCTTATTCAACTCTAATGATAAACAATATTCTAATTTACTAAAATCTCTTTGATTTAAAGCATCATCAGCTATTTTTTTGAATGATTTTAATACAGAATCAGTTCCCTCTAGCTTCGAATTAAAAAAATAGTCCATAGTTACATTTAAACGCACAGACAATTCTTTTAAAATTAAAGCACTAGGATCATAATTTTGATTTTCTATTCTACTAATTTGGCTTTGTTTACAAATTCCTTCTGATAATTCCTTTTGTGTTAAATTTAATTCTAATCTTCTATGTTTAAGACGTTCTCCTAACAAGTGACTTCTCCTTTCCAATGCTGACTAATCTAATACGTTTTCCATATCTTGTGATTCTTTATTTGTTACCTGTTGTATTCCTGTATTCATCATTGTATGAAATTCTTCTTCAGTCATTGTATCATGAATAGAAACTTACTACTTAGGAACAGTTAAAGAAAATGGAATGCTATTATTCATAATAATTTGTCGATAAAATAAATCAATGGCTATTGCTCGAGAAACCTATCTGCGATAAAATTTTTCTGCTTCTTCTTTAATATTTTCTTGAATTCTAACATTTACACTAGCTATTTTCATACATATTTTCCCTCTTACATGATTAGAACTAATATACCATTTGTATCGCGTTATGCAATACATTTAGCAAAATATCCTTGTTAACTCATTCATCATCAATCAAATTATCAACTCTTATACAAAAAGAAAAAGCCTTTATTCAGGCTTTTCCATTTTACCACTAAAACTGCTTTCTACTCCAACCCATCAAAGTCTTCGAATTTTACTGAAGCTAGTTTCGAAACTCCAGATTCTTGCATTGTTACCCCATATAATACATCCGCTTCTTCCATTGTTCCTCTTCTGTGAGTAATAACAATGAACTGTGTATTTTTAGTAAATTCTTTTAGGTATCGACCATATCTTGCAACATTTGCTTCATCCAAAGCTGCTTCTACTTCGTCTAGTAAGCAGAATGGCACTGGCTTCACTTCTAAAATCGCAAATAATAATGCAATAGCTGTAAAGGCACGTTCTCCCCCAGATAATAGACTTAAGGATTGTAGTTTCTTACCAGGTGGCTGAGCAATAATTTCAATTCCTGTTTCTAATAAATTCGTTGGATCCGTTAATTCTAAAGAAGCACGTCCTCCTCCAAATAATCGAGGGAATGTTTGTTGGAATTGACTTGAAATAGCATCGAAAGTTTGTTTGAATCGACTCGTCACTTCTGTATCCATTTCTGTAATTGTGTCTTCTAGATTTTTCTTCGCATCCAATAAATCTTGTTGTTGGATTGTTAAAAATTCAAATCTTTCTTGAACTTTATCGTATTCTTCAATCGCCATTAAATTAACTGCACCCATTTGTTCGATTTGTTGTTTTAAGCTACGAACGGCTTTTGAAGCATCTTCAATTGATATCATTAATTCGGTTTTCTCGATTGCTGCTTCAAATGTTAATTCATATTCTTCACTTAAATATTGCAGTTTTTGGTCAATTGCTAATTCAAATCGATTAGCTTTTGTTTCAACTTTTGATTGTTGTTTCAAATACTCTTGTAATTGATGTTGCGCTTGATTACGACTGACTTCCGTTTGTTTATTCAATACTTCTAATTGAATTCTCTCTTCTTTCAGTGCATCTAAAGCTTCTTCTAAAGCAGTAACTGTTTCTTTAATCGCTTCGTAATCTTTTACAGTTTGGTTGTAATCTGCTTCATTTTTCTCTTTTAAGTCCTTCTGTTCATCTTTTTTCGATTCTAGTAAATGAACTTGTTCTTCTAAACGTTTTAAGGACAGCTTTTCTTGTTTAAATTCTTTCTTTTGATGTTGAACTTGCTCTTGCATACGAGCTTTTTGTGTTCCCACTTCTTGTAATTCTTGTTGTTTTTCTTGAAGCTGTTGTGTACGGTCTTCTTGTGATAATTGTAAATAATCTAATTCTTTTTTTACCGCTTGATTCTCTCTCGTAATCGTTCTTAATGCTTCATGCGTTTCAACATATTGCTGTTCTAATTGTTCATATTGCTCAATAGATTCATCTAATTCATATTGTTGACTTAATGTTTGACGACTTATTTTATTAAATTCATCTTTTGAGTATTGTAATTCTAATCGAACTTCTTGTAATTGTTGTTTTAAAAGGGTCTCTTCTTCTTGAATCGCTGTTCCTTTTTGAACAATTTCGTTCCACTTTGTTTCTAATTGATTCCATTTTTCTGAAACTTGCTTATCAAATTCTTTCAACTTATTCAATTGTTGTTCTAACGCTTCTAATTGACTATTTCGTTTTACAAGAGATTGTTGTTGATGATTTTTGGAAGCTCCACCGGTCATAGATCCACCAGCATTGACAACATCGCCTTCTAAAGAAACAATACGATAACGATATTGCAAGACTTTAGCAATTTTCATTGCATCATCCAATGTTTTAGCAACGACCGTTGTTCCTAAAATATTACGAACAATGGATTGATACGTTTGATCTACTTGTACAAGATCACTAGCAATTCCAACATATCCTTGTAAAGAGAATAATTGTTGTTGAGTCGCATCTGGCATTCTTTTCTCTTTAATAATCGTTAACGGTAAAAATGTTGCACGTCCTAAACGATTTTGTTTTAAATAGTCAATCGCTTTTGCAGCAGCTTGTTCATTTTCTACCACAACATGTTGGCTACTTACCCCTAAAGCGATATCGATTGCTAAGGTGTACGCATCTTCTACTCGAATTAATTCAGCAACTGAACCAATGACACCAGCGATTTGTTTCTTCTGTTTTAAAATTTCACGAACTCCTTGATAGTAGCCGGCATAATCTTCAGAAACTTGTTTCAAACTATGATAATTTGCTTGAGTTTGTTGTAGTTGTCGTTCAATCTTTTGTTTTTGTTCTTGCATCGTTTGACGTTCTTGACGTAAACTATCTGCTTGTTGACGATAAGTATTCAAGTCTTCTTGTTTAGAATTTGCTTGTTGAGCTAGATTTTCTTCTTTTTCCACTAACTGAGCAATCTTTTGATCTAATTGTTTCGATTGTTCTTCAAATAATTCTTGCTTTTCTAGTAACTTATCATGTTGATTTTGATTTTGTTCCATCGAACGTTCCAAGTGTTTTTCTTGGTTCGTTAATTTTGAAATTTCTTGTAATTGTTCAATATATTGACTTTGTAATTGCTTTTGTCGCTCTTCATTGCCTTGGCTTAATTGTTCTAATTCTTCTACTAATTTAGACCATAATGATTCAATTTCATTTAATTCAACTTCTTTAATAGCAACTGATTTTTCTAATTCAGCTACTGTCTTTTCTGTTGATTCTAACTGACGAATGACTTCTACTAAGGCTAATTGATTTTCTTCATTGGTACGATTCGCAAACTCTTGTTTTTGTTGATAAACTTTACGTTCACCATCTAATTGTTCCATTTTTTGAATCGCATCAACGTATAAGATTTGTTTTTTATCTAATTCAGTATTTTTTTCAGCAAGTATTTCTTGTTGATCTAAAACTTTATTTTCTAGCTCTAATAATCTTTGTTCTGTCTTCGTTACAGTTTCTTGTAATTGAGCTACTTCTCGTTTAGCGACTGTCCATTGTGTATTTAGCGTCTCAATTTCAACCGCTAATAAGGCTGTTTCAATGCCTTGTAATTCTTCTTTCTTCGATAAATAAACAATCGCCTTTTCCTTTTGTTCTAATAAAGGTGTTAATTGGCTTTTAATTTCATGTAAAATATCTTCTACACGATTTAAATGTTCTTGTGTTTGATCTAATTTTCTTTGCGCTTGAGTTTTACGGTCTTTATATTTTAATACCCCTGCAGCTTCTTCAATTATCATTCGACGATCTTCAGGTTTATCATTGAAAATTTGTTCAACTTTCCCTTGAGAAATTAAAGCAAATGAATCCTTCCCTAGACCAGAATCCATCATCAAACTAGTAATATCTTTTAATCGACAAGCTTTCTTATTAATAAAGAAGTCACTATCCCCATTACGGTTTAAACGACGAGTTAATACAACTTGAGAATGCTCAATTGCTAATTTTCCATCTTCATTGTTAATATGCAAATTCACTTCAGCAATATTCACGGGTTTACGAGTTTGAGAACCCGCAAAAATAACATCATCCATTTTTTTACCACGTAAACTTTTAGCAGATTGTTCTCCTAAAACCCATTTAATTGCTTCTGACAAATTAGATTTTCCACTTCCGTTTGGACCTACGACTGCGGTTACACCTTTATCAAATTCGATAACAGTTTTATCCGCAAATGACTTAAATCCAGACATTTCAATTTTCTCTAACTGCATCCTTGACTCCTTTTTTAAGAAATAACGTTTAATTTTTCTAATGTTCTTTTAGCAGACAATTGTTCTGCTGCTTTCTTCGTCTTACCTTCACCTATTTCATAGCATTTATCATTCACATGAACTTGTACGGTATAAAATCGTGCATGAGAAGGGCCTTCTTCTTTTAGTAATTCATAACGAATATTCACATTCCCATTTCTTTGGAAATATTCTTGTAATTCTGTTTTAAAATCGCCGACTAATGTGAATCGTCCATCTTTCATTTTCGAGATAATGACTTGTGTTAAAAATTGACTGGCTCCTTCAAATCCTTGGTCTAAATAAATAGCCCCTACAAAGGCTTCAAAAACGTCACAGAGAACTGCTGGATTTTCATGTCCTTTGGAAGTACGTTCTCCCTTTCCTAATAAGAGATATTTATCTAACTCACATTCTTTAGCAAGTGTAGACAAGCTTTCTTCGCAAACGATTTGCGCTCTTAACTTTGTTAACTCGCCTTCTTTTTTTGTTGGCATTTGACGGTATAACCAGTTCGAAATAAATAATTCTAAAACGGCATCGCCTAAAAACTCTATACGCTCATTATAAATTCCTTTGCACTCTTTGTGTTCATTTGCATAGGATGAATGAGTTAATGCTTCTTTTAGATAGTTTTCATTTTTAAATTGTATTTGATATTCTTTTTTTATTTTTTCTTTAAATTTTTCGATTGAATACATGCCCTTCGGCTCCTTATCATTTCTCTATCTCCTTATTATAAAAGGTTTGTTAAAACATTACAAACGATTTTAAAAAAATAGGAGTATTCTAAGACGTAAAGCAATAGAAAAGACTTTTGAGTATTGTAGCAAGGTCGACAGCAGCCTCGCTTTGCGAGTCTCATGTCTAAACTTTGAGCCACGGTCTCAAAGTTTCCCTGTAATATTAGCCAAAATGGCTGATATTACTACTGCTACAAAAAAGTCTTTTCTATTGCTTTACTTTTATTTTCCAGTAATTTTTAAATTAACCTTTAGAATTTTCTTTGATAAATTTTCCAGATAAAAATTTCTTACGTAACAAATTTAAAGTAAAAAGAACTTTTCTCCGTAGCCGAAGTAAAATTAGCTTCTCTAGCTAATATTACAGGAAATTTTGAGACCTTGGCTCAAAATTTAGGCATGAGACCGAAGGGCTGCTGCCGTCCTGGCTACTTTTAGAAAAGTTTCTTTTTACTTTAAATGCCATTAATAATATCTAAACAAACGTACACATTTATTATCCTTAAAAATATTTATAATATAATTTACGAAAAGTTTTAAAGTAACTTCTAGTTAAGTATCAAAAATAGAAGTTAATCTGGGACTAAAATTTATGTTAGAATTAAGTATGGGACAAATGATGGTATGGAACGATGAAACATTAACATTTAACGTTATCTGATCGTATTGAAATTGAATTAGGTATTACAAAAGGTTCAAGACTATTTTCCAAAAGGAACTTATTTTGATGAATATACACAGGAAAATATTTACCACTTTTTCAAACTGTCTTTAAAACCTTTCTAAAGGACAAAGAGAAAATCGCTAACGCCCTTCAACTACCCTATTCCAATGAAAATTAGAAGCAACGAATAATCTCATCAAGCTTATCAAACGAAATGCCTTTGTATTTCGGAACTTTGAAAACTTCAAAAAAAGGATTTTTATCACTCTGAATATCAAAAAAGAAAGGACGAAATTTGTCCTTTCTCGATTTTAGCTTTTCTTCAATCCACTACAGTTAACTATATTATGTGTTTTGTCTCACCTTTATTATATTTTTTCAAGCAATTCTTGTATCATTCTATTTAGTTCATCTATCTTCTCAGATTGTTTCTCTAATAATAATCTTTGACTAGATAATTCGTCTTGGAGTTTATCAAGTTTTATCTGTTCATCTGGATTATCTTTTACAAAAAAGTTTGTCAAGGCACTTGTTAACATTCCTATTGTACCAATCCCTACCAACATTAATAAAACAGCTATCCATTTCCCAAAAAGGGAAACTGGAACAATATCACCATAACCAACAGTGGTTACTGTCACAAGAGCCCACCAAAGACTATCTGAGAAGGATTTTTCTTCAACTACAGATAAAATTGAACTTCCTACTAGCACGATAAAGATATTAACATACAAGATATAAATCAGGCCATTTGTCCGTAAGAATCTACTAATTTTTCTTTCTAATTTACCTGTAAGTCCAATTATTCTAAGTAAACGAGTCAGTTTCAGTAATTTTGTCAGCCTTGCTAAGCGGAAGATACGCCCTAACCGAAATACTGTAAAAATAGCATTTAAAGGGAGAATAGCCAATAAATCAAAAATATTTTCTAGAATAAAACGCCATTTTTTTTTAGTCGTAAAAAAGCGCCAACTATAATCAATTACAAAAACAGCCCAGATTACTAAATCAATAATACTATAAGGTGGATTGTCCAAATCAATTATATCAGCAAATCCAAGTAATACCAGAATAACAGAGATTAAAGCTAGTAAAATAATTGTTGTGTCATAATAATCTGCAAAAAACCATTTTTTCTTCAAATTTTTACTCTCCTTACTTTCTATCCTATTATTACTCAGCTTTAATTCAATAATTATCTCTCCGATGACCAATTTCTAGAGTAGCAACGACTAATTCATTGTCTACAATTTGTACGATAACTCGATAATTACCAATTCTTTAACCCCATTGACCAACGAGATTACCAACCAAAGCCTTTCCATGTCGTCTTGGGTCTTCCAAAACATTGGTTTGTAAATAGTTTGTAATTATCTTCTGCGTATAACGATCCAATTTTTTCAATTGCTTGATGAAACGTCTTGTTGGAACTAATTTATACAAATTATTCATCCTCCAAGCCTAAATCATGCATCATTTCTTCCCAAGTAATAGGTTCAACTCCTTTTTCCAAGTCGTCTAAATACTCTTGATAGGATAAATCTGCCACACGAGCGTCGTATTCGCCTTCTAAAGCTTCAAGAGTTTTGGTGCGGATAAGTTCCGATAGGGAAACTCCTTCAAACTTAGCCATTGCTTTCATAAATCTTTTATCAGCTTCAGAAACTTTTAATGTAATAGTAGTCATCTTTTATACTCCCTTTTCTAAGGGTAACACCATTGTATTACTTTTTAGGTATTCAATCAATTTAAAGTAAAAAGAACTTTTCTCCGTAGCCGAAGTAAAATTAGCTTCTCAAGCTAATTTTTACAGGAAATTTTGAGACCTTGGCTCAAAATTTAGGCATGAGACCGAA
>CAURER010000037.1:0-15213 GCA_963523795.1 uncultured Granulicatella sp.
ATCCAGATGATTATGCATTCTACTTAGATTTAAGAAAATATGGTTCAGTTCCTCATGCAGGATTCGGACTAGGACTAGAAAGAATGGTAACATTCGTTGCAGGAACGAAACATATTCGTGAAGCAATTCCATTCCCACGTTTATTAAACCGTATTTTCCCATAAAATAGACAATTTCAAACCGATTTTTAGAATTTCTAGAAATCGGTTTTTATGTCAGAAAAAGAGGTGAAAATTTTGGAACAAACATTTCAACAATTTTGGATGTATCAAGGAGGAACGACCGTTCCAAATCCATTCATCCGATATTATCAAAAATTACAATTATCTGCTCAAGAATGCTTAATGCTCTCTTGGTGGTTACAACATTCAACTTCAGAATATTTTCCGTTGAATGTAAAAGAAGTCTGTGATGTTTTTTTGATTACAGAAAATACTTTATTTCAAATTATTCAACATTTATTAGATCGACAAGTGGTATCTGTTACCCAAAAAGAAAATGAAGAAGGTAAAAGAGAAGAGTATTATAGTTTAGCTCCTTTATTTCAACAATTAGAAATTTTACATCGCCAAGAAGTCGCTAAAAAAGAAGAAAATGATAAGCCAAATTTAATTTTTGTCATTGAAAAAGAGTTTGGAAGACCGATTAGTTCATACGAAATTCAAATGATTAAAAGTTGGATTGATAAAGATGAATATTCTTATGAGTTAATTTTAGCAGCTTTAAAAGAAGCTGTTTTAAATCAAGTATTTACGTTGAAGTATATGGATAAGATTTTATTAACGTGGCAAAGAAAAGGGTTCAAAACGGTTCAACAAGTGATTCAAGATAAGAATCGTTCAAGAAATGGACAGTTTACAGCAAAATCAAAAGAAACAACTCCGATTCCTCAAGTGCCATTAGATAATTGGTTGGATTAATGGAGGAAGGCTATGTTATCAAAAATAAAAACAATTGAAGCCGTTCAAACGATGGGAGATTTATTTCCAGATGCTCATTGTGAGCTAAACCATCGCAATGCTTTTGAACTGCTGATTGCTACGATTTTAAGTGCTCAAGCAACTGATGTAGGTGTGAATAAAGTTACTCCTAAATTATTTGAGAGATTTCCAACTCCTGCTCATTTATCAGCTGCTAGTGAGGAATCAGTGATTGAATGTATTCAGTCATTAGGATTGTATCGAAGTAAGGCGAAAAATATTCGTCTCTGTGCGCAACAACTGATGGAACGATTTAACGGAGAAGTTCCCCAAACGAGAGAAGAATTAGTGAGTTTAGCTGGAGTTGGTAGAAAAACTGCCAATGTAGTCATGAGTGTTGCTTTTAATATTCCAGCATTTGCAGTAGATACGCATGTTGAGAGAATTTCGAAACGACTCCAAATTTGTAGACAAAAAGATTCCGTATTAGAAGTAGAGGAAACTTTATGTCGCAAAATTCCAAAAGAATTATGGTCGAGAGCGCATCATTGGATGATTTTCTTTGGACGATATCATTGCATTGCTCGAAAACCAAAGTGTCATGAATGTCCCTTATTAGAAATGTGTGCCTTTGGAAAAAGAGAAGTGTAATCTTTCCAGACGGAAATTCCTATTATTTTCGAAAATATTACTTAGAAATGTTATAATATCAATGTTTTTGAGAGTTTTTAACTGACAAAAAATGGTATCTGTGCTATACTGAGATTAGTAATATAGTAGTTGTGTTGGAATTGGAAGGCCCATGGGAAGAGGCGATGAAGATGACCGTAAAAATTACAAAGAAAGTTCAAGCAATTGTTGAAACGGAACTTCGTAAAGGCACCACTAAATCTCGTATTGCGCATATATTGGGTATATCTTATGAAGAAGTTTTGATTGTTATTAAGAAAGTAAAGGATTCTATTCGTCCAGATGTAGGGGATCGTATTCATTTTACTTTTCGAGGGCAACAAATGTATGGTGTTATTCATAAGCTGCTTTCCAATAGTGCGGTAGTTGTTATTGATTGGGGAGCTTCAACGACTGTTATGAAAGATATTTGTGAAGATCGCACCATCGTAAATTTTAAAGATATTATTGAATTTTTACCGAATGATGCTAAAACAGACTAATCATGTTAGTCTGTTTTTCTTTTAAAGAGGAGGAAAAAGATGGGAAATACAATTGAATTTCCAAATCAAGAAGAGTTCTATATCCAAAAAGCGAATCAATGTCAAAAAGAAGAGGA
Source organism: uncultured Granulicatella sp. (assembly GCA_963523795.1). Taxonomy (GTDB): domain Bacteria; phylum Bacillota; class Bacilli; order Lactobacillales; family Aerococcaceae; genus Granulicatella. The sequence continues at coordinate 2,209 of CAURER010000037.1, forward strand.
TTTAATCGGCGCCATTGATTGGTTAGAAAAAGGCTATATCAAGACGAATTCAGAACAACTATTGGAGAAATTATGGACTCTATTATGTCGGACTCAAGACTGGAATGAAATAATTTGGCTAGTAGAAGAGTTTAAACTAAAGGAAGAAAAGTACTTTTCGGTTTATTTAGAAGCATTAATCCATATGAATCGGTTTGAACAAGTGGAAGCTTTTCTGAAAGAGTATCAACAATTAGAGTCTCCATGGATAGCATCGCTTCAGTTGAAAATGATGAATCAAAAATTAAAAAATGAACAAGAGAAGGTTCAGCAGTTACAAGAAATTGGGGAAGCATTACAAGCACAGAATAAAATTTTTTCTGTTGAAGAAATGCATTATATAACTCAAGTATTAATTGATTCAACATTAGCCCAAAAAGAATACGTGATTCAATTATTTTTACTTCATCCACAGATGCCAATGTTTGATAAAGCAATTTTATTAGATGAATGGTTGGAATCTGGAACACTTGAGGCAATTCAATTTTTATGGAATGGAGAAATGAAACGAATCGAACGAGATAAATTGTTATCGATTTCTAAATCTCGATTCTATAAAGAAGAATCCGTGTTGTTAAATGAATTGATGAATCAATATTCAATGGAAGAATCTACGATGTTAACTCAAAAATGGATGCAAGACACGATTCGATTATATCCGTTTCAAGAGGAGTATATTTCTTCATTTGAGGAATGGACGAATTATTTTTCAAATAAAGAAGACATAATGCAAAGTTTATTTTATGATGATGCTACTTTTGTTAAACAATATAATGATTTTCGAAAAAATAAATCTTGAAAATAGGCTTGAAACAAATCATTTTAAAAAAAGAATTAGAACGTATATAATGAGATAAAAGCTGTCTAATGATAGAAAAGGCTGGAGGTTTTCATAATGAAAAAAGGAATCGTAAAATGGTTTAGCAATGAAAAAGGCTATGGTTTTATTTCGGTCACTGATACAGATGAAGATATTTTTGTTCACTTTACTGGTATTATATCTGAAGGATTTAAGACTTTAAAGGAAGGACAAAGAGTAGAATTTGAAATTGCACAAGGTGCTCATGGACTTCAAGCTACTCATGTAAGTGTAGTAGTTTCTGAATGATTCGAGTAAGAACAGATGCAGCTGTAAATGGAAATCCAGGAAAAGTTGGAATTGGAATTGAAATTTTATACGAAAAACAACAATTTTTGTTTAAAGAAAATGCTGACCAATTAATGGATAATCATCAAGCAGAATTATGGGCGATTTATCGTGCCTTAATCATTCTTCAAGAAAAAGACTGGCATCATGAAGTAGTTTTTTTGAATTCTGATTCGAAATTTGCCATGATGGCGATTGAAAAAAATTATACGAAACAAGTAGCTTACCAAGAGATTCTAAAAAAAGTGCAGGAAGAACGTAAAAAAATTCCGCAACTATTTTTAGAATGGATTCCTGAAAAGGAAAATCGAGGTGCTGATCAATTAGCAAGACAAGCTTTACAACAAATTTTAGGAAGATAGGGAGTTTTTAAGATGGAAGAACACGTATTATATTTTAGTAGCTTATGCCCAGATACTAAAGCATTTGTAGAGGAGTTACAAAGACAAAATATTAGCTATCGTGAGGTAGATATTACTGCAAGTATGGCAAATTTAAAAGAATTTATTCGTTTAAGAGATGATAAACCACAATTTGAAGGTCGTAAACAATGGGGAATGGTAGGTGTTCCTTGTTTAGTGACAAAAACTGGACAATACATTTTTGAAATTGGTCAATTAAATGGAACTAGCTGTGAGGCTGTACCAGTTGAGTAATATTCCGTCGTTATTTTTAGGATATGTGCTATTGATAAATCTTTTATTATTTCTTTTAATGGGAATGGATAAGAGAGCAGCTAAACGAAAAAAGTGGCGGATACCTGAAAGAAGATTATTAACATTAGGAATCATAGGTGGGGGAATTGGTGGAATACTAGGAATGCTCGTATTCCATCATAAAACTCACCGAATTTATTTTACAATTTGTTATGTAGTAAATATAATTTGTTGGGGAATTGCTTTCCTATATTTTACGCAACAATTTTAAGGGGGAAGAAATGAAGCAACAAAAAGGAATATTATTTGCAATATGGATAGGGCTTCTAAGTGCACTTTCAGGATTTGTAAATATTACAACATTATTATTGTATGAAAAGCCTACTACTCATATGACTGGGAATGTTTCAGGGGTTTTAATCCATGCGATGTCAGGTGAAACGAATCATGCACTTACATTACTATTGATTATTATTAGTTTTCTACTAGGTGGAGTTTGTTGCGGAATGATTTTTTCTGAAAAAGTTTTCCGATTTGCAAATCGATATGGAATATTATTGATTGTATTAGGTTTGTTATTAGGAATTAGTTTTTGGTTAAAATTAGAAGTTTTATGGATTTATCAATTAGCTTTTACAGTCGGTGTTCAAAATGGTATGTTTATTTATTACCGTGGGATGATTGTAAGAACATCTCATTTCACGGGATATTTAACGGATACAGGATTTGCGATTGGTAGATGTCTAAGAGGTCATCGTAAGGACAAAGTAAAAATAATATTTTATAGTCTAAGTATGCTATTTTTCTTATTCGGTGGTGCATTAGCATTTGAAATGGCAGCAGGGTCTAAAGAATTATTACTTCTCGTCATCAGTATTAGTTATGTATTAGTAGGTGGATATTATTTCTTATTCCGTCATTTATACGAATACTATCATTTATTGGAGGATCAATCATGACAGATATTTTAGTTGTAGTGGATATGCAAAAAGATTTTGTAGATGGAGTCTTAGGAACAAAAGAGGCAGTAGCAATTGTTCCTAATGTTGCATCAACAATTCGAGAATTTCCTGGGAAAGTCTTTTATACATTGGATACTCATCATGAAAATTATTTAGAAACAGAAGAAGGAAAAAAATTACCAGTCGTTCACTGTGTAAAAGGAACTCCGGGTTGGCAATTAGATGAAACTGTAAAAGAAGCACTTTTAGAAAAAGATGCTATTGGAGTTGAAAAGCCTACTTTTGGATCCACAACATTAATGGAATTATTAAAAAAGATTCCTTCAATCAGCTCTATTACATTTTTAGGGTTATGTACGGATATTTGTGTTATTAGTAATGTTTTATTAGCAAAAGCGAATTTCCCAGAAGTACCGATTTATGTAAGCTCAACTTCATGTGCTGGTGTAACACCTCAAACTCATCAGCAAGCATTAGAAGCTATGAAAATGTGTCAAGTGAATGTAGTAGAATAAAGTGTAGGTGAAAGAATGGATTCTAAAGAAAAATTAAAAGAATTAAATGTTCTGAATGCCATTATGTTAGTAGCTATTCTAATTGGTATTGTAATAGGCATTATCATTCAAGAATTAATCGGTGGAGTAGCAATTGGAATGCTTGGTGGATTTATCACACGATTAATTTACTTAAGAAAAAAATATAAGGATATTAATCCAAAATAAGGAGAAATTATTATGTCACAAGAATTTTTTGAAGCAGTAGAAAAATTTGAAAAAAAATCTATTAAAGAAGTTGAAAGTTTAATCTCAAGTGGAGAAGAAGTTGTTCTATTTATCGGACGTCCAACTTGTCCATATTGCCGTCGTTTCGCTCCAAAAATGAATGAAGCACGTCAAGCTTTAAATAAACCAGCTATTTTTGTTAATAGTGAAGATGTTACACAACTAAATGAGATTCAATCATTCCGTCAAAAATATGGTATTCCAACAGTACCAGGTTTATTAGTAGCTAAAGGTGGAGACGTTCGAGTAGTTTGCGATTCATCAATTAGCGTGGAAGATATTATTGAATTTGTAAATCGTTAATTAGTATTTTAATTAAAAAGAGAGGGAGACTTGTATGAACGAAATTAAATGTCCGCACTGTCAAAAAGTTTTTACGATTGATGAACATTCTTATGCAGATATTGTGCGTCAAGTTCGTAATCAAGAATTTACACAAGAAATTCATCAACAATTAGAATTCGCAAAAAAACAATTTGAAACAGAACAACAATTACAATCACAACAAGCTCAATCTCATTTTGAAGAGAAACTAACAGACTATAAACAACAAATTGCTCTATTAGAACAAGAGTTAAAACAGGCTAGTCAGCAAATGGAATCTCAAGTTGAAAAAGAAAAACATAAATTGGAAATAGAATTATCCAAAATTCAACAAGAACAAGTGATTTCAAAGCAAGAATTATCGCAGCAATATCAAGAAAAAATTGCTCAACAAGAACAATTGATTCAGTCACTTCAAGCGAAAATTGATGCACAAGAAACAAAAGAAGCCTTACGAGTTTCGCAGTTATCTGCTGAAAAAGATCGTGTCATTGCTAATTTAGAAGCGAAAAATCATTTACAAGAAAAAGAACAAGAAGTTCAAGCAGCTGCTTTAAAAGAAAAATATGAATTGGAATTACGTCAAAAAGACGAAACAATTGCCTTCTATAAAGATTTTAAAGCAAAACAATCGACAAAAATGGTCGGTGAAAGTTTAGAACAACATTGTGAAATTCAATTTAACCAGTTGAGAATGACTGCTTTTCCAAGAGCTGAGTTCGGAAAAGATAATGATGCTAAAACAGGAAGTAAGGGCGATTATATTTACCGAGAATATGATGATTTTGGGAATGAAATTTTATCCATTATGTTTGAAATGAAAAATGAAAATGATCAAACAGCTACTAAAAAGAAAAATGAACATTTCTTTAAAGAATTAGATAAAGATAGACGTGAAAAAAATTGCGAATATGCCATTTTAGTTTCTTTATTAGAATCAGATAATGAACTATATAATAATGGAATTGTAGATGTCAGCTATGTGTATGAGAAGATGTATGTCGTAAGACCTCAATTCTTTATTCCAATTATTACGTTATTAAGAAACGCAGCGTTAAATTCTCTAAAATATAAACAAGAATTAGCGCAAATGAAAGAGCAACAATTAGATATTACGCATTTTGAAGAAGACTTACTAGCATTTAAAACAGCATTTTCTAAAAACTATGAATTGGCGAGTAAGAAATTTAAAACAGCAATTGATGAAATTGATAAAACAATTTCTCATTTACAAAAAACAAAAGATGCGTTGTTATCATCTGAAAATAATTTAAGATTAGCAAATAATAAAGCGACTGATTTAACCGTAAAAAAACTTGTCAAAAATAATGCAACAATGAAGCAGAGATTTGAAGAATTAGAATAGGGGAATGGATAATGACAAAATTTATCGTGGAACCAGAATTTTGGGAACTATTTCCAGAAGGTCAAGTAAATGTATTAGTCTTAAAAGGAATTAATAATACTGTAGATGAAACGGAAGATCCTTATTTTGAAGGGATTTTAGCAGAAGCGTGTCAAAAAGCAAAAGTTCATTTTACAGAAGAGGTCTTTAGTGATAACACAGTGATTCAACAATGGAGACAAGCCTATTCTAAATTCAAAACAAAAAAAGGAGCTCGTTCTTCGATTGAAGCGTTATTGAAACGTGTCTCTCAAGGACATCAATTCCGTCTGATTACTCCATTAGTCGATATTTATAATAGTATTTCGATTGAATATGCTGTCCCGTTAGGCGGAGAGGACTTAGATAAAATCCAAGGAGATTTACGATTAGGTAAAGCTAAAGGTGGAGAAAGTTTCTTCCCGTTAGGGGCTGAGGAAGATGCTCCAGCATTGGAAGGTGAAATCTGTCACTTCGATAATGAAGGAGCTGTATGTCGTTGCCTAAACTGGAGAGAAGCAAAAAGAACGATGTTACAAGAGGAAACAACAAATGCAGTTCTTGTTATGGAATCTGTCACAAAAGACCAAGCAGAACGAGCAACAGTTGCTATGGAGGCATTAAAGAAACGTTGCGAAGAGTACTTCAATGTAACAGGTATAAGTTATATTGTAACACTTGAAAATAGCGAAGTTGAATTATAATAGGAAAGTGGTAGAGCGTTCGTTCTGCCACTTTTAATTTTAAGCATTTGAAACGTCAAAGGAAAGCATAATATTGTGAAACTAAAGGTAAGGTTATAAGAGATGATGTTTTAATGCACATTTGACATATACTGATTTTCCTAAGAGATAAGAAGTTAGATAAAAAGAAACAGAAGGTGGTTTTATACTGCCTATTTTGTGATATAATTATAATTGTAGAAAAGTGAAGACGGTGGCCCCTTGTACCGAAAGAGAGGTGATGCCTATGGGTAGTGCATCAAAATCTAACGGAAAGGAGGGGCATTTTTTTGACCGCTTTTGAAGTAGTGCAGACGATTCTAGGTTTTGGTAGCTTTACCATTACTTTGATTGGCTTGTGCTATAAAATCTTCAAAGACAAGAATAAAAAATAATCCGTCCCCACTTTTGCGCGAGTAGGACGGATTAAATCTGTTATACGAGCCACCGTCTTTTTAACGGTTCTACATTGGAGTTGAGTTGGTAGCTCAGCTCCTTTTTCTGTTTCTATTATAACACAATAAAAATAAATTTAAAATTAGAAACTAATCGAATAATTTTTGATGCACAAATACCTCATTTCAATTAACAGAATAGAACACCTATTCAACTGAAAATGTTGCCTGAATTATTATCATATTTGAAACGTCAAAGGAAGGATGCTACACTAAAAGAACGAATGTTCGAATGAACATAAGGAAGGAGGAAACGAATGCGTAAAATATTACATATTGATATGGATGCCTTTTTTGCATCTGTTGAACAAATGGATCACCCTCATTTAAGAGGAAAACCCATTATCGTGGGTGGAAAAGTGAATCAGCGTGGAGTAGTGGCAACTTGTTCTTATGAAGCAAGAGCATTTGGAGTACGATCTGCAATGCCGACGAGTAAAGCCATCCGATTATGTCCCAAAGCCATTATTGTTCCTCCGAATTTTAAACGCTATCGACAATTAAGTTTACAAATTCGAGAAATTTTTCATCGATATACTCGATTAGTAGAACCGATGTCGATTGACGAAGCTTTTTTAGATGTTACAGAGAATTCAAAAAATCAAACTTCTGCAACAATGATTGCTAGAGAAATCCAAGAAGCAATCTATAAAGAGGTAGGATTAACTTGCTCAGTTGGTGTATCATTTAATAAATTTTTAGCTAAAATTGCTTCAGGGCAACGAAAACCAGCTGGTATTACAGTAATTGATCAAGAATCATTTCCTGAATTTATTAAAACTTTACCTGTTGAAAAATTTTTTGGTGTTGGACATGCTACGGCAAAAAAATTACATCAGAAAAATTTATTCACGGGAGAGGATATTCTGAATTGTCCCAGAGAGTATTTAATCGAACAGTTTGGTAAACAAGGTGAAGCACTGTATAGACAAGTAAGAGGAAAATCCAATGATCAATTAACTTTGCACCGAGAAAGAAAATCATACGGAAAAGAAGAAACTTTATTAGAAGATACTACAGATGAAGAAGTACTACAGAAATATGTTGAGCAATTTGCAGAACAAATATCAAACTGGTTAAAGAAAAATAAACTGGCAGCAAAAACAATAACAATAAAATTAAAGCAAAGCGATTTTGAAACTAAAACAAGAAGTAAGACATTGGACACATATGTTCAAAGTAAAGAAAAGTTAGCTTTAGCAGCTTTTCATTTATTGATGGAAGAGTATAATAATGAATCCATTCGTTTAATAGGACTTACTAGTTCTCAGTTTGAACAGACGAATTATCTATTTGAGCAAGTTAAACTGTTTTAATAATATTAGTACAGTTTTTATAACACCAAATAACACAGAATAAAAGATATATTTTCCAACTTTTTTCATTTGAAATGAAAATTGATAAACATTTTGCACAAAAAAACATAAATAAATACTTTATTTATTAACAAATAATTGTAATATAGTTCACAAAAAATAAAAATTAAAACTCGAACTTAATTACTTGCATAACTAAAAAAAGCATGGTAAATTAGTATATGAAAATAATAGAAATGATACAGAAATAAAATTCTGTTTCTTAATTTTTGTTATGAAGCACAATTTCTTAAAGAAAAGGGGAAACAAAAAGTATGGCAACGAAGAAAAAATTCGATCTCGATGCACTTTTCACACCAAATAACACGAACTTTGAAATGGTTCAAGTGTTAGATCCAGAAGGAAATGTTGTAAATCCAGATCTAGTACCTGATTTATCAGATGATGAATTAGTCGAATTAATGACTGATATGGTATGGTCACGTATTTTACATGAACGTTCAACAGCGTTAAACCGTCAAGGACGTTTAGGATTCTACGCTCCAACAGCTGGTCAAGAAGCTTCACAATTAGCTTCAATTAAAGCAATTGATAAAGGAGACGTATTATTACCAGGTTACCGTGATGTACCACAATTAGTAAAACATGGTTTACCATTATCACAAGCATTCTTATGGTCTCGTGGACATGTTGCAGGTAATATGTACCCAGAATCATTAAAAGCTTTACCACCACAAATCATCATTGGTGCACAATATGTTCAAGCAGCAGGGGTTGCATTAGGATTACAAAAACGTGGTAAGAAAAATGTCGCTGTTACTTATACAGGTGACGGTGGATCTTCACAAGGGGACTTCTATGAAGGCATTAACTATGCGGGTGCATACAAATCACCTGCTATCTTCTTCATTCAAAACAATGGTTGGGCTATCTCAACTCCTCGTGAATTACAAACAGCTGCTACAACTTTAGCACAAAAAGCGGTAGCTGCAGGTATTCCTGGTATCCAAGTAGATGGTATGGACCCATTAGCAGTTTATGCCGTAACTAAAAAAGCTCGTGACTATGCAGTTGCAGGAAATGGTCCAGTATTAATTGAGACAATCTGCTTCCGTTATGGTCCGCACACATTATCAGGGGATGACCCAACTCGTTACCAACCAGAAGGTATTCAAGATGAATGGGCTAAAAAAGATCCATTAATTCGTTTCCGTAACTACTTAACAGCTAAAGGCTTATGGTCTGAAGAAAAAGAAAATGAAGTTATTGAAGCAACTAAAGAAGAAATTAAAGAAGCAATCAAAGAAGCTGACAAACAACCAAAACAAAAAGTTTCATTCTTCTTGAAGACAATGTTTGAAGAACCAACAAATGTTATCCAAGAACAAATTGATTACTTTGAAGCAAAGGAGAATAAATAATTATGGCACAAATGACAATGATTCAAGCCATTACAGATGCATTGGCTTTAGAATTAAAACGTGATGAAAATGTCCTAATTTTCGGTGAAGACGTTGGTAAAAACGGAGGAGTTTTCCGTGCAACTCAAGGACTTCAAGATGAATTTGGTGAAGACCGTGTATTCAATACTCCTTTAGCAGAATCAGGTATTGGTGGTTTAGCAATCGGTTTAGCATTAGAAGGTTACCGTCCAGTTCCTGAAATCCAATTCTTTGGATTCGTATTTGAAGTAATGGACAGTGTTGTTGCTCAAGCAGCTCGTTACCGTTACCGTATGGGTGGAACTCGTCAAATGCCTATCGTATTCCGTGCACCATTTGGTGGTGGGGTACATACACCAGAATTACACTCAGATAACTTAGAAGGTTTAGTTGCACAATCTCCTGGTTTGAAAGTGGTTATTCCTTCAAACCCATATGATGCAAAAGGATTATTAATTTCAGCAATTCGTGATAACGATCCAGTTGTATACTTAGAACATATGAAATTATATCGTTCATTCCGTGAAGAAGTTCCAGCAGAAAGCTATACAGTTCCTTTAGGAAAAGCTGCTGTAACTCGTGAAGGAACAGATGTTTCTATTATTACTTACGGAGCGATGGTTCGTGAATCTGTTAAAGCAGCAGAAAACCTAGAAAAAGAAGGCATTTCTGTAGAAGTGATTGACTTACGTACAGTTTCACCATTAGACTTAGATACAATTTTAGCTTCAGTTCAAAAAACTGGACGTGTTGTAGTTGTGCAAGAAGCTCAACGTCAAGCAGGTATTGGCGCAATGGTAATGTCTGAAATTTCAGAACGTGCAATTTTACATTTACAAGCACCAATCGGTCGTGTTGCAGCACCAGACTCAATCTTCCCATTTGGTCAAGCAGAAAATGACTGGTTACCAAATGCAAGTGATATTGAAACAAAAGTTCGCGAAACTTACAATTTTTAATTCGTAAAATCATTCACTAAAGAGCAAAAAGCCCTTCAAAGGTGATTTGCTCTTTAGAATATTTAAGTAAAAATTAAGAAGGGATGTACAAGCATGGCTTTCCAATTTAAAATGCCTGATATCGGTGAAGGTATCGCAGAAGGCGAAATCGTAAAAATCGACATTAAAGTCGGTGACACAATTCAAGAAGATGATATTTTATTTGAAGTACAAAACGACAAATCTGTAGAGGAAATTCCATCTCCAGTAAGTGGTAAAGTATTAGAAGTTAGAGTTCAAGAAGGAACAGTAGCACGTGTAGGAGATATTATCGTTGTAATCGATGATGGTTCTGGTCCAGCAGAAGCGGCAGCACCAGCGGCAGTTGAAGCACCAGTTGCACCAGCAGCAGCTCCAACACCAGCAGCACCAGCGGCTCCAGCACAAGCAACAGGAGTTCCAGCAGCAAGCAATCCAGATAAATTAGTATTAGCAATGCCTTCAGTGCGTCAATATGCACGTGAAAAAGGTGTTGATATTACACTAGTAGTTCCAACAGGTAAAGGTGGACGTGTTACTCGTGAAGATATCGACAACTTCGGTGGAGCACCAGTTGCAGCAGCTAGTCCAGCAGTAGAAGCAGCAGTTGCTTCAGAACCAGCAGCACAAGTAGAAGCTCCAGCGGCACCAGCAGCTAAAGTAGAACCAGCTAAACCATTTGTAGGTTCAGCAGAACGTGAAGAACGTGTGAAATTAACTCCAATGCGTAAAGCAATTTCTAAAGCAATGGTAAATAGCAAACATACAGCTCCTCACGTAACATTACATGATCAAGTTGAAGTTTCTAAACTATGGGATCACCGTAAGAAATTCAAAGATGTTGCTGCAGCACAAGGTACTAAATTAACATTCTTACCATATGTTGTAAAAGCATTAGCAGTAGCAATGAAGAAATACCCAGTATTAAATGCTTCAATTGATGATGCAACACAAGAAATTGTTTACAAAAACTACATCAATATCGGTATTGCAACAGATACAGATTTAGGATTATTCGTTCCAAATATTAAAGATGCAAATACTAAGAGCATGTTTGGAATTGCTGATGAAATTAATGCATTAGCAGCTAAAGCTCATGAAGGTAAATTAACTGCAACTGATATGGGACAAGGAACAATTACAATTTCAAATATTGGTTCAGTAGGTGGTGGCTGGTTTACTCCAGTTATTAACTACCCTGAAGTAGCGATCTTAGGTGTAGGTACAATCGTTCGTGAACCAGTAATTAACGAAAACGATGAAATCGTAATCGGACGTAACATGAAATTATCATTAAGTTTCGACCACCGTATCGTGGACGGAGCTACTGCTCAAAAAGCTATGAACGAATTAAAACGTTTATTAGCTGATCCAGAATTATTATTAATGGAAGCTTAATTATAAATTAATCACTATTGAAAACTTTTAAGAGGTGAAAAAGATGGTAGTAGGCGATTTCGCTATTGAACTAGATACAGTCGTAATTGGTGCCGGCCCTGGTGGTTACGTTGCTGCAATTCGTGCAGCGCAAGAAGGACAAAAAGTTGCGATTATTGAAAAAGAATATATTGGTGGTGTGTGTTTAAACGTTGGATGTATTCCATCTAAAGCGTTGATTTCTGCAGGACATCATTATCAAGAAGCTCAACATTCTGAAGTTTTCGGAGTAACTGCAAAAGAAGTTGTATTAGATTTTGCTAAAACTCAAGAATGGAAAGATAACCAAGTAGTTAAAAAATTAACTTCTGGTATTGAATACTTATTAAAGAAAAATAAAGTGGAAATCATTCGTGGAGAAGCTTTCCTAGTAGATGACCACACATTACGTGTTGTGACAGAAGATTCTGCTCAAACATATTCATTCAACCATGCAATTATTGCAACTGGTAGCCGTCCAATCGAAATCAAAGGTTTTAAATTTGGTGGACGTGTGATCGACTCAACTGGCGGTTTAGGATTAAAAGATGTTCCTAAAAAATTAGTTGTTATCGGTGGTGGAGTTATCGGTTCAGAATTAGGTGGTGCATATGCTAACTTAGGTTCTGAAGTAACTATTTTAGAAGGTGCTCCAAGCATTCTTTCAATGTTCGATAAAGATATGGTGAAATTAGTAGAAGATGATTTCGCTAAAAAAGGTGTTACAGTGATTACTTCTGCAATGGCTAAAGAAGCTGTTGATAATGGAGATAGCGTAACTGTTAAATTCGAAGTTGAAGGCAAAGAACAATCAATCGTTGCTGATTACGTAATGGTTGCGGTAGGACGCCGTCCAAACACTGATGAATTAGGATTAGACGTTGTAGGTGTTGAAATGACTGAACGTGGTTTAGTAAAAGTAGACAACCAAGGACGTACTAATATTAAAAATATCTTTGCAATCGGAGATATCGTTCCTGGTGCAGCATTAGCGCATAAAGCTAGTTACGAAGGTAAAGTTGCTGCTGAAGCAATCTCAGGTAAACCAGTTGCTGTTGACTATCGTGCAATGCCAGCTGTTGCCTTCACTGATCCAGAATTAGCTTCTGTTGGTTATACTCAACAACAAGCTAAAGATGCTGGATTAAAAGTGAAAGCATCTAAATTCCCTTTAGCAGGAAATGGTCGTGCTATTTCATTAAATGCAACAGAAGGTTTTGTTCGTTTAATTACTACAAAAGATGACAACGTCATCGTTGGTGCTCAAGTTGCCGGAGTTGGCGCAAGTGACTTAATCGCAGAATTAGGGTTAGCGGTTGAAGCTGGTATGAATGCAGAAGATATCGCATTAACAATCCACTCACATCCATCATTAGCTGAAGT
>CAURER010000038.1:0-14957 GCA_963523795.1 uncultured Granulicatella sp.
TTATACTAACTTCTAGTTTTGATACTTAACTAGAAGTTACTTTGAAACTTTAGGCTATAAAACATTTGTGAACTTTTTCGAAATATCACTAGCATTATAGAAAAAGAAATGGTACACTGTTTATAATTGTTTTTTAATCATTTTTTAAGAATATACCTAGGAGGAAATTTATGTCTCGAAAGAAAATTACTGACATTATTATTTGTGGATTTGCATTATTTGCCATCTTCTTTGGCGCTGGAAATTTAATCTTCCCCCCTTATCTAGGAGTTATCTCTGGAAGTAATTGGGGAATTGCCAATATCGCCTTTTTATTATCAGATCCATTATTACCGATTCTAGGGGTTATTGTAACAGCCCTATTAGGTGGACAAGCAACAGACTTAGGAAAAAGAGTTAGTAAACATTTTTCAATCATTATTGGAGCCATTTCCATTATCTTAATTGGACCATTATTTGCCGTTCCAAGAACCGGAGCTACTACTCATGAAATTTTTGTACAATCATTTGTACCCACTGCTCCACAATGGATTACATCCCTTATCTTTTTCGGATTAACATTGTATATTGCGATTCATTCACACACCGTAATTGACGCAATTGGAAAATATTTAACACCGATTTTATTATTCATTTTATTACTTGTATTCATTGCAGCTGTAATTCAGCCAAATGCAGGGTTCCAAACAACAACTTCTGCAGGATTATTTTCCCAAAGTTTTAAAGAAGGCTACCAAACAATGGACGCACTTGGAGCAGCCTTAATGGCAGGAGTAGTCATTTCAGACTTAACTAGACGTGGATATACTGAGAAAAAAGAACAACATCAAATGATGTTTGGAGTAGGAATTGTATCTTTCATTTTACTAGCATTAGTGTACAGTAGCTTGACTTACGCTGGAGCAACAGTAAGTACGGTTTACGATTCAACAGTTCAACGACCTGCATTATTAATTAGCTTAATTGAACAATTGTTAGGCTCATTTGGTAAAGTTGCTATGGGCATTGCCGTATCCTTTGCTTGCTTAACAACATCTGTTGGATTAATTACAACTTGTGGACATTATTTTTCAACCTTAACAAATGGAAAATTAGAATATAAAAAAATTGTTGTCGTATCAGTCGTTATTTCATTCCTTCTATCCCTTTTAGGAGTGGATGCCTTATTACAATTAGCAGTTCCAGTATTAAGCGCTATTTACCCAATGGTCATCGCCTTAATCTTCTTATCGATTTTTGACCGCTACATTGTTTATAACTGGACTTATACAGGTGCCGTTGTTGGAGCATTCTTCATTGGAGGAATTCAAGCGATTCATCTATTTTCACAAATGCAAGGTGGTAACTTCCTAGCAGAATTAGCCGCTTGGACCAACACCTTACCATTACATCAATTCGGATTCGAATGGTTAGTGCCCGCTATTATCGGTTCAGTAGTCTTTACGGTTATTAGTAAATTTACTGGGATGGGGAGTAAGAGAGTTTAAAAACATTAAATAGAACCCCCGAGGAATTTCGAAAAATGAAATTCCTCGGGGGTTGTTTTATATCTATTAATTATTCTCCAATAATCACAACTCGATACTTTCTTGTTCTTTCTCGAGTTTTATCAAAGTCTGCAAAATAAACATAACCTGTTTTTCCTATTGCCAGTTTACCATCTACAACAGCTAAGGTTTCACTAGAACCCAAGATTGTGGCTTTTAGATGAGCATCTCCATTCCATAACGCGCTTCTATCTCCATTTGGTAACCATTCTTCAGGATTAGGCCAAGATTCAACTTCTTGATAATGTTTTTCACCAGGATAATGATAACTATCTGCACTTAAATGGGGTGGAATAATCTTTTCTAAAATAGTATTTAAATCTAATTGTAAAAAATCTACACCATTTTCATCTTTATCATGTGTATCCTCTTCAAAGAAAATAGAACATGTTGTATGTGCTGTAATAACCGTACATATACCCGATTGAATATCACTTTCAGTAATAGTCTGATGTATAGAATTTGTAATATCAATATATGATACTTGACCTTCTTTTGTATCTACTTTAAATTCTTTGTGAAATACAGTCATTTTTTCTCCTCATTCATTGCTTTGTCAATAGCTTCAATCATTAATTTTAACATTAGTTTCGAATCTTTTGCTTTAACAATTCCACTTGTGCAACCAGTACCATCTGCACCAAGCTTAATTGTACGATAGACATCATTCTCATTCATAATTCCAGCACCTTGCATCATTAAAATATCTGAATTAACAGATTTCACTTGATGATTAGTTTCTAAAATATATGAATCGTCACTTGTTTGTCCTGTTCCAATCAACTCTGTAGGTTCACATAACATAATTGTTGGATTTAACATTGCCAACATTCGTGCTTCTTTAATAGAATCTGCACACAAAATTGTTATAAGTCCCAATTTTTCAGCTTGATTGATTGAAGCGACTACTTGAGATGTTGTTAATGGATGTTCAGCATGATTTAAAAAAGTAGCTTTTGCTCCAGCGTTATATAGTGAAGCTGGTAAAACTGCTCCCATTCCTCTACCACAATCAATTCCATCTAAGTGTTGAGCTGTCACAATAATATGTTTCGTTTCGCTGGATACTTTATGAATATCTGCATATGGACACGTCACAAAAATACTAATTTCTGGATACTGTTCAGCTAATCGATCAGCTTCTTTTGCTAATTCTAATAATTCATTTCCAAATAAATATGACTTCGGATTAAAAATGAAAAATTTATCTTTAATAGTTTCCATTTGTTTTCTCCTTTTATTTAGTCTCAAACACACGATAATAATGTTTTAAAGTAGTTTTCATACCTTCTCTTGAAGCTTTTAATACATCAATATAGTTTGTAAATGACTTTTCAGAAACCGATTTTGCACCAGCGTCCATAAAATCACTATAAATATTAATTTTTGAAATTCCTTCTCGTGCACAACGGTTCAAATTATCATCTCCTGAACCTGATCCACCATGTAAAACTAATGGAATATTTAATACATTCCGTAACTCAGATAATCTTTGGAAATTAATTTTTGGAATACCTTTATACAAGCCATGAGAAGTCCCTATTGAAACTGCTAAAGAATCAATATTAGTTTCTTGAACAAATTTTTCAGCATCTTCTACATTTGTATAAATAGACTTTATTTCATCTTTCGATACATCTCCATTTGCTCCAACAAAACCAATTTCTGCTTCAACATCAACTCCAAATTCATGGGCAAGTTCAACAACCTCTTTTGTTTTTCTAACATTTTCTTCAAAAGAATCTAAAGATGCATCAATCATTACGGAATTAAATCCTAATTGAATTGCTCTTTTTATAAATGCTAAATCTTGTCCATGATCTAGATGTAACACAACTGGAGTTTTTGCTTTTTCCTGAAAATATTTTCCAATACTAGCAGCCTCTTCTAAACTTAAATAAGGAGAATGTACTTGTGCAAAAGCTAAAATTAGTGGAAGATTCAATTCTTCACTCATTTCTACATACGCTTTGGCAGAATTCCAATCAATAAAGTTTGTTGCTGGAATTGCAAAATTACCTTGTTTTGCTTTCCCTAACACATCTCTCATAAATGCTTTCATTGACTAAGCCTCCAACGCTACTTTCAATTCACTCCATAAAGCCTCAATTCCCATACCTGTCAATAAAGGTAATCCCATAATCACTTTATCTTTAATTGAATCAGGTACAACTGTTGTAGAAATTACAATATCATATTCATCAATACGATTAACTTCTTCTGAAACTTTGGATTGAAAAACTTGAACTTTATCTGAATAATTATTATCTGCTAACCATTGTTTTACTTTTCCAGCAACAACTGTTGATGTTGCAATTCCAGAACCACACATAATTAATAATTTTTTCATAATCTTATTCTCCTATTTCTCTGCACGAACTTTATTTACATAATATAATCCTGCTAATGAAGCTACTAGAACTACTGACAGAATTACCCAAGGTGCAGTTTTTCCTGCAAACACAAACAACCATGTTGGCCATAATCCACCTTCTGCTAAAGCAGTAATACTTGTATTTCCACCTAAATCAAAGTTTGCTGCTTGAGCTGCTTTTGTTACTAATGGAGCTACCCATGAAGTAATGTAGAAAATACTTGCAATATAAATTGTTCCACCAACAACTGTACGAACAATATTCCCTCTAAATACAGCTGCCATTAAACATACTACAAATGGAATTGTAGCTAAGTCACCAAATGGTAATGTTTGGTTTCCTGGTAAAATTACTGCTAATAAAATTGTAATTGGAACTAAAATTAATGAACTTGATAATACTGCTGGATGTCCAACTGATAAAGCAGAGTCCATACCAATATTTACTTCACGACCAGGGAATCGTTTTTGAACAAATTCATTTGCAGCCTCAGAAATTGGAGTAAGACCTTCCATTAAAAGTGATACCATACGAGGCATAATGACCATAACTGCTGACATCTTAACACCTAATTGTAAAACACCTTTTGGATCGTAACCTGCTAATAATCCCATAACAATACCAATTACAAGACCTAATACTGTACTTTCACCAAAAATACCAAATTTCTTTTGAATACTTTCTGGATTTGCTTCAATTTTATTAAATCCAGGAATTCTATCAAACACCCAATTTAATGGAATAGCTACTAAAAATCCAGGTGCTGATGTTCCATGTGGGAATGTAATATTAGGGAATCCATAGAATTTTTTAATAGCTGGAGCAATAATATCTGCTAATAAATAAATCATTACTAAATATACAATTGTTGCATATAATCCTAATGTAAAATCTTGAGTAAGTGCATATACTAAAGATGCTACAAATGCTGCATGCCAGAAATTCCACATATCTACCATTAATGTTTTTGTTAATCCTAAGAATAGTAATAAAACATTAATTCCGATACCAATTGGAATAGCTAAACTACCTAATAATGTTCCATAAGAAATTGCTGCTGCCGCAGGCCAACCAACGTCAATTGTTGTTAAATGTAATCCAAATCTTTCAACCATTGCTTGTGCTGCAGGCCCTAAGCTACCTCCTAATAAATCAACTACCATATTCAATCCAACAAAACCAACCCCGACAATTACACCTGATACAAATGCTTTTTTAGGTTTAGTTCCTAAAATCATACCAAAGATAAATATTAAAATTGGTAATACTACTATTGCGCCTAAATCGATAAATTTTTGAAATAATGCCAACATAATTTTTCCTCCTAATAATTTAATATTCAATTTTAACAGTCTGATTCTGTTTGTTTAGTAAATTTTCCTCCTTTCTTTTTTACTAAACTTATTCCTCTATTATTTTATATTTTTGATTGCTAGCAATTCTTTTACTTCTTTGGATGTTGTATATTCATCCATATTCATTAATCTCTCCATAATTTCTTTATCCTGAAGAATTTCTATTAATTGCTGTAAAATCGTTAATTGACTATGAGCCTCTTTCAAAGCAAGCATAAAAATTACTTTTACAGAAACTTCCACATCATTTGTCCCCATTTGATAAAATGAAACTGGATTTTCTAACGTCATTACTGCTATTTGTTCCTTATTAACATGTTCTACATCTGTATGTGGAATAGCAATTCCATATTTTTCAAACTGTAGTCCTGTTGGAAATACTTTTTCTCTATTTAAAATAGCTTCCTTATACGATTCTTTTACAATTCCTTTTTCAATCAGTTTATTTGACAAATAAGTCAATGCTTCTTCTTTGGAACTAATGTTTTTAACATTAATTTCAAAAATTTCTTTATCTAGCATTTTGACTCACCTCCTCAAGTATTTTACTTTTAATTTTTTCTCCATCTGACATTAACATTAATTCCGACATCAAGTTTTGATTTTCTATTACAGAATATAAGGCTATTAAACTATCTTTAAATACTGAAATATCCTGTTCTGCAATTGCTATTAATAACACTAAACTGACTAAATTTTTTCCCCATTCAATTGGTTTATCTAAACTCATTAAAATCAGTTCAGATTGCTTTACAACTTTAGGATCACAGTGTGGTAAAGCTATCCCTGTATAAACACTTGTACTTCCTAACAACTCTCTTTGAATGATAGACTCTCTAAATTCTTCCGTTTGATTTCCAACATTACATTCAAGTATTAGTTTCTCTATACATTCCTGTTTATTTTTTACATTCATCTTAATTAAATTCGGTTCTTTTAATAAAGTATTTAAAGATGCTACATTAAATTCTCTTCCATTTAAAGATGTTTTCATCATCCTATAATTATCTGTACTTTGTTCAGCATAAAACTGTTGAATCATTCGGAGTTCTTCTTTTGTAATAATTGGACTAACTTCTATAACAGGTATATTTAATTCTGGTAACCCGATAGTAGAAATTACTAAATCAATATTTTTTAAATCATAGAAATCTAAATCTCTTAAACTAATAGTTGTTAATTTTTCATTACTAGAAAAAATTCTACGTAGCTTATTCATGATTAATTCAGAAGTTGCAATTCCATTTTGACAAATCACGACAATATTCAATGGTTTCATTATTTTTTCAATGGCAACCTGAAAATGAATAACAATAAAAGCTAACTCTTCATTCGGTATACTTAGTTCGTAATACTGAGATAATGTTCTTATAGACAACCAAATGACATTAAATAGACTAGAATATTGTTTTTTTATTTCTTCCAATGCAGGGTTAGAAATATAATTTTGATTGCGTAATCTGATAATCATTTTTGAAATATGAGTACTAAGCATCATCTGTAAATGCTCGTCTGTTGTAAGATTTAAGCTTAATAAATTAGAAACCTTTTTTATCAATGCTTTTACTTGTTCGTTAACATTTTTCATATATTCAACAGACTGGATATTGAAACCAAAAGCTAATAAATTATATGCCATTGCTTCAATTTCATAGGGAGAAATTTTTTCAAGAGGAAAATCTAAAATAGTCTCTAGCAATTCTCCAGCGAAGAAATATACTTCTAAATGGTTTACATCATTAACTAAGTTACTTAATCTATTAGTTAAATTTTCATTAGCCTCATTTCGCTTTTTAAAAATTAAACAATCCAGTAATAATGAATATAAGTATTCATCTGTAAAATGAAATTGATACTTTTCCGATAGTTTAACAATAGATTTTTGGCAATTATTTATATCTTCTTTCGAAAAAAATAATTCCAAATTTTTTAAGCGATCCCTATCATTTGGTACAAATTTCACAATAAATATTTCAAGAGCCTTACGTATGTTTCTTTCATTTCCTTTTAGAATTATCTCATCTCTTTTTATTTTTAACTTCACATCAAAAGAAACAAATATACTATTTAATTTATCAATTAGTCTATGAATCGTAGAGTCAGTTACAAACATTTCCTCTGAAAATTCATACAGATCTACTTTTTCATGAGTAACAAATATTTTCCTTATTAGCTCTTTTTCACGATATTCAGGAGAAAATGATTCTTTCATTTCCCCATTCAGTTTAATTATCTTCGTATGAATCTTTTTGTTTTCTAATTGTGATAATAATTTAATTCCTTTTCTTGGAATTTTAATTATTTCTGTCTCTATTAAATTATCCTTTAAAAACTCATTAATCTTATCAATATCTTGATAAACGGTTTTAGTCGAAACCTTATATCTATCAGCCAATTGATTAGCAGATAAATACTCTATATTTTTCATTAGGTACTCTAATAATAATACTTGCCTTTTATTCATCCTTCACCCCTAACTCAATCTTTCATTGAATTTATTGGTACCGTTTACTTGATATTAGTATAAAGTAAATAACTACCATTTTTTAGTCAATATACTTCCATATTAATGTGGAAGTATTTCTATTTTTATCCCCTTAGAACTACTTGTCAACAACATTTGTTCCTATTAAATTCGAATTTTTTCATTACATATAAAGATTATTTCTGTACTGATATAAAAAAACAACCCGCCTACTTCCTAAAAAGTAAAACGGGTTGTTCACATTTTTAATGATTCAATTCTTTATACGACTAAAGTGAAATCCTATTTCCAACTCTCTTCAATAAACGTATCACGACCAGACATCCCACGGTAACGGTAGTAATGGTCTGGATTTTTCTTATAAAAATCTTGATGATACTCTTCTGCTGGATAAAATGTACTTGCTGGTTCAATTTTTGTGACAATATCTTTTTTAAAGCGTCCGCTTTCTTGTAAAGCTTTTTTCGAAGCTTCTGCGATTGCTTTTTGCTCTGGAGAATGATAGAAAATGACTGGTCGATAAGAATCACCTCTATCTACAAATTGTCCCATCGCATCTGTTGGGTCTGTTTGTTGCCAATAGACTTCAACTAATTGCTCATATGAGAAGATTTCTGGATCAAAAGTAATTTGTACAGCTTCTGTATGTCCTGTTGTTCCTGAACAAACTTCTTTATAAGTAGGATTTTCCTTATGTCCTCCTGTATACCCTGCAATGACGGATTCAATTCCTGGTTGTGTATCAAATGGTTTAATCATACACCAGAAGCATCCTCCTGCAAATGTTGCGACTTCTTTTGCCATCGTTATTCCTCCTCTTTCTCTAGTGAAACATCTTGTCCAAAAATTTTCATTTTAATCGCTAATCCTGTTCGAGTACCGGCAGTTCCGCCTAGTCCTGTTTCTCTTAATTCACTTGGCATTCTTCTTGCGATAGAACGCATTGCCTCAATCGTTTCATCTGCTGGAATCACATTTGTAATTCCTGCTAAAGCCATATCTGCCGCAATTAATGCATTTCCTGCTCCAATCGCATTTCGCTTCACGCATGGGATTTCTACTAAGCCGGCAACCGGGTCACAGACTAATCCTAACAAATTCCCTAATGCAATTGAAAAAGCTTCTGAACATTCTTGTGGCGTTCCTCCAGCCGCTTCAACCGCTGCAGCTGCAGACATCGCACTTGCACTACCGACTTCTGCTTGGCAACCACCCATAGCACCTGAAATCATCGCATTATTGGCAACAACCATTCCGAATGCTGAAGCTGTGAATAGGAATCTCACTTGTTGTTCATGAGTTAATTCCATGCTATCTGCAATGGAAAATATAACACCTGGTAATGTACCGCTTGCTCCCGCAGTTGGGGTTGCACACACAATTCCCATCGCTGCATTCACTTCATTCGTTCCTAGAGCATACTGCACTCCTGCTAAAATGTTATCTCCAGATAGAGTTTTTCCTTTTTCGCGATATTTTTTCATTTTTACAGCATCCCCACCAGTTAGCCCTGTTGGAGAGAATACACCTTGCCCCTGTATACTTCTTTCTACCGCATTTTTCATGGTTTGAAGATTTTTTTCCATCTTCGCCCAAATAAATTCTCGACTTTGTTGGGTCATTTCCATTTCTTGTTCAATCATTACTTCAGAAATAGATTTATTTTGGCTAGTTGCTAATGCGACTAATTCCTGTATACTAACAAACATCACGAAATTCCTTTCTTAATTTTATATAAAGACATAGATTGTTTTTTCTTGTTGAATGAATTGTAATTTTTCTTGAAGAGTTGGGGAAATTAATCCACTCAATTCATAACTAATCAAGCGAGAAGATCCTTCTTTTACTTCTTTTTGTTTACGTATTACAACGCCAAATTCTTCTAATAAAGGTTCTACTGTTGAAACTTCTTCATTTTTTAGAATTTCTATAATAATTGGCAATGGTCCTGATAGATTTGAGATGAAGCCATCCACTTCAACATACTTCACTTCTACAGTTCCGCCACCAATAGAAGTTCCAATTAAACGAACCCTTCTTGTGGCAGACATCAATGTTAAATCCGCCGTATTTGCATGAGCCACTGGACTTGGTTCATCTCTTTCAATAAATTCAATTGAAACACCTTGTTCCGTAGCTATTTCTACTGCTTGTGGAACACGTTCGTCATCCGTTTCAAATCCTAGAACCCCACTAATAATCGCAAAGTCTGTACCATGCCCTTTATGAGTCTGAGCAAATGATTCGTAATAAATGCATTGAACACTCGTAGGAGTTCCTCCAAACAATTGTCTGGCACATCTTCCAATCGCAAGTGCTCCTGCCGTATGAGAACTTGATGGTCCAATCATAATGGGACCGATAATATCGAAACAACTTTTATAATTGAACACTTTATCCACAATGATACCCCTCTCTTTTCGTACCCTTTATTTTACTTTTTTTCTAGGAAGCTCGTCAAGTTTTGCATCATCTTCTCCTATTCAAAATAACACGAACCACTCATCACTTTTTTCTATATAACTCTCTTTCAAGCTATTTCTTAAATAGTTTTTTGGATAGAATTCTTGACTTATGAGTTTTTTAAACTTAAAATAATAATAACTGGTAATGACCAGTAGACGTTAATGTTTTAGAAAGGAGGGAAATCCAATGGTAGAAACAGAACAAGTGCCACTTTATTCTAAATTAAGTTTAGATCTTATCGAATATATTACGACACATGGACAAGTACACCAAAAAATGTTGTCCGAGCGAGAAATTTGTAAAGAATATGGCGTCAGTCGTACTACTGTCCGTACAGCCTTAAAAGAATTAGAAACTTTAGGCTATATTTACAAACGCCATGGAAAAGGCACTTTTATTTCTAGCCAATGGAAAGAACGTCAAAATTTACTAGAAGGCTATAGTTTTACGGAACAAATGAAAGAATTAGGTAGAACTCCTTCAACTATTATTACCGCCTTTCATTACTACAAAGCCGATAGCTATATTGCTCAGCAATTAGGCATTGAAACGGGCGAATATATTTATCGACTCAAACGAATTCGTTTTGCAGATGGCGTACCAATGATGAAGGAAACTACCTTCTTACCCGCTAGACTATTCCCTAATCTCACACAAGAACAATTGCAAAATCGTTCCTTGTATGAAGTCTTCTCAGATGATTTTCAACAAAAAATCATTTATGCAGATGAGGAATTTTCAGCGAGTATTCTCACAAAAGATGAGGCCCCTATCTTGGAAACACCGATGCATGCCGCTTGTCTACGCTTAAAAAGAATTAGTGTAAATAGCGAAAATCATGTCATTGAATTTACAATCAGTGTCGCAAGAAGTGACCAATTCTTCTATAAAGTTCGTTACCATAGAAATTCACATAAATAAATCAAAAATGGGAGGTTTTGAAATGTTTCAATCTTCAAAAGAACAACTAGAAGCACTAACAGCAGAAATCACAACTCGTGAAATTCGCCAACAACCAGAATTATGGCAGGAAGCATTTGATTATTATTCAGAAAACTTAAACCGTATTCAAGCATTCTTAGAGTCATTACCACATGATCACTATCGTGTTATTTTTACCGGTGCAGGTACATCTCAATATGTAGGAGATACAATTTTACCTTATTTAAAACGTCATGGACGTGAAGATCGTTTTGAATTCCAATCTGTAGGAACTACTAACTTAGTAAGTAATCCTCTAGATTATTTCAAAGCAGAAATCCCTACTATTTTAGTATCATTTGCACGTAGCGGAAATTCTCCAGAAAGTTTAGCCAGCGTTCAATTAGGACAACAAATTGTGAAAGACTTCTATCAAATTACAATTACTTGTGCTCCAGAAGGAAAATTAGCTCTAGCAGCACCTGGCGATGACCGTAACTTATTATTAATGATGCCTGCTCGTTCAAATGATGCTGGTTTTGCAATGACTGGTAGCTTCACTTGTATGACATTAACAGCTTTATTAATTTTCGATGAAGGACATTCACTTGAAGAAAAAGCTGCATTTGTAACAGCTATTCGTCAAATGGGAGAAAGTGTATTAGAACGTGAACATGTCTTACAACAGTTTGTAGACTTAGACTATAATCGTGTCATTTATCTTGGATCTGGTCCATTAGCAGGTCTAGCACGTGAAGTACAATTAAAAATTCTAGAATTAACAGCTGGTAAAATTGCTACAATCTATGATTCTTCTATGGGATTCCGTCACGGCCCTAAATCATTCGTAGATGCTCGTTCTCTAGCATTTGTCTTTGTTTCAAATGATGCTTATACACGTCAATATGACTTAGATATTTTAGAAGAAATGAATGGGGACAGTATTGCTCCATTAGTTTGTGCAGTAGGAGTATCTGTTGAAGGTCAATATGAAGGAACAAGCTTTAATTTTGCAGAAGAATTCACTTCAGTTCCAGATGCTTATTTAGCACTACCATATGCTATCTTCGGACAAACAATTGGACTATTATCTTCTGTTAAAGTGGGGAATAAACCTGACACACCTTCTCCAAGTGGAACAGTAAACCGTGTTGTAAAAGGGGTAACTATTCACCCATTAAATGTTTAATTCGTTCATAAATATATCGTAAAAAAAGATTAAAAGGAGGGATATTATGACTAGTTATATTTATGCAAAACAATTTTATTTCGAAGATGTTGTCAAAGGGCCTGGATATTTACCAATTTTAGAATCAGGGGTGTTTGGGGAGTTTCAAGAAGAAAGACCAACAGATGGTTCTATTATAGACTATTCTGCCTATAGCATTGCCCCAGGTCTTGTGGATACACATATTCATGGATATAAAGGTGCAGATGTCATGGATAATGATGTAGAAGGCTTAAAAACCATTTCTGCTGGTTTACCTAGTTGTGGGGTTACTTCCTACTTACCAACTACTCTAACAGCTTCTAGAGAGTTACTAAATGATGTTTGTCAAACAATCGGGGATAATGCCGTATCTATTCCTGGTGCTAAAATTAGAGGGATTTTCTTAGAAGGACCTTTCTTTAGTGAAATTCATAAAGGGGCTCAAAATCCTAAATATATGGGAGATCCAAAAACAGAAATTTTAGATGAATGGCAACAAAAAGCAAGCGGTTGGGTGAAGAAAATTGCGATTGCTCCTGAACGTAATGGTGCAGTAGACTTTATCAAACACGCTGTAAAAGAAGATATTTACGTAGCTTTAGCCCACACAGATGCAACATACGAAGATTGTAAAAATGCAGTTGAAGCAGGAGCAAATATTTTCGTGCATACTTATAATGGTATGCGTGGACTTCACCACCGTGAACCTGGTGTTGTAGGTGCAGCTCTAACACTTCCAAATGCATACAATGTATTTGATGAATTAATTTGTGATGGTCACCATGTTCATCCAGTTGCTGCAGATATTGTGATGAATTGTTGTGGACGTCATCGTACAGCTCTTATTACAGACTGTATGCGTGCTGGTGGATTAGGAGAATGCGAATCTACATTAGGAGAATTTGACGTTATTGTAAAAGACGGAACAGCTCGTTTGAAACATAATGGCAGCCTAGCTGGTAGTATCTTAGAACTAATCCAAGGTGTTCAAAATGTTGTGAAATGGGGAATTGCAACTCCTCACGAAGCTCTATTAATGGCAAGCTTAGTTCCTGCAAAATCAGTTGGAATTGACGATGTTTGCGGACATTTAAATCCAGGATATGCAGCTGACTTTATCGTATTAGATGATAACTTACAATTACAAGCAACTTATTTAGACGGTAAAGCTTATTTTGAAAAATAAAAAAGTTAGACAGAGAATATAAGGCGTGAGAAACCCTTGCAATAAAATGATTAGGAGTGTTACATATGTCAAAATTAACAATTACAAAAGGAAAATACGAACATCTACGTCGTTTATCAAATGAAAATCATGTCATCGGTGCATTAGCCATCGACCAACGTGGTTCTCTTAAAAAAATGATTGCTGCTGGAAATCCAGACCAAACAGGTGATGAAGGAATTATTCATTTTAAAGAATTAATTTCTGAAGAATTAACAAAATATTCTAGCTCAATTTTATTAGACCCTGAATATGGACTACCTGCTGCAGAAAAAAGAAATGCAGATTGTGGATTATTAATTTCATATGAAAAAACAGGATACGACGCTACTGAAATTGGACGCTTACCTGACTTATTACCAATCTGGTCAGCTAAACGTATTAAAGAAATCGGAGCGGATGCTGTAAAAGTATTACTATACTATGATATTGATGAAGATCCAGCTATCAATGATATCAAACATGCATGGGTAGAACGTGTTGGTAGTGAATGTACTGCTGAAGATATTCCTTTCTTCTTAGAAATCGTTTCTTATGATGCAAGTGATGAAGATGTAAAATCTGCTCACTATGCAAGCTTAAAACCTCATAAAGTAAATGATGCGATGAAAGTATTCTCTGACCCACGCTATCAAGTAGATGTATTAAAAGTTGAAGTTCCTGTAAATATGAACTTCGTAGAAGGCTTTACAGCAGAAGGTGTTGAACCAGTTTATACTCGCCAAGAAGCTTTAGCATACTTCAAAGAACAATCAGAAATCACTCACTTACCATTTATCTTCTTAAGTGCAGGTGTTTCTGCATCATTATTCCAAGAAACATTACGTTTCGCTCAAGAAGCAGGTTCTAAATTCAATGGAGTATTATGTGGACGTGCTACTTGGAAAGATTCAGTTGCAGTTTACGCAAACGAAGGCGACGAAAAAGGTCGTGAATGGTTAGCATCAACTGGTCGTCAAAATATTGAAGACTTAAATGTTGTGTTAGATGCAACAGCTACTTCATGGTTAGATCGTGTAGAAGTAAAATAAGTTAATAAATAAAAAAAGGTTGGAGTTATTCTCCAGCCTTTTTTAATTGGTTTTCAATTTTCTTCATTCTCAGTTTTTGAATCCACTCATACAATACAATTAAAATATATCCTACTGACCCTAATTCAATTAATAATATACTTAATTGTATGTTAGTCCATAAATATACTCCAAAGAAAAAGATGGAATAAGCTAGGATTTTTCTAACACTATCTGGCGCTTTTCTCTTAATATACCATTCACAAAATCCTTCTTGGTATGAACGACTTACTTTATAATCTTCACGTAGTTCTCTATACCATTCTCTCATTCCATTCACCTACTTTTGATATTTGTTGTATT
>CAURER010000039.1:0-14417 GCA_963523795.1 uncultured Granulicatella sp.
ACTGTACGATCTTGTTTTTCAACAGTTAATCCTTTGTATTCACCTAATTTAACTTCAGGTTTAACAATTACAGTTGCTTTGATAACCCATGGTTGACCTTTTTCTAATGATTCGATATCAATTTTTGGTTGAGTTACTGGGAAAATACCAGTTTCTTCTACTGCATTGTCATATGCATCTGGTAATAAGTAGTTTAATGCATCTTGATATAATGCTTCTTCACCATACATTTTGTTGAAAACTTGGCGACTTACTTTACCTTTACGGAAACCAGGAACGTTTAAGTTCTTTTTCACACGGTTAAAAGCAACTTCTAAACCTTGTTTAATTGATTCTTCTGAAATTTCAAATGTTAACACAACTTCATTTGTGTTGATTTTTTCAAATTTTGCTGTCATAGCTTTCCTCCAAAAAATTCTTACTTCATCAAATGTATTGATGAGCTATTTACATACTCATTTATTTTACAACACCTTTGTAAAATTGTAAAATATTTCTGTTTATTTTTTAAAATAAATCGTTAAAATTTCTATTTCGAAACCAAATTGTAATCTAGTTGTTGCGAATCTTAACAATAATTTTAGCTTTTACACTAAAATCAATGGTATAATAGAGTTAGATTAGGGGTGATATTATGATTCAATACCCAAAAGGACATGGAAGAATTTCCTCTCCTCAAACTTCTACTGTTACATATGGTAGTCGAGGGATGTTCTTAGAAACTTTATTGAATCAAACAAACGATTATTATCGATTAAGAAAAATAGCTGTTATCCATAAAAAGCCTACTCCAATACAAGTAGTTAAAGTGGATTATCCAAAACGAAGTGCAGCAGTAATTAAAGAAGCATACTACCGACACGCTTCTACTACTGACTATAATGGAGTTTATCGTGGATGCTATATTGATTTCGAAGCGAAAGAAACGAAAAATAAAACTTCGTTTCCTTTTATAAATATACATGAACATCAATTACAACATATGGAAGAATGTATTTTTCAAGGTGGCATTGTATTTGTAATCTTTTATTTTTCTTCTTTGAATGAATACTATTTATTGGAAAGTCAGTATTTAATATCGTTTATAAAAGAAAATCAAGATAATAAAAAATCTATTCCATTAGACTACATCAAAAAATATGGAGAACCTATTCCATTATCCGTACAGTCTATTTTAGATTATATTCCTGTAGTTGATAAATTGATTGACAAAATTTAGGAGGTTGTCTATGCCAGAAACACGACGAACTAGACGTACAAAACAAAATCAAACAAAGAAAACTAAAAATTACAAGAAAGGTCGTATTTGGAAAAAAATAGGATTAACTCTATTCTTTATTATTGTTTTAATTTCCATTACGCTTTCCGGTTTATTTTTCTACTATGCTTCTACTACACCAAAGATTTCAGCTGCAGATCTTCAAGGTGCTACAGAAACTCAAATATTTGATATGAATCAAGAACTCATTACAAAACTTGGTGGTGAAAATCGTGATTTAATTGAGCCAGAAGAAGTTCCTCAAGGATTAAAAGATGCTATTACATCCATTGAAGATAAACGTTATTATTCACATATAGGAATTGATCCAATTCGTATTGTTGGTTCTTTTGTTCGAAATCTTCGTGCAGGTCATATTACACAAGGTGGTAGTACCATTACACAACAATTAATTAAGCTATCTGTCTTCTCTACTAAAAAAGAAGACCAAACTTATAAACGTAAAATTCAAGAAATTTTACTAGCACTACAAATTGAGCGTGAATTTTCAAAAGAACAAATTTTAACATATTATTTAAATAAAGTTTATATGGCGAACAATACTTATGGATTTGGAACTGCTGCTAATTATTATTTTGGAAAAGACTTAAAAGAATTATCTATTCCTCAATTAGCTTTACTAGCAGGGATGCCACAAGCACCAAGTTCATACGATCCATATGCTCATCCTGAAGCAGCAAAAGAGCGCCGTGACTTAGTCTTACAATCTATGAAAGATAATGGAAAATTAACAGATGCTCAACTTCAAGAAGCAAAAGCCACTCCAATTGAAGAAGGATTAGTTGCTGAACACGAACAAGTTTCAACAGATGATAATCGTCTTATTTTCGATTCATTCTTAACTATGGTAGCAGATGAAGTCAAAGATAAAACAGGCTTAGATGTTTATTCTGATGGTTTAACAATTGAAACTACGGTTAATTCACAGGCACAAAATCATTTATATGAAATTCTCAATACAAATCGCTACGTTCAATACGTAGATGATAACGTACAAAATGCTGTTGTTATGTTAGACTCTACTACTGGTGCGGTAAGAGCTATTAATGGTGGACGTAAACAAACTAATTTATTAGCTTATAATCGTGCGATTCAAAATGACAGAAGTACTGGTTCAAGCATTAAACCAATTATGGATTACGGCCCTGCTATTGAATATTTAAATTATTCGACTGGTCAAACAATGGTTGATAAACCGACAAAATATTCTAGCGGTTTTGAATTAAATAACTGGGATAATCAATATATGGGAACAATGACAATGCGTAGAGCTTTAGTATTGTCTCGTAATACTCCTGCCTATCAAACATTTAAAGCAGTAGGTAACGATAATGTTCAAGCTTTCCTTAAAAAATTAGATTTATCAGTTATGAATGACGGAAAAGAATCATTAGTAGAAAGTAACTCTATTGGTGCAAACTTATCACCATTGAAAATGGCAGCAGCTTACACTGCTTTCGCTAACTATGGTACTTATTCGAAACCTTATACAGTTACAAAAATCACAACACGAGATGGTCAAGTTTTACAGTTTAAACCTGAACAACATCAAGCAATGAAAGACTCTACAGCATATATGATTACAAATATGCTAAAAGATACTTTCACTTATGGGTTTGCAAATGATTTAAAAATGGGAAATCTTCCTCATGCTGCTAAAACAGGTTCATCGAACTATACACCTGAACAAAAACGTGCAATGGGAGCAAGTGAAACAGATAATATTATTCCTGATTCATGGTTCATTGGATACTCCCCTGCCTACACAATTTCAATATGGACTGGTTATGACAATCCTTATACAGCAGGAAGTGGCTTAACATTAACAGAACAAGCTTATTCTAAATGGATTTATGGCCACTTAATGAATTATGCCATGAAGCAAACTCCTGTTAAAGATTGGGAACAACCTTCTAGTGTTGTATCTTCACCAATTATTGTTGGTTCAAATCCATTAGCATTAGCTGGACCAAATACTCCTTCTGATAGAGTAAGTACAGAATTATTTGTAAAAGGTGCTGTACCAACTCAACAATATGTAGAGGAAAAAATTGCTCCACCATCAGGATTAAATGTTAGTTATGATGCTACTAAAAAAGAAGTTACCGTTACATGGAATGCTGTTAAATCTGACGAAGAAAAACCTAAATATACTATTAGCGTTGGAGGACAAACTCAAACCGTTGATAAAACTACCGCTACTTTCAAAAATATTGCAGGTGAATCTGTAACCATTAGGTTAACCGTTACAATAAAAGATAAAACATCGGATCCAGTAACACATGAACTAAAATTAGGAACTAAACCTGAAGAAAAAGAAAAAACTAGCACAATAACGAATCAACAAAATCCTCAGCAACCACAACAACCCGTCCAACAAAATGGGCAAACAACTCAAGCTCCTGTAAGAAATGAAGTAACAACACAGACGACGGGACAAAATAACTAGTAAAAAAACACGCTAGAAAATCTAGCGTGTTTTTCATTATTTAGCATATTCTACAGCTCTTGTTTCACGAATAACTGTAACCTTAATATGTCCTGGATATTGTAGTTCTTCTTCAATTTGTTTACGAATTTCACGTGCTAATAAAATCGAACTTGCATCATCAATTTTCTCTGGATGAACCATCACACGGATTTCACGACCCGCTTGAATTGCAAAGCTACGTTCTACACCTTCGTGTTCATTTGCAATAGCTTCTAATCGTTCTAAACGACGAATGTAGTTTTCCAAGGATTCACTACGTGCTCCTGGTCTTGCAGCTGATAAGGCATCTGCTGCAGCTACTAATATCGCAATTGTCGAGGTTGCTTCAACATCTCCATGGTGAGATGCAATAGCATTAACCACAATTTTGTTTTCTTTGTATTTTTGAGCAATTTCCGCACCGATTTCAACGTGTGAACCTTCAATTTCATGGTCTAATGCTTTTCCTAAATCATGAAGTAAACCAGCTCTTTTAGCAATATTTACATCTTCTCCAAGCTCACCAGCCATAATTCCTGCTAGTTTTGCAACTTCGATACTATGATTTAAAACATTTTGTCCATAACTTGTACGGAAATATAATCGACCTAAAATTTTAATTAAGTCTGGATGTAATGAATGAATTCCAACTTCAAATGTTGCTTGTTCCCCAATCGAACGAATTCTTTCATCCATTTCTTTACGAGATTTTTCAACCATTTCTTCAATTCTTGCAGGATGAATACGTCCATCTGCAATTAATTTTTCTAGAGTCATCTTAGCAATTTCTCTACGAATTGGGTCAAATCCACTTAGTACTACAGCTTCTGGTGTTTCATCGATAATTAAATCAATCCCTGTTAATGATTCTAAAGTACGAATATTTCTTCCTTCACGTCCGATAATTCGTCCTTTCATTTCGTCATTTGGTAATGTCATCACAGTAACTGTATTTTCTGCTACTAAATCTGCAGCAGAACGTTGAATGGCTTGTAAGATAATATCTTTAGCCGCTCTATCTGCTTCATCCTTAGCACGTTGTTCAGATTCTTTTATCATGACAGCACGTTCGTGACTTAATTCATCACGTGTTTCCTGCATGATAATTTGTTGTGCTTCTTCACGACTAATCGTTGAAATGCGTTCTAATTCTGCTCTTTGTTCAGATAGCACATTGTCAATCTCTTCTTCTTTTTCCGTCATGACTTGTACTCTCTCTTGAAGTTTGTTTTCTTTATCTTCAATGGATTGTTCACGTTTTTCTAAAACTTCATCTTTACGATCAAGATTTTGTTCCCTTTGAATCATCCGTTTTTCTTGCAGTAAAACTTCATTTCTTCTTTCTTTTAACTCATTTTCAACTTCAGTACGATACTTATGATTTTCTTCCTTAGCTTCTAATAATACTTCCTTTTTTAATCGGTCAGCATCTTTTTTAGCATCTTCTAAAATCATTTCAGCCGATTCACGAGCAGCTACAACTTTTTTCTCATAATTGGATTTGAAAACAAAATATCCAGCAACAATTCCGATTACTAAAGTTAAGATCGCGAGGCCTCCTGTTAATAGTTCTGAGTTCATTGAGTCACCTCCGTCTCATTTTTAAATTTTCAAAATTAATTGCATAAACAATCGTTGGATAGAATAATCCAACTCAATAACCATTGTATTATTCTATCCAACTAAAGTCAACTATAACTCGTCATTATTTCAATGAAGAGATAAATTTTTTAGAAGATTCATTCAATTCTTCAGCCATTTGGTGTACTTCTTCTAAAGTTTTCACAACTGCACCAGAAGCAAGCGGATGTCCTCCGCCACCATGGTTCGCAGCAATTTCATTTACGATTGGTCCTTTTGAACGTAAATTACAACGATAAGTACCATCTGGTTGCTCTACAAATAAGCACCAGCAATGAACTCCTTCAACTGTACTTGGTAATGAAATAACTCCATGAGTTTGATGTTCTTCCACTCCAAACTCTTTTAATTGTTCTTGGCTTAAAATCGTAATCGCTACACCATTTTCAGAAATCTCCATATTTTGGTAAATATACCCTGCTAAACGACTCACTGAAACAGGATTTGTAATCATATGATAAGCAATTTCAGAAATTTTCACTGGGAATTCTAATAATTTAGAAACCATTTCAAAAGTCACTGTTGTAGTTGCTGGGTATAAGAAACGTCCTGTATCCCCTACAATTCCTGCATATAAGGCATTTGCAACTTCTTCATTGACTTTCCAAGGAGAGTTTTCATGAAATACAAATTGACATAAAATTTCACTTGTACTACTAGCAGTTGTATCAACGTATGAAATTTTCCCATAAACATCTCTATCAGGATGGTGATCAATCTTAATCACTTCTGATGGATGAACTTCGTATGGAGAATCAATACGTGGAGTATTTGCTGTATCATTCACAATGATTAATGAAGCATCAAATACTTCTTGAGAAATGTCATCCATTGTACCAATATATGCTAAATCTTCATTCATTTCTCCTAAAGCATACACTTTTTTATTTGGGTATGTTGCTTCAATAATTTTTTTCAAAGCAATTTGAGAACCAATGGCATCTGGATCAGGTAACTCATGTCGTAAAATTACGATAGAGTCCGCCTTTTGAATTTCTTGATCAATTGCTAATAAGTATTCTTGTTTATTCATTCTAACTATTAATTCCTTTCCATCAATTGACTAGACATCACTGCTTTAGCAACAATACTATTTTCTAAGTAAACAGAAATATCTAATTTTGTAATTTTTCTTCCATTATCAAGTGACTGAATTTGTAAAATAATATCACTATCAATTGGAATCATTTTTAAATAATGTAAATCTAACTGTTCAATAACAGCATTTCTTCGTTGACTACGAGAAATAAACTCTTTAGAAGCTACACTCACTACTTCACAAAGAACCCCAAATGATAACATTCCTAAATTATTTGTCATTTGTGGCGTCACTTTAAATTGGAACTTAGATAGTTGAGTATCCATTTCTACAACATTCAAACTTTCCGCTACATCATCTTCAAAAGTGTTTCCCACTTGCGGTTGTCTTTGAGCTAATTGCATAGCTTTCATCACATCTTGACGAGAAATAATTCCTATTAATTCCATATTATCTTGAACTACTGGAAGCATTTCTAACCCATTCCAAATCATTGAATGTGCTACACTCGCTACACTTGCATGCAATTTCGTAATGCTTGGGTTTCTTGTCATCACTCGTTCAATGACTATATGATCATTTTTACCAATAACATCTTTTGCCGTCACAATTCCCACTAATCGGTTCGAATGATTAATAACTGGGAATCTTGAATTTCCAGTTTTATGATTCATTTTTCGATAATCTTCAACTGTATCATCTAACATTAAATAATTCGTTTGAGAAAATTCAGTATAGATATCTGCTACAATCATAATTTTTTTCTTAATTAATTGGTCACTCATTGCACGATTAATTAAAGAAGCTACGGTAAATGTATCATAAGTTGTTCCAATTACAGGAATTTCCAATTCATCCGCTCTACGGATTAATTCAATAGAAGCAGAAAATCCACCTGTAATTAATACAGCAGCACCCTGCTCTAAAGCTGATAATTGAGCAGCATCTCGATTCCCAATAATTAATAATGATTCTGGTTGAATATAGCGTGTCATCGCTTCTTCCGTCATTGCTCCAATGACAAAACGATTTAAAATTTTATCTAATCCTTTAGAACCACCATATACTTCACCTTCAATAATTTTAACAACTTCTCCAAAAGAAAGTTTTTCAAAATTATCTTTAGATTTTCTTTCAATACGAATAGTTCCAACACGTTCAATCGTTGAAACAATTCCTAAGTTTTCTGCCGCTTTAATAGCTCGATATGCCGTTCCTTCACTTAACTGCATATTTTTGGCAATTGTTCGTACAGAAATCTTTTCGCCGACAGGCAATGATTCAATGTATTCAATAATTCGTTGGTGCTTGGTTGACATATTTTCTCCTCCAAATCGCATTTATTTCATGCATTGGTATTACTCATGAAGTGTTGGAATAATTTCTCCATGAGGACAATGAGTTGGATCATCTAAAAATTCTACTAAGCGTTCAATTAATTCAGGTGAAGAGGCATGTTCTAATACTTCAGCTTGAGCATGTACTTCTTCTGGTGAAAAACCTAAAGATTTCACTAAAAATACTTCCCAAATTTTATGTGTGCGAATCAAACGTTCGGCAAACATGATTCCCTTTTCTGTCAGTCTCGCACCCTTATATCGTTCATAATCTACATATTCCTCTGCTACTAATTTATTTAGCATTTCAGTAGTAGATGCTGCTGAAATTTGAAGCATATTCGTGATTGACTTATTAGAAACTAGTTCATGATTACCACCTAATTTATAAATTGCCTTGATATAGTCTTCTTTATTAGGTGTCATATTGTTTCCTCCTTTGAACTTCCCTGACAACTTATTTGTAAAATAGTATACCATAAAACTGTATTAAAATAAACAAAGCAACTGTACTACTTTTCAGAAAAAATATATTTTTTTATATAAAACTTATGGAATATTTCTCTTCTAAATAAAATTTTCCTTATGCATACAAAAAAGCGTAATAGTTCGAACACTACTACGCTTTATAAATATCTAACGAATTATTTTAAACGTCCAGGACGAGCTGCGTAACCATAGTATGCATCAGCAAGAATTTCTTCCATGTGAGCAACCATTGGTAAACGAGGGTTCGCTGGTGAACATTGATCTTCATATGCTAATAATGCGATTTCATGGATTGTTTCTTTCCATTCTTTTTCATCTACACCTTGAGCTTTGAAGTTCATTTCAATTCCTACACGTTCTCCTAATTCATAAACAGCTTTTGCTAAAGCATCTACTGCTTCTTCAGGAGTTGATGAAGGTAATCCTAACATTCTAGCAATGTCTTGGAATTTTTCATCTGCACGGTAGTAGTTGTATTTAGGCCATGTAGAAGTTTTAGCTGGACGAGTACCATTGTAACGGATAACATATGGAAGTAAGATCGCATTTGTACGTCCGTGAACTGTATGGAAGAATCCACCAACTTTGTGAGCCATTGAGTGAGACATTCCAAGGAATGCATTGGCAAATGCCATACCAGCCATTGTAGAAGCATTATGCATTTTTTCTCTTGAAACGAAGTCTCCGTTTTTAACTGAACTTTCTAAGTTTTCAAATACTAATTTGATTGCTTGTAATGCTAAACCATCAGTATAGTCATTCGCTAATGTTGAAGTATATGCTTCAACTGCGTGAGTTAACACGTCCATACCTGTGTCTGCAGTAACAAATCCTGGAACAGTCATTACTAATGCTGGGTCAACAATCGCAATTGTTGGAGTTAATGAGTAGTCTGCTAAAGGATATTTACGATTATTTGCTTTATCAGAAATAACGGCAAACGGAGTTACTTCAGAACCTGTACCTGAAGTTGTTGGGATACCAACATATTTAGCTTTTTCACCTAATTCAGGGAATTTGAATGCACGTTTACGAATATCCATGAATTTTTGTACTAAATCACGGAAGTCAATTTGGGGTTGTTCGTAGAACATCCACATTACTTTAGCAGCATCCATTACAGAACCACCACCAAGAGCTACGATTGTATCTGGTTCGAATGATTTCATAATTTCAGCACCACGGTTAACAGTTGTAATATCTGGATCTGGTTCAACATCTGAAAATACTTCGTAAATAACTTTGTTTGGACGTAATTCTAATTGTTCAATGACACGTTGTAAGAATCCTAAGTTAACCATTTGTTGGTCAGTTACAATCATTACACGTTCTACATTTTTCATTTTTTGTAAGTATTGAATTGAATCACGTTCGAAATAGATTTTCGAAGGAACTTTAAACCATTGCATATTATTTCTACGTCTCCCTACTTTTTTGATATTTAATAGATTCACAACGCTTACGTTATCACCAACTGAGTTACGTCCATAAGAACCACAACCTAAAGTTAGAGATGGAATGAAGGCATTGTAAACATCCCCGATACCACCAAATGTAGATGGAGCGTTCCAAATAACACGAATCGCACGAACAATACGTCCAAATTCTTTCGCTAATTCAGCATCTTCTGTATGAATAGCTGCAGAGTGTCCTAAACCGTTAAATTCAACCATTTGTCTTGCTTTCTCAACACCATCTTCACGAGATTCAGATTTTAAGATTGCAATCACTGGAGATAATTTTTCACGAGTTAAAGGTTCTTTTTCCCCTACTTCACTACATTCAGCTGCTAAAATATTTGTTCCTTCTGGAACTGAGAATCCTGCTTGTTCTGCAATCCATGCAGCTGGTTTACCTACAATATTAGCATTTAATTTAGCACCAGCACAGTTTTTGCTGTTTGCTTTTACGCCGAAGCAGAACTCTTCAAGTAATGCTTTTTCTTTTTTAGATACAAAATAAGTATGGTAGCTCTTTAATTCTGCTACAAACTCATCATAAATTTCTTTATCAATAATAGCTGCTTGTTCTGAAGCACAAACCATTCCGTTATCGAATGATTTACTCATTACGATATCGTGAGCAGCTTGACGAATGTTTGCAGATTTTTCAACATATGCAGGTACGTTACCAGCACCTACCCCTAAAGCTGGTTTTCCGCAAGAATAAGCGGCTTTAACCATTGCATTACCACCTGTTGCTAAGATAGTTGCAATACCATCATGATTCATTAAAGCGTTTGTTGCTTCGATTGATGGATGTTCAATCCATTGAATACAGTCTTCTGGAGCTCCAGCTGCAATCGCTGCATCACGAACGATTTGAGCTGCATAAGCTGAACTCTTTTGAGCTGATGGATGGAATGCAAATACGATTGGATTACGTGTTTTCAAAGCAATTAATGATTTGAAAATTGCTGTTGAAGTTGGGTTTGTTGTTGGTGTAATACCACAAACAACCCCTACTGGTTCTGCAATTAATGTTAAACCTGTTACTTCGTCATCTTCAATAACTCCAACGGTTTTCGTATGACGCATATTGTGAACCACGTGTTCACATGCAAATAAATTTTTAGTCGCTTTATCTTCAAAAACTCCACGACCAGTTTCTTCTACAGCGTGTAATGCTAACACACCATGTTGATCAAGAGCTGCTACTGATGCTTTCGCTACAATATAGTCCACTTGTTCTTGATTGAGCAATCTGAACTTTTCTAGTGCAACTAGCCCTTTCTCCACTAATTCATTCACTTCTTTTTGAGAGTCTACTACTTTTTTCTCTTCACTCACTAGGAATTCCTCCGTTGCTTGTTATTTTTATCACATGTTTATCATAACCTATTTCATCGATTTTGTAAATAGGTGAAAACGAATTTATTTTAAGAAAATATTTTCTTTTTATTTGAAAATTTACTTTCATAAAAACTCTTATATTCGTTAATTTAAATATAAAGAGGAGACACTTCTCCTCTCTATATGTTTTTTTATAATTGAACTGTTACTCCATTTTCTTCAATGGTATATTCTTTTGTAGCTAAGTTTGCAATTAAACGAGCTTTTGTTTGTTGATCAGCACTTGTACGTACAATTTCAATCGTTGATTCATCTGGAGTTAAAATTTCAATTTCTCCTTCCAAATCAAATGCTTTTGAAGTATTTCTAAAGTGTAATAAGGATAATAATTGTTTGACAACTGGACGCTCTACTTCTTTTTCAATTTCTTCTAATGTATAGTAATGACGATTAATATTACGTCCTTCTTTTGTTGCTTCAAGAAGTTCAATATCATTTTCCCCAGCTAATAATCCTACATAATAAATTTGTGGGATACCCGGAGCAAAACATTGTAAAATTCTTGAAAGTAAGTAACTCGCATCATCGTTTCCAAGTGCACTATAGTAAGTACTATTTATTTGATAAATATCTAAATTATTGTATTTTTCACTAGAATACACTCTCTTAACATTTGCTCCAACTTTATATAATTGTTCTGAAGTATAGTCTAATTCTTCATCTGTTAATAGATCTCTTGCATCTACAACACCAATACCATCATGTGTATCTAATGTTGTAAATTGTTTCATTGGACTCATCTTTAACCAGTTTGCTAAACGGTTAGATTTCCCACTATAAAGTGAATATAAAACAACCATTGGTAATGCAAAATCATAAACAAAATAATCATGATCTGAAATTTTCATTTGAATCGAATAATGTTCATGAATTTCAGGCAATAATTCTACTTGATACTTTGCAGCTTCTGCTTTTACTTCATCTAATAAATCCCAAATTTCTGGTTCTACAAAGAAATCATTTGTATCTAATTTTTTTACAGCATAGGCAAAAGCATCTAAACGAATGAGTGAACATCCATGACTTGCCATATCTTTAATCGTTTCACGAATAAATGCTTTTACGATTTCTTTTTTGACATCTAAATCAATTTGTTCTTCACCAAATGTATTCCAAACTTCTTCAGTTGAACCATCTTCAAATTGTATCGTTTGGAAAGGTGCTTTATCTTTTCTTTTATAAATCAAATCAATATCTTCTTGTGTCGGACGTCCAGGAGGGAAAAATTCATGGACACGAATAAACATATCTTTATATGGTGAATTCTCATGATTCTTTTTAAAATCTTGGAAAAATTTTGATTCACGAGAAATATGATTAATCATAAAATCAAACATTAAGTAATATTGCTCTCCTAATGCATCAACATCTTCCCAGCTTCCTAAATCTGGATCAACTGTCGTATAATCACTTGGTGCAAATCCTCTATCACCTGTTGAAGGGAAAAACGGAAGTAAGTGTACTCCTCCAATTGATTCTTTAAAGTAAGTTTCTAAAACAAATTTTAGATCCTTCATATTTTTTCCTAAGCTATCTGAATAAGTAATCAGCATCGCTTCGTTTTTAATTTGCACATTTATCAACTCCTATTTCTACCGGTATTAAATCGGTTGCATAAATCTATTTTACCAAATATTAAAACGTTTGCATACACCTATATTGAAAATAATTTTGCATGTTATTTCCGACTCCTGTATACTAGATGAAGATTATTTCGAAAGGATGTTATTATGTCTATCATTTACGAACACGAACCTTTACAATTATATAAAAATTACGAAAAAGCTTGCTCTGAGTTCCCAAAAACTAAAATCTATTTCGATAAAGTATTGTCCACTTTCCCTGAATTTGGATTAGAAACAACTTACCAAGAAAGTTTAACAATCATTCGAAAACGTGCATTTCAATTAGCAAATTTAGGTATTCAAAAAAGAGAAAAAGTGATGGTGTATAAATCCTCTGCTGTCGATACTTATTTATTAGCATGTGCCATTTCCTATTTAGGAGCTATTCCAGTGATGACTTCTGATCACTTACCTACTTCCATCATTGATACATTTTTTGAGCGATTAGAAGATGCTTGGTTAATTTATGATAATGAAACAGCAGAAAAAGTGATGCTTTTACAAGAAAAAAATAAAGGAAAGACTCTTTCGATACAAGAAATCCAAGAACAAATTGAAACCATTACCCCCTTCATTTCCCTGGATCCAAATGAAATTAGTTATATGACACACACTTCTGGTACAACCGGTATTCCTAAACTCATTGCACACTCTGCTAATAGTATGGGATGGCGAACTGCTTTCCAAAAAAGTATTTTTTCAAAAATGGAAGAAAAAGGCTTATTAGCATTTCATATTTCTCCGGTACACTCTCGTTTTAATATTGGAATCTCTTCGTTAATGAGTTTAGGATATCCTTATTTAGCGATTAAAGATCCTAGTATTCAAAATATCGAGTATTTACTGCAACAATACCAACCAATTGGAATTGAAACGCATCCAAATAATTTTGTTCAATGGGCTACACTAGCTAAAAAACGTCCAGAATTATTTGAACATACTCGTTATTATCACTCGACATTTGATGCGATTAACAAAGAAACAATGGCTACTTTCTTAAAAACAAATCGCAAAAAAAATGGTATTTATTTACAAATTTATGGACAAAGTGAATGCGGACCTGCCATCATTCGTAAACACACTTTAGAATCATTACCAGGAATGAATATCCGTAATATGGGGATTGGATTTAAAAATTTTACAAAGGCAAGAATTGCAACAAATGACGGTACACTTCTACCAACGAACACTCCAGGAAATATTCAATTATATTCTAAAGGACGAGCGTTAACATACTTCAAAGAAGATACTCGATTTCAAGAAAATGTGTACGATGAATGGTGGGATTCTGGTGATTACGGGCTTATTAATGATAATGGTGAATTACTCCTTCATGACCGTCAAGTAGACTTAGTAGAAACCGTAGAAAGCACACTAGCAATAGAAGATTATTTACTAGACCATCTACCGTTCCTTGAAGAAGTCGTCATTATTCGTGATAATCATGGCTATCCACAACCAATCGTAGCTATTGCCGATGGAGAACTCTTCCAAGAGGAATTATGGTTTAAAGCTATTG
The DNA here is from genome assembly GCA_963523795.1 of uncultured Granulicatella sp. Lineage (GTDB taxonomy): Bacteria > Bacillota > Bacilli > Lactobacillales > Aerococcaceae > Granulicatella. Next base: position 14,252 of record CAURER010000039.1, read on the forward strand.
AAAACTTACCCCATCTAAATGAGCCAATGATTATGGATTATGATAAACTTCCAAGAACAGCAACCATGAAAGTCCAACGACGTGCATTAGAGCAATTATTATTTAACAAATAAAGGTTCTATAATTTATAGGGTTGATGGAGAAAATCCACCAACCCTATTTTAGT
>CAURER010000040.1:0-14271 GCA_963523795.1 uncultured Granulicatella sp.
TTATCAGGTAATTGTCTTGCATATTTTGCTTTTTTTATATCAAAATTTCCTGCTACTACCACCGTACGCTTCTCATAAGTTTTTTTCTCTTCAAAATGAGGAATTAGATAATCAAATATTTCTAATGAAATAATCTTTTTCTCTGGTATTCCCAATTGAACAAGTACATCTTTCATCTTATCATTATGTGCAATGATTCCATCCACTCTTTCTAGTACCGTCTTATTTTGCAAAAAATGAAGAAACGCATATTTAACATCTTGGAAAGATTTAATAGATCTGTTTCTCAGTGATTCAATATCATGAATAAGAAGATAAGCTTTGAATTGACGTTTTCTCAATAATTTCATTAAAATTAACGCTTTTAATGAATGCCATAATAATGGAAACTGTAAAACTAGTACATCATTTTCAGTCAATGTAATAGAATTTGAATCATTATTTTGAAAAAAAGGATGATATCCTGCTTCTATCATTATTTTTTCAGCATCTAATCTAGCTTTAGATCCTGCATGATTCTCCTTCGCATAAAATTCTTTTAAGTAATATTTCATGCTACTTCATTCCTTTCCATACACCTCTTATAAAATATTTTTCTACTCTCCATTGAATCGCTCCAGCAACTCTAGAAATAAAAACAATATTTTGAGGGAATAACTGATACGCTCGCATGACCAATGAACGACTTGATCCTTTTGCATATCGATTTAAATACTCTACATATTTTTCTTTATAAGGATTCCCCTCAAATATGTGATAATCAACAACATGCATCAAAACTAAGTGGAATAAGCGACGATGAATATACGCAAGTGAATCTGTATCACCTTGATATAATTGCTCCAACTTATCACAAATCGTAAATAAATCTAAATTTTTTATATTAAATTCTCGATTCATTGTACTACCTTGTCTAACACGATAATAATAGCCAATATAATTAATTTTCACCATTTTACGAATATGTTTTAAAATTCCAATACCAGCGAAAACATCTTCGTATATAACCCCTTCCGAAAATGGAAAATTGATTATCACTTCTCTTCGATAAAGTTTAGCAACAGGATTTAATCGAACAATATTATCTCTGCATAAAGAAATCAAAGCTTCTTTAGAGTTCCCTTGAAAAATAATTTTCACATTTTTTGGTGTTGATAACTCTAATTCTTGTTTTTCGTTCGTATACCAACACTCAACAATATCAATATCTTCAGAAGTCATTTGTTTCAGCAATTGTTCCAACATATCCTCTTTAAGAACATCATCACTATCAACAAATGAAATAAATTCACCCTTAGATTCAGCCATTCCAAGATTTCTCGCTACACTTTGTCCTTTATTTTCCTGACTAACTAACTTAAAACGGCTGTCCTTTTCGCAATACCTCTCACAAATTTCTTTTGATCTATCTGTTGAGCCATCATTGACTAATATCACTTCAATATCGGTATAGGTTTGACGTTTAATACTTTCAAGACATTCTTCTAAATATTCTTCAACATTATAAACTGGTACAATAACGCTAATCAAATTTATAACCCCTTATATATTCGCTTTTTTCTTATTCACAATAGATATGTACTTAAAATACAAAATGAAAAGGTATCGTGAAAAAAATTTTGGACATTTTAAATACCATCTTAAAATTCTACAACTTCTGAGAACCTCGGATGATTTCTTTGCAATATTTGCATATTTTTTTATATGGTCGCAATAAGACTTATAATAAATATGATTCTTTCGAATGTTGTAGAAAAGGAGATGTTCAATTATTACCAAAAATGTGAACCTACCGATATATGGAAATAATTCATGATTTTGGAATTCTTCCAATAATGAATCACATATTTTAAAAACATCCAGATTTTTTTCACTATATTTTTTTCTCATAATACTATCTTGACGTACTCTATAAAAATAGCCAATTGTATCAATAACGACCATATTTCGAATATATTTTAAATTGGTAAATCCTGTGTAAGTATCTTCATAAATAAGACCTTTTAAGAATGGAACAGCCTCTGCAATGTTTCTTCTATAAAGTTTAGACCACGCAAAAAAGCGAACTGCTCCATAATTCAGACAGTTTGAAAGAGCCTCAGAAGAATTTCCTTGAAATACGATGTTTGGATTTGTTTGGAGTGTTAAATATTCTTTATTGGAAGAAAAATTACATCCTACAATGTCGACATTATCTATCATAAATGTTAGCAACGTTTCTAAAATATCGACTTTAATTACATCATCGCTATCAACAAAGAATATATATTCACCTACTGATTCTTGTAGTCCTACATTACGCGCTTCACTCAATCCCTGATTTACTTGATTAATCAACTTAAAACGGCTATCGTTTTTACAATACAATTCACATATTTCTTTTGAACCGTCAGTTGAACCATCATTCACTAATATGACTTCAATGTTTTTATGAGTTTGATATTTAATACTATCTAAACATTCCTCTAAATATTCTTCCACATTATAAACAGGTACAATTACACTAATCAATTTATGAACATCCATTTTATTCTCCTTTAATCACTAATTCTTTTAGATGTTTCAGCCTTCCCCATGTTTTATATACAAATGGAAAAGTGTATCGAAGATATAAACTAGGTGCTAATTTATACATTCTTATCATTTTACTACTCCTTGCTACTTCAGGAGATTCTTCCACAATTGCGACATACTGTTTCAATTTTTCTTCATACATCGATTGGTATGGATTAATCTTTTCAGTGAAATAATTATGATGAGTCGTTACAATTTGGACTAAAAATTTTCCGATATAGGGTAATAATTTTTTATCCGAGGAGAACAATTCAACTAATTTATCACTACTAATAAAAACATCTAGATTTTTTTCGGAAAATTTTCTATGCATCGTACTGTTTGAACGTTCTCTATAATGGTATCCTACATAATCAATTTTCACCATTTTACGGATAAATTTTAGAATTCCTACTCCATGATATATATCTTCAAAAATAACACCATTTAAAAATGGAAAATTCTCTAATAGATTTCTTCGATATAATTTAACAACTGGACTATATGATAAGCCGTAATTACAAGATTCTATAATTGCCTCTTCCGAATTCCCTTCAAATACTATTTGAATATTCTCTTTTTGGCTAAGTTTATTAAAAACACTTCTAACAGCTCTATATTCACACTCAACTAAATCGATTCCTTCAGTCATATAGCGATTTAAAATTTCTACATATTTTGTAGAAATAACATCATCACTATCCACAAAAGTAATGTATTCACCTGTCGAAACAATTACTCCATTATTTCTAGCAGCACTTTGTCCTTGATTCTCTTGATTAATCAACTTAAACCTACTATCCTTCTGGCAATATCTCTCACAAATTTCTTTTGAACCATCAGTAGAACCATCATTAACTAATACCACTTCGATATCTGTATAAGTCTGCTTGCAAATACTTTCTAGACATTCTTCTAAATATTCCTCTACGTTATAAACGGGTACGATTATACTAATCATAAAATAATTTCCTTCTCATTCACTATTATTCTTCTATCTCTACTTCTTTAACACCATTTTTTAACTTCCAAAGAAAATGATAAATTGGAAAAATTAGCGAATTATAATATTTTGGACATATATTATAAAGCTTAATAAAACGTGTATTTCTAGCTAATTCAGGATTTTTCTTTGTCAAATTTACATACTCTGCTAATTTCTGATTGTAGAATTTTGCATATGGATTACCTCTCTTGATATCATTCTGATAATGCATTGTTGCTTTATGTACTAAAAAACTTCCAATATAAGGAAGAAGTTCCTCCCTATCAGAATACAGCTCAACTAATTTGTCACAAACAGTAAATACATCTAATTTTTTTGTACTAAAATCTTGATGCATCGTACTAGTTTGATGTTGTCTATAATAATAACCTATATAATCAATTTTTATAATTTTTCGAATATATTTTAACATTCCAATACCACAATAAATATCTTCAAAAATTAAGCCTTCTGGATAAGGTAGTGATTCAACAATTTCTCTTCTATAAAGTTTAGTAACTGGATTAACACTTAAAACATGATTCGGAAAGATTTTTACCGCTTCATTTGAATTCCCTTCAAATAGAATCGTTGTTTCTTTAGAATTTTCAACAAGAAAATCTTTTTTAGATACAGTAAAGTTACTTTCAACAATATCTACTTCTTCAGTCATATATTGCATTAACTTTTCTAAATAATTTTTCTGAATGATATCATCGCTATCTACAAATGCAATAAACTCCCCTTTTGAAGCTGCTACACCAACGTTTCTTGCAGAACTTTGACCTTGATTAGTTTGATTCAGTAAATAGAATCGACTATCCTCTTCACAATATCTCTCACAAATTATTTTAGAATGATCTGTAGATCCATCGTTCACTAATATAACTTCGATATCTGTGTAACTTTGCTGTTGAATACTGTTGAGACATTCTTCTAAATATCTTTCTACATTATAAACGGGTACAATTACACTAATCATAAGTCATTTCCTTTCAAATAATTATTTAGCATCATTCAATCCCTTTTTATACAATTCTTTTAATTGTTGAAAATTTTCAACGATATTAAATCGTTGTAATTCTTCTCCAAGAGGTCTTTCATTCGCTAAAACAGGTGTATGTTCAATATAAGTTTTCCATTTATTTTTTTCTAAAGGCATAGAAGTACATAGTTTATCCACTATTTGAGTAGTTACATCGATGGTTTCATTCATTATAACATTTAGCCCAGCACACTGTGCTTCAACTAAAACCATCGGAAAACCTTCAAATAAAGAAGGAAAAGCAAAAATGTCAAAAGCTGAATAAAACTTATATACATCATTTCTGTTTCCTGTAAATATAACATTCTTCAAGCCCGTACATTTTTCTTCCAGCTTCAAACGATTTGGACCTTCTCCAACTAATAGGAAAATAACATCGGGTAACTCTTTAGCAATCTCAATTAAGAAGTTCTGATTTTTTCTTGTATCTAAGATTCCTACCATCCCAACTACTTTTTGATGTTCAGGAATTAGAAATTCTTTTCGAATTTCTTCTCGATACATAGTAGAAAACTTAAATGTATCAATCTGAATCGCATTCGGAATAATCTGAAAGGATTTATTTCCAAAAATTTTCTCTCCAGCTAATTGTCCACAAGAAATTCGATGCGTTGCATTTCTTAATGCTAAAAAAACTAATAATCGATTTCGAATACTTTTTACCCAAGTATCTGAAAACTGACTATTATGATTATGATAAATTCGAACCGGAACGCCATTTTTTTTAGCATAGTAATTATGGATAAAAGCCGTAATTGGATTATCCACATGTAAAATATCAATAGTGTTTGTTTTATAAAACTCTCTACATTCTCTAAAATAATCGAATACTTTAGATATCTTTAATTCAGGAAATACAATCCGTTCAATTCCAATTCCATCTAAGTATTGATTAAAAGGAAAATGAGCATCTCCATTCGATTCAGCAACCATATATTCAAATTCTTCATCCTCTACTTGAATATGATTTTTAATAAAACTTTGAACTCCAGTTGCACTTCCATCAACTGCTCCTAAAACATGCATCACTCGATATTTCATCTACTCACCTCTATACTTCTTCTCGTAATCTTCTCTTATAAATCCATTTTCTAAACTGATTCGGTAACAATCTAATTACATTTCGAATAAAAACATTTCTTACAAATTCAAATAAATGAATATCTCCTCTACGAAAAAAATCTAATTGTAGAATAAAATCTGTCTTCACATACAATAATCCGCCTCTTCTTAGATAGCTAGAATCATTTGTTTGCATCACAACTAAAGGTTCTTGAATATTATAAAAATCTTTGGTTGGATTATCATGTAATAATCTCATCGTTAGATCATAATCTTCCAAATATCGAAATTCACGATAATTACCCGATTTTAAAATATACTCTTTTTTCATCATACTAGAAGGATTATTAAAGGGATTTCTCATTTTCGAATACCGACGAATTTCCTCCGTAGTTTCAGGTACTTTCTTTAATGCAGTAAACTCTGTATTCTTCTCTAAAATATTAGAACCAACCATAATAAGATTTGGATTTTCTTCGAATACTTTTAATTGTTTTTCAAATCTTGTAGCTACACAGTAATCGTCGCTATCCATTCTAGCAATTAATTCTGTTTGACATTTTTTCACACCAAAGCGTGACGTTGGTCCTGATCCTAAATTTTCAGGTAATTGATAAACTAGTAAAACAGGTATTTCTTTTTTTAGTAGATCAATTTCTTCATTTAAAGCTGCTGTCAATTCTCCATCACAAATTAAAATAATTTCCTTAGGTTTTATAGTTTGTTGATAACAACTCAGGATACTTTTTCTCAGATTTTCCGGAATTTCTTTTTTATAAACGGTTATTAAAACTGAAAATTCCATTTATACACCTCTTCTTAATTTCCAATCAACCAATCGGTTATAACCGAACGATACGGAACAATTTGATACCATTCCGGTTTAAAATAAATAAATACTAATAAAATTACGAAATAAATAATAACAGTAACATAGAACAATATCCATCTTAACTTTTTCTCTGTAATCTTATACAAAACCATTGGAATATATAATGTTACGATTGGAGAAATATAAAAAACAAATCTTTCTAATAATGCCGTTTGTAATGTCGTCATTGTCAGTATTAAATTTATAAAAAATAATGTTTTAATCGCTTCTTCTCGTTTCGTTAAAAGTTGGTTTTTCATAACTAACTCACCAAATACAAATATCAACCCATACAGAATGGTTAATAACACTGGAGCCCATTTATTACTTTCTATAAACCAAGAGGATTCTAAATATGAGATATATTGAGGAAAAACACTAATAATAGTTGCAAAAAGTATTTTAGTAAATGGTAATAACGCTAAAGTGATTAAAAGCAGAACACTGTAGTATTTATAATTCAGTTTTACATTTTTAAAAAGTAAAAATAAAATACAAATCACTCCAGAACTATGAAACAATGGAGCTAATAAAATACAAATTATTCCTCTAATATTTTTCTTTTCAAACAAAAAGTAAAATCCTAAGAAACCAATAGCAACAGCTAAACCTTGACGAATATTTGAGAAGGAATATAGAAACATCCCTAAAGAACTAAAATAAATCATTAAACTAATATATATATTTTTAGAATACTTCGACAGAACATAGAACCAAATCAATAAGGTAATAATGGCAAAAATAAATAAGAATACGGTATATTGATCTGTCAAACTACGGATAATTTGATTACTTAAAATATATCCAGATTCAAAGCGAGACTTAAAAAAATTTGAGAAGCCAGGGAGTTTCAAAGCATTTTTCTCAAAAATAGATACATAAACATGCAAATCACTTCCTACACTAGATTTTCTAAATCCATCGATTACTAAAAACAAAATAAAAGTTGGAAATATAAAAAATTTAAGTTCTGATTTTTTATCCTCAAAAAACAAAGAGAGGAACGCCAAAAAAGTCAGATAAATAAATATAAAAATATAAACTAGCATATGGTTTCCTTTCTTTGTTTGTATTATCAATTAATATTCATAATAGTAATAATAATTATCCCCATCAGTTAATTTTAATTTATTCATAACTGTTCCTAGGAATCTAGCTCCAACATTATCTAATCGTTTTCTTGCTTCAATAATTTGTCTTCTTTTAGTTCTTTTATTATCTACAACTAAAATTGTAGCATCTGCAATTCTAGCTAATATTTGAGCATCAGTAGCTGCAAGTAGAGGTGGAGTATCAATAATCACATAATCATAATAATCCACAAATGCTTTAAGACATTGTTCCATAGTGGTACTTGCCAACATTTCCGATGGATTAGGTGGAATTGGACCTGATGTTAGAACATCTAAATTTACATCTAAAATATTTAAACGTTGAATCGCTTCAGCACCAACTTCTCTCAATAAGAATTTACTCAATCCAACAGTATTTTTTGTTCCAATAATTTTATGTTGAGTGGGTTTTCTCATATCTGCATCAATAATCAAAACTTTTTTCTTTTGTTGAGCCAATGAAGCTGCAAGATTAATACTTACTTCACTTTTTCCTTCATTTGGATTAGAACTGGTCACAACAATCGTTTTAATACTCTGTCCATAATTTGAAAATTGAATATTACTTCGTAATGTTTTAAAAGATTCTGATGCTATTGACTTATTATTATGAATAACTTCAATATACATATTTCTTACCTTCTCTCTTTTTTCTCTATTACTGGAATCATTCCAAGTGTCGGTACACCCGTTAATTCTTCTAACTCATCTGAAGAATCAATCGAATCACTCATTACATAACGAATAAAAATAATATTAAAAGCAATAAATGAAAATACAACAAATGCAATCAACATATTTTTCCATAAAACCGGATAAATTGGTCTTAAGCTACCTTGTGCTTCTGATACAATTGCTAAATCATCACGACCAAATTTTTCTGTCGTAAACTGCTTATATTGCTTCACATATTGTTTAATATATTGATCTGCTAAGTCTCTATCACTCGCCTTAATCGTTAATGTCATTAATTGCGATCCGGAATCGTTGGTTAATTTAATACTTTTAATTTTAGAAGCATCTTCCGAAGATAATTCTAAAGCTTTATCTGTTGCTTCTTTTACAGGGGATAATGCTGCAATTTCTAAGTATGTTTTTGCTTGTCTCTGAAATAAATTTAATGCTTCCATCACTTGAGAATCATTTTTCTCACTATTCATAATTTTTAAAATAAGAGTAGAAGACACACTATAAACAGGTGTAATTGCAAACATTGTATACAATGTCACTCCTCCTACTCCCAATAAAATAAATATGATTAAAAATAATAATTTTGACTTAATTACACTATATATTTTTGTCATATTATTAGAAATATCCATTTTTTATACTCCTCTTCCTTTCATTCTATTATCTAGAACCTTCACCCGTAAATACAACCTTTATTGTTTTAAATAAAATTAATATATCTAATTTGAAATTCTCATGTTCAATATAATATTGATCGTATTTTAATTTTTCTTTTGGTGATAATTCATAACCACCATTTACTTGAGCCCATCCAGTAATACCTGGTTTAACAGCTAATCGATCATTGAAATCTGGAATTTCTTTTAAAAATTCCTCAATAAATTCAGGTCTTTCTGGACGAGGACCAATAATGGCCATTTCTCCTTTAATAATATTAATTAATTGAGGTAATTCATCAATTCTAATTTTTCGAATAATTGCACCTACTTTTGTAATTCGTGAGTCTTTCTTTTCAGCCCATTTATGTCCATCCTTTTCTGCGTCATTATACATAGAACGTAATTTATAGATTTTAAATTTATTTCCATTTAATCCTACTCTTTCTTGGATATACAATGGATTACCATTTGTCTCTAAAATTATGAAAAATGCACTTATTAAACAAATTGGTATTGCAGGTACTAGTAAAACTATACTAAAAAAGAAATCTGTTAATCTTTTTAATCCTCTGTATTTATTCATATTATCCTCTTCTACATTAATCATATTTACCCAACTATTTTATTACTATAATATCTGATTTTGAATAATCTTGTTTGGATTTTCTACAAATAACTCTCTCGCTCTTTTTAAACCATATTTTTTTGAGATAATATCATATGCTTCTTTCATATATGGAGGTCTTTTTGTAAGATTATGCATATCACTAGCTATGAAATGCACCAAATCCTTATCGAGAAAATACTTTGCTCGTTTTTTCAAAGCTCTATGCTTATCATGAAAAAATCTTGGCTTTAATATACTTGAACTATTGACTTGGGTATAGCACCCCATAGCAATTATCTCTTTCAAATATTTTTCATTATTTTCAAGCGCATGATAACGTTCTATATGTGCTACAATTGGTGTTAATCCTAACATTAATAGATTTTTTAAAGCATTCCTAATCTCCCAAAAGGATGTGCTCCTACCAAACTCAATTAGTACATAAGATGTTTTATTTATACATGGAATTTCTCCAATTTTTAATTTTTCAAGCATCTCGTTTGAGTAATAGACTTCTGCACCATATAGAATTGTTAAGTCTGGTGCAATTTCTTGTACAATTTCTTGTACACGCCTAAAGTTTAATTGAATCTTTTCTTCAAGAGTTTCAAACATTCCTATTCTACGATGTGATGTAGCAACAATAGTTCGTACGCCTTGATGATACGCCTCTATTAAAAGCTGTTCACTTTCTTCTAATGTTTTTGGTCCATCGTCCACACCAAAAATAATATGCGAATGAAGATCAATCATATTATCTTCCCTCCATGATAGCCTTCATGGCATCTTTAATCGATTGTAACTTATTTTCATCAATTTCCATCATATACAACTGACTATTCGGCATCGCATATGAAGGTAAATCCATTCGACCAACTCCCGTTAAATCAATGGATTCCACACTATATAAGCCACCTGTTTCTAACTGACTATTTACAAGATTCATCATCGTAACAAACGGCATATTTGTTTGAATAGAATCTTGTATCCCTTGCATAATTTCACTAAAATTCGATAGCGCTTCAGTAGAAGTTAATTTACGTATAATAGCAGTAATTACTTTTTGCTGATTTCGTCCTCTATCACGGTCTCCATCCGTTAGTGCATAACGTTCACGAACAAATCCTAACGCTTGATCTGCATTTAAATGAATTCTTCCGGCAGCATAATATTGACCATTATGTTCTGCCGTAAAAGCTTTATCATTATCGACATCAATTCCACCCAAATAATCAATTAATTTTAGAAACGAAGTAAAATTCAATCGAACATAATAATTAAGATCAATATTATAAAGATTTTCTAATGTTTTAATAGAAGCATCTACCCCATAAATTCCAGCATGAGTCAATTTATCCTTTTGATTATTACCTCCAATCGCTATTGGAACATAAGAATCCCTTGGAGTAGTAGTAATTAACACTTTTTTCGTTTTAGTATTAACTGTTAAAATAATATTCACATCTGATCGAGAAACTTCATTAATTGAACCATAGGTATCAATCCCACTAACATAAATATTAAAGCTATCTCCTTTATTCATTTTAGGACCTTTAACTTTTTTCGTTAATTTTTTAACATATAATTTTTTAATCTTTGATAAGTAATCAGGATGCTCTGTTTCAATAATTTTTTCAAAAGCTTCATTGAGTACAATTGCTTCTGTTTTCCCAGCAATCAAACTATTATATGCATCTAAGTAGGAGCTGATTTTTTCAAGTTCTATGATTTTATTTTGCTTTATTTTAATCTCATCTACAAATTTTAAAATATTCTCTTCGTCAATATCAATTGGAGCAGTGACCTTCTTTAGTTGATTAATTTCATTAATAGGACTATCTGCTAATACTGCAACACTCATCGAGTAACTTGAAGTCGTTGCTGATTCATTCATCTGGTTTGCAAATTCAACAAATTGATAAATTGAAAAAATTGCAATAAGATTTAACACATTAAAAATTATTAGTAAAATACGTGTATTTTTCTTTGATTTTTTTGAAAAATAGAAATTTCTAATACTAAAACTTGCAACAAATACTAATAATAGTGTTACTAAAATATTTAAATAACGGAATGCCAATATTTTATAACTAAATATGAATACTAATAAGATAATCGATAAAATTATATAAGTAACTAACAATCCTATCTGAAATCTTTGTTTTGTTTTACTAAGATATTTCTTTTTAGAATGTTTTTTCACATGACACCTCCATTATTATTAAATTCTATTATAAAACAATAGAATGGAATATTCCAATATTTGATAACCATTTTTTTCTATTCGTACTAAAAAAGCCCTCCGAATGATTCGGAGAGCTCCCTTAGTGTCTTGATTGATTAATCTGTCTTTGAAATAAATCAATACAAATACTTAGTTTTAGAAAAAATATTACTCTTCTTCTTTTTTCTTACCAGGCATTACAATTCCCAATCCTGCAAGAATTGAAGCTGCTGCAGCTCCAAAGATTGTTACTTCTTCTCCAGTACCAGTATTTGGTAACTCATTCTTACGTTGTTCTACTGTTGCTGGTAATTGAGCTATTTGACGATATACGTGACGTACATTGCCATTTGCATCTGTTTCTGTACGAACAAATTCGTATCCTGCAATATTATCTTGAGGATGTTGACCTTGTTTTGTTGTTTGAACAGCCTTACCATTTTCATCTACATATGAAGTTTGTTTTTCATTCACTTCAGAAGTAGTTGAATTTACTTTGCGATAAATATGAGTAGTATTTCCATCTTTATCTTCTTCAGAATGATCATACACATATCCATTAATTACAGAGTGTTCTTTCTTACCATTTTCTTGTGTTTTGATAATATTTCCGTCTACATCTTTCCAAATAGTTGTTTGACCATTTTCAGTATTAGGTATTAAAACTGTTGAAGAAGATTTCTTAGTATATACATGGATTGTATTTCCTTTTTCATCTTTCTTCGTTTCTTTGAACACATATCCTGAGATTTCTTCTTTAGATTTTGTTCCTTTTTCTGATGATTTGATCTCTTTACCATTTTTATCGACATAACTTGTTACGACTTGACGATATACATGGATTGTATTCCCTTTTTCATCTTTCTTCGTTTCTTTGAACACGTATTCTGAGATTTCTTCTTTAGATTTTGTTCCTTTTTCTGATGATTTAATCTCTTTACCATTTTCATCAACGAATTTCGTTTCAACTTTACGGTATACATAGTCGACAATTGTAGCACCTTCGACAACTTCACCTTTTTCAACGGAAGTATCTGAAGTTTTTACAAGTTCATATACATCTCCATTTTCAGCAATAATAACTGTAGGTTTATTGTCAGTTGTGTCATATTTTTCACCAACTAATGTTGCATCAGTATCTACTACTACATTTGGAACATCTTTTCCTTCTGGAGTTTTTCCTGAGATTAAGTTACCATCTTCATCTTGATAATTCACTAATACTACTCCAACGTGTGCTTCTGGTAATTCTTCTGTATTATTCAACATTTCATAAACATAAGTTACAACAGAAGTTCTACCTTTAACACCTGATTGTTCAGCATCAGAGTTTTTCGTAACTTTCTTCAGTGTATAAACCTTACCATCTTTTGTAGTAATTGTTTGTGGTCTATTGTCAGTTGTATCGTATTTAGTATTTAATGGTGCATTTGATGTATCCAATACTGTATTTCCTACTTCTTTACCTGTATCAGTAATACCTGAAATTGGACGTCCAAATTTATCAGTATAAAGGACTACTACACTTCCGTAATTACGTTTTGGTTCTGATTCTTTGACTTCTTCATATACATAAGTAATTGTTTGTTCTTTATCACTTACTTTACCTTTTTCAGAAGCTGAACCAGCTTTTGTTTCTTTCAATAGATATACTTTACCATCTTTTTCGATACGTTCAGACTTAATAGTTTCTGTTGAAGCATCATAAGCAGTTCCAACTAATGTATCTTTTGGTTGTACTGTTTGTGAATCTTTCAATACTTCTCCTGTAGTTGATACGTAAGTTACTTTAACTGTTTCACCTTTAGCTAGCTCATAAATATGTTTCGTATTTCCTTTGTTATCAGTTTCTGTACGAACTAATTTATATCCATAGATATCTTTCTTAGGTTGAGTTCCATCTTCTTCAGGTACAACTGGTGTATTGTTCTTATCAACTTTGATTGGATTTCCAGTTTCATCTACAAATGTTGTAACTGGTCGAACTGTTGGTGTGTATGTTTTCGTTACTACTGTTCCATTTACATCCTTCACTTGTACAGATACTCCTGTAGTTTTTCCAACAAATTCTGATTCTGGTGTAAATGTAATGACATTATTTATTAATGTATACGTACCTTCACCTGGAACTTTCACTTCTGTAGCTGGTGATCCATCTTTTCCAACTAATGTTGTCGTTGTTGGATCTAATGCTACTGATTCATGACCTTTGTTGAAGTTTACTGTTGTTGTATCTTCGTCTTTCTTATCAAACACGATTGTTGATGTTTGTGGTTGTGCTTTTGGTCCTTCAGTTTCAGCATTTTCACCTTCTGGTGTTACTGGTGTAACTGTAGGTACATATTTCTTAGTAACAACTTTACCATTCTCATCTTCAACTTGAACGGTTACCCCTTCAGCTGTTCCTTTGAATGTCTTAACTGGTGTAAATGTAATCGCACCATCTTTCAATTCATATGTTCC
>CAURER010000041.1:0-13722 GCA_963523795.1 uncultured Granulicatella sp.
TCAGTCAAAATCGGGACGTGCTTTCTTCTATTTTTGAGACTTTTTGCCCAGCCTCTTTTAGATTTTAAAACATCTAAAATAAAAAAAACATTAGAAAAATTAATCAAAAATTAAAAATATAATTGACAAATATTAAAAAGATGATATTCTATAGTCAATATCTAACGATATACAAGAAAAAGTGGAGGTAATTCTATGCAAAATTTGATAACAAAAGAAATTAAATTAAAGATGATACCATGGTTGTTGATTGGTATTGTGGGAAGCTTATTGACTTTAGGAATTCCCTATTTAGTACAATCATTATTAGATAATGGAGATGGAAAAAATATTTTTCAAAATGTTATCCTCATTGTTGCACTTCTATTTTTACAATTATTATTATCATTCAGTGCTCATTATGGGTTATTAAAAATCGGGGAAAATATTGTACTTGATTTTCGTATGAAAGCTTATGAGAGTGTTCTTCAAAATGAACAAGAATCCCAAAAAAGAAGTGGAGAATCTGCTGGTGAAATTATTGAAGTGAGTAAAAAATTAAAAAACTTTATCGTTTTCCAATTACCAACTTTTATTCAAAGTATTGTGACGATTGTAGGTATTTTAATTTTCTTATTTATTCTAAATTGGAAATTATCTGTTGTCATTTTATTAGGAATTCCTTCAATCTTTTTATTCTTAATTCCAATGAGTAAACTGGTTTCTAATATTAGTCAGTCTGAACAAAAAGTAACCATCAAAGTGATTGGACAATTAGGAGAGTATTTTAGAAATCGTACATTCTTTTTAGCGAATAATGCTACAGAACAAAGTAAACAAAAAATGAAAGAGTCATATTTAGAATTGTATCAACAATCTGTAAAATTAGGATTCTTTGAAGCGTTGATGCAGCCTTTTTCATTATTTTTAGTAACGATTGTATTAAGTTTCATTTTCTTATTTGGTGGCTTATTACTTTCTAGTGGTGAGATGACGATTGGAACATTTATTTCATTCTTAATTTACATCTTCATGTTATTAACACCTGCAAGTTCTGTCGGTAGTTTTTTAGGCGAATTATCTAAATTACAAGGATCAATGAGTGATTTATTAGAATTGATTCGTAAACCAATTATAGCTCAACAAAATACTGGGGAAGTGATTGATTTATCAGATGCAACAATCCAATTATCAGATGTTTCATTTGGCTATGAAGAAACAGAAGTATTAAATCATATTTCAATGGAAATTCATTCTGGTTCAACCGTAGCGATTGTTGGCCCATCGGGAGCAGGAAAAAGTACATTGTTAAGTCTTTTATTAGGAATGATACAACCAACTAATGGACAAGTTTGCATTGATTCTATTGATTTAAGTGGAGTAAATCTTCAAGAATATAGAAATCAAATAGGCTATCTTGCACAAAATGAAACATTATTAGCAGGAACAATTTTAGATAATTTAACGTGGGGATTGAAGGGAACAGTTAGCACAGAAGCTATTAATCAAGCTTTGAAAGATGCTGAAATCTATGAATTTGTAACTGCATTGCCGCAAGGAATTCATACAAATGTATCAGAATTAGGGGATAATTTTTCAGGGGGACAACAGCAACGATTGGCATTTGCTCGTATTTTATTAAGAAATCCAAAATTAATTTTCTTAGATGAAGCAACTTCTTCTTTGGATAGTATTTTAGAACATAAGATTATTCAAACATTAGAACAGGAATATCGTCATCTAACAAAAGTGATGATTGCTCATCGATTATCGACGGTTCAAGATGCTACTCAAATTTATTTCTTAGAAGATGGAAAGATTACAGGAGTAGGAACTCATTCTGAATTATTAGAATCTCATCCTCACTATCAAGAATTTGTAAAAAAACAAATGATTCATCAATAACGTGTAAAATATAAGTCTAGTGCAAATGGTGATGTTATTACATTTGCACTAGGCTTTTTATTGTGTTGTATTTATATCGTTTGACAAAAATGCGTATTATGCGTATAATCCTAATTGTAAGGAGGTAATCATATGCCGCTTACAGGAAAAGAGATGGCTAAGTTGGCAAGACAACATGGATGGAAAGAAATCCGCCAAAATGGAAGTCACCATCATTTTAGTCATCCAGATTTTGAGTACATAGTAGTAATTCCTATTCATGGTAATAAAGATTTAGGAAAAGGACTAGAACTCAAAATCATGAAAGATTTGGGGTTGAAATAATACCCCAATCTTTTAATCTGATGTAGAGGTGAAAGTATGTTGAAATCATATCCTGCAATATTTCATAAGGAAGATGATGGTAGATTTTGGGTAGAATTTCCTGAATTTCATGGTGGAACACAGGGAGATTCTCTTGAAGAATCTATGAAAAATGCGAAAGAAATGTTAGAGAGTATCTTGGCTTTGTACATCGATGAAGGAAAGGAGTTACCAATTCCAACAGATATTAATACTTTAACAGTAGAAAATGGATTTGTTAGCATGATACTTGCTGATCCAACTCTGTTTATAAGAAACAATAAGGCAATTCGAAAGAATGTTACAGTACCTGAGTGGCTAGTGAGACTTGCAGACCGACAAAGTATCAATTATTCAGAAGTTCTTACACAAGCATTACAGAATCAGTTAAAAGTATAAAGGACAAATTGAAGAAAGACTTTTGCACTCGCAAAAGTCTTTCTTATTGTTTTCTTTCAATGACAAAGCAAATAGGTGGTTGGTTTTGTTGGTTGATAAATTGATACTGCAACACTGTCCATTGATGTTGATCTAATGTCGGAAGAAAATCTAGTAATTGTGATAATTCTGTATCTCCACCTTCATGTCCCCAATAACAAACTAATACGATGCGACCGCCAATCGTCAACAACTCCATAATAGATTCAATCGCACGAATGGTGGAGTCGGGAGTCGTAATAATCGACTTATCACTTCCAGGTAAATACCCTAAATTAAAGATAGCAGCTTGAATAGGTTCTTGGATATAATTTGCTAGATTTGCATGGGAGTCACAAATGAGTTGAATATTTTCTTTTGTTTCTAATGCTTGAATCTTTTCAGTTGTTTTCACGAGTGCTGCTTCTTGAATATCAAAAGCGAAGACTTTTCCTTCATTTTGAACCAGTTTTGAAAGGAAAATCGTGTCATTTCCATTCCCCATTGTTGCATCTATCACGCAGTCTCCAGGCTTGATATATTCTTGTAACATGGAATGGCTGAATTTTTGGGCATTTTGAATCATTTTTAGAACTCCTTTACCAAATCTTTAACATTTATTACAAAAGCTTTACGGTTGTTAAGAGTATACAACGAATGCAGTGTTCGTGCAACGTTCCCCTATGAATCAAAAAACTTTCTCCTATAATGGATAATGAATGAAGTAGGAGGAATCGAGAAATGTTAGAAAGTAGAAATGCAAGACTGTTAAGAATAAAAAAAGAAAAACAATCACAAAAAGTACAAATGATGAATCAATCTTTAAAAAGATCATTAATCGTAGTAGGAACAACTGCCTGTGTGGGATTATATGTTTCTCCTGTAGATCAATTATTATCCGCTAATTTTAGTGTTGTAGAAGCTTCAACAGCTGCAACTCAATTTTTACGGAATATTATTCCTGCAGCTCAAAATGTTGCAAGAGGAAAAGATATTTACGCTTCAGTTATGATTGCTCAAGCTGCTCTTGAATCAGGTTGGGGTACAAGTGCCTTATCGAAAGCACCAAACCATAACTTATTTGGTGTAAAAGGAAGCTATAATGGACAATCTGTCAATATGCAAACATTAGAAGATAGTGGTGGACAAAACTATTACAGTATTCAAGCAGATTTTAGAAAATATCCATCTTATCAAGAATCATTAGAAGATTATGCCGATAAAATTGTGAATGGAATTTCTGGAGCACCATTATTTTATTCTGGTGCTTGGAAGAGTAAGACGAATAGTTATCAAGATGCTACAGCTTATTTAACAGGTCGTTATGCAACGGATACTGCATATGGTGCAAAATTAAATCGAATTATTGAACAATTTGGCTTAACAAAATATGATACAGAAACAGCTGTCAATATGGCTGAAGAAATTGCAAGTAATGAAACATCTACAACAAGTGGAAATAGTTATACAGTTGTCAGTGGGGATAGTTTATATGCAATAGCTCGAAAAACAGGAACAAGTATTCAAGATTTATTAAGCTTAAATGGATTGAATTTAAACTCAATTATTCACCCAGGACAAGTTTTAGCATTATCTTCAAAATCAGCAACAACTGAGACAAAACAAGAAGAAAGTGCTTCTAAAGAAGAGAAGGCTAATGAAGAAACTACAAACGAAGAAACTTCAACAAGTACGAAGCAAAGTTCATCATCTGGAACATACACAGTAGTCAGTGGTGATGGTTTATATGCGATAGCTCGAAAAACAGGAACAAGTATTGATGATTTATTAAGCTTAAATGGTTTAAGTTTAACTTCAACGATTTATCCAGGACAAGTGTTAACATTATCGGCAAATAGCCAAGAGGCTGAATCTGAAGAAAGATCTTCAACAGAGAACGAAAGTTCAACGTCAACACAAGAAACTTCAAGCGAAGAAAATGCAGCAAGTTCAGAACAAACATCAACAGGTGGAACGTATACAGTAGTCAGTGGTGATGGCTTATATGCAATTGCTCGAAAAACAGGAACAAGTATTGATGATTTATTAAGCTTAAACGGATTAAGTTTAAATTCGACAATTTATCCCGGACAAGTGTTAAAATTATCAGGAAATAGTGAATCTGCTCCAGCTGCAGAAAGTACAGAATCAACTGCTGAGGAGAGTCAAGAAGAGGTAGCTACACCAGAAGAAACAACTCCTTCAACTAATGCAAAAATGTATTATGTTCATAGTGGAGATTCTTTATACCGTATAGCGCATAATCACGGAATTTCTTTATCGACTTTATTAGAATGGAATAACTTAAGTGTTGATAGTATCATTTATCCAGGTCAAGGTTTGATTGTTTCTGATGGATCAAGTCCTACATCTGAACAAGCAGAAGAGTCAACTAGTTCTTCAGAAGAAACAGCAAGTGAAAGTACTGAAACAACATATACCGTTCAACCCGGTGATGGTTTATGGCGAATTGCGAAAAATCACGGTTTAACATTAGATGAATTAAAATCATTGAATCAATTAACGTCTAATATTATCCAACCAGGACAAGTCTTGATTGTTTCAAAATAAATTGATATAATGCTAGTAAATATTAGCAAACAAAGGAATAGTAGAAATTTGGATTGTAGTAGAGAGTGCATGGTTGGTGAAAATGCATCATGAAAAGTTTTGAACTCGCCTTTTAGCTGAATTTCTGAAACGAAGTAAGAAATTCCGTTTCACTCGCGTTAAGAGTATGTTAAGTATAAAATTAGGTGGTACCACGTGGAAACGTCCTATTGTCTTTAGAGACATTAGGGCGTTTTTTAGGTATTTCCAGAAAAGAGGGGAAAATTATGTCATTTAATCATCATGAAATCGAACCAAAATGGCAAAAGTTTTGGTTAGACAATCATACATTTAAAACTACGGAAGATAAAGGAAAGAAAAATTTCTATGCACTAGATATGTTCCCATATCCATCAGGTCAAGGCTTACACGTAGGGCATCCAGAAGGATATACAGCAACAGATGTTGTTTCTCGTATGAAACGTGCTCAAGGATATAATGTATTACATCCAATGGGATGGGATGCATTTGGATTACCTGCAGAACAATATGCGTTAGATACAGGGAATGATCCTGCTGAATTTACATTGAAAAATATTGCAACTTTCAAACGTCAAATTCAAGAACTAGGATTTAGTTATGACTGGGATCGAGAAATTAATACAACAGATCCAAATTACTATAAATGGACTCAATGGATTTTTACAAAATTAGTAGAAAAAGGTTTAGCGTATGAAGCAGAAGTACCGGTTAACTGGTGTCCTGCTTTAGGAACAGTATTAGCTAATGAAGAAGTTATTGATGGAAAATCAGAACGTGGTGGACATCCAGTGTACCGTAAACCAATGAAACAATGGATGTTAAAAATTACTGCTTATGCGGATCGTTTATTAGAAGACTTGGATGATTTAGATTGGCCAGAAAGCATCAAAGATATGCAAAGAAACTGGATTGGTCGTTCTAAAGGGGCACAAGTAACATTCAAAGTAAAAGATTCAGAAGAAAGTTTTGAAGTATTTACAACTCGTCCTGATACATTATTTGGAGCAACTTATAATGTGTTAGCACCTGAACATGAACTTGTTCAAAAAATTGTAACTCCAGAACAAAAAGAAGAAGTGGATGCTTATATTGCTTCTGTTTCTACTAAATCAGATTTAGAACGTACTGAATTAGCAAAAGAAAAAACAGGGGTATTTACAGGAGCTTATGCGATTAACCCTGTTAACGGAAAAGAAATTCCAATTTGGATTGCAGACTATGTATTAGTGAGTTATGGAACAGGAGCAATTATGGCGGTACCTGCTCATGACGAACGTGACTACGAATTTGCAAAAGTATTTGGTCTAGACATTATTCCAGTTATCGAAGGTGGAGATGTGACTCAAGAAGCTTATACTGGAGATGGCGTTCATATTCATTCTGAATTTTTAGATGGCTTAAATAAAGCAGATGCCATTGAAAAAATGAATGAATGGTTAAAAGAACAAGGCGTTGGAGAAGCAAAAGTAAGTTACCGTCTACGTGACTGGTTATTCTCTCGTCAACGTTATTGGGGAGAACCAATTCCTGTCATTCATTGGGAAGATGGTACAATGACAACTGTTCCTGAAGAAGAGTTACCATTAGTATTACCAAAAACAGATAAAATTAAACCAAGTGGTACAGGTGAATCTCCATTAGCAGCTATTGAAGAATGGTTATATGTTACGGATGAGAAAACAGGATTAAAAGGACGTCGTGAAACAAATACAATGCCACAATGGGCAGGAAGTTCATGGTATTTTGTTCGTTATATTGATCCGCATAATCAAGAACAAATTGCA
Organism: uncultured Granulicatella sp.; assembly: GCA_963523795.1. Lineage (GTDB taxonomy): Bacteria > Bacillota > Bacilli > Lactobacillales > Aerococcaceae > Granulicatella. The sequence goes on from CAURER010000041.1 coordinate 7,020, forward strand.
GATCCTGAAAAATTAAAAGAATGGTTACCAGTTGATTTATATATCGGTGGAGCTGAACATGCAGTGTTACACTTATTATATGCTCGTTTCTGGTATAAAGTATTATACGATTTAGGTGTTGTTCCGAATAAAGAACCATTCCAAAAATTATTTAACCAAGGAATGATTCTTGGTGAAGGTAATGAAAAAATGTCTAAATCAAAAGGAAATGTTGTGAATCCAGATGATGTTGTTCGTCAATATGGGGCAGATACATTACGTCTATATGAAATGTTTATGGGACCATTGGATGCTTCAATCGCTTGGAGTGAAAAAGGTCTTGAAGGAAGCCGTAAATTCTTAGAACGTGTTTGGAGATTACTAGTCGATGAAGAAGGTAAATTACGTGACCGTATTACTACTTTCAATGATGGTTCATTAGATAAAATTTATCACCAAACTGTTAAGAAAGTAACAGAAGATTACGAAGCATTACGCTTTAACACAGCAATTTCTCAAATGATGATTTTTGTAAATGAAGCGTATAAAACAGAAGCACTTCCAGTTCAGTATATGAAAGGTTTAGTTCAATTATTAGCACCAATCGCTCCACACTTAGGAGAAGAATTATGGTCTAAACTAGGCGCAACTGAATCTATTAGCTATGTTGCATGGCCAACTTACGATGAAAAATTCTTAGTAGAGGATGAAGTAGAAGTTATCTTCCAAGTAAATGGAAAAATTAAAGCTCGTGTAATGGTACCAGCAAACAGTGATGCAGCATCAATGGAAGAAATTGCAAGAAATCATGAATCTGTAAAAGCCGCAATTGAAGGCAAAACAGTTCGTAAAGTAATTGCAGTTCCAGGAAAATTAGTAAATATTGTAGCTAACTAGTGAGTTTAAAAAATGATGGCAGGAGGGGCTCTTTTAAATAAAGAGCTCGCTCCTTTTGCCGTTATGAGATGTAGAAAAGGAGATATCATGATTTATTTTGATAATTCAGCAACGACAAAAATTGCTCCAGAAGCATTACAATCGTATGTTCAAACAAGCGAGCGTTTTTGGGGAAATCCTTCAAGCTTACATCGACTTGGAGGACAAGCCTTTCAAGTATTAGAAAAAGCAAGAGAACATATTGCAGCTCTTTTAGGTGCTAAAACAGAAGAAATTTATTTTACTTCTGGAGGAACAGAAAGTAATAACTGGGCCATTAAAGGAACGGCACTGGAAAAAAGAGTGTTTGGAAATCATATTATTACAACAAAAATTGAACATCCTTCCATTTTAAATACGGTGAAACAATTAGCTCAATTAGGATTTGAAATCAGTTATTTAGATGTCAATGACAAAGGTGAAATTTCAATAGAACAATTAGAATCTATGATAAAAAAAGAAACAATTTTAGTTTCTGTAATGGCGGTGAATAATGAAATTGGTGTGAGTCAAAATATTGCAGAGATTTCTCGTATTCTTGAACAATATCCATGGGTTCATTTTCATGTTGATGCGGTTCAGGGATTGGAACAAGTTCCAGATTTATTATCGCTTGGACGAATTGACTTATTAAGTTTATCTGCTCATAAATTCCATGGACCACGTGGAGTTGGAATACTTTATAAAAAAGCTGGAAGAAAAATTCAGTCGTTATTAACAGGCGGAGGACAAGAAAAGACTGAACGTAGCACAACTGAGAATTTACCTGGAATTGTTGCTACTGCTAAAGCAATGCGTATGTATTTAGAAGCTCCACATCCAATGAAGGAAATTAGAGATTATTTGTGGAATTTCTTAGAACAACAACCGCAAATAAAAATTTTCTCTCCAAAAGAGGGAGTGGATCATATTCTATGTTTTGCATTAAAAGGAGTTCGTGGAGAAGTTCTAGTTCATGCTTTTGAAGAGGAAGAGATTTATATTTCAACAACTTCTGCATGTTCAAGTAAAAAATCAGATAGTTCGAGCACCTTAGCTGCGATGAATGTTCCAGATTATTGGGCAACAAGTGCAGTTCGTGCAAGTTTTTCATATTTGAACACAATGGATGAAGCAAAACAATTTGTAGAAGTATTAGAAAAATTAATGAAAAAATTTGAATTTTTAAAATAAAGGAGTGAAAAAGTGAAAGTTAGATTATTAGTAAGATATGGTGAATTATCGACTAAGGGTCGTAATAAAAAAATGTTTACGCAAAAATTAGCCAATAATATTAAAAAAGCATTGATGAATTACCCTCAAGTTCGAGTTTTTCCAGATTATGATTTTATGTACTTAGACTTAAATGGAGTTCCTCAAGAAGAGATTATTCCATTGTTAAAACCAATTTTTGGTATTCAGTCATTTTCTCCTATTTATATTTTAGAAAAAGAAATGGAGAAAGTGAAAGAAGTCGTATTGGATTTAGTTGGAAAAGAAAATCCAAACGGAAAAACTTTTAAAATTGCTACAAAACGTAGTGACCATGAATTTGTGATGGATACGAATGACATTAATTTATTTTTAGGAGATGCAGTATTAGAAGCATATCCAGAGATTCGTGTGCAATTAAAACAACCAGATATTACGGTTCGTGTAGATGTTCGCCGTCAACATATTATGGTGAGTTTACAAACGATTCAAGGTGCCGGAGGTTTACCTGTTGGAACAAGTGGTAGAGTATCATTAATGTTATCAGGAGGAATTGATTCTCCAGTTGCCGCATATCTAGCAATGAAGAGAGGTATGGAAGTACAATGTGTGCATTTTGCAAGTCCGCCATATACAAGTCCTCAAGCATTAGTGAAAACCAAACAATTAGCAGCAAAAGTAGCTATTTATGGGGGAAGTCTACAATTCTTCACAGTACCATTTACAGAAATTCAAGAAGAAATTAAAAAAGCTGTCCCTGAAAATTACTTGATGACAGTAATGCGTAGAATGATGTTACGAATTACAGATCAACTACGTGAGAAAAACCATGGCTTAGCCATTGCAAATGGTGAATCAGTAGGACAAGTAGCTTCTCAAACATTAGAGAGCATGATTGCGATTAATGACGTAACGAATACACCAATCATTCGACCAGTTGCCACAATGGATAAACTAGATATTATTGCAATCGCACAAGAAATCGATACATTTGAATTATCGATTCAACCATTTGAAGATTGCTGTACTGTTTTTGCACCACCAAGTCCAAAAACAAAACCAAAATTAGAAAAAGCAAGAGAATATGAAGCAAGATTGAACGTAGAAGAATTAGTGAATCGAGCAGTAGAAAATACAGTAGTAGAAGAAATCACTCCAAATTATGTAGCAGAAGAAGTAGAAAATACTGCCCGGATGGATGATTTATTTTAATAGAAAAAAGATACAGGCTTTTTCCGCCTGTATCTTTTTAGTTAATTATAAAACAAAAGACTTTTCCCATAGTAGAGGCATGAGATTCGCTTTGCGAAGCTGCTGCCGTCCTTGCTATTTAAAGAAAAGTCTATTTTTTATTTATATTATTGTTACTGTTGGAAATATTCTTTCAAAGCACTTGCAATACTTTTTGCAATATTTTCTTGATACTCAGAGGATTCAATTAATTTATTGTCATCCGGATTATTTAAATAACCTAATTCTAAAAGAATAGAAGGTTGTTTATTTTCACGTAATACTAAGAAGTTTTGGAATTTTGTTCCTTGGCTCTTCAATGTTAAATTACGTGCAATATATTTATTAACGGTTTGAGCTAAGTTTTCACTTGTTGATGTAAAGTAATATCCTGTTGTTCCTGATGCATTCGAATTTGGACCGGAATCAAAGTGTAAACTGATGAATGCATTCGCTTTTTCTCGATTACTCAATTGTGCACGATTTTCTAGACTTACACTCTTATCTGATTCACGAGTTAAAATAACAGTTGCACCTAAATTTTCTAATTCTTTTTTCAATAATAGGGCAGTTGTTAATGTATGATCTGCTTCATGTTTCTCACTAAAGGTAACAACAGCACCTGGATCATCTCCACCATGACCTGGGTCAATGACAATTTTTGCATGCTCAATTCCTTGTGGAATTTGAGAATCTGATTCTATCGTAGCAAAGTTTGCATTCACTAACCAATAAGGGATATACGCTTTTTTACCATTCCCAATAGTTACTTTATAAAAATCATTTTCACGATCTTCATAATTAAAGATTGTTCCAGCATTTACAGTACTAACACGTTTTGAAAATGAATCAGCTGATTCGTATAAAGGTGTTTCTTTTAATTTTGTAGAAATCATCTTTTTAGCATCTAATGTTTGAGGCAATCCTGCTTGTAATTTATATAATTCATTCATATGGTCGACAGCATAGTTTAATTGATTATTGTCAACATAACCTTCTTGTCCATTATAGGAAACTTTAGAGAAGTTTGATTGTTGATCATCTAATAAATAAAATAATTGTCCATATGGAATAGAAGTAACTACTTGCGATTGAGTATTTGCTTCTTTATATAGAGAGACAGCACCGCTTGAGTGTCCAATCATTAAATGTGTTAACAGGACATCTTTTGTAGGCATCCACGCAACTTGTTGATGAAATTGAACTTGAAACCATTCATCATTCACTTTTTTTAATACTAGAACAAATTCTCCTTTTTTAACTTCTGCAATTGGAAATTGTTGAGTATTTGGTTCTTGATATAATTTGACAGAAGTGTCACTTTCTACAGCAGCTACTTGAGCAACTAGAGACTTGTCAAGTTTTTCATTATTTTGAGCTTCATCTTCATGAGTATCATTCGAAGCAACCGTTGACTGAAGCTGCGATGAAATTGGAGAAGGATTCGCATCTAAAATTGGTACAATTGAAAAACCAAAGGCAAGAAGGAAAGCACTAAAAGTGATGAAATATTGAACGTTTTTATTTTGAATAATAGATTTAACGTTTTCCATAGGCGCTCCTTTTATAATCCTATTTTAATCTTATATTTCTTATTATACCAATTATGAAAGTGTTTGAAAAGCAAAAGGTAAGGCTTTAATGTTCAGAATCTGATGGAATTTTAATAAAAGGGTTAATGCTTGCTGAATCTTGATTTGTCACGTAAAATAAAAGGTGATTTTAGCAAGGAGGAAGATAGATGTTATTAGGATCTCATGTTTCCATGAGTGGAAAAGAAATGATGTTATTATCTGCAAAAGAAGCAGCAAGTTATCAAGCAAATACGATGATGGTGTATACAGGAGCACCGCAAAATACAAGAAGAAAACCAATTGAAGAATTAATGATTTCTCAAGGGCAAGCATTTATGCAAGCCAATGGAATTGAAGAAGTAGTCGTGCATGCACCTTATATTATTAATTTAGCAAATACAACTAAAGAAGGTTATTTAGATTTTGCGATTGAATTTTTAAGAGAAGAAATTCGTCGTGCAGAGGCTATTGGTGCTAAACAAGTAGTACTTCATCCAGGTTCTCACGTTGGAGCAGGAGTCGATGTAGGAATTGCACAAATTGTAAAAGGATTAAATGAAGTTATTGATAAAAATCAAAAAGTTCAAATTGCACTTGAAACAATGGCAGGAAAGGGAACTGAATTAGGTCGAACTTTTGAAGAAATTGCTCGTATGATTGACGGTGTTACTCATAATGACCGTTTATCTGTGACATTAGATACTTGTCATATTCATGATGCAGGGTATAACTTAAAAGAAGATTTTTCTGGTGTAATAACGGAATTTGATAAAGTAATCGGATTAGATCGCTTGAAAGTCTTGCATATCAATGATTCTAAAAATATCTGTGGAGCCCAAAAAGACCGACATGCAAACTTTGGATTTGGAGAAATTGGTTTTGATGCTCTAATGCAAGTAGTATCAGAAGAGAAATTTAAAAATATTCCTAAAATTTTAGAAACTCCATATGTTGGAGAAGATAAGAAAAATCAAAAACCGCCTTACTTATATGAAATTCAAATGATTCGTCAAAATCAATTTGACCCAGATTTACTTTCAAAAATTATTAGTCAGTAATAGGAGGAAGTTTTATGCCACACGAACACGAATGTTGTCAGCATAAAGAAACACACAATAAAGAATGTTGCCATCATCATGGAGAAGAGCATACACATCATGAGCATGAATGTTGTCACGACCATAAAGAAACTCACCAACATTCAAGTAAAAATGAAAAACAACATCATCACTGCCATTGTCATCATGGACAAATTGAACAAGCGATTCAATTATTAAAACAGGCAGGCTTCAAATATACGAGTAAACGTGAAAAAATTATTGAAATTTTTAGCCACGAAGATCGTTATTTATCTGCTAAGCAAGTACAACAATTATTAGAAGCAGATTTTCCAAATATGAGTTATGATACCATTTATCGTAATTTATATGATTTTACGGATTTAGGTATTTTAGAAACAACTGAATGGAATGGTGAAAAATTATTCCGTTTTGGTTGTAGTCATGAGGGACATCATCATCATTTTATTTGTGAAAAATGTGGGCGTACTAAAGAAATTGAGTTTTGTCCGATGACTTATTTTGAGACACAATTAGAGGGTTGTGAAGTACATTCGCATCGATTTGAAGTATTTGGATTATGTGAAAAATGTGCCCATACAGCTTCTTAAACTAGAGTCAAAATTGAATTTTTTCGTTAAAATTTTGGTGTATCTAATTGACAATTAAGCAAACCTTTTCTATAATAAAAAAAGGACATTTCGTTTGTTTGGTTATTCTATTCAAAAGAAAACA
>CAURER010000042.1:0-13281 GCA_963523795.1 uncultured Granulicatella sp.
TCTCAGACTAAATTCAACTGATTTCTAAACTAGAATTTAGATTGAGAATTTACCAAATGTTTTATAGCTTAAAAATAGACCGTGATAATACACGAATGACAACTATCTATGGTACAATAGCTAAGCAGAATGATTGAAAGTGAGGAAATGAGATGAGTTTTAAGATTGGCAATATTCAAATTGACAATCCAGTAGTGGTTGCACCGATGGCTGGAATTAGTAATTCAGCTTTCCGTGTAACGGTAAAAGAATTTGGGGCAGGCTTAGTTGTTTGCGAAATGATTAGTGATAAAGGAATTCAATTTAGAAATGAAAAAACATTAAGTATGTTGCATATTGAACCAAATGAATACCCATTAAGTGTCCAAATTATGGGCGGAAATAAAGATACATTAGTGGAAGCAGCAAAATATGTTGCAGAAAATACAGAAGCAGCGATTATTGATATTAATATGGGATGTCCCGTGAATAAGGTCATTAAAGCTGAAGCGGGTGCGAAATGGTTATTAGATCCAAATAAAGTATATGAAATGGTTGCCGCAGTAGTGGATGCAGTGGATAAACCTGTCACAGTAAAAATGCGTACTGGTTGGGATGATGAACATTTATATGCAGTTGAAAATGCTCTTGCAGCAGAACGAGCAGGTGCGAGCGCTGTTGCAATGCATGGTCGAACTCGTGTACAAATGTATGATGGAAAAGCTAACTGGGAAATTCTTGGTGAAGTGAAGAAAAACTTAACACGAATTCCATTAATTGGAAATGGAGATGTTCGCTCTCCTCAAGATGCTAAGAAAATGATTGAAGTTACAGGCGTAGATGGTGTCATGATTGGACGAGCAGCCTTAGCAAATCCATGGATGATTAAGCAAACCGTTCATTATTTAGAAACGGGAGAATTATTACCGGAAAATACTGTTCCTGAAAAAATTGAAATTGCTAAAACACATTTAGACCGCTTAGCAAACTTAAAAGGGGAGTCAGTAGCAACTAAAGAATTCCGTAAATTAGCTGCTTATTACTTAAAAGGAATTCCTCGTGCAACGAAAACAAAAGTTGCGATTAATGAATCTACAACAGTCTCTCAAGTGAATCAAATTTTAGACCAATTTGTACAAGAACATTTGGAACGTCTTGAAAGACAGTTAGAACGTGGAAAAGAAGTAGAGTAAACAACTTTTATTGTAGTTTGAAGTGTCCAAATAGAACTTTTTTTCAATACACATAAACGCTTTATTTATCAGTCAATAATTGGTACAATAGACTAGAAATACAGTGACACATGTCACAAAAAAGGAGGAAATACAGTGTCTAACGAAGTAGAAGTACAAGAAACACTGAATGATCAATTACAAGTTCGTCGTGAAAAAATGCATCAATTACGTGAAAAAGGTGTAGAGCCTTTTGCGACAGGATTTAAACAAAAACAATCCACTGAAGAAATTCATCAACAATTTGAAGGTGCAACAAAAGAAAGCTTAGCTGAACAAGAAGAAGTAACTGTTCAAATCGCAGGTCGTATTATGACAAAACGTGGAAAAGGGAAAGCAGGTTTTGCTCATATCCAAGATGGTAAAGGTCAAATTCAAATTTATGTTCGTAAGGATGTTGTTGGAGACGAAGCTTATGAATTATTTGATAAAGCAGACTTAGGAGATATCGTTGGTGTTGTAGGAACAGTTATGGTGACAAACACTGGTGAATTATCTGTTAAAGCTACTCAATTTGTTCATTTAACAAAAGCTTTACGTCCATTACCGGATAAATATCATGGATTAACAAATGTAGAACAACAATATCGTCAACGTTACTTAGACTTAATTAGTAACCGTGACAGTATGGATCGTTTTGTAACACGTAGTAAAATTATCCGTGAAATTCGTCATTACTTAGATTCTCGTGATTATTTAGAAGTGGAAACACCAGTATTACATACATTAGCTGGTGGTGCGAATGCTCGTCCATTTATTACTCATCACAATGCTTTAGATATGGAATTATACATGCGTATCGCTCCAGAATTACACTTAAAACGTTTAGTAGTAGGTGGTATGGAACGTGTGTATGAAATCGGTCGTGTATTCCGTAATGAAGGAATTGACACAACTCACAACCCTGAGTTTACATCAATTGAAATCTATACTGCTTATACTGACTATCAAGATGTTATGGACTTAACAGAAGGAATCGTATCAAGTGTTGCGCAAGAAGTTTTAGGAAAAACAAAAGTTCCTTATGGAGAATATGAAGTGGAATTAAAAGCTCCTTGGAAGAGAGTTCATATGGTAGATGCGATTAAAGAAGTAACGGGAGTAGATTTCTGGGTAGAAATGACAGATGAAGAAGCTCGTGCGATTGCTAAAGAAAAAGGTGTGAAAGTTGAAGCCTCAATGACTTATGGTCACGTAGTAAATGAGTTTTTCGAAACATTTGTAGAAGAAACATTAATTCAACCAACATTCATTTATGGACATCCAGTAGCAGTGTCTCCACTTGCTCGTAAAAATGATGAAGACCCACGCTTCACAGATCGCTTCGAATGCTTCATTTGTACAAAAGAATATGCAAATGGATTTACAGAGTTAACAGATCCAATCGATCAACGTGAACGTTTCATGAAACAAGTAGAAGAAAAAGAAACAGGTAACGATGAAGCTCATCCATTGGATGAAGATTTCGTACAAGCATTAGAATATGGATTATCTCCAACTGGTGGGGTAGGTATCGGTATTGACCGTTTAGTAATGTTACTAACAAACAGCCAATCAATCCGTAACGTATTACTATTCCCAACAATGAAACATCAAGACTAATCATTAGAAAAAAATACTTCTTAGAAAATCCAAGACGGAGAAACCGTCTTGGATTTTTTCTGTTCAGTGAAAGGTTCTGCCTGTTTCTTTTGTAGATTTTATGGTAAAATTACAGCGTATGTATGGAATGAAAGAAGGTGTCAATGGACAAGTGGATGAACAATTTGAAGGAAGAATTCCACCGCAAAATTTAGATGCAGAACAATCTGTTTTAGGAGCTATATTATTAGATCCAGATTCAATTGTATCTGTAATGGAATTTTTAATGCCAGATGATTTTTATCGTGTAAATCATCAGGTCATTTTTAAAGCGATGGTAGAGTTAAATAATGATTCTTCGCCCATTGATATTGTTTCAGTTGCAGAACGTTTAAATCAAAATAAACAATTAGAAAATGCAGGGGGTCAACTTTATTTGCTTGAATTAGCAGAAAAAGTACCAACTGCTTCGAATGTGGAATATTATTCTAAAATCGTCAGTGAAAAATCAACTTTACGAAAGTTAATTCGAACTTCTACAGATATTGCAACAGATGCATATGGTGAAACAGATGAAGTAGCAGCCGTGTTGGATAGAGCTGAGCGAAGTATTTTAGAAGTTTCTGAAAAGAGAAATCGAGCAGGATTTGTAGATATTACAAAAGTATTAAATGAAGCCTATTTATCTCTTGAAGAGCGTATGAAAAATACAGGAGAAATTACAGGAATTCCAACAGGATACATTGATTTAGATCGAATGACTTCAGGACTCCATTCAGATGAATTAATTATTTTAGCAGCACGTCCATCTGTGGGTAAAACAGCGTTTGTATTAAATATTGCTAAAAATGTTGCGACAAAAACAAATGAAACGGTAGCCATTTTCAGTTTAGAAATGAGTGCTGAATCTCTTGTAAACCGGATGTTATGTTCGGAAGGAAGTATTGATGCAAGTAATATGCGAAATGGTCGTTTAACGGAAGAAGAACTTCGTAGTTATTTTGTAGCATCAGGTACTTTATCGAATGCCCCCATTTATATTGACGATACTCCAGGGATTCGAGTGTCGGAAATTCGTGCAAAATGCAGACGATTAAAACAAGAACGAAGTAATCTTGGATTAATTGTAATTGATTACTTACAATTAATTGAAGGAAATGGACGAGAAAGTCGTCAACAAGAAGTTTCAGAAATTTCAAGAAATTTAAAGAAACTTGCTAAAGAACTAAGTGTTCCAGTGATTGCTTTATCTCAATTATCACGTGGAGTAGAGCAAAGACAAGATAAACGTCCGGTGATGTCGGATATTCGTGAATCAGGTTCGATTGAGCAAGATGCAGATATTGTAGCATTCTTATATCGAGATGATTATTATCGACAAGAACCAGATGAAGATGGAAATGTTCCACAACAAGAGTCGAATAATATTATTGAAGTCATTATAGAAAAGAACCGTAGCGGTCCACGAGGAACCGTAGAATTAATGTTTATAAAAGAATATAATAAATTTACATCGATAGCATCAAAAAGTTTAGAAGCTTCAATGCCACCAATGTAAAAAATAAATTAAAGAGGTGCGGATATGTCATCAGTAGTAGTAGTAGGTACACAATGGGGAGACGAAGGAAAGGGTAAAATTACAGATTTCCTAAGTGAACAGGCAGAGTATGTTGCTCGTTATCAAGGGGGCGATAATGCTGGTCATACCATTCAATTTGGTGGAGAAACGTATAAATTACATTTAATTCCATCTGGAATTTTCTCGCCAGAAAAACTTTGTATTATTGGAAATGGAGTTGTTGTTAATCCAAAATCTTTAGTAACAGAGTTAGCCTATTTACATGAAAGAAATATTACGACTGACAATTTAAGAATTTCAGATCGTGCGCACGTGATTTTGCCATATCATATTGAATTGGATCGTTTACAAGAAGAAGCAAAAGGGGACAAGAAAATCGGTACAACGATTAAAGGAATTGGCCCTGCATATATGGATAAAGCCGCTCGTGTAGGAATTCGTATTGCGGATTTACTAGATCGAGAAGTTTTTGAAGAACGTTTACGTTTAAATTTAGAAGACAAAAATCGTCAATTTACTAAATTATATGATGCAAATCCAATGAATTTTGAAGAAATTTTTGAAGAATATTATGAATATGGACAACAAATTAAACAATATGTTTGCGATACATCTGTATTATTAAATGATGCTTTAGATAATGGAAAACGCGTATTATTTGAAGGTGCACAAGGTGTAATGTTAGATATCGACCAAGGAACATATCCATTTGTAACTTCTTCAAATCCATTAGCAGGTGGAGTAACGATTGGTAGTGGTGTTGGTCCTTCAAAAGTGACAAAAGTAGTTGGTGTTTGTAAAGCCTATACTTCTCGTGTAGGAGATGGTCCATTCCCGACAGAATTATTTGATGAAATTGGAAGTCGTATTCGTGAAGTTGGTCGTGAATATGGAACAACTACTGGACGTCCACGTCGTGTTGGATGGTTTGACAGTGTTGTGATGAGACATTCTAAACGTGTATCAGGTATTACAAATCTATGCTTAAATAGTATCGATGTATTAACTGGATTAGAAACAGTAAAAATTTGTGTTGCTTATCGTAAATCGAATGGAGAAGAAATTCGCCATTATCCAGCAAGTTTAGTAGAATTAGGACAATGTGAACCTGTTTATGAAGAACTTCCAGGGTGGAGTGAAGATATTACAGGATGTCGTACATTAGAAGAATTACCAATTGAAGCGCAAAACTATGTACGCAGAGTTTCAGAATTAGTAGGAGTAAAAATCTCAACATTCTCAGTAGGTCCTGATAGAAATCAAACCAACATTTTAGAAGATGTTTGGGATAGTAAATAGATTTCCCGAACGCTCAATCGTAAGAGAGGAGCTAGTTATGAAAAAAATTTTAGTAGTAGATGACGAAAAACCAATCTCAGATATTGTCAAATTTAGTTTGTCAAAAGAAGGGTTTGAAGTTGTTACAGCATTTGATGGAGAAGAAGGATTAGCAGTTTTTGCTGCCGAAAATCCAGATTTAGTGCTGTTAGATTTGATGTTACCAAAAATTGAAGGATTAGAAGTTTGTCGAGAAATTCGTAAAACAAGTAATGTTCCAATTATTATGGTTACTGCAAAAGATTCAGAAATTGATAAAGTTCTAGGTTTGGAATTAGGAGCCGATGACTATGTTACAAAACCATTTTCAAATCGAGAATTAATTGCTCGTGTAAAAGCGAATTTACGTCGTCAACATGTTGCCCCTAGTGAACCAGATGAAGAAAAGGTAGCCAATGAAATTGTGTTAGGCTCTCTTATTATTCATGAGGATGCATATGTCGTATCCAAACGAGGAGAAGAAATTGAGTTAACTCATCGTGAGTTTGAATTACTTCACTATTTAGCAAAACATATCGGACAAGTGATTACAAGAGAACATTTATTACAAACGGTTTGGGGTTATGACTATTTCGGAGATGTTCGTACGGTTGACGTAACGGTAAGACGTTTACGTGAAAAAATTGAAGATACACCAAGTCATCCGACATGGATTATGACTAGACGTGGAGTAGGTTACTATATTAAAACTCCAGAACAAGAAAAAGAAGCTTAGAAAGATGCGCTTTTCTTTACCAAGAACTATTCTGGGAAGAAAGGCGCATTTATTATCTATAAAGGAGATATCATATGCAAAAAGTGAAACGATTTTTTCGTTCCATTCAATTTAAAATTCCAGTGTTATTCATTTTCATGCTGATGATTTCTTTGCAATTGATTGTTGCGAACTTCTTGCGACAATTGGAAACACAAATGATTTCTAACTTTCAAGAACAAATTCAATTGCAAGTTGGATTTTTGAAAAATAGTGTACAACCCATTTTAGCAAGAGATGATAAAGATGAAGTGAAAATAGCCGAAATTTCTAAAATACTACAAGATTATCCAACGGGGAGTAGTATTGTAGAAGCTCGAATTATGGATACTCAGGGATATATTTTAGGAACAACTAATCAATCGCAACAATCTGTTGTTGGAACTCGAACAACTGAAGCAGATGCACAACAAGTATTATTAACCAATGAGGTGTATGCCTATAATTATACCGAACATGAAAACCGTTATTGGAAAATTGTTTCGCCAATTTCTCCAATCAGTGGTAATGCTGGTAATCCATTAGGAATTATTTCTGTTACGACAAATATTGAGTCGAGGTATACGCAAGTAAAAGATATTGGAGTTATTTTCGTTAGTTCATCATTGATTGCGATTGTATTAGTGATTATTATTACTTTCCTTATTTCTCAAGGAATTACTAAACCAATTGCGGAAATGAAGAAACAAACGGAAAAAATAGCAGAGGGAAATTATACCGGAGAAGTTAAAATTTATAGTGATGATGAATTAGGACAGTTAGGTCAAGCCATTAATGATTTATCGTTTAAAATTAAAGAAGCACAAGAAAGTACCGAATCAGAACGTCAACGTTTAGATAGTGTCTTGCGTCATATGAGTGATGGGGTAATTGCGACGGATAGACGTGGTCGTATTGTTATTATGAATACGGCAGCTTTAGATATTTTGAATTTAAAATCAGAAAAAGTGATAGGAATTCCCCTTCTTGAAATTCTTCCATTGGAAGAGCGTGTAACTTTTAGAGAATTATTAGAAACGCAACAAGAGCGTTTGATTCATTTAGAAGAGGATGGAGAAGATTCCATTATTCAATGTGAATTTTCTGTGATTCAACGAGAATCAGGATTTATTAGTGGATTAGTCTGCGTTCTAACCGACGTTACCGAGCAACAGAAAATTGAACGTGAACGTAGAAACTTCGTGTCCAATGTATCTCATGAGTTACGGACACCATTGACTAGTATTAAGAGTTATACAGAAGCATTAGTCGATGGAGCGTGGGAAAATAAAGAAATTGCACCAGGATTTTTAAATGTTATTGAAACGGAAACCGATCGTATGATGCGAATGATTACAGATTTGTTGAATTTATCTCGTATGGACCAAAATCGTTTTGGATTAGAAAAAGAATTTATTAATATGAATGAACTAGTAGTCCATATTGTGAATCGATTTGAAATGGTATTGCAATCAGAGCCTTATCGAGACAAAAATTATCGTATTTTAACGGATATTACGCAACGTGATTTATGGGTAGAATTAGATCAAGATAAGATTACTCAAGTGTTAGATAATATTATTAATAATGCGATTAAATATTCTCCAGATGGGGGACGTATTATTGTTCGTTTAATGGAAACTCATACGGATATTATTGTAAGTGTGAGCGATGAAGGGTTAGGAATTGCTAGAAAAGATATTCCTCATTTATTCGACCGTTTTTATCGTGTGGATAAAGCTCGTTCTCGTGCAATGGGGGGAAGTGGTCTTGGATTAGCGATTGCTCAAGAAGTTGTCCAATTACATGGCGGAAAAATTTGGGTCAATAGTATTGAAAATAAAGGATCTACCTTCTTTGTTTCCTTACCATATATTCCATTTGAAGAGGATGGTGAATGGGAATGAGAATTCGTTCTAGATATTTAATTGCTGTTTTAATCTTTTTAAGTTTATTTAGCTTAGTCTTAACGGCAGTAATCGTTTTTCGCCCAGTAGAAATTTTTTCGTATAATGGATTAACAAGAAATGTGACTTCTACAAATCAAGATAATAGTACACAGGCACGAGTTAACTACGCTTTAGAGGATGTTTTTCGACCAACTCGTTTTGTCTATTCTTATGAAAATAAGGTAAAAATGACGAGTGATGCGGCGATTATTGAATCTGTGAATAATGCCTTAGTGGGAAAATATAAGGAAATTGGAAAGAAAGAAGTACTATCGCAAGAAAATTATGAACAATTAGTATTAAGAGACTCCTTTAGTCAATTACTGTTCGATGCTCCTGTTACTTTTTCAATTATGAGTCGATATTTTTCAGATGTTCCTGATGATTTACGTCAAGAAACATTTAGCAGAATCATTTATCGTTATGACGATACTAAAAGTGTTTATTTTGTAAATGACTATACGAAACAGTTGTACCAAGCTAAAATGGATCAAGATGTGCAGACAGAATTTGCAAAATTTTATGAAGAAGATAAATTTTATGTTGTAGAATCTTACATTTTAAAACATAAACAAGTTTTTATTGAAGTGAATGATTTATCACTTGAAAAGCAAACGTATTTAATGGAACAAATACCGATTAGTTTTTATATTACACAATTATTTGCGAATCCATCTGAGTTGAGAAATAGAAGTGATGGGCAATCTATTATTTATAATGATAATTTATCCCAATTAAAAATGGACCGCTCAACAAATGTTATTTCCTATTATCAAAATCGTGTGGATGATGAGCCTTTGTCATTAACGGTTCATTTACAGCAATCCTTTGCCCAAATGAAAAAAATTGGTGGATGGAAATTGGGAATGAGTTTTTCAGATTTTGATACAGAAAGAAAAATTGTGGAATATATGCGTTACGTTGGTTCCTATCCAATTCTTTCAGATGCAAAGGAAGGATTTTCTCAATTTATTATTACGCTTACTGGAGTGGAAAAGATGCGTTTGTCTTCGCTGATTGCGGAAACACCTATTCCTGCTAAAAACCAAAAGGTTCATTTAATAAGTGGAAAAGAATTAATGGATCAAATCTTAGGTAGAGGCATTTCATTAAGTACAATAGAGGATATTCGATTAGGCTATGCTTGGAAATTAAGTCCAGAAAGTAATCAAATTGTTGAATTTCTTCCTAATTGGTATATGAAAGTGGATGGGAATTGGAGAACATTAGAAGAATTAAATCAACCACTAAAAGATCAAGGAGGAGATAGCGATGGATTTTAGACGGTCGACTTTGGTATTAATTATCAGTTTCCTCTTTTTAGATATATTTTTATTTGGACTATTTTGGCAAATGAAAAGGGAAGTCAAAACTCCTTTAAATACAAGTATTAATGTAATGGAACAAATGCGAAATGATGGAATTACAGTAACGGGAGTGAATATGACTGTAGAATCTCTTCCAATTATTCAAATTAGTCCGATTAGTATTGAAGCACCTGTGAATGCATTGCCGAGTCAGGTTGTGTCCTATGATAAGGGAGTCATTTCCTCTCAATTAATTTTTCCAATCCAGTTAACATTAGAGGCTAATACGACAGCTACTATGGAAAATTTTGCAGAATTAACAGCTTATGTTGAGAGTGGAGCGATTGTTAATGGAAATCAATATACATGGTTCAATTATAATCCTACAACACGAAAAGTAATTTATGCACAAAGAGCCAATCAAATACCGGTTATGGATGGAAGTAGTCAAATTATATTTACCTTGAATGCTAATAATCAAGTCATTAGTTACGAACAAACTTTTGCGGGGAATGTTGAAAAATTAGGGAATAATCGTTCTTTAATTACTTCTCAAAAGGCAATGGAAGTATTATATTTGGCAGGAAGAATTCCAACAAGATCAACGATTTCAGTTGTTCGATTATCTTATTATAAATCGTTAGCATTAAAAGATTTATCCATCTATTCTCCAGCGTGGTATGTAGAATTTAAACAAGCGGATGGGCAAATGATTGTTCGACGGGTAGATGCCATTCGAGGAACTGTATTAACAAATGAAGCAACTGAAACAGTTAATACAGGAACAACGCAATAGGAAGGAAGAAAATATGAGCGAATCAAGTTTTTTAGTGAGTTTATTAGCGAGTGGAAGTTCGGGTAATGCAACCTATATTGAAACTCCACAAAGAAAAATTTTAGTGGATTGTGGCTTAACAGGAAAAGCTATTGCTGCCCAAATGGAAAAAATTGGACGCTCAGTAGCAGACATTGATACGATTTTAGTGACGCATGAACATGTGGATCATATTAAAGGAATTGGCGTATTAGCCCGAAAATATGGTATGGATATTTATGCAAATGAGAAAACATGGAAAGCAATGGAAAATAAAAATATCGGTGTGATTAAGCAAGAACAAAAGCACTTATTTGAACCAGGAATAACAAAAACTTTTGGTGATATTGATATTGTTAGTTTTTCCGTGTCTCATGATGCAGCATCCCCTCAATTTTATGCATTTCAAAAAGATCAAAAACAATTTGTCATGTTAACGGATACGGGTTATGTGAGTGAGAAATTAAGAAAATTATTGTATAATGCCGATGCTTACTTAATGGAAAGCAATCATGATGTCGATATGTTACGGATGGGAAATTATGCCTGGCATTTAAAACAAAGAATTCTTAGCGATAAAGGACATTTATCAAACGAAGATGGTGCATTAGCGATGTGTGAAATGCTAGGAGATAAGACGAAAAGAATTTATTTAGGACATTTGAGTCAAGATAATAATTTAAAAGAATTAGCTTATCAAACTGCAGAATCCATTCTTTTACAACATGATTGTGGGATTCATGATACTTTTGAAGTGTATCATACAGATCCGTATGAGCCCACAGAATTGTTTAGAGTTTAAAGAAAAATCAAATATTTGAGTATTTATTTACAAGTTTATAATGGATTTATTACATTATCTTCAAACTTTTTTCAAAAAGCTAGATTAGTATAAGAGTGTCAAAAGAAAGCAATGAAGTGATTGCTAAGGTGAAAAGGAGGGATATTCATGACAAATGAATTCCATGAAGAAGTAGAAAATAAACAAGAAAATACACAAATAGATGAAACTATAACAGAAAAAAGTATTCCAGAAGTTACAAGACGGGATAAGAAGAAAAAAGCTTTTCGTTCAGGATTTGTAGGTGGAGTCACTGGTGGCTTATTAGCGGTTATCATTGGATTTGGTGCTATGAGTGCAACGGGAACATTAAACCAATTAACAGGAGTAAAATCCACGGCAACTAGTACAACAACTGTCAAAACAAGCCCTACAGCATTATCGAATAAGGGTGCTGGAGATGTCTCTGATGTCGTTGCTAATGTAAAAAATGCAGTAGTTTCTGTTATTAATAAACAAAGTATCAATCAAAATAGTTTATTTGGTAATTACGGTCAAAGCCGTAGACAAAATCAAAAAACAGAAGATAGTGATTTAACAACTGCTTCTGAAGGTAGCGGAGTTATTTATAAAGTTGAAAATGGCTATGCTTATATTGTAACGAATAATCATGTCATTTCTGGTTCTCAAGAATTAGAAGTATTAATGGCAGATGGTACTCGTGAAAAAGCAGAATTAATTGGTGCAGATAAATGGACGGATTTAGCGGTATTAAAAATTAAAGCAGATAAAGTAACAACGGTTGCTGAGTTTGCGAATTCAGATGAAGTGAAAGCTGGTCAAACAGCGATTGCGATCGGTTCGCCTCTAGGAACGGAATTTGCTACAAGTGTGACTCAAGGAATTGTATCTGCTAAAGATCGTTCTGTTCCAACAGATGTAGATGGCGATGGTAAACAAGATTGGGTTGTAACGGCTATCCAAACAGATGCTGCTATTAATCCAGGAAATTCTGGTGGAGCATTAGTTAATGCCGCAGGACAAGTCATTGGAATCAATTCTATGAAAATTAGTAAATCTAGCGTAGAAGGCATTGGATTTGCGATTCCAAGTAATGAAGTCGTTTCGATTATTAATCAATTAGAAAAATCAGGAAAAGTGATTCGTCCAGTATTAGGTATTTCAATGGTAGATTTAACATCTGTTTCTTCTCAAGGACGTCAACAATTAGAATTATCGAATGATGTCAAAGAAGGTGTTGTTGTAGCAGATGTTCAAGAGAATAGTAGTGCAAGTAAAGGCGGATTAAAACAATATGATGTCATTACGGAAATTGATGGTAAACCAATTACAGGTGTACAAACATTAAGAAAAGCATTGTATAGTAAAACCGTTGGCTCTAGTATGGAAGTAACGTACTATAGAAATGGACAAAAACAAACAGCAACGATTCAATTAACAAGTTCAGATAGTCCAAGTTTATAAAATGATGTATCCACATAGTTATCCACAAAAATGTTGATAACTATGTGGATATTTTTTTAAATTTTGTAGAAAAAAGAAAAAATAATTTATAAAAATCATTGATATGATAAGCTTTTTTTGAAAATAAGTTATCCACAGGTTAGGGACTAATTGTGAATAAGTTTATTGTCATAGGGGTTGGAACATTGTTATATCAACGTTTTAGAAGAATTTAGATAACTTTGTATAATGGAATAAAATTGTGGATAAAACACACGAACAAGATATAACAGAAATATTACAAAAAAAGGGTATTGACCAATATATAGTGGAATAAGTAGTAGAATAAACAAAATTTAGTAGCGAACATGTGTACATGTGGATAACTCTGTGGATAAGTTGTGTTTTCTTAAAATATTTTGAAAAAATCTTGAGGAGTTGGGGAAAAGGGAATATACTATTGTTAGTAATGGAGAAGTACCCAAGAGGCTGAAGGGGTCGCACTCGAAATGCGATAGGTCGTG
>CAURER010000043.1:0-12914 GCA_963523795.1 uncultured Granulicatella sp.
TACTACAGCTACGGGAAAAGTCTGTGCTAGAGTTTTTGTCATGATTGTTTCGTTTAAATAAACGTTACTAAAAGACACCAATCCCATATAAAAGCAAGAAGCAAAAATTTTTTTGTAGTGAAAGTAATGGAAGCCAGGGATGGTTTCCATTACAGGAAAAAATCGAGACCGAGGCTCAATTTTTAGCCAATAGACTCGCAGAGGCTACTGGCGACCGCACAAACAAAAGTTGTTTTCCTATCTTACTTTTAATACGTTAGTAAATATTGTCAGTGAAAGGCACTCAAACCATATAAAAGCAAGAAGCAAAAATTTTTTTGTAGTGAAAGTAATGGAAGCCAGGGCTGGCTTCCATTACAGGTAAAAATTGAGACCTTAGGCTCAATTTTTAGCCAAGAGACCCGCAAGGGGCTACTGGCGACCGCACAAACAAAAAATATTTTTGCTCCTTGCTTTTATTACGTCCAAGTAAATGGCTATCAATGCAATTTTTTATAAAAATATGGTACACTGAAAATAACATTGTGAAGAATTGAGGAGCCTATCGTGAAACAAAAATTATTACTAGTAGATGGCAGCAGCTTAGCCTTTCGTGCCTTCTATTCCATCTTAGACCTAAACCGATTTAAAAACCAAAACGGACTACATACAAACGCATTGTATTCATTCCACCGAATGTTTAAAACAATTTTAGAACAAGAAAATCCAACCCACGTATTAGTAGCGTGGGACGCAGGTAAAACAACCTTCCGTACAGAAATGTATGCAGAATACAAAGGCGGCAGAGCAAAAACACCATCAGAATTCAAAGAACAAATGCCATACTTTAACGTCTTATTAGACGCATGGGGAATCCCACATTATCGCTTAAACCAATACGAAGCCGACGACATTATCGGAACATTAGCCCATCAAGCATCTAAAGAAGGCTTTGAAGTAGTTGTCTTATCCGGAGATAAAGACTTAATCCAATTAGCGACTCCAGAAATTACCGTTAAAATAACAACAAAAGGAGTAAGCGAATTAGTCGAATATACTCCTGCATTTATCAACGAAAAATATGGACTAACACCAGAACAAATTATCGACATGAAAGGACTAATGGGTGATTCATCAGATAATTACCCAGGCGTTACAAAAGTTGGTGAAAAAACCGCTATTAAATTACTCCAAGAATACGGAAGTGTTGAAGGAATTTATGAACATGTCGATGAAATGAAAAAAAGTAAGCTTAAAGACAATTTAATTCAAGATAAAGAATTAGCCTTTTTAAGTAAAACATTAGCAAGAATCGACATCGACTCCCCATTAGAAATTACTGTAGCAGATACACTTCGAAAAGAAGAAAATGTTGAAGAACTAATAGCCTTTTATAAAGAAATGAGTTTCCAATCATTCCAAAAAGACTACTTGAATAAAAAAGGTGGGCAAATCGTTCAGGAAGAAACGGTTGAAATTCAAAAGGTTCAATGGCTTGAAACAGTCACAGAAAAAGAACTACAAGATGCAACAACCCTTCATTTTGAAACATTTGATAACAACTATCATGTTGCGCCAGTCTTGGCAGTCGCATTCGGTAATGAGAAACAAGTGTATGTTACTTCTATTGAAGTAGCTGTTCAATCAGAAGCGTTCAAACAATGGTTAGCGGATGAAACAATTGAGAAAAGTATGTTTGATACGAAAGCGTTGAAAGTGTTTGCAAATCGTTTTGGACTAACTATTGCAGGTGCGAAATACGATGTTTCTCTATTAGCTTATCTAGTGGATGCCAATGAAATCGTAAATGAGATTTATGATGTAGCGAAACGATTTGGTATTTCTCTATTGAAGACAGATGAAGAAGTGTATGGTAAAGGCGTTAAAATTAAAGTACCAAAAGAAAAAGAAGTATTTTGGAATCATTTAGCTGCTAAAATTTATGTATTAGCAACTTCTCCAAAACGTTTGTTAAAACAATTGGAGGAAAATGAACAAATTCATCTCTATTGGGAAATGGAATTACCGTTGAGTGATATTTTAGCTCGAATGGAAATTGAAGGTATTCGAGTGAATCAAAACCGTTTAATTGAAATGGGAGAACAATTCGAAGAACGTCTCAAAGAAATCGAACAAACGATTTACGAATTTGCAGGCGAAGAATTTAATATTAATTCTCCAAAACAATTAGCCGTGATTTTATTTGAAAAGATGAAATTACCAGTCATTAAGAAAACAAAAACAGGGTATTCAACAGCGGTGGATGTATTAGAAAAATTAGCAAACCAATCTCCAATGGTTGAGTCTCTATTAGAATATCGTCAATTAAAGAAATTAACGACAACGTATATTGACGGCTTACAAGCATATATCCTTGAAGATGGAAAAATTCATACACGTTTCGTACAGAATTTAACGCAAACAGGAAGATTAAGTTCTCAAGATCCTAACTTACAAAATATTCCAATTCGTACAGAAGAAGGGCGACAAGTTCGTTCAGCATTTTTACCAAGTAAACCAGATTGGAAGATTTTATCAAGCGACTATTCTCAAATCGAATTACGAGTATTAGCGCATATGGCAAATGACGTTCATATGATTGATGCGTTTAAAAATAATATTGATATTCATACGAATACAGCGATGCGTGTGTTTGGCATTCAAAATCCTGAAGACGTCACAAGTAGTATGAGAAGACAGGCTAAAGCAGTTAACTTTGGAATTGTGTATGGAATTAGTGATTACGGACTTTCTCAAAATCTGAATATTCCACGTAAACAAGCAAAAGAATTTATTGATCGCTACTTAGAAGAATTCAAAGGCGTTAAAGAATATATGGAAAATATCGTAGTAGAAGCTCGTCAAAAAGATTATGTGGAGACATTATTCCATCGTCGTCGTTATTTACCAGAAATTCATGCAAGTAATTTTAATATTCGTTCATTTGCAGAAAGAACTGCGATGAATTCACCGATTCAAGGAACAGCTGCAGATATTTTGAAAGTAGCAATGATTGAATTAGACCGAGAAATGCAAGAACGAAATTTCCAAGCAAAATTATTATTACAAGTACACGATGAATTGATTTTTGAAGTACCAGAAGAAGAAGTGAAAAGTTTACAAAGCTTAGTCGAAGAAGTGATGGAAAATGCGGTAAGCTTATCAGTACCACTAAAAGCAGATAGTAATATTGGCAATAACTGGTATGAAGCAAAATAAAGTTGATGAGAGGAGAAACTATGAAGTATAAAAGAATTGTTTTCAAAGTAGGAACAAGTTCATTAACAAATCCTGATGGAAGCTTGTCACGTGCAAAAGTGAAAGCTATTACGCAACAACTAGCAGCCTTACATGAAGAAGGACATGAATTAATTTTAGTTTCTTCTGGTGCGATTGCTGCAGGGTTCTCGTCTTTAGGATTTAAAAAACGTCCAATAAAAATTGCCGATAAACAAGCTTCTGCTGCAGTAGGACAAGGATTATTATTAGAAGAATATACGTCTAATTTATTAATGAAAGGCATTGTTTCTGCGCAAATTTTATTAACACAAGATGATTTTGTGGATAAACGTCGTTACAATAATGCTCACCAAGCGTTATCTGTATTATTAACACGTCATGCAATTCCAGTTATTAATGAAAATGATACAGTTTCAATTGAGGAATTAAAAGTGGGCGATAATGATACATTAAGTGCGCAAGTAGCTGCCATGGTACAAGCAGACTTATTAGTTTTATTAACAGATGTTGATGGCGTATATAATGACAATCCTTCGAAAAATCCAGAAGCAAAACGATTTGATACAATTGATGAAATTACGAAAGAATTAGTTGAAATGGCAGGAGGAGCTGGTTCTAGCAATGGAACAGGCGGAATGTATACGAAAATTAAAGCAGCAACGATTGCGACAATGGCGGGTGTTCCTGTTTATATTTGCTCATCTTTAAAAGAACAAGCATTGATTGAAGCTGCTCACCAAACAGTGGATGGAACATATTTTACAGCGCAAGAAAAAGTTATGAAAACTCATAAACAATGGCTTGCTTTATATGCAAAAAGTAAAGGGAAATTAGTCGTTGATGCTGGAGCAAAACAAGCTTTACAAGAAGAAGGAAAGAGCTTATTAATCTCAGGTGTAAAAGCTGTTGAGGGAGAGTTTTATGAATCCGAAATTGTGACAGTTGTAGATGAACAGTATCAAGTGATTGGGAAAGGACAAACTCGTTTAAGTAAATACGCCATTTCACAGCAATTATCGAAAAATAATCGAAAAGGAATTGTGATTCATCGAGATGATTGGATGACGATTTCTGGAGAATTAGAACTATTAGAACAAGAATTTTAAGGGGGCATGCATATTGACTACACAACAATTGTTAGAAACGGTTAATCGTTTTAAAAAAGAAATCAATATTGCTTCAACAACGTCAAAAAATGAAGCATTAGAAGCAATGGCTCTTGCATTAGTAGAAGATACAGATGCTATTTTAAAAGCAAATGCATTAGATTTAGAAAAAGCAAAAGGACATATCTCAGAAGTAATGTTGGATCGTTTGAGATTAGATGAAGCTAGAATTCAAGCAATGGCTGAAGGCATTCGACAAGTCGCTCAATTACCAGATCCAGTGGGAGAATTGATGGAAGAAACGGTTGGCGCACAAAACATTCAAATTAAGAAGAAAAGAGTGCCATTTGGTGTAATTGGAATTATTTATGAGAGCAGACCCAATGTGACGTCTGATGCAGTAGCATTATCAATTAAGAGTGGAAATGCAGTCGTATTAAGAGGTGGAAAGGAAGCATATCAAAGTGCTTTTGCCATTGTGACAGCCTTAAAAAAAGGATTAGTTAAAACTGCGATTTCTCCAGAATGTATTCAATTAGTGAGTGATACAAGTAGGGAAAGTGCGATGGCATTAATGAAAGCAAAAGGCTACATCGATGTGTTAATCCCTCGTGGTGGAGCTGGATTAATTCGTGCAGTGATTGAAAATGCGATTGTCCCAGTCATTGAAACAGGAACAGGAATTGTGCATATTTATATTGATAAAGATGCTGATTTAGCTAAAGCAATAAAGATTGTTGAAAATGCTAAAATGAGTCGTCCATCTGTATGTAATGCGATGGAAGTTTGCGTGGTTCATGAAGCCATTGCACCTCAATTTTTACCATTATTAAAAGAAACATTAGTGGATAATCATACTCCAGCTGTTGAGTTAAGAGTGGATGACAAAGCAGCTCAATACATTTCTGGAGTGAAGGCTCAAAAAGAAGATTTTGACACAGAATTTTCTGATTACATTATGGCTGTAAAAGTCGTTAGTTCGATTGAAGAAGCAGTTGATCATATTGAAACACATAGTACTCATCATTCGGATGCAATTATTTCAGAAGCGGATGATGCGATTGAATACTTTACAACGAGAGTGGATAGTGCAGCCGTTTATGTGAATGCTTCTACTCGATTTACCGATGGTGGAGAATTTGGCTTAGGATGTGAAATGGGTATTTCTACTCAAAAATTACATGCTAGAGGTCCAATGGGCTTAAAAGAAATGACGACTTATAAATACATTGTGTATGGAGAAGGTCAGGTGAGATAATATGAGAACGATTGGAATCATCGGTTTAGGAAATATGGGAAGCGTGATTGCGACCATTGCTGTAAAACATGAAACTTATCCAGTATTACTAGCGAACCGTACTCATGAAAAAGCAGTGAAGTTAGCAGAGAACTTGAATGCGACAGCAGTTACGAATACTCAAGTCTTTGAACAGGCAAATGTGATTTTTCTAGGAGTAAAACCTAATCAAATTCAAGCGTTATTAGAAGAAAATAAAAATATCCTAGAGCGACGAGAGTCCATTCTATTAATTAGTATGGCTGCTGGAGTGACTTTAGAACAGTTAGAGTCAATGACAGATACTCGTCATCGTTGGATTCGTATGATGCCAAATACACCATTAGAAGTAGCAGAAGGTGTGATTAGTTTTTCTCTTGGAAAAAAAGCAACTCTACAAGATAAAGAAGTATTTGTTTCGTTATTACAATCGGGTGGAACCGTACTCGAATTACCAGAATCTCAAATAGATGCTGCTACAGCATTAGCAGGTTGTGGACCAGCTTTTGTTTATGTGTTTATTGAAGCATTAGCAGAAGCAGGCGTGAGTATGGGCTTATCTAGAGAAGTAGCACTGCACTTGGCGACTCAAACGGTGAAAGGATCGGCAAGTATGGTGGGTGAAACCAAGAAGCACCCAGCTGTTCTGAAAGAAAAAGTTTGTAGCCCAGGTGGTTCAACAATTGCTGGAGTGATTTCATTAGAGCAAACAGGATTTCGTTCAAGTGTTATCCAAGCAGCTAGACGTGCAAAAGAAAGAACAGAAGAATTAGGTCAATGAAGAAGTTAAATGGGAAGTCTCACGATTCGTTGTGAAAAAAATGATACAAATGTATAAGTTAAATAATCATTTGAATTGAGTTTGTGAGATTTTTGTAGTATAATTTCTGAGTTGAAAAGAGGTTTGAGTGATGGAAATTCCATTTTTAAGCGTATTCCATCACTTTCATTTTGTTACAAATTGGAGGAAAACATGAAATTAAGAAATGATATTCGTAATATTGCCATTATCGCTCACGTTGACCATGGTAAAACAACATTAGTAGACGAATTATTAAAACAATCAGAAACACTAGACGCACGTACAGAATTATCAGAACGTGCAATGGACTCAAACGATATTGAACGTGAACGTGGTATTACGATTTTAGCGAAAAATACTGCTGTTCAATATAAAGGGACTCGTATTAACATCATGGATACACCAGGACACGCCGACTTCGGTGGAGAAGTAGAACGTATCATGAAAATGGTAGATGGTGTAGTTTTAGTAGTTGATGCTTATGAAGGAACAATGCCTCAAACACGTTTCGTATTGAAAAAAGCATTAGAACAACATTTAACACCAATCGTAGTAGTAAATAAAATCGACCGTGACGCTGCTCGTCCAGAAGAAGTGGTCGATGAAGTATTAGAATTATTTATCGAATTAGGAGCAGATGATGATCAATTAGAATTCCCAGTTGTTTATGCTTCAGCCTTAAACGGAACTTCTAGTATGTCAGATAATCCAGCAGATCAAGAACAAACAATGGATTATTTATTCGACACAATTATCGAACATATTCCTGCACCAATTGATAATTCAGATGAACCTTTACAATTCCAAGTATCATTATTAGACTATAATGATTATGTAGGACGTATCGGTATCGGTCGTGTATTCCGTGGAACTGTAAAAGTTGGTGACCAAGTTTCTCTATTAAAATTAGATGGAACGAAGAAAAACTTCCGTGTTACAAAATTATTTGGTTTCTTCGGATTAAACCGTTTAGAAATCAATGAAGCAAAAGCAGGGGATTTAATCGCTGTTTCAGGGATGGAAGATATCTTCGTTGGTGAAACTGTAACACCAGTAGATGCACAAGAATCATTACCAGTTTTACACATTGATGAACCAACATTACAAATGACATTCTTGACAAATAACTCACCATTTGCAGGACGTGAAGGAAAATACGTAACAGCACGTAAAATTGAAGAACGTTTAATGCGTGAATTACAAACAGACGTATCATTAAAAGTAGAACCAACAGATTCACCAGATGCATGGATTGTATCAGGACGTGGAGAATTACACTTATCAATCTTAATTGAAAATATGCGTCGTGAAGGATACGAATTACAAGTATCTCGTCCAGAAGTAATTATTAAAGAAATTGATGGCGTAAAATGCGAACCATTTGAACGTGTACAAATTGATACTCCAGAAGAGTATATGGGTTCAATTATTGAATCATTAAGTAACCGTAAAGGTGAAATGCAAGATATGCAACATAGTGAAAATGGACAAGTTCGTATCGTATTCTTAGTACCAGCTCGTGGATTATTAGGATATACAACTGAGTTCTTATCAATGACTCGTGGATACGGAATTATGAACCACACATTCGATCAATATTTACCATATATTGCTGCAAATATTGGTGGACGTAGAAATGGTGCATTAGTATCTACAGATACTGGTAAATCAACAACATATGGAATTATGGGTGTTGAAGACCGTGGAGTAATCTTCACTGAACCAGGTACAGAAATTTATGAAGGAATGATTGTTGGGGAACACTCTCGTGAAAATGATTTAGCGGTTAATATTACGAAAGCTAAACAACAAACCAATATTCGTTCAGCAACAAAAGACCAAACTTCTGTGATTAAAACACCGAAGAAATTATCATTAGAAGAATCATTGGAATTCTTATCAGATGATGAATATTGCGAAATCACACCAGAAACGATTCGTTTAAGAAAACAAATCTTAAATAAAGGTGAGCGTGAAAAAGCAAATAAACGTAAAAAACAAGCGGAAGCTGAAAATAATTAATATAGAAACGTAACAATAAAAATTGACTTTGCTTTATAGTAGCTACGGCGCAAGCAGTCTCGTTGAAACGAGTCTCATTGCTAAAGCTATTATGCAAAGTCATTTTCTATTTAAAGGTATTTTTATAAGAGTACGAATACAAGTTGACTTTGTTGATAGTAGTTACGAACAAAATGTTATTTGTATCTGTTTTGGAAACGTATATAATGTTACTTTTGATGGAGAAACTCTAAAACCAAGAGAAAATGGTACGAAGGATAAATCTTCAATTCCAGGATATGAATTTGTTCGTACAGAAACTGAGTCAAACGGCAATGTACGTCATGTATATCGTCAAGTTGTTCATTCTGAATCTAAAGTTGAAATACCAACAACTGTTGAAGAACGTAAGAATGAATTACCAAATACTGGTACTGGAGATGAGTTTACAATCTTCGGAGCAGCAGCGGCTTCAATTCTTGCGGGATTAGGAATTGCGATTCCAGGCAAGAAAAAAGAAGAGTAAAGATTTTTAGATTAATTTCACATCAATTTAGATTTTTATCAGTTAAATATAAAAATTGGAGGAAGAGCTCACCGTGTTATGCGGGAGCTCTTTTTTCATATACATCATTATAGGAGGATTGTTAATTTTTTTTCACAATATCGAGTGATATAATTTGACAAAATTTTCGGGGGGGGGTAGAATGGAATTTGTATATCTAAATTTTGAGAAAGGGATATTGATAGGCTTTTTCTACAGATTAAAATAAAAAACATGTAGAAAGTTTAAAAAGTATTTTATCTTAAAATTAAAAGTAGGTATTCTGTGCATATTATTTTTATATAAAATAATATGCACAAAAGCTAATAAAAGTTATAAGAAATACATAAATATTATTCGGATTTTATTATAAGTTAAAATAGGGTTTTTATTTGAGTTGAACGGTAAAATTTGTTATAATATACAGGCTATTTTATTTAGGAAAAGGAGATGTAAAATTGTTTAAACGTAAAGAATATAAAGAAAAACAACTACGTTATTCGATTAGAAAAGTAAGTTTTGGGGCTGCATCAGTAGCGATATCAGCTTTATATTTATTAATGGGGAGTGCAGCAGTTTCTGCAAGTGAAGTTCAAGCAGTAAATGGTGACCAAACAACTGTAACAAACCCAACGGTAAAAGATAATGAGGATAAATCTCGAATTGAAAAACATGAAACTACAACAGAAGCAGCAAGTTCAGCGGTAGTAACTTTAGATAAAACATCATTAACAAAATTAATTGAAGAAATTGATGGGAAATTTACTAGCGGGAAATATGCTTCTAAAACAGAAGATAGTGTGAACAAATTAAAAGCAGCTTTAGAAGAAGCAAGAACAGCTTTAAGTAATGCGAAAGCACAAGCTGAATTAACACAAGCACACGCAAACTTAATTGTAGCAACAACAAAATTACAAACAAAACCAGAAGATAAAAAAGAAGCACCAGCAGTAGATACGACAAATGGAAAACCTACTGTAGGTAAAAAAGCAACGAATACTGAAAAAGCATCAGACTCTAACTCGATTGCAAACTCGGGTTCTAGAGATGAACGTAACGGAAAAGCATTGGATGCTAATAATCCATTCCGTACGGATTCGTCTACTACGGATACAGATCCATCTGCGAACCAAACGTATACAGCTCCAGCTGAAAATGCTGATTTAGCTACTTTAGCTGATAAATTAAAAACATTACCTAACTATATTGAGAATAATAAAAAAGTACAAGATATGGATACTTTAGGGAATGCTCTAAATGTTGAAAAAGGTAGCGTTACAGAAATTAAAGAATTTGGTGGGTGGAAAGCAGTAGGCGAAAACGGTAAATTTGCGATTGCTAGAAAAACTGAAGCTGGGGTATTTCCTGCATATACAGTAAATATTAATAGAACTAATAAGGTGTGGGTTAGGGAACAATCATTTGATAGAAATAGTGAATATATTTTATTATTATCAAAATTAGTTACAAAATAGAACAGAACTGAACCGGTCTATGACAATAAGCCTTATTTAGAGAATAATGAACCCGGTGCTCAAACGGCGAGATCAGCTAAATGGTTTGATGGTATTGAAAAGACATTTAAAGCGTATGCTACAAATGAGGGGACTAAAGTAACTGTAAGTTTCAAAACAGGATATACTGGAGATAATAATGGTTCAAAAGCTAAGTATAAAGTAGAAGTGTTTAGTATTGAGAATGATACCGAGAAATCAATTTATACAGCAGTAGTATCGCCTGAGACTACGGTGAATAATTCTGAAATGAAAGTAGTTGCTGCTAGAGATGGAAATGCAAGAAATGAAACATTTACTGCTAGTGGTTTCACAAAAGAAAAAATAGAAGAAAAATTAGCTTTACCTGAAAATAGACCGAATGCAACTGGTGGTACGTTTACAAGTAGAGAAATTGATTTACCTAAAGGGGTAACTTCGTATAAAGTAAGAATTAGCTTGGAAAATAAACATCAAGCAGGTATGAGTTATAATTCAAGTTATTTACAATACTCTCTGCCTATTACTGGATTAAACTTTAATGTTGACCAAGATACAAGTGCTATTGCAAAAAATCTTCTACAAAGAGTTTATGATAAATTAAAAGCAACAGAAGAAAGAGACATTAAAGGAAAAACAGATGAGACTATTAGTGCCTACAAAGCACAATTAGAAAGAGTAAAAAATCTATTAGATGGAGATTTAAAGAAAACTCAAGATTATAAAGATATTGTAACGGCTGTGTTAGATGGTCAAAAAGCATTACGAACTGATAAGTCAAAATTAACTGCTTCAAATAATAAATTATTAGATTTAATAAATGAAAATCCAGATCCAAGAATTGGTAAGACACCAAGTTCTATTATACCTTATGATTCTGCAAAAACTGAAGCAACCAATGCTCAAACAGAGGCTCAAACTATATTAGCGCAAGAAAATCCAGATCCAGATGTAGTGGCAGCTGCTGTAAGTAAATTGAATGAAAAACTAGCAGAGTTAAAAGCAGCAAAAGCTGAATTAGTAGTTGCTGCAACAGAAGCTCAAAAAACAAAACTAGCAGCAGATAAAGCAAAACTAGTAGAAGCAAGTAAAGAAGGCAAAACTCAAGACAGTATTAATGCGTATGAAGCAAGATATAATGCATTGAAATCAGAGTTAGATGCAGCAGTAGCGGCAGCAAATGATGTAGCAAATGCTCAAGAAAACGCAAGTAAAGTATCAGCATTAGAAGCACAAGAAAAAGTTACAGAAGTACTTGCTCAATTAGAAGAAGCTAAAGCATTATTGAAGGACAAAGCAACAGATGCACAAATAGCAGAACTTAAAAAAGCAGAAAAAGCATTAACACCAATTAGTGATGATAATTTAGGAAATAAAAAACCAACAAGTGTACAAAACTATAAGAACGCTGTAGCTGGAATTCAATCAGAATTAACAGAAGCTCAAACAAAAGTAGCAGAACTATTAGAAAAAGCGAAAACAGATAATGCAGCAAAAGAAGAAGCAGCTCAATTAATTTCAAAAGTTGATGCGTTAAAATCAAAATTAACTGATGCGGCAACATTACTAGAAGACAAAGCTAATACTGGTGGTTTAGAAACAGCTAAGAACGAACTAAAACAAGAAGCAGCAGAAGAAGTAACAGCTGGAAAAACACCAGAAACAGTAACGCCATATACTGCAGCAAAACAAGCAGCGGATGAAGCCGTAACAGAAGCAGAAGGAATTATCGCAAATCCAAACGCAACACAAGAAGCAGTAAATACAGCATTACAAAAAGTAGCAGAGAAGAAAGCAGCATTAGCGGCAGCTAAAAAAGCGTTAGTAGAAGCAGCAACTACAGACCAAAAAGCAGCATTAGCAAAAGATGCAGAAGGTTTAGTAGAAGCAAGTAAAGAAGGAAAAACTCCTGAAAGTATCACAGCTTATGAAGCAAAATTACAAGAGTTAAATAACGAACTAACAGCAGCAAAAGAAGCAGCGAAAGCAATCGCAGCTAAAGGCGAAAACGCAAGTAAAGATGCGGCAATCGAAGCTCAAGCAAAAGTAAGTGCGATCAAAGCGAAATTAGCAGATGCAGCAGCATTATTAAAAGATAAAGCAAACACATCAGCGCTAGAAACAGCTAAGAACGAACTAAAACAAGAAGCAGCAGAAGAAGTAACAGCTGGAAAAACACCAGAAACAGTAACGCCATATACTGCAGCAAAACAAGCAGCGGATGAAGCCGTAACAGAAGCAGAAGGAATTATCGCAAATCCAAACGCAACACAAGAAGCAGTAAATACAGCATTACAAAAAGTAGCAGAGAAGAAAGCAGCATTAGCAACAGCTAAAAAAGCGTTAGTAGAAGCAGCAACTCAAGACCAAAAAGATGATTTAGCAAATGCTGAAGAAAATCTTAAATTGGCAGATACTACTGGTAAAACTAAAGATAGTATCAAAGCTTATAATGATGAAGTTGCAAAACTAA
>CAURER010000044.1:0-12229 GCA_963523795.1 uncultured Granulicatella sp.
CTAAGTCTGTTCCTGGAATTGTATGACTGATTCCTGTTGTTGGATCTGTCACTGTTGCTGTTCCGTCGTCTCCTACTGTTACTTCCTTACCTGGGTTCTTAGCTTTGACTTTATCTTCCACTTGTTTTTTCTCTTCTGGAGTTAAGTGGGCTTTGTCTTTCACTGGAACTTTTCCAGTTGGTTTCACTGGTTCGAAGTCTTGGTTTACTAGCTCTGTTCCTGGAATTGTATGACTGATTCCTGTTGTTGGATCTGTCACTGTTGCTGTTCCGTCGTCTCCTACTGTTACTTCCTTACCTGGGTTCTTAGCTTTGACTTTATCTTCCACTTGTTTTTTCTCTTCTGGAGTTAAGTGGGCTTTGTCTTTCACTGGAACTTTTCCAATTGGTTTCACTGGTTCGAAGTCTTTAACAGTTAAATCTTTAACTGGAATTACTTTAGATTGACCTGTTTTCGGATCTGTTATAGTAACATTTCCTTTACCATCGACTTTAACATCCATATTTGGATTAGATTTTTTAACTTTTTTCTCTAATTCTGTTTTTTCATCTGGTGTTAAATCTTCTGGATTTGAAACTACAAGCGGTAGAGGAATTGTTACTTCAAACTCTCTTGCAGGCTCACCTTTAGCGCTAGTTAGTTTGCCTGGAATTGTAATATCACTTGTTCCTTCTTTTGGAAGTTTGCCGTCTTCTTGGGCAATTCCTTTTCCTGTTGTTGGATTTTCAGGTAACTCGTTATGAGTTAACTCTACTTTTCCTCCAGTTACTACTTTTTCACTAGTAATACCAGGTAATTTGACTTTAGTACCTTCAGGAACCCCATCAACTGTTACTTCAACATTTCCTGTTTGTGGATTTTGTGTTCCTACTGTAAATGTTGGAGTTGATGATGCTTGTTTTTCTACATATTCTACATTGATGACTTGTGGTTTGTCTGTTAATGTAACTGTTTTTTCTGCTGGGTCTTTTGGTACATAGACTTTTCCGTCTGTTCCTGTGATTTCTCCAGCTGGTGTGTAGTTGATTCTATCTCCTTGGTGATGCTCACTTCCAGGTACATCTACTACTTTCGCATCTACTAATGGTGTTTCCCCTACTTTTGGTTGGTATTTCACGTCTGTTGACACCACTCCCACATACACAGTTAACGGGTCACTTTCTTTTCCTTGACTGTCAACTGCCTTAAGAACTACTGTATAACGTCCTGCTGGAGTTGCTTTTCCTGGTGTTTCTGTTAATCCAGAAATAATTTTTATAGTAGATGTACCGTATGGTTTGTCAGCTTCATTTGTAACTTTATCTTCTCTATCTCCAACAGTTACTAGATTTTCTAGCATTTCTTTAGTAATACTTGTCCCTGATGGGAAGACTTTGCGATTTGTTTCGTTACTTCCTTCTGTTCCTTTATAAATTAATGTTGGTTTGTCGTTCGTCACTTTAGCAACTTTCCACTTACCTGTTGCAGTTGGTGTTTGCCCTGCGTCTGGTTGAGTGTAGACACGAAGTCCTAACCCTTTATTATAGGAATCAGTATTATTTCCGTTTGCATTTTCTTCTTTAATGTGAAGTTTTGCCATTCCGCTTTGTTCATTTAGAGCAATACGAATATTATGTTCTGAAGGATTAGTAGTACTTGGAGTAGAAGTAATTGTTCCGACATATCCATTAGCATTAGTTACAATCGTATTATCAGTTCTTGTTGCTTCTGTATGCCAGCCATCTGTTCCACGGACAAGTACAATACTGTTTGGTTTATCTCCTGTTTCTAGATTATTATGGAATCGCAATTCAACTCGTTTAGCATCGTGTGGAACTGTGATATCAATATGCTTACTACCTGCAATTATAGGTGATACTGAGTAATCTCCCATTTCAACTGCTTTCGTATCGCTAACTACACTGATATCATCTGCAGGTGTTGCTCCTTTAATTTTTGTTGTAACTGTTAAACCAGTTGGTTGAGTTGTTTCACCATTTTTAGCAACCGATGTACGCAGTTTTACGTCATCTGGAATCGTAGCTGTCCATGTATTACCATTGATCGTTACTCCGCCATTATTTACACTAGTCAATACACGATTAGTTCCATCGTTCAATGTAACTGAGACTACTGTATTGCTACTATTAGCATTCAATCCGCCTAGTGTACCTGTAATTGTACGTGTAGTTGAAGTCACTGGTGCATTATCAAATGTTGGTTTTGGTGGTGTTACATTTACAGTTACCTCAATCGTCTTGGTTGGTCGTTTTTTAGTCGCTTCTGGTGCATCATTATCTGTTTGTGATGGTGGTAATGTCACTTTCACTTGGAACGTTTGTACTCCAGAAGTATTAGCAACCTTTTCTCCGACCCATTCATAAGTTGTTCCTTGTGGCAACTCTTCATTACCAACATTAGCTACTGCATTTTTGGCGAATTCATCAGTTAATACTGTACCTTGTGTAACTGTCACTTTTGTTGTATTTGGTTGTATATCAAACACTTTATGAATCAATGTACCTGTATGTTCTAATTTTTCCCTATCATTTGATGGACTATCTGAAAATCTACTGTAACCATACTTACCACCATATGTGTAAGTTGTTGTACCTACTTTAGCAGCATCCGTCTTAAGTGCTTCTCTAAAATCTCTAGCAGATTTTTCTACGCCATCACTCGTTTTATAAATCCACGACATATTATTAGGAATATTTTTCCCAGTATTACGATAAAAATCAGAATCAGTATCATTACGTGCAACATCTTTAAAATCATAAATCGTATTTGCAATTGGGAATTTACTTAAAACCTTGTAATTTACAGGTATTTTTTTTACAGTGTTATCTGCAAATGTAATTGTAGCTATTGCTGTTTTATCAATCGTTTTATTATGATCTTCAGGCATAATTGTATCTAAATTTTCAAATGTAACAGTTGCATTTCTAGGAATGTCTACCTTATTCACTCCATCTTGTAACTGTACTAAGCTGCGTTTATCTTCCTCAGTCAAAGATTCTCCTTGCTTGAAGTTAATAGTAGGTCGTGCAACTACATTATAATTTTGCGCAACTGGTACATCCACTTCATCTATAGAATGGTCTGGATATGTTACTCTTACGGTTACAACTTTTTTACCTTCTACTGTTTTAATAGCTCCATTATCTTTAAGCGTCTTAGTCACTCCACCAGCATCTTTCGCTTCTTTAGATAAATCTGTTACATTTACTTGATCTGTAATTTTATTAGCATCTGTTACTGGAATATTGCTTCCTAAATTGTTGAAGTTTACTGGTGTTGTTGGTTTCGTTGGCTCATATTTTTCTTTCTGCTCTTTCACAACCATTTTGAATTTAACAGTTGTCACGTTTGCTGGTTCATTCTTGTCAGTTGCTTGAATTGTAACAATTTTTTCTTCAACAGTTGCATTTTTAGCAACAATTCCTGACAACGTATGAATCAATGGCGATTTATCTGTTGCATTGTCACTTGAAGTTATTCCACTTCCTGCCACTCCGTTTGGTAATGCAGATGTAGTTAAACTTGCAATCTTGCTCGTATTATCTGAAGCTTTTATCGTAACACTTGCTTTTTCACCACGATATACTGTAACTTTTGGTAAGCCTTCATTAACAGTCCCTTCCGATAATGGAATTTCTCTACCGTCTTCCCCTACTAATTTTACCGTTGGCTTAACAGTTTCATTTACCTTAAGCGTCACAGGAATTATTTTGTACTGTTGAACTCGGTTGGCATTCGGACCTGTTTCAGATACTTTTGGTAATGTTACTTTTACATAACGTGTGATTTCACCAAATTCTGTTACATTTTTCTCTGCATCAGTTAGTGCAGTAGCATCAGTCTCACTTTTCACCCATTCGTAAGTTGTTCCTGTTGGAAGACTCGCTGAATGGTTGATTAGACTTACAGCAGCTTTAGCTTGATCTGCATTTAGACTTGTTCCATGATTTGCCACAACTTTTGTTGGATTAGCCCCTACATCAAAAACTTCATGCGTAAATATTGGCGTATAATAAAGTTTTTCTGTTTCACTTGGATTGTTTGTAAATCTTCCTCTTGGATATTTACCACCAAAGGCGTAGGTAGTTTTTCCAACTCCGTCAGCTTTTAGCATATTTACCATATGAGCATCTGCATTTTTAAATTCTGCCTCATTATCTCTCTTAACAACCCAACTCATTCCGCCTGGAAGACCATTAGAATCTGTATAATAAGAAGGTGGAGTATCATTACGCCCTTCTTTTTTAGGATCATTAACTTTAAAATCATACACCTTTTCTACTGTTTTAAATGTTTTCAACACATTATAATTTAAAGTCACAGGAGAAAGTCTTGTTCCATTTCTTAATACTACTGTTGCTTGTGTAGTCTTATTATCTGAAGGCGTATTTATATCTAAATTCGTAAACTCAACAATAGCATCATTTGGAACGTTTACTACTTCAGTTCCATCTTGCAATTGAAGTAAGCTTCGTTTAAGTTCATCCGATACATTTTCACCTTGTATTAAGTTAATAGTTGGTTTTGCTTTTGCAATGTAATTGACTGTAATCGTATGATTTTTTGTTACTCTTTCTCCTGCCGCATCTGTTGTTGTATACGTTAAATTGTACGTTCCTTGTTTTAGGGCTCTACCATTTGTTAAATCAACAGGTTGTCCATTTTTCGTAACTATTACATCTAAGTTCTCTCTAGCAGTATTTCCGACTGTTTTATTATTATCATCTTCTGCATCTGTTACATTAACAAGTGTTTTTAGCTTATCTTTTGTCAAAGTACCATCTGAGTTATAAGTAGCATTTTGATTTACTACTGAAATGTCTGGATTTGTATTTGTAGCTGGTGATGCTGTAGCCCATCCTCCATCATTAGTTGGATTCGCTGGATTATTACGATTATTAACATAATGAGCACGAACTTGTATAGTAGTGTCAGCATTAATTCTAAATGGAATATTTTCTTTTTTATTCGAATCCTTAATATGAAGAGTAAATACTTTTTCAGAGATATTATCACCATTAGATACTTTTAACTCAGTTGTTCCTACTTTATCGACATTTAATATCTTCCAATTTCCATCAACCAATTGAACATCATATTGAACAGTGTTACTTCCATTTTTTATCTGTAGATAAAATAATGCAGTATCATGAGGTAATGTAACACTAATATCTCGTCCCGCTTTAACAGGTGTAGCTATAGAGATTGCTCTTCCCATTTGAACATCCACAGTCTTTGCTACTGATTCAATATTATTAACAACTTGTTTCACAGATATAGGGTTAGAAGCTTTTACTGTCGAATCTTTATCATTTTGTGTTAGTTTTTCATCCGGCGCTAAGTTATATTTCCATTTACCATTATTTTCAACAGTAACTTCCCTAACTGTAGTTCCATCTTGTAATGTAATTTTAACTTTAGCTCTAGGTTGACCTGTACCTGAAATACTACGTTCTGTGGAAACTAAAGTACCTTTATATTTCTCTTCTGTAGTTATCGTTGGTGCTTCTGGTCTAACATTTACAGAAACATTTACGATTTTAGAAGAACGAAAGGCTGCATTATTTCCCGTTTCTGAGGAAGGTAACGTAACTTTAACTCGATAATTTTGTACACCTGCTGTATTTGGAGTAACCGTTTGATTTCTTCCATTAGTATCAACCCATTCATAAGTTGTACCTTCTGGTAAATCTAAAGCACCGTTTACTTTTGTTACAGCAGCTTTTGCATCTTGTGCTGATAAAGTAGTTCCTTTCTCCACAGTCACCTTTGTACTATTAGGTTCAATATCATATGTTCGAACATTAAATTTAACTTCTTTTTTATTTCCGCTATCAACATTACCATCAGCAGAATCGGATACTTTTAGCGTTATTGGACGTTCGCCAAGTGACGCTGTATTCGATACATTCCCACGCACTGTATACGAACCTTGTGAGTTCACAGTCTTTCCATTTTGGTTAATAGTATAGTTACTACTTGCATTAGCATTATCATTGAACCAAACACCTTGTGGTAATCCACCATCATTCTTATAACTAATATTAACTCTACCAGTTGCAGCGTTATCATAATATTTCAATGGTAACTCTAGTGAAGAACCACGGAAAACATGAACTGTCTTATTACTTGCATTATCTGTTAATGTTGTACCATTTAGCGTAACTGTTGGAGCTACATTATCCGGATTCTTAGCTACCCCTGTCGCAGAAGCTTCATCGCTATTTAAATAAGTTGCTTTAGCAGTTATTGTTGATAAATCTTTTACTGTTGGTTCTGTAATCGATACAACCCCGTTAGATGAATTAACTGATACTCCATTTGGTAACGTATCAACTGCTCCCCATGTAGTTCCTGACTTTTTAACTGTTATTGTAGTATCAGCATTTTGATTAGTAGGTCTATAAGATACTACTAATTTATCTGTAGTCCCTTTTGGAGTTACAGAAGCTGAACCATCTTCAGGCACACTAATTGTCGGAGCTGTAGGTGTTGCTTCTTTTCTAATATTTTTGAAAAGTACATCTACATAGTCAACAGAATCATCTTGATTATTAGTACGAGCATTATTTTCATTATCATAGTACGTAACTTTTATTTGTTTTTGCACCCATACAGGCGTAGTTGATGTAACTGTCGGAACTGTACCAGAAACATTACCATTTGTATCAACTTTTTGATAAGCTTCACGAATAGCAGCATTCAACTTTGCAACATTTTCTGCAGAAATCTTTCCACCAGGTACGACATCAATATCATAAGGAACTTTAAAGAGTTCTTTTCTACCATTTTCTACAGTTAGTTCAATAACTCTAGTACCAGTAGTAAGGTCATTTGTCCCTCCTGCCCACTCGACAGATTTAACAGATTGTTCTTTAATTCTAGCGCTAGTTTTAGGAAAATCAGAAATTCTATCTTTATAGAATGATAACCCTGAATTAGGTGTTTCCATATCATCTGAATTCGGTTCTTTAAATCCTGGGACAGGATTATATCTGTATTCTGTAATATAATCACTTGCTGAACCTAGGCTCCTTGTATAATCTTTAACACCTGTTGCAGCTTTTGCTATAGGTTGATAAATATCTGACTGTGTAACAACTTTATAAGGTAGACGGAAATTAATTTTTTGATTTCGAACGACAGCTTCAATGTATAAAGTATGGTTTCCTTTAGTTCTATCAGCAGTCATATTAAATCCATCTTCGCCACCTCTAAAATCTCTAACAAACCTATTATGAAATTGCTTATGATAATCATTACTAAAGTCTCCTGTTGATTTATAAGTATAATACTCACCTATATCTCCAGCTCCAGGGTTAAATCTTGTATTTGTATAAGTGTCTTCAATTGTAACTGCACTACTAGCTAATCCAGCTTTTGTATCAAGAGTCCCTATCCCTGTTCCTTTTAGGAATATTGTTTTTAATCGATTAGTATCAACTGTAATATTATATCTTTCTTGAACTCCATACCATTGTTGATAACTCTTATGCATGAAACGTCCTGTTGGAATTTTTTCATAAGATTTCATCCCAGCTATATAGTATAGTGGTGCTTCAGTATCTCCTACTGTGTCAAACTCAACAACATAGGTATTTCCTCTATCAAAATCACGTGGTCTAAACGCAAATACATTTTGAGTAGAACTCTTAATTTTATCGTATAGCTTATTTGTTACAGTTTTATCTTCCTCTGTCATTCCATCTCTATTGAAATAAACTTCAGTATTATTTTTTACAAAATCATCCAAACCATAAATTCCACCACGGTTACCCACAATCCCATTTTGAGTATTGGCAACATTTTCATAATAAGGTGTTCCATGAACTCCCGCATCTGGAGTACCAACAGAAGTTAGGTATTTATCAGAAGCTCCATTAAATACTTCTGCTACCCCACCTTGTTTTACCACTGCTCCATTTTCGATTAATTTCATGTTTCGAACTGATTGACCTTCTGGAACAGTAAAGTAATAAATTGGATTTTGTCTAGACTCACGAGCACTATTGTATGTTATTTTCCAATGATATCCGTTTGATTGTTTAGTAACTTCCGCAAAAACTTTTTGTTTTAATCTTTTTACAGGTTGTGGACCTAAATCAGCATTATTTCTACCATTAGCAGAAGCATTATCATTATGTGAAATATATAAAAATGTACCCGATGGATAACCAGAACCATCCTTTGCTTTTGTAATATAACCAACAGTTGCTTCGGTTAAATGCTCATCACCTTGGCTATCATAAACTTTACCATCAGCAGCTCTGTAGTAGCTTGCTCTAAAATAAGATTCTGGTCGTATATTTATACCATTTCGAGAATCACGTCTACCTGAATTTTCACGGGCAACTGCTAAGGCAAGTTTTTTCTCCGCTTCTTTTCCTTGTTTCACCAATTCTTCAATTTCTGAAGCAGTTAATTGTGGATTTTCTAATCCTTTTTTAACAGCAAGAACTGTTTCTTCCACACCTTTTAACAACTCTTTTGTTTCAGGTCTAGTGATTTCATTAGCAGATTTTAGATATACGTCTATACTTTTCGCAAGAGTTTCAAGCTTCCCTTTATCAGGAGCTGTTGCCTTTTGATTCTCAGACTCTTTCTTTTCTAAAGTACTAGTTTCTGCTTGTTTATCTATTTTTTCTGAAGTATTTACTTTATTATCTACTGTTTTTTTCTCGTCTACTTGACGACTTTCTTCCTGAGCCTTTTCAGTAGTCTTGTCTGCTTTTACAACAGTTTCTTTAAGTTTTCTTATAACTTCTGTTAATTTCTCTACCTGAGCATTAACTTCTTCCGCACTAGCAGTGTCTTTATCTAATACTAATTTTGCTTCAGATATACTTTGATTTACTTCATCATAAATACTAGCTATTTTACTTTTTTCTGTACTTCTAAAAAGTGTATCTAAGCTAATTGATAATTTTTTTAATTCTGCTTTGTCCACTTTCACAGTAGCGACAACATCAGACGTTTTTCCAACAATAGTCGACTTATCTTGTACTGATGTAGACTTATCGTCTAGTTTTGAATTTTTGTCACCACTAGATGAACCATCTGCTAATTTACCGATAACTTGTGCATTTTCTGATGTAGGAATATTTTCTGCCTTAGCCGACATTCCACCACCAAAGAAAATAAGCGATGCTACAGCTACACTGGCAGCACCAAAATGATATTTTCTTATTGAAAAACGCGTTAGTTTTTCACCATTTTTATATTGATATCTCATAAATATCATCACTCCTTTTTCATAATTTCTCTTAATATTTAATATAATTTATATTTTTGTTGTTAACAATCTAATAAATAAAAACTTGTAAACACTTTAATTATAATACAACATCCGACTTAAATCAACTTTAAACATAACTTATTTCCACGATTAAATCTAATAATAATTTATAAAATAATTATGATATGAAAATAATTGATATTTATATATAATTCATATAAAAATCTCGCCCCTACAAGTTTTTTTTTTTTTTTGTTTCAACATTTTATAATTATTTTTCATAGTTAAAATAAACCACCTAAATAAGAAAATATTTATTTTATTAACTACTCAATATTGAAATCTATAACTTTTTAAAATTTTTATTAACAATTTTATATTTTAAATAAATTCACTTATTCATTTTATCTCTTTACAGATTTTCTCAAACTATGTATAATCAATATTCCCCTCTCTCCCTCTCTTACAGATAAAAATGGGAGGAGTAACGTATGTACTACTTTAAAATAAAAAATAATATAAAAGTACCTGTTAGTAAGGAGATATATTCTCAGATAAATTCAATTCAAAATCGAACTAATTATGCCGCTAAAAAGCTTAAGGAAAGTGGCTTAATTTATTATGAGAACTATTCTTCCGAAAACAATACTGGGGAGAGTCGAATTAAGGATTATTCTGCATTATCTACAGAAACGATTATCAAAGAACATTTGTATAATGCACTTTATGATGCTTTAGCTACTCTTTCTATAGATGATCAATTACTTCTGTATAAGCTATATGTAAACAATTCATCTTTACGAGGAGCTATGCATAATAATCTTAATCATCCTACAAAAGTCAAGCGTCACCAAGAAATGCTGCTGAAAAAATTAGCTATTTTGTTAAAAGAATATGAAGAGGATTTTTTTGACAATATAACTAGATAAATTTTTTAATTTTTTGTGACAAAAGGCTATTTTTTTCACTTATAATAATGAGGGGATTTTTTTTAATCTTTTGTAAGAGTGGGAGTCTGCTAAATCACCTATTATATTTCTATTTACTATATTTATTTTAATTTTCACATTTATAATTACATGATTCGTCCTTATTAGGAGATGTTCTACATAGAGAGGAGCTATAGGAGGACAATTATAATGAAAAGTTTTATAGAATTAAACGAAGACGACACTCAAAGATTTTACGAATTATTAGAGGTTAAAAAATTTCTTATTAAAAGAGCACTATATAAAGTAAATATTCCGCAGAAATTGCATGATGAGTTTTATGGTTATGGGATGGAGGGGCTTCTTGTTAGTTTTCTTATCTTACAAGATGGTGGGATAGATCCTTCCGATTTTGATAGATTTGCTTTTGTAACTATTAAGAGAAAACTCATCGATGAAATTCGTAGAAGAAACAGACACGAGAGTATTCCTTTAGATATATTCGAAAATAATTCTGATGTGGTTTGTAATGATTATGATTTCTTATATATCGAACTTATAAATTATCTGAAAGATACATTAAATCTTTCTGAATGGGAATTTTTCGAGGAATATACAAAGACATTAAATGTTAAAAAGACAGCTATTGCTTTAGGAATATCACTTGCTAGTGCATACAGACTACACAAACATATTAAGGGAGTTTGTGAACAGTTTCTATTAAGTATTTAGGATTTTATCCACTCTATGTAGACATCTACTTATTTCATTAAATTTCGTATTTTGGTTTCATTATTTAAAGATTATTTTCTAATAGAAACACATATATTCAAGAAAATAAAACTAAAAAAATTACTATATATGGATAGTTTTAAATTTAATAATCAAAAAAGAACAGAGAGTAATAATTTTACTTCCTGTCCTTTGTTCTTGTGTTATATTTTGAATAAACTCTCAATAGATTTTTTCGAATTTACGTTGTTATTACAACTTGGTTTAAACGTTATTTACTACTTCAACTATAAATATTTCTCAAATTCTTGTTCAGATACCCCTAGCTCCTCACATGCATACTCTTTTGTTATCGCACCTTTATTTACTAAGTTTATCATTGTACTTAATTTCCCTTCTTCTCTTCCTTGCTCAATTCCTCGTTGAAGTCCTCGTTGAAGTCCTTGTTGTAGTCCTTGTTGTAGTCCTTGTTGTAGCCCTTGTTGTAGCCCTTGTTCTCTTCCTTGTTGAAGTCCTTCCGCTATCGCCTGTTCCTTTTCTTCTCTAACATAAGCTAGGTGAGCATAATATCCATCAAAGTCTCTTCTTCTCTCATCAAACATACTCTTCTCCTCCTTACTCCATTTTCTTGGATTTATTATACT
This sequence comes from uncultured Granulicatella sp., assembly GCA_963523795.1. Lineage (GTDB taxonomy): Bacteria > Bacillota > Bacilli > Lactobacillales > Aerococcaceae > Granulicatella. The sequence goes on from CAURER010000044.1 coordinate 11,541, forward strand.
ATCTGCTTGTTCCATTATTTTTTCTGGTTCATGTGTATATGGTTTATTTCCGAAAAATTCTATCCAACGGATTTTTTGGTAATTTTCCATTGTATTTTCTCTGTATTTTTCTATTTCCAAAAATACCATTCTTATTAAATTTCTTTTTTCTTCTATACCTTTAAATTTAACTTTTAATTCTTCGTAGTTTTCATCATCTCGCATACTGAACGTATGGATCGCTCGATTATCATCAAAATATGGTTTCTCTGTTATTGCTATTGCATAAACCGGTATTAATTCTTGAGATAAATAATGTGTATCTACTCCTTCTTTTTTATACTTATCTAAGTTTTGCGAAACTTGTTCACAGATGTACAACCACAATCTTTTTATAAAATCAACCTGCATAGCTACTTGAATTTCTATAATAACCTGTGTTCCATCATCTAATTCTGCTAGTACATCCACGTGCGTGACAAATGGTAGCAAATCTTTATACGGCTTAGCATGGATCTGTGTACCATCTAAAAGTTTTACGGAAGCTACTGGTAAGTCTAGTAAGTCTCTTATAAACTGTGCCGTTACCTCGGTATTACTAAATACTTTCTTCGCTACTAAATCCATCATTGGTCGTGCGTCTTTATTTCTTATGTTTTCCATTTTGAATCCCCCTATTTTCATTACTTAATAATATTTTTTAATTTTAA
>CAURER010000045.1:0-11956 GCA_963523795.1 uncultured Granulicatella sp.
GCATATAAAAAATCCTGTCGGTGATTTCTCACCAACAGGATTTGTCGAACAACCAGTTTTTTTGAATCATTATTTAGAAAAGCTGACTCTTTGTGGTATAATCATTTTGAGTTATTTTATTCAAAAGGAGAAAGTGTATGTCAGATACAAAGCAAAATCAAGCATTAGAGCAATTAAAAGAAAATGCAAATAAAATTTATCAATTAATTCATCAGCAAAAAAATCATTTATGTATTGCAAAATGTCCAGCATTTGAAGAAGTAGTTGATACTCAATTATTTGGTTTATCTAAACAAGTAGAATTTGCAGTTTCAATTGGGGTAGTTGAAGCAAATGAAGGACATCAATTAATGGCAGATTTAGAATATGCATTAAATGAAGTATATAGTGATGTATATGAGAAAAACTGGCAATCTTAAAGAAAGTAAGAGGAAATAGTGATTTGAAATTAAAAAGTAAAATCAAAAATTTATTTCAAGTAGATCAAATCATTTTGATGATATTTATAATATTGTCAGCTTTTGGTCTTATTATGGTTTATAGTGCTAGTAGTTATTTTTCGTTATCTTCTGTTGGAAATTCAGAATATTTCATTATTCGTCAATTTATATTTGTAGTAGCAGGAATTATTATAGCGATTAGCATAGCAAATAATGGTAAAAGGTTCTTTTTTAAGGAACGATATTTGCAAGGGGTATATGTTTTATTAATTCTATTACTCTTTTATGTTTTAACTCAAACAGGAATTAAAGGAGCAAAAAGTTGGATTAATTTACGACTATTCAATTTACAACCATCAGAATTTGGAAAAGTCATTTTAATATGGGCGAGTGCATTTTATTACGACAAGTTTAAAGAGGTCAAAGATTGGAAAGTATTATTTAGATATCCACTGGGAATGGCATTATTTGTCTGCGTTCTAGTTTTGATGCAACCGGATTTTGGTACGATGGCGATTATTTTTCTAATGATGTGGTTATTAGCATTAACGACTGGATATTCAAGAAAAGCACTAGGTGTTTCAGGTATCTTATTTGTTTTAGGGTATTTATTTACTTTTTTACCAGTATCTATTCTTCAATATTTACCTTTTAAAGCTTATCAATTAGGACGATTTTTATCATTTCATAATCCATGGAACGATATAAGTGGTACAGGGTATCAATCGATTCAAGGTTTTTTAGCTTTAGCTAGAGGTGGATTAACAGGGACAGGATTATCTAGTTCGATACAAAAAACGGGATTTTTACCAGAAGCTCATACGGATTTTATTATGGCAATTGTAGGAGAAGAATTAGGATTTTTTGTAGTATGGCTAGTGTTAGCAGTGCTATTTTTCTTAATTTTTTATATTTTTTGGAGAACTCAAAAATGTCGTTCTGCTTTTTCGAAATATATTTGTCTAGGAGTGGGCATTTTCTTTTTAGTTCAAAGTAGTATTAATATTGGAGCTTTACTTGGATTAGCTCCTATTACGGGGGTTCCATTACCATTTTTAAGTTATGGGGGATCTAGTTTTGTTGTTTCAAGTATCGCCATTGGGATGGTTTTATTTGCATTAAAATATGATAAAGAGTATCAAGCAGATAAAATGTATCAAATTAGATTATTTGAAACAGAAATTGAAGAACATGAAAATCAGGATGAAAAAGAAGAGATTACTCTTGATAGTAATGAGAAAGAAGCTTTAACAAAGAACGAAGAGATAAAGGAGGATGAGCATGAAGAAATTACTGGTGGCTAATCGTGGAGAAATTGCGATTCGTGTATTTCGTGCAGCTTCGGAATTAGGAATTGAAACGGTTGGTATTTTTGCTAAAGAAGATGATCATTCATTACACCGTTTTAAAGCTGATGAAGCGTATTTAGTTGGAGAAGGTAAGAAGCCAACAGAAGCTTACTTAGATATGGATGATATTATTCGTATTGCGAAACAATCAGGGGCAGATGCTGTTCATCCTGGTTATGGTTTTTTATCTGAAAATATTGATTTCGCTAGAAAATGTCAAGAAGCAGGACTAACCTTTGTTGGGCCTCATTTAGAACATTTAGATATTTTAGGAGATAAATTAAAAGCAAAAACTGCGGCGCATAAAGCTGGTTTACAATCGATTCCTGGGACAGAAGGGACAGTTTCTTCTGCTCAAGAAATTTATGAGTTTGGAGAACAATTTGGTTATCCGATTATGATTAAAGCTGCACTTGGTGGCGGAGGTCGTGGGATGCGTGTTGTTTATCGTAAGGAAGATGTTCAAGATAGTTATGACCGTGCCGTTGGAGAAGCGATTAAAGCTTTTGGTGCTGGAGAATGTTATGTGGAAAAATATATTGAAAATCCACAACATATAGAAGTACAAATTTTAGGGGATAAACATGGAAATGTTGTGCATTTATTCGAACGTGATTGCTCTGTTCAAAGACGTCATCAAAAAGTTATTGAAGTAGCTCCATGTGTTTCTCTGTCAGAAGAGATGCGTTCCAAAATTTGTAATGCTGCCGCTAGCTTTATGAAAGAAATTGGTTATGTCAATGCAGGGACAGTTGAGTTTTTATTAGATGGAAATCAATTTTACTTTATTGAAGTAAATCCGAGAGTTCAAGTAGAGCATACCATTACAGAATTAATTACAGGAATTGATATTGTTCAAGCACAATTAAAAATTGCGCAAGGGTTGGATTTGCATCAAGAAATTGGTATTCCTACACAAGAAAACTTAACTTTTAGTGGTGCTGCGATTCAATGCCGTATCACAACTGAAAATCCTGAAAACAATTTCTTACCAGATACTGGTAAAATTAATACGTATCGTTCACCAGGTGGATTGGGCATTCGTTTAGATGCGGGAAATGCCTTCCAAGGAAATGTGGTAACGCCATACTTTGACTCGCTATTAGTAAAAGTATGTACGTATGGTCGTGATTTTTCTCAAGCAGTTACAACGATGCAACGTGCATTAAAAGAATTTAGAATTCGTGGTGTTAAAACAAATATTCCATTTTTAAAAAATGTGATTTATCACGATGATTTCTTAACAGGAACTGCAAAAACAACGTTTATTGATACAACACCTGAATTATTTAAGTTTCCAAAGGAAAGTAATCGTGGAAATAAAATTTTAAAATATATTTCTGAAATTACTGTGAATGGGTATCCAGGAATCCCACAAGAAACAAAGGCATTCGAGAGACCAACTTATATCGAAACATTGAAGTCTGTTTCAAAACCAAAACAAATAGCTAAGCAGTTATTAGATGAAAAAGGTGCGGATGCAGTTTCTAAATGGGTATTAGAACAAGAAAAAGTTCTTTTAACCGATACAAGTTTTAGAGATGCGCATCAAAGTTTGATGGCTACAAGAATGCGTTCGATTGATTTAATTCAAGCAGCACAACAATATGAAGCTGCGGTACCTCAGTTATTCTCGGCAGAAGTTTGGGGTGGGGCAACTTTTGATACAGCGTATCGTTTCTTAACAGAAAATCCTTGGAATCGATTAGAAAAAATTCGTAAAGCAATGCCAAATACCTTATTACAAATGTTATTACGTGGTTCTAACGCAGTAGGCTATTCAAATTATCCAGATGCGATCATTCGTGCGTTTATTTTAGAAGCAGCTGCAGCAGGTATTGATGTGTTCAGAATTTTTGATAGCTTAAACTGGTTGCCTCAAATGGAAGTGAGTATTCAAGCCGTTCGTGAAGCAGGAAAAATTGCAGAAGCGACAATGTGTTATACAGGTGATGTATTAAATCCAATGCAAACAAAATATACATTAGAATATTATAAACAGTTTGCAAAAGATTTAGAAAAAGCGGGTGCGCATATGATTGCCATTAAAGATATGGCAGGATTATTGAAACCTCAAGCAGCCAAACAATTAATTACAACGTTAAAAGAATCAGTGGACATTCCAATTCACTTACACACTCATGATACAAGTGGAAATGGTATTTTAACATTGGCAACAGCGATTGATGCTGGAGTGGATGTAGTCGATGTAGCTTTCAGTGCTTTAGCAGGGGGAACTTCTAACCCAAGTATGGAAACTTTATATCATGGATTAGAAGGTAAAAGTCGCCAACCTGAATTAGAGATGGAAAATGTAACAAGATTAAATCGTTATTGGGGAACCATTCGCAAATCTTATCATGCATTTGATCAAGTACAAGTTTCTCCAAGTCCTGAAGTTTATTATCATGAAATGCCAGGTGGACAATATACGAATTTATACCAACAAGCTAAATCAGTTGGTTTAGGAGAACGTTTTGAAGAAGTGAAAGATATGTATCACCGTGTGAACCAATTATTCGGAGATATTATTAAAGTAACTCCTTCTTCTAAAGTAGTTGGAGATATGGCGTTATTCTGTATTCAAAATGAACTCAATGAAGAAAACATTTATGAAAAAGGATTAACACTATCCTTCCCAGAGTCTGTGATTCAATTCTTTAGAGGGGATTTAGGGCAACCAGTTGGAGGATTTAATGAAAAACTTCAAAAAGTTGTATTAAAAGAGATTCAACCAATTACGGTTCGACCAGGATTATTAGCACCTGAAGTAGATTTTGAAGAAGTTCGTAAAGAATTAGAAGATTTACTAGGGCATAAACCAAAAGACCAACAAGTACTAAGTTATCTCATGTATCCAAAAGTGTATAAAGAATACCAAGAGAGAAAAGAACAATATGGAGATTTAAGTAAATTAGATACTCAAACCTTCTTCTATGGAATGCGTATGGGTGAGACGATTCAAATGGAATATGCTCCAGGGAAAGTCTTCATGATTACATTAGTACAAATTGGGGAACCAGATCAAGATGGAAATCGAATTATGTTCTATCGATTCAATGGACAAAGCCGAGAAATTATTGTCCATGATGCGAGTGCGACAATGACAACAGTCAAACGTCAAAAAGCAGATGTGAATGACTTTGGACAAATTGGGGCAACAATGCCAGGTAGTGTCCTAAAAGTATTTGTTACAAAAGGTGAAGCAGTTCGTAAAGGACAAGTGTTACTTGTGACAGAAGCGATGAAGATGGAAACTACCATTCAAGCACCATTTGATGGCGTTGTTGAAACGATTGCTGTTAAAGAACAAGATATGATTGATGTTAGTGATTTACTATTAACAATTCGTAAAAAATAATAAAGAGAGGAGTAAACATGGAACAAGTAGAAAGAAGAGCAATTATTGTATGGCTCTATACATTAAAACCTATTAAACAATTAAAACGTTTCGGTAATATTCAATATATTTCTAAACGTCTAAAATATATTTACTTGTATGTCAATGAAGAAGAAGTGGAAAGTGTGATGGATAAAGTTAGCAAATTTCACTTTGTTCGAAAAGTTGAAGTATCTCCTCGCCATGAAGTTCGAATGGATTTTACACAAATCTTACCAGAATTGCGTGAGGAAATTGAATTAGAAAAACAAGCAGTAGCTACAGAAGTGTAATGTTTATGTGTAAAAGTCATGACTATCCGTTAGACAGGAGGTCATGACTTTTTTAGAAGATTAAACCTATCGAATTCGATAGGTTTAAATAATTATTTATAAGATTTCTTCTGCTTCTTGTGAGTTGTTATTCTTTTTTTGAGCGTATATAATAAAATCAATTACATTAAAGGAGGAACACAGATGAGAATTATTTCTGGCGAATTTGGTGGAAGACATCTTCGTGCTGTTCCAGGAAAGAACACAAGACCTACAACTGATAAAATTAAAGAATCCTTATTTAATATTTTAGGAGGATATTTTGATGGCGGTGTGATGTTGGATATGTATGCAGGTAGTGGAGGAGTAGCGATTGAAGCTGTTTCTAGAGGAATGGACCATGCCTTCTTATTTGAAAATAATCGACAAGCGATTCAAACCATTGAACAAAATATTGAAATTACAAAAAGTCCGGAGCAATTTACATTATTGAAACAAAATGTGAAGCATGGATTGAAAACATTAGCGACAAGAGATGATTTTGAACCTGTTTCTTTAGTGTTTATGGATCCGCCGTATCGACTGCAAGAAATTATCAATGATATCGAGCAATTGGAAAAGTTATCATTAGTAGCAGAAGATGCTGTAGTTGTTGCTGAAGTGGATAAAGCGGTACAATTACCAGAAAAAATTGGACGGTTTACTCAATGGAAACGAGTAGAGTATGGCATTACAGCATTAATTTTCTTTGAATTTGAATAGGAGATTTGTATGGTAAAAGCAATTTACGCAGGAAGTTTTGACCCCATTACAAAGGGGCATCTTCATTTAATTCAACGTGCGACAGTATTATTTGATGAAGTGATTGTGTTAATCTCTCATAATCATCAAAAGCAGTATGCTTTAACAAAAGAAGAGAGAGTTCAAACGGTTCAGGAAGCTGTATCAAACTGGAAAAATGTTCGAGTTGTTGTACAGGACGGTGGGTTAACGGTCGAAGCTGCAAAACAATTAGGGGCAACCGTTCTTATAAGAGGCGTTCGCAATAGTCAAGATTTAGAATTAGAAAAGACATTAGCATATCATAATCATCGATTAGATGAAAAGATTGAAACTGTCCTACTTATGAGTGAACCAGCCTATGAATATGTCAGTTCAACAATGGTGAAAGAATTAGCTAAATTTGGTGGAGAATTTGATTCTTTAGTTCCAGAGTCTGTAGCAAAGATTTTGAAAAAAATTTATGTGGAACAAGAGTTTCAAAAAATGAAGCTTCAAGAAAGAAGTGAGTAAGAATGAAGAAAATTTCTTTACGAACGATTGTGATTGCGCTCGTTAGTGTATTAGTTTTAGGAATCCTTGCATTTTATCCTTTACCTTATGTGTTAGAAATGCCAGGGAGTGCTGAAAAAGTAGAGGATTTTATAACTATTGAAGGAGTTAATGAGAAGAAGGAAGGATCGTTTCGAGTAATGACGGTATTTTCACAACAAGCAACCCCTTTATTAGCCCTTCAAACATTGCTTCCTCATGTTGAGCTGATTCCAAAAGAAAAAGTGTATGGAACAACTCCTAGTAAGGAATACAATAAAATTCAGGAATATTATATGCAACAAGCTAGAAATGCTGCTGTTTCAGTAGCGTATAAGGCAGCAGGCAAATCTGTTGAAGAAGAATTTTTAGGCGTATATGTTATGACAGTTGTCCCTGAATCTGATTTTAAAGAGAAGATTCAAGTAGGAGATATTGTGACAAAAGTGGATGGGGAATCATTTTCATCCGCACAAGAAATGATTCAAGCGATTAGTTCTAAAAAAATTGGTGATCAGGTTACGATTGAAATTAATCGTAATCAAGAGACTATCGAAAAAACTGGAGTCTTAGTAGAAAATCCTGATACAGGAAAACCAATGTTAGGCATTCAATTAGTGACCCATTCGAAATTGCATGAATCACCTAAAGTAGATTTTGATCCACATGGGGTTAGTGGACCATCAGCTGGTCTGATGTTTACATTAGAAATTTATAACCAGTTAACGGATAATAATTTAAAACAAGGTCGAATTGTGGCTGGTACTGGGACTATGAATGAAAAAGGAGAAGTGGGACGAATCGGTGGAGTGGATAAGAAATTAGTGGCAGCTGTTCGTGCAGGAGCAACTATTTTTCTAGCACCTGATGATGAAATTACGGATGAAATGAGAGAAAAAAATCCCAATATTTTATCCAATTATGAAGAAGCTAAATTAACCGCTGAGAAGATAAAATCCAATATTCAAGTGTATCCAGTAAAAAAATTTGAAGATGCAGTAAAAATTTTAGAAAAATAAAATACAAAACGTCATTTTTTTCGTATCTATAGTTAGAGGAGGGAAAAATGATGTTTTATTTTTTTATGCAAGTAAGACGTTTATTGATGGAATATAAAAAAGTTCTGTCAATAATTGGAGGTGTATTATCAGTTATCGTTATTGTCCTTGTAGGAAGAGGGATGATGGCTTCTTCTACGAAAGAAAAAGTAATGGTAACGAATGCTGTGAATACAACAAGAGTGGAAGAAACAACGGTGATGATGTCACAAAATTGTTATGTGGATGTTAAAGGAGAAGTTCTAAGGCCGGGAGTGTATGAGTTTTCTTGTGAGAGCCGCATCCAAGAAGTGATTAAAAAGGCAGGAGGATTTACAGAAGAGGCAGATGAAACAAAAATTAATTTAGCGCAAAAAATTACCGATCAGATGCAAATTATCGTGCCTAATGTACAGTCTAAACAAGAAGGTGGCGTCACAGAGGAAAATTCTGGAAAAGGAAGTTCGACTAATACGAATGTGTCTAATTCAAAACAAGGAACGGTTAATATTAATACGGCAACTTTGGAAGAATTACAAACGATAAAAGGAATCGGAAAGAAAAAAGCAGAAGCCATTTTACAATATCGAAAAGAACATGGAGCCTTTCGTACAAAAGAAGACTTATTACAAGTGAAGGGAATTGGAAAGAAAGCTTTAGAAGCGATTGAAAGCCAAGTGACTTTCCAATGAAGAAGTGGATTTGGGTAACGGTTTTAGAAATCATATTGGGAAGTTTAATCTTTTCTGAATCTTCGCTTTTTTTGAAAGGTGTGTACATTTTATTAGGGATATGGACGTTCATGCTTCATTTTAGAAGTAAAGAACAACTATTCTGGGTGTTTATGATACTCATCTTTTTAGGATTAAGGTCTTATCAAGTCTATCATCCTACAATTGTTCCAGAAGGGGAGCTAGCTGGAATCATAAGATTGAACCGAGATGATTTGAAAATTAATGGAGACTTTGTAACGGGAATTGCTGAACTAGAGCTACCTTCTTCTAAGCATAAAGTATTGTTTCAATATAAAATGCATTCTGAAAAAGAGAGAGCTTTATTTGAAGAAGTGGAAGCAAATCTTACTTTATCCGTTATTGGAAAGAGTAAGCCTGTAAATGAACCTAAAAATAGAGGGGATTTTAATGCGCCAAGTTATTATCGAAGTATTGGAATTCTTCGTGTGTTTGAAGTCAAAGGTTTTAAACAAATGGCAAATAAACCTTCATGGATATCGTTTTTTCAAAATTGGCGTAGAATATTTTATTTAAAAATTAATAAACAGCCAGAAAGTTTCGTTCGAACTTATGCTTTATTATTACTGTTCGGTAAAACGAAGGATGCAGATGCAACGGTGATTCAGCATTATAAGAGACTGGGGATTATGCATGTTTTAGCCATTTCAGGACTTCATATTACACTGTTTATTCATATGCTTGAAAAAGTATTATGGAAATGGAAAATGACTCGAGAAACAAGTGTTGCTGTTATCATCATTGGCTTAGTGATTTATGGCTACTTCATTTATTGGAATATTAGTGGCACACGAGCTATTTTGATGTATATTTTAGCGCAAAGTTCGAAAAAGTTTCATTGGAAACTGACGACAGCGGATTGTTTAGGAATTTTGTTTTTGGTATCGTTGCTTTATCGAACAAGTATCATCGAAAATGTAGCTTTTCAACTGAGTTATGGATTAACGGCTATTTTATTATTAACGAGTTATTTTGCCCAGCATAATCTTCAAGAGAAATGGAAGAAAACGATTTGGATTGCTTTTTTGACGCCTATCATTGCTTTGCCGTTAATTTGTCACTATTTTTTTACGTGGAATCTGTTAAGTGTATTATTAGCTGGTTTAGTGGTGTTGTTGTTCGAAAGTATTCTTATTCCAGGAATTTTGCTTTATGCTTTAGCAGTCGCAATAGAGTGGGTGTGGATTTCTAACGGCATAGTTTTCTTTTTAGATGCGTTATTAAATGGATTGAATCACATTTTTGCATTTTGTGAGCAATTTTTATTTTTGCGATTTACATTTGGAACATGGTCAACAATAACTTGGATATTGTATTGGCTTGCTCTTTATGGAGCTCTTGTTTGTTATGAAAAATCTTGGTTTCGTCCTTATTCGAGTGTTGTGTTTGCAATTGGTTCTTGTCTTATTGCGCTTAGTATTCCTTATCATCTACATGAGCAAATCATCTTTTTAAGTACGGGTTCGCAAGTTTCAGTATTGTATATTCCAAAAGGATTCAATCATGCTACTTTAATAGTGAGGGGGGAAAATTTGTTTGCGGATTCGAAGGGGAATACCATTTGTAAGCAATCATTTTCAAAAACCGTTACGAATAATATTTTAGTCGAAGGAGTTTCTCAGTTAGATTCTATTGTGCTAACGAATGCTAGTGTGGAAGATAGTGAGGACTTAAAAGAATTAATACAAGATTTTTCAGTAGGAGAGGTTGTTGTCTCTAAAAATCCTTCTGAAAAAAGAGAGTTTGGAGAATTGGACGTTACGACACAGTTTCATGAAGTAGGAGAAAGACAGTTACTTTCTGGGGTGAAATGGGAATTGATTCCAGAGAATGAAAGTAAGAAAGGTGTTCAAAATTCCATTTTTACATTAGATGAAAAACGAATTTTGATAGTAGATGAGAAGCTGAATACTCTACCTCATAAAGCGGATATTGTCATAGCTACTAAGAAAAATGCAGAATTAATTGAAAAACTGAATGGATTTAAACAAATGCAAACGAAAAGTTTAATTTTAGAAAAAGGAAGAGAAACGCTGAAATCGCATATTAGTTCACGCTTCTTAGATAAATTAGAACAACAAATACCTCATATATGGATTTCAGAAGAAGATGGAGCAGTACATATGATGCAAGAAAATGATGTACAAAAATTCCATACGATAAAAAGTCATAAAGATGAGTGAAAGCATGGACAAAAAGAACACTTCACGATACACTAGACTAAGAGAAAGGGGAGTCATGAATGGAATTTCAAAAGAAAATAGAAGAAATTAAATCTGGGAAATTGTCGCCGATTTATATTGTGCAAGGAAAAGAAGACTATTTACAAAATTGGGCAAGACAAGTATTTTTAGAATCAGTAGTGGCTCCTGAAGACCAAGAATTAAATGTCGCTCGATTTAATATGGAAGAAACAGCAGTTCAAACAGCCATTGAAGATGCAGAATCTGTTCCATTTTTTGGAGATAGACGTCTAGTGATGATTGACAAGCCGTATTTTTTAACAGGGGAAAAAGAAAAAGCAAAAATTGATCATCAACTTGAAAGATTACAGTTTTATTTAGAAAATCCATTAGACTCTTCTGTTGTTGTATTTTTTGCACCTTATGAAAAGTTAGACGCTCGTAAAAAAATCGTGAAGCAATTAAAAAAAGTGGCAGTCTTATTAGATGCTTCTTCATTAGAAGAGAAAGATGTAAGAGCGATGGTTCAAAGCAAAATCCAAGAACATGGCGTTTCGATGGAACCTTCTGTCTTACATTTATTTTTAGAAAAATTACATTATTCTCTTACAGATGCTATGAGAGAAATTGATAAGTTAATTTTGTCTGCGATGGATACGAAAGTTATAGATAGTGAATTAGTAACAACTTTAGTTCCAAAAAGTTTAGAGCAAAATATTTTTGAACTAGGAGAAGCAGTTCTTCGAAAAGATAGTAAAGTAGCGATTGAAATTTATCGAGATTTATTATTACAAAAAGAAGATTCGATTAAAATGAATGCTATTTTATTAGGGCAATTTCGCTTATTACTACAAGTGAGCTACTTACAAAAAGAAGGCTATCACGAACCTGAAATGCAAAAGGTATTAGGGATTCATCCATATCGTGTAAAACTCGCTCTAGGACAATCTAGAAAATTTTCGATTGTATTATTAGAAGCAGCATATCGTTCATTAGTAGAAACAGAATATGCATTGAAAACAGGGCTTGGAATGAAAGAGTTGCAATTAGAAATATTTATTTTGAAGTTTTGTCAAAAGACTGCATAGACAGCTTGAAATAGAAAAAAGATAGTAAAAATAGTACAAAAAAGGCCCGAGAATCATTTCTCAGGCTTTTTATTATTTGCTTAATTTTGAAGCAAGACGTGATTTATCACGAGAAGCTTTGTTTTTGTGGATTAATCCTTTAGAA
>CAURER010000046.1:0-11927 GCA_963523795.1 uncultured Granulicatella sp.
TTTCGCAAAATCAGGACGTGCTTTCTTCTATTTTTGAGACTTTTTGCCCAGTCTCTTTTGCTACGGAGGAATGTTTTTTCTGTTTTATTTTTTCCGTCACTGACAAAATATATTTCTCCTCAAAATCTTCTTAATTTCTTATTAGGGACTTCATATTATTTTCAAAAATTTACCCTATACTTTAGTCATTCCCAAATAAGAAATATTATCCTCCCAAGTTAAATATTTCAAAATCCTTTTTTCCACCGACCACTGTGTCGGTGGTTTTTTTAATATTCTTGGAGAATGCTCATCATTTCCTCTTTCAAAGAACTTTCCCAAAGGTCTAAAGACTCCAATCTAAAATAGATTGTCGCTAAAAAACTTTTATACATTGCTAAACGATAATAACTTTCACGGCTTCCATCTAATTCCTCAAAGTTTTGCTTTTTCATCCACTCACACAACAATTTTTGAGAAAGATTTCCGGACTCTATTCCAAAAAAGATTGCTAATCCTAATCTTTTTTCTTCTTCATCTATAAACGGTTGTTGACTCTTTTGAAAAATATCACTAATGACTTCTAATGCTTCTATTACATATTCTTGAGTACATTTCGGATGAGAAATAATGGTTCCTAATAAATCTGCACCATGAGCAAATGCGTGTACCCATCCTAGTTTCTCATCGTAGCCCGTTCTGTCCTTTTCTCTTTTCAAATAACCAATTCCATTTTGCATCCAAGTGACTCTCTCTGAATTTGTTAAACAAGAATCATGCCTACTTATTTGATCCCCATCAACTTGTAAAATCATTCCCATAACAAGTGCTGAGAATGAACGATAGGCTGTTGCACTACCATTTTCTTCTATTCTATACTCTAAAGGATTGGTGACATTCATTTTTTCAATTAGCCAACGTAATTGTTCTTTTGTTATTAATTGTTCAAAAATAAATTGTCCAAATACATTAAAAACTAAGTCATCACGAATTTCTGGATTCGGATTTCCTATATTCTCCCATAACCATTCTAATTCTTCTTGTGTTAATGCTAGATTATTCCCTTGTTTTATTTTTAACTGAGAAATCATTTCTTGTTCTAACATGATATTCACCTCTCTACTAGGCATATTTTAACACAAAATAAAAAGGCTAAGCATTTCTGCCTAACCTTCTTTCTACGCTTTTTATCGCATACTTTTTGGTTTTGACAACACTTCACTTGCGACAATCGCTTTTTTCCATTGTAAGTGATGTTTTAACACTCGATTTTTCTTTGTATAATTTGTTGCACTTTTGACGATTTCAACGACTAAATCGCCTTTTGATCCCATATGTTGAACTTCTTCTTCCTGTAATTGGATGGCTTCCATTTCTTCAACAAAAGCTCGAAGAGATTCTAATAATTCTTCTGGTAAATTCGGATTATTTAAGTATAATCTTTTTAATTTTTCAGTATGAATTAAAATGGCACTTCTTCTCATCGTATCAATTTCTTCTGGAGAAATAATCGACACTCTTTGAATGAGTTCCTTATCAAATACGGATAAAGAATAATCCTCTGGTGAAAATTGTTGAAACACTTGTACTATCTTTAAAAATTGTTGTCTCATTTTCTCTGTATGGGATAATGTCGCTTTTGTTTCTGGCATCTCTTCTATAACTACATCTACCACTTTTTGATTTTTTGGGCGATGAGGTTTAGAAGGCGCTGGTTTATCCGAAAAAGAATGATTGAACCAATCGTGCAGTTGGTCAAATCCATGCTCTTTACTCTTTAGTTTTAAATTAATATAACTAGCAGCAGACATGATCACAAGGATTACTACATACAAGAGAAAGATTACAATTTTCATGATTCACTCTCTACAGAAGATTTGCTAATCGCTTCTCTCATATCTGTATCTGATTGAATATTTTTCAATTGATAATAGTCCATGACTCCAAGTTTTCCATTACGAAGAGCTTCTGCCATTGCTAATGGAATTTGCGATTCAGCTTCTACAACTTTTGCACGCATCCGTTGTACTTCTGCTAACATTTCTTGTTCTTGCGCTACGGCAAGAGAACGACGTTCTTCAGCTTTAGCTTGTGCAATTTTCTTATCTGCTTCTGCTTGTTCTGCTTGTAATTTTGCTCCAATATTTCTACCGACATCAACATCTGCGATATCAATGGATAGAATTTCATACGCTGTACCTGCATCCAATCCTTTTCTCAAAATCGTTTGGGAAATAGAATCCGGATTTTCTAAGACTAATTTATGGTGAGCTGCTGAACCAACTGTGGTAACAATCCCTTCACCAACACGAGCAATAATCGTTTCTTCGCCAGCACCCCCAACTAATCGTTCAATATTGGCACGTACGGTTACTTTTGCTTTTGCTTGAACTTCAATCCCGTCCATCGCAACCCCTGCAATAACCGGAGTTTCAATGACTTTTGGATTAACAGACACTTGAACGGCTTCAAATACATTTCTACCTGCTAAATCAATAGCAGCGGCTTGTTCAAATTCTAAGTCAATATTCGCACGTTGAGCTGCAATTAATGCATCAATAACTACATTGACATTCCCACCTGCTAAATAATGGGCTTCTAATTCATTAATATCAATTTTTAATCCTGCTTTTGTTGCTTTAATCATTGGACGCACAATATATTGAGGAGCTACTCGACGTAATCTCATCCCTACTAATGTGCCCACTCCAATTTTTACATCAGAAAAATACGCTGTAATCCATAATCCAATTGGTACAAATCTAAAAAATAACATCACTACTGTTAAAATTAGAAATAGTATCACAATGAATCCAATGACTCCTGCTGGATTATTCAATAACCCTTTTTCTAACATATTACTCCCTCCTAGTTATTATTTGTTCTCCAAAGCTTGTACGACAATTTTACTGCCTTCCACTTTTACAACTTGTATCCTTGTATTTTCTGGAATGACAAATCCCGTACTAACTACATCAACGATTTCACCGTTTAGTTCAGCCTTTCCGCTTGGACGTAAAACCGTCAATGTTTCTCCTATTTGATTAACTAATTCGTCATATACTTTTGAGGTTGAATAGCCTTTTGATTTGTTCAAAGAAGAAAGTAATACTAATCCTTTCTTATGAGAAAAATGATTTCCCCTTTTTACCAATAAAACTAACAAGACTATTGCCAACAATAGTGACATTAAGATTAAAACGACTAAATCCATGACAGCCTGGTTTGCCCAGTACATCCCTCCTATGACTAATACTGTTCCTAACACTCCTAAAGCACCAATTCCTGGAATTAATACTTCAAATCCTAAAAATAGGAAACCAAATACAAACAGGATGATAACGAAGAAATTCCAGTATGGATGAAGGAAAATGTAGGTTGCAAAACTTATTACTGTTATAACACTACCGAGTAGGTTCCATTTGGAGAACAAAGAAATAAAAACACCCATAACAGCTACAAACAGTAATAATAAGTCTACATACAAAAGACCACCCCCATTCGTTGCCATCATTATAGCACTTTCCTTTCTAAATACAACCAAATAATTCTTATGAAATGCTTAAATTTAAAGGATGAAAACCATTTCTAAAATTACGATGAATAGTCTTCCATTTGAGCAAATTCTTTCGCTTGTTGTAGTTGTTTTTCAAACAAATCTATATCAATAAATCTCGCTTGACGAGCAAATTCTTTTTCTCCTACAAACAGAATCACAACGGGAACTGTTAGTACTTGATACTGACTTGCCACTTCAGGATGCTGAGTAACATTAATGATTTCTAACGCTACTCCTTCTTGCTCTGTGACTTCCTCTACTCGTGGCTGTAATGCATGACAAACCCCACAAGTTTCGCTTCCTAAATAGATTACTTTAATATTTTTCATAAACTCACCTCTCCTATAGTGTAACATTTTTAGAAAAATTTTCTTGTAAAATGCATTTCTGAATAGAAAATACTTAACAAACCTAGCTTCCATCTGTATAATGAAGAATGTCTTATAGATATTTTTAGAAAGTGAGTGAGAAAATGGGACGTAAATGGGCTAACATCGTAGAAAAGAAAACTAAACTCGATGCTAACAACAGTAAAATTTATGCAAAATTCGGAATTGAGATCTATGTAGCAGCAAAACAAGGTGAACCAGATCCACATTCTAACCAAAAATTAAAATTCGTAATTGACCGTGCTAAAACTTATAATGTACCTCGTCATATTATCGAACGTGCAATTGAAAAAGCTAAAGGTGGCGGCGATGGCGATTACCAAGAATTACGTTATGAAGGATTCGGTCCTAACGGTTCTATGATTATCGTAGATGCATTAACAAATAACGTAAACCGTACTGCTGCAGACGTTCGTGCTGCTTATAGCAAAAACGGTGGAAACATGGGTGCACCAGGTTCTGTAACTTATTTATTCGACCATACAGCAATCTTCGGTATTGCTAACAAAGATGCAGACGAATTATTAGAACAATTAATGGAAGCAGAAGTAGACGTTCGTGACGTTGTACAAGAAGACGACCAAGCAATCGTTTATGCTGAACCAAACGACTTCAACACAGTTCGTACAGCATTAGAAGGATTAGGAATTTCTGAATTCACAGTATCTGAAATCGAAATGATTCCTCAATCAGAAGTAACATTAACAGGCGATGACTTACGTTTATTCGAACGCATGATTAACGCTTTAGAAGATAATGAAGACGTTCAAAAAGTTTACCACAATGTAAACTTAGAAGACTAATCATTGTTGATTTTTTTCAGAATAGAACAAAAGTCTGTCCTAGGAGGATTTCTCCTGAGACAGACTTTTTTAATTGGTTAGAGATGATTTAGGGCGTATCCCTTTTGTAAAGCCCTTACAAAATTTAATTATACATCAATTCTCCTTGAATGATAAGTCTGTTTTTTCCTAAAATAATAGTTTAAAATATTGATAAGATAGGAAAGCTAGATACCTAATCAGAGTGGAGATGAGTAAAAATGAGTAAATTTTTATTTGGTAATTATTTGTTTTACGGTGCTGTTTTCGGTTTAGCATCATCACTTCTTCTTTATTACTTCTTACCTGATTTTTTCTTATTATTTGTTCATCTATCGACGATTTGTTTTTATCTAGCATTACTGTATGCTTTTTTAAAATTTGCGTACAAAAAGATCAAACATAAATCTTAAAAACGAATCATTGAAGCGACCACAAAAAATTAATTTTTTGTGGTCGCTTCATCTTGTTTATTTTTCCAATTTTGATAATTTATGATTCAATCTTAATGCGTTTAGCACTACTGATACGGAACTGAAACTCATCGCTGCTCCTGCAATCATTGGACTTAATAATGGTCCACCAAAGAAATGTAAAACACCCATCGCTACTGGAATTCCAATCACGTTATATATGAATGCCCAGAATAAGTTTTCTTTAATCGTCATCATTGTCATTTTACTTAATTGGATTGTTTTAGCCACTAATCTTAAATCATCTTGCATCATCACCATATCGGCTGTTTCAATCGCAACATCTACTCCAGATCCAATCGCAATTCCGACTGTTGCTTTTGCCAGTGCTGGAGCATCATTAATGCCATCTCCAACCATAGCTACTTGATAGCCTTCGTCTAATAATTGTTGGACAACACTTGCTTTTTCATTTGGTAATACTTGGCTATATACCGTCTCAATTCCAACTTCATTCGCAATCGCTTTGGCTGTTTTTTCATGATCTCCTGTTACCATTCGAACTTGAAGTCCTAAGGCTTTCATTTGTTGGATGGCTTCTTTACTAGTTGCTTTAATCGTATCCGCAACTACAATAATTCCGGCTACTTGTTTTTGAATGGCTACAAACATTGCTGTTTGCCCTTTAGAAGCGACTCCATCAATCACAGCATTAAATTCATCTACCGCAATCCCTTGATTTTGTAATAATAAATGATTTCCTAATAGCACTTCTTTTCCATCTACGATCCCTTGAATTCCCATACCAGAAATAGATTGGAATTGTTCAATTGGTAAAACGTCAAATTCTTGTTTTTCAGCTTCTTCCACGATGGCTTTTCCTAATGGATGTTCCGAATGTTTTTCGATTGATGCTGCTATTTTTAGAACTTCTTCTGTTGAATAATCATTAAATACTTGAATATCAACCACTTTAGGTTTACCATTTGTAATCGTTCCTGTTTTATCTAGTAATACAACTCCTACATGTCCAGCTTCTTCTAAAGCGGCACTACTTTTAATTAAAATTCCTCTTTTAGCACCGAAACCTGTTCCTACCATAATGGCAGTTGGAGTTGCTAATCCTAATGCACATGGACAAGCAATGACTAATACAGAAATCATCACGGTTACGACAAATTCAAAAGATTCTCCACCAATCAATCCCCAATATAGACCTGCTAAGAGAGATAATCCCATCACGATTGGAACAAAAATTCCGGCTACACGGTCTGCAATAGCAGCGATTGGTGCTTTAGATCCTTGCGCTTCTTCTACTAAACGAATAATTTGAGATAATGTTGTATCTTTCCCAACTTGGGTTACTTCAACTTGGAATGAACCGGTTGTATTCAGCGTAGCTCCAACTACTTTGCTTCCTTCTTTTTTGAAGACTGGTACACTTTCGCCGGTAATCATGGATTCATCAACAAAGCTTTCTCCAGAAAGAATAACCCCATCCACAGGAATTTTTTCACCTGGTCGTACGAAGACTACTTCTCCAATTTGTAATTCCTCTACTGGAACTTCTACTTCTTTTCCATCACGAATGACTGTCGCTACTTTTGGAGATAAAGCGACTAATGATTGAATCGCTTGAGAAGTTCTTCCTTTTGTTAAAGTTTCAAAATATTTTCCTAAGGTAATAAAAGCTAAAATGACTGCTGCTGATTCTACATAGAGATGCATTACATAATGATACTCTCCTGCAAAAATACGAATCGTACTCCATACACTATATAAAATCGCAGCACTTGTTCCCAATGCAACTAATGAATCCATATTCGGATGTTTTCTAATCAATGCCTTAAATCCATTCACAAAATAACTACGACCCACCCATAAAATAGGAGTTACTAAAATCAATTGCGTTACAGAAAATACAATTGGATGTTCCATCGGCTGTAAGATTTGTGGAAGAGGAAGTCCAATCATTTCACCCATAGCTATATATAATAAGACAATGGCAAACACACCTGATACCCATGCTCTTACTTTAAGTGATTGTAATTGTTTTTCTTTTTTAATCGCTGTTTTTTCTAACACATCTTCTTCATCATTTATCAATATAGCCTGATATCCAGCTAGAGAAACAGTTTCCATAATTTTTTGGACATCTGCTTCCTTTGGATTAAATTGCACCATCATTTTTTCAGTTGCTAAATTCACATTGGCTTCTTTAACGCCTGGAAGATCTCGGACAACTTTTTCAACCGTACTGACACAACCCGCACATTGTAATCCTTCTAATGCAAATTCTTCTTTCTTCATGATTAACAACTCCTTCTTACTATTATGCTAATTCAGCTTGATATCCTGCTTTGGATACAGCTTTGATAATTTTTTGTTCTTCTACTTTATCTTGTTGAAATTCTACAGTCAGCTTTTTAGCTTCGAAATCAACACTTGTTTTTTCAACACCTTCAACAGCACTCACTGCATTTTCAACAGCTTTCACACAACCTGAACATTTTAATCCTTCTACTTTAAATTCTTTTATCATTTTAAAAACCGCCTTTCTTAAATTTACATTTGTAAACTTCATAAGTTGATTATACCTCTTATTTTAAAAATGTCAACACAAAAAAAGGAAGACTAAAAAGTCTTCCCTAGAAATATTATTCTGCTAATTCAGGATGAACATTAATTACTCGACCTTCTTTTTTCCATTGACGGAATTCTGCTGCTGCTGTAAATAGAACATCTGTTGATGAATTTAAGGCAGTTTCACAAGAATCTTGAATGACTCCAATAATAAATCCAACCCCTACTACTTGCATCGCAATATCATTTGAAATTCCAAATAAACTACATGCAACAGGAATTAATAATAATGATCCACCTGTTACCCCAGAAGCACCACAAGCTGCAACTGTTGATAATACACTTAATACTAAGGCTGTTAAGAAGTCTACTTGAATTCCTAATGTATTCACTGCTGCTAATGATAATACTGTAATCGTAATTGCTGCACCCGCCATATTAATTGTTGCACCTAAAGGAATCGATACTGAATAGCTATCTTCATCTAATCCTAAATCTTTACATAATTCCATATTTACTGGAATATTTGCTGCTGAACTACGAGTGAAGAATGCTGTAATTCCACTATCTTTTAAGCAACGGAATACTAATGGGAATGGATTTTCCTTAATCATTACAAATACAATAATTGGATTAATCACTAATGCTACAAAGAACATACTTCCAAGTAATACCATAATTAAACTACCATAAGTTGCAAATACACCTACTCCATTTTCTGAAACAGTTGTATATACTAAGCCCATAATCCCAAACGGTGCAAAGCTAATCACTAGTTTAACAACATGACTTGTTGCATCTGCAATTTGTTGTAAAAATGATTTTGTACTTTCATCTGCTTTACGGAATGCAAAACCAAAAACAACTGCCCAAGATAAAATACCAATATAGTTACCGCTCATTAAAGCATTAACAGGATTGTCTACTAATTTTAAAATTAATGTTTGTAATACAGAAGCAATCCCTTCTGGCGCTGCAATTTCTGATACAGTGTCAGTCAATGTTAATGTAATTGGATACGCAAAACTAGCAATAACTCCCACTAACGCAGCTGCAAAAGTTCCGAATAAATATAAAATAACAATTGATTTCATATTTGTTTCATGTCCTTCTTTATGTTGTGCTAAAGCACTTAACACAATAAAGAATACTAATAATGGTGCGATTGCTTTTAACGCACTTACAAATACTGTTCCGATTGTTCCGATTGCTACTGCTTGAGGAACAAAAATTCCTAATAAAATACCGATAATCATACCGATGACGATTCGATTAATCAAACTTAATTGATTCCAAAAATTTAATACTTGTTTCATCTGCTTGCCCCTATTCTCTTAATATAGCGACAATCATACACAAACAAACCCTACTCTGTCAATGAAAATCCATGAATTAGATACATTTGTATTCATTTCAAAAACACTTCTTTTCCACTGCTTTTGAGTGGAAGAAATGGTAGCATCCATCTATTTACAAAATAATTTCTTCATCTAATAGAGATTTTAATTCTTCTGGAAGATGATGAGTTACCCAAAGAATGGTTAAATCTTCCTCTTGTAATAAAGACTGCATCATTTCTGTTCCAGTTTGAGCATCTAAATTTGCTGTCACTTCATCTAACAATAACACTTGCGGATTTCGAACTAACGCTCTTGCTAGAGAAATGCGTTGTAATTGTCCTCCTGACAATGTTGAAGAAGTATCTCCAATCATTGTATCTAAGCCTTGAGGCAATTGTTCCACGATGGATTTTAGTAACACTTTATCCAGCACTTCCCAAATTTTCTCGTCTGATATTTCTTCTTGAAAAACGATGTTTTCACGAATGCTTCCTTGGAAAATATGAGGATTTTGTTCCACATAAGTAATAGAATCGTACAGTTTTGAATAGGGAATGGTATTTAATGCTTTTTGATATAAAGTTACATTGCCCTGATATCTTTCAATTTTACCACCTAAAATATTGAGCAGAGTAGATTTTCCTGTTCCACTTTCTCCCATAATGGCATATTTATGATTTTTGAATAAGGTTTTACTAAAAGGTTTCAACACGATAGTATCTCCATAAGAAAATTGAAGATTTTCTATCTTGTATAATACTTCTGCATCATCCAGTGTTTCTACTTCAATTTCCTCTATTCGTGTTGAGAACGGTAATGTATGAATTTTTTCAAATAATGGTTTAGCACTAGTGACCATTGCTAATTCTTGACTCATATTTCCAACTGCATTAAAAATAGTTCCTGCTAAACTTGTCGTTGCCAAAATAGCCCCTACGGTCACCATTCCTTTTGTCACTAAATATCCCGTAAATAAAAAAATGGAAATTTGACTAAGAACATTCCCAAAACCACCTAGAACTGCTACTTTTGCAAAAGATTTACTATAATTTCTTCGAGTGAAGCCTAATTGTTCAGAAGCTTGATGAATTTTTTCTTTAAAATATTTCCATTGTTGAAACACAAAAATCGTATCGTACGCTAATAATACATCAGAAATGATTTGATTAAATCGTTCATTTTCTTTCGTCTTATGTACGGTCTTCTTAGATAGTTCTTTAGCATAAACTTTTGGCAACAGGAGTAAAATACCAATTTCAACAATCACAACAACGACTAAACTCCAATGAATACTCCATAACCCAATTGTTGAAAATACAATTCCTAAAATTCCCCGTAGCAAAGAAAAACTTGGATTGACTGCCATTTCTTGAATTTGATCCATGTCACTTGTAAACCAAGCAATATAATCATGATTCTTCTTTTGATGAAAATGCGCATAAGACGTGTTGGAAATAGCTTCACTCACTTCATCTCTCCAAAGCGTTGCAATTTTTTGCTTTACAAAGGAGCGGTAACGAAGATCCATATAAGTTACTGCTAGAAACACAGCATACACTGCTACTAATAATAAAGCTCCCATTCCAAATTGATGAAAGTCCAAATCCACTAAAAAATTTAATAAATCTGCATGGATAAAGCTCGTCCATAATTCTAACCCTTCCAAGCTACAAAAAATAATGAAAATGATTATGAATTGTAATTTTAACTTTCGAATCATGTCATACTCCCCTTTTTTATGCTAAAAAGGGCTGGAACACCAACCCTTTTCATATTCTTCAAAATACTATTCTTTATTATACCGTAAAAAATTAATCTTCTTCAATAATAATTTTTATTGTAATTTTTCTTTTACTCATAATATCCATCTCCTTAATTTAATAAAATATTAACAGTATGCCCCTTTAGGACAGATATTTCGGATATCAAACCAAAAACCGAACAATATACTTTTTCTAAAAAAATCCATATTAAATACCTCATTTCAAATAGTACTTTGATACTTCTCATTATAATTTCAAAAAATTACATTTGAAAAAAGTGATACTATAATTGGATTATATTTTTAAATTCAGAGCATACTCTAAATATTCTCGATATTGTGAAACTTTCTTATATTCTTTCAATTGATAAAATATATCAATCATCTGCAAACACTCTTGTTTCCCTTTTTCTACATAACCTTGATAAATATGTAGAATCCCTTGCAAATAGTAGAAACGAATTTTCTCATAATAAAATTCTTCATCTTGTAATAACTTGGTTAAATACACTTCTACTTGGCTAGCTTCAGATGGATTGGCTTCAATATCTTCTAAAAATATATTTAATAAAATTCGACACAACATTCGTTTATGCATCGTATCATGTTTTCCTAAACGGGCTTTTCTAAAGATAGAATCTATATATAAATGTGTTTCTTTAGTGGATAAACAAAAAACAATATTCCCGAATAACTCCCATTCATACTCTCCCCACTCTTCTACTTCAAATAAATAGGATTGAATCACTCTTTTTTGTTTCATCTCAAGATTTTTACCTTGTAAATACTGTAGATGAGCTTCCACTAAAATTTGATTATGAAGATGTCGTCTATTTCTATCAGCTTGAAACAAGTGGGTTTCTTCCGCTTTTAAATTTTCTAATAAATAACCGTCCTTTTGACTTTTAAAAGTATCTAATTTCTGTAGGAATTCCTTTTGAGAATGTTTTGAAGTCGCTAATTGTTCGAATTCATCTAAGGAGACATTTAACCGTTCTAACAAATTCAAAAAAATTTCACTCGTTATTTTACTTTCTCCTCTTTCAAACTTCGATAAAAAATTTTTACTTAAAATACCTTC
>CAURER010000047.1:0-11455 GCA_963523795.1 uncultured Granulicatella sp.
TTATCCTAAAGTTTGCACTTTCACACCATCTGGTGTTCCAATTAAAACTGTTTCTGTCATATTTGTAAATAATCCTTGTTCCACAACTCCTGTTAGAGCTTTTAATTCTGCTCCAAATGTCACAGGATCTTTAATTGGGAATACATCTAAGTCAATAATATAGTTTTGACTATCTGTTAAATAACGTTCTCCGTTTTCTAATACTCGGAATTTTGGACGATAGCCTTTAGCTTCGAATTTTTTGAATAATTGTTCTGAACCATAAGGAATCACTTCTACTGGAAGTGGGAAGCGTCCTAAATAATCCACCATTTTAGATTCATCAACAATCCAAATAATACGTTTTGATTGTTCTGCAACAATTTTTTCAAATAATAAGGCACCACCGCCTCCTTTAATTCCTGAAAAATCAGGAGCAATTTCATCTGCACCATCAACTGTTACATCAATGAAATCTACTTCATCTACACTCTTCAATGGAATCCCTAGCTTCTCAGCTTGTTCTTTTGTACGTTTTGAAGTTGTTACACCAATAATGTCTAAGCCTTCTTCTTTTACACGTCTACCAATTTCTTCTACAAAATAATAAGCTGTAGAACCTGTTCCTAGCCCTACTGTCATACCTGATTCAATATAAGTTGCGGCCTGTTTGCCGACCATCTCTTTCATGTTCACACACATACCCTCCAATATGATTCAACTATTTCTATTATAGCATAAATTCTTTTACTCGTTTCAAATCTTCTTGTAATTGTTCATAGATTTGTCGCATTTCTTCATCAGATAAACTTAATTCTACTTCAACCGTTTTTGTTTGTTTCTTTTCCTCTTCTTCTTGATAGAGAAAGACTTCTTCTTCATCCAATTGTGCCAAGTCAATTCCAATCACTTGAGAAGCCGTTGTTAAAATATTTTCTGGAGCAATGACCCATGTCATTACATACTCGTCTTCTAGTTGTTCTAATAACACTGCTAATCTGGATTGTTCAAATTCTGAAGAATATTCTTCTCCTTTTTCTATTAAATTCTTCATCGCTTCCAGACATTCTTCCAATTGTGCTACAGATAATAAGTCTACCACTTCTTGATAAGCTTCTTCCTGTTGAGAAACTTGTAAGAAAACGTCTGTTTGAATGTTGTAATTTTGAGGTTGGATAGCTAAAAATTTTAATTCAAATATAAAATCCCCTTCTGAAATCTTCATGCACTCACCTCTTTCTTCGTTTTATTGCCATATCTATAGTACAAGTTTCTCTTTCATGTTTCAATCATTTCAAAGAAAAAAGGCTGGAGTTTCTCCAACCTCTTAACGTAATATTTCAATGACATCTTTATTTGCAGCTGATTTAGCAGGAAAGACACTAAATACAATCCCAATAAAGACTGATACTCCAACTGTTAGCGCTACTGCTGTCCAGTCGGTATAAATTTTAAATGGTAAGAAATTCGAAATCAGCATTGCAATCAAGACACCTGTTACATATCCGATAATTCCACCAATAGAAGTAATCATAATTCCTTCTAATAAAAATTGTAGTTGAATCGAACCTTTAGTAGCTCCCATTGCACGACGAATCCCAATTTCTTTTGTTCTTTCAGATACTGAAATATACATCATATTCATCACGCCTACACCTGCAATGAATAGAGAAATTCCGGCTACTGCTGATACAAAATAAGTTAATCCATCTAACACTTTTCCAATAATATCCATTTGAGCTCCTACGTCAATAAAAGTATATTTCCCTGAAGTATGTTTTGAACCCACTTCATTCAAATGAGTTTCCACTTTTTTACCAACATCTTTTGCGACATAGCCTGGTTTAACAAACACTTTTAGCCCATTCACATTTTCTTCTTTTTTATGATAATGTTGATGAGTGGTAGCTGGAATATGTACAGCTTTATAAGGATCTGCACCAGTAAAAACGGCTTGCAGCACATCAACTTTACCAGTTGGCTTCACACCTTTAATATAATACATTTCTCCATCAATCGTTACCCCATGTCCTAGTGCTTGTTTCGGACTAGAAAATAACAATTTTGCTAACTCTTCATCGATAATCGCTACTTTTTTATTCGCATCAATATCTACTTGGGAAATATTTTCTCCAACTGTCAAAGATTCTTTTGTTGCAGATTTTTCTAATCCAAGTACAACATGTTCTGTCGATTTCTTTGTTGGAATCGAAACTCCGGAAATATAATTTTGTTCCTTTGTTTCAGGAATTTCTGTTCCCGAAACTCCTTCAATACTTTCTACACTAATACGGTCTTGTTTTGAGAAAGCTTTTTCTACTTTTCGAACAGATTGTGGATTATCAGGTTGATAGAGAAATTGTACAGTGACTTTCCCATTATCTTCCCCAGCTAATCCTGAAATAGCCATTTTTTGGAATCCTTTCCCAAGACTCATAATCGTAATAACAGCTGCAATTCCAATAATAATTCCTAACATCGTTAAAATTGTACGACGAGCATTTCCTTTTAAAGAATGCAGAGCGGATCCTAATAACACACTAAATTTCATATGGAATCCCCTCCTTTTGTTCATGAATCACTCCATCAATTACATGGATAACACGAGAACAATACTTCGTCAAAGTAGGATCATGCGTTACCATTACAATCGTTACGCCATCTTCACGATTTAAACGATATAAAATATCCATAATACTGGCAGAAGTTTTACTATCTAATGCTCCTGTTGGTTCATCAGCAATGATGAATTTTGGACTATTGACTAATGCCCGAGCAATTGCCACTCTTTGTTTTTGACCACCTGAAAGATGGCGAGGATATTTTTCTAACTTATCTCCTAGTCCTACTTTTTCTAGCGCTTGCTTTACTTTTGTATGAGTTTGGCGTGGCGTTAACCCACGATATAATAAAGGTAGACGAACATTTTCTTCGACTGTTGCTTGTTCAATTAAGTTGAAATCTTGAAAAACAAATCCAACGGTAGAATTACGTACTTTGGAAATTTGATTATCACTCAAATTGGAAACAGACTCATCATTAAAAGAATATTTTCCTTCATATTTAGAATCTAGGAATCCTAATATATTAATGAGGGTAGATTTCCCAGAACCCGAAGGCCCCATTATTCCAACAAATTCTCCTTGTGCAATACGAACCGTCACATCATTTAATACATGTAACTGCTCATCTCCAACTTTATAATATTTATGAATATGTTCTAATTTAATCATGGGACTTCACCGACTCTTCCAATTGTGTAGAAGACACCGCTGCTCCATCTGTAATGTCTGAATCTGGATTTGCAATCACTTTATCTCCAATACTTAATCCTTCTTGAACAATCCATTGGAATCCTTTTTTCACACGTTTGATATTTTTGCGTTTAGCTACCCCATTATCATATAAATAAACATATTCTTGCTCTTCATCTTTTTGAATCGCTTGTTCTGTTAATACTAATCCTTTTTGAGGGATTTTTACTTGAACAGTAAATCCATTCGGAAGAGAAATTTCTGGTTTTACAATTACATCATAACGAGCAACACCATGGCTTCCACTGTTAGAAGCTGCACTTGGAGAACTTGGTAGAGCTGGCACTGGACTCGCAACACTTCCTGATGGATCAGTAGAAACAAATGAAATCGTTCCTTTAATCTCTCTATCTTGAGCTTTCACATAGATCGTTACAGGAGTTCCTTTTTCGACTGATTCATAATCATATTCAGAAACAGTTGTTTTCGCTTCGCTGTCTTTACTTGTAATTTTAATGAAGGCTAATTGTACATTTGTTTTTCCTTCTGGATTAATACTAATCGTTCCTGCAATATCTGCTGTTACACTTGAATTTGTTTTTTTAGAAAGACGTTCGATTTTTGTATTCACATCTTCAATATTATTATTCATATCACGAATTGCTTTTTGAGTTCCCTCGATGGCTTGATCAAAGGCTGTCGTATCCATAGCTCCTACATGAGTCGTTTGATTCGTAGCACCTTGTTGGTTTTGAGCAGGGACTTCTTTTTCTAACTCTTGTTTTGCTTGAGCTTTACGATTCTTTTGTGTTTCTAATTCTTGATAGAGACGATCACGTTCAGCTACTAGACGACTTACTTGTCGATTTAAATCGGCAACTTCGTCACTAATCGTTTCATTATCATATTCAAATAACACATCACCTGCTTCTACTTCTTGACCATCTGTTACTTTTACTTGAGCGACTTGCCCTTTTTGAGGGTCCACATGATAGCTTTGCTCTTTAGCCGTTTCAATATTTCCATCTAATACTAAAGGCTCCTGTTCGGTTAACTCCATAATTGTATAATGGTGTTCTTCTTTCTTTTCTGGAGAGCGTAATTTTAAAAATCCTAATACGATTACAATAACGGCTCCTAATACCATTACGCTAATCATGCTCCATTTTAATGTTTTACTCATTGATAACTCTCCTTAACGTTTCACTACTTCTTGTGCCCATTTTTGGTATGTCATATATAACCATACTAATAATCCGACAATAATCGCTGGGATAACAAAAGTAGTTACACTGAATTTTTGATGATTGAAAATATTATTAGCAATTTGCATTAAGATCGAAAAGACGTGAATTCCAATCACATAAAAGAATAAATTCTTATCTGGTAATGCTTGAGTTTTAGCACTCTTTCCAATTTTGTGATATAAAATCGTTGCAAAAGTACATAATATAAAGAATAATAGGAAAATTGCTACTCCAACTCCTGCCGTTTCAGAACTATGTTCTACACCTTTTTTGGCTAATTCCTCTTGCACACTTGGAACAAATGTAGACGCCACTCCTATTAATACAAAGAGATTCGCAAAAATTCCAATAATATTCCAAACTTTTAATCCGGTAGCAATTTTACTAACAACTCCGGCATATTTTTCAACTTTTTGTGTATCCATGATACATTCCCCCTAATGTTTGCTTCACATCATTTTTATTTTTTTGCTACTTCTTGTGCCCATTTTTGGTATGTCACATATACCCATGCTAATAATCCGGCAATAATGGCTGGAACAATATAAGCAGTGAAATCAAATCCTGCCTTTCTAATGAATTGACCTACAATTTGTAACACAATTGAAAATGCATGAATTCCAATCGCAAAGTTTAATAAGTTCTTATCTGGTAATTGTTGTTGTTTCGCACTTTTTCCAATTTTATGATATAAAATTGTTGAAAAAATACATAGTAATAAAAAGATTACAACAATAGCTACACTCAAACCAATCGTTTCCGTATTAAAAGCAGGATTATTAAATTTTGCTAATTCTGCTTGAGTATTTGGCAATAATAATAATATAAATCCTAATACCGCAAAAGCATTCCCAACAATTCCAATAATATTCCAAACTTTTAACCCCGTAGAAACTTTTCTTACAACTCCTGCATATTGTTCAACTTTTTGTGTATCCATGATACATTCCTCCTCAAAACTTTTTAAAAAAGAATAGGTTAGTTACTCTTTTAGCCAACTATATACCTAGCATTCTTCTTTGTCAATACGTTTTTTTATTTTTATTATACTCATTATACACCTGTTGTTTCCGTTTTCATATAGGAATATTTCTTGTTTTATCATTCTTAAGAAACTAAAAAAAAAACGCTCTTTCAAAAAGAACGTTTCCTTCACTCTAATTAACCTTCTAATTCACAGACAAGCGCTTGGTAGCCAGCAAGAGAAAGTTGATCTCCTTGCCCATTCATTTGTGCTGGAATATTTGCTAGCAATACTTTTCTTACAGGCGTTGGTAAAGTAACGGTTTGAGGTTCTGCTTGATAATTGACTAATACAAGCACACGTTTTTCTCCACGACGCTCAAAAGCAATTATATTTTTTACTTCTTCTAAAACAGGAATCAATGCTCCTTCTCGAATCGTTGAGCCATAAACTTCATCACGATATAAAGCAGTTAGTGCTCTATAATAATTCAAGATAGATTGTGGGTTCTCTTCCTGTGCTTCAACATTAATGTCTCTTTGTGGTTGTTTTGAAACAAGCCAAGCTTTTCCAGTTGTAAATCCTAACTTCTCTTCTCCATTCCATTGCATTGGAGTACGAGCATTATCACGACTATATTTTGAAATAGCCTTCAACGCTTCTTCATCCGTTAATCCTGCTTCTTTTGCAACATGATATTCATTTAATGTATTAATATCATCAAACTCATCAATCGATTCGAAAATTTGATTTTCCATTCCAATCTCTTGTCCTTGATAAATAAATGGAATTCCTTTACGAAGCATTTGCACTGTTGCAAGAGCTTTTTTACTAATTTCTGTAACTTCTCCTTCAGAAATGTAATGAGAAACACCACGTGGTTCATCATGGTTTTCAATAATCGTTGATAATACCCCAATGGAATCTGCACGACGATGCGCTCTAAAAATACTATCTTTTAATTCTTCTGCAGTTGGTAATTCATGGCTATACCAACCATTTCCTTTTTGTCCTAAAATCGTTTGTTTGAAATCAAAAATAGAAGAGAATACTCCTTCTTCCCCAATAAAGAAATGTAATTCTTCATCCGTTTCATTAAACACTTCCCCTACTGTAAAAGCATGATAGCGCGCAAATGTTTTTTCCTTCATTTCTTGTAAAAATGGTTCAATTGGCTGCGCATTTGCTAATGAATAACGAACGGGAACTAGTCCATTTTCTTGTTCAGATGGTAATGAACGCCACTCTAAATCCTTTTTAATATTAATAATGGCATCAATACGGAATCCTCCAATCCCTTTTTCTAACCACCAATTAATCATCGTATAAATTTCTTCTCGTACGACAGGATTTTGCCAATTTAAATCAGGTTGTCCTTTATGGAATGAGTGTAAATAATATTTATTTGTTCCAGGAACTTTATCCCACACACTACCCCCGAAATAAGTTTCCCAGTTATTTGGTTCTTTTTCACTTTCAATAAAATAGAAATAATCTGCATAAGGCCCATCTGGATCTGCTAATGCTTTTTGAAACCATTCATGTTGATCAGAACAGTGGTTAACAACCAAATCCATAATAATCGAAATACCACGTTTTTTTGCTTCAGCAATTAGTTCTTCCATATCTTCCATTGTTCCAAATTGCGGATCAATCGCATAATAATCGGCAATATCATATCCTTGATCTACAAATGGACTCTTATATACAGGAGACAACCATAAAATATCAATTCCCAAACTTTGTAAGTAATCGAGTTTTTCGATAATTCCTTTTAAATCACCAATTCCATCTCCATTACTATCATTAAAACTTTTTGGATAAATTTGATAAGCTACTTTGCCTTTCCACCAATCTTTTTCCATTATTGGTAGCCTCCTTCACAATCGTTAATGATTTTATTCTGATACAATTCAATCATACTGTCAAGCAACAAAAAAAGAGATAAACGATTATGTCAGTTTATCTCTATCCTTTTTATCACTACTAGTTAGTCCATTATTGATTTTTTCGATACTGATAATATTTATAAGCGTAGTCTACACTGCGTCCTAGAAAAACAATTCCTAAAACAACAAGTGATCTTTTATATAGAAACGTTAAAGCAAACAGTACAACTGCAATAACTCCCGTTATAATTGCGTATGTTAAATTTTTCATCCTCAAACCTCGCTCATTCATTTCCTTTTTTTCTGTTTGTCTTTAACATATCGATATGCATTAAAAGCACTCGAGATTCCAAATAAAGCAGCCACTAATGCATACCATTTATTATCGATCACTGCTAGTAATGCAAACGAAAGAGTACATAATGCATAAATAATCGTATTCCATAAATATAAAGGAATGTTCTTCATCTTGATGTCTCCTTATTTTAACTTATCATGTTCATATGTGTGAACTAATTCTAAACCTTTAAACTTTTGCTGTCTTAATGCTTCATAAACAACAATCGCTGCTGTATTCGACAAATTTAACGAACGAACATGAGTATCATTCATCGGTAATCTTAAACAACTCTCTTCATGTTCACGCATAAATTCTTCTGGTAATCCTGTTGTTTCTTTTCCAAAAATGAAAAATTGCTCTTCATCCTTTGCCAAATCGACTTCATCATAACAATGATTCGCAAATTTTGTAATTAAATAAATGGGACGATTGCCTAAATATTCCATAAATGCTTCTAGCGAATCATGATACGTAATATCCACATCATTCCAATAATCTAGACCTGCACGTTTTAAATGCTTATCATCTGTTGAAAATCCTAATTGTCCCACTAAATGTAGCAGTGAATTCGTTGCTGCACATGTACGAGCAATATTCCCAGTATTTGCTGGAATTTGTGGTTCAAATAATACTATATGATTAATCGTCATAAGATCCCTCCTCAGAATTTTTTGGTAATTTTTCGTGTAATGTTTGAATCGCTTCTTCTAATTCTATCACTAAATCTGTTTCTTCCTTCGTTGTTGCCTCAACTTTTCGAGCTTTTTCTAACATTTCTGTAAAATAATGAATCAGTTCTTCACTCGATTCTGAAATAATCTCACTCACAGCCCAAGCTGCCGTCCCTTTCATAACAGGTCGCATATCTTCCTTCATCACTTTCAGTAGTAAAGGAACAGCTGTTTTGTCTCGGTAATTCGCTAGCGCAATAATTGCATTTCTCTGCAACGGCTTCTTTCCACGCCATGAACCAGCCATCTTCCCAAATCGTTCTTTGAACTCCTTATTCGAAATCGTCACTAATGGTTTTAACAATGGATGTGTTTCTTCCACAGACGGTTCCATTTCAGGATGTAAATGAAAATCTTTCCCCTTATTATACGGACAAACTTGTTGGCAAATATCGCATCCATAAATGACATGTCCCATTTTTTTACGATATTCCTTTGGCATAAAGCCCTTCGTTTGTGTTTGATACGATAAACAACGTTGTGCATTCATTTTCCCATTTCCTAATAAAGCATTCGTTGGACAAAAATCTACACAACGGGTACAATCTCCACACCCATAATCAACGGGATCATCGACTGGAAATTCAATATTGGTAATTAATTCGCCTAAATAAACATAGGAACCAAATTCCTTTGTCACTAATAAACCATTTTTCCCAACAAAACCTATCCCAGCTCGTTCAGCAACACGGACATCAATTAACTCTCCCGTATCCACCATCGGTTTAAACGCAACATCTTCTTGATTCACTTCACTTTTAATATACTCAATTAAAGCTTCCATTCTTCTAGATAAAATAAAGTGATAATCTTCTCCCCAAGACGCTCTCGCAAAAGCTCCTCGACGCTCACCTTTCACACGTTCAGGTTTCTGACTCGGCAAAGTCGGATATGCTAGAGCAATTGAAATGATTGTCTTAGGAGAATCAAAAATCTTCTCTGGATAAATTCTCTCTTCTAAAATCGGATGTTCAAATCCTGTTGTATGTCCCAACTCTTTAGATTCTTGCATTCCTTGAGCTAAATGATCAAAGGGTGCAGCAGAAGCAAAACCGATTTTATCGATACCAAGTTCCTTACTTTTCTTTTGAATTTTTTCTTTTAATAAAGCTGTATCCATCGTTTCACTTCCTTTCACTTTCATTAATTACTTTTCTTATTGTAACTCATTTCCCTCAAAAAAACGATAAAAAAAAACGCTATCCTTCGGTGTCAATCACGGCGAAAGTTAACGTTAGTCTAGAGAGTCGATTATTTAGCAAATACTTACTAAATAAAGCGATGACCTTATCTTAACTTTTTTTTATAAAAAAATCAACATTTTTTACAAAAAATCTTTTGCGATTTTTCAAAAATCCCAATCACCCTTAACTCCACTACTGACACTTTAAAAACACACTACCACTCTCTTTATAAAAGACAAAAAAAAGAATGGATTCCTTAACGAAATCCATTCTTTCCTTCTTATTATAATCCGAAATTGATATATGTTGCTTGAGCTGCAACACCTGCTGGAATTGTACGAGTTGAAATTACGTTTACGCCTTGTACGTTCATTTCTGAGATGAATAATGATCCATCAGCATTTACACGTTCAACAAATCCAACGTGACCATATACAGGGTCTGCTCCACCTACACCACGTTGGAATACAATTGCTGTACCTGCACGAGGAGTTGAAGAAACTCCGTAACCTGCTGCTGCAGCGTTTGCTGGCCATTCAGCTGCATTTCCTAATGCTGTAGTTCTAATTGGAGAACCTAATTGAGCGAAACGGTTATACATATAGTAAGTACATTGTCCGAAGTAACCTCCATTTAAAGCTGCTACAAATGATGGATCTGGAGCTGCAAATGAGCCACCAACAACAATGTTTGATGATTTAGCTACAGCTGCTTCGCTCTTAGCTGCAATTGTAGCTGGAGTTGATGCTGTAGCTGCTGCAGGAGTCGCTGCTGCTTTTGCAACTGCTTCTTCTGTTGCTTTCAACATTGCTTCTTTAGCTTCTTCTGCTGCTTTTTGTGCTGCTGCTTTTTCAGCATCTGCACGAGCTTTTTCAGCTGCTAATCTTTCTTTTTCTTGAACTAAACCATCACGTGCTGCGATTGCTTCTAATTCTTCATTTGAAAGATTTGCTAAAGTTGCTTTATGTCTATTAAATGTCGCACTTAATTCAGCTTGTAAATTTTGTAATTGTGCTTCGTTCGCTTCTTGTTGAGCTAAATTAGCTTTTTGAGCTTGCTCTTTTGTTTGAACTTGCTCTTTATCACGAGCTTGTTCTTGCATTAATTGACGGTTCGCACCTACTAAGTCAACAATTACTCCAATACGGTTTACTACATCTGTAATAGAGTCTGCATTTAGTAAGAAATCAACATATGAACGTGCTCCATTTACTTGTACTGCACGAGCTTGATCTTTTAATTTTTCATTGCGTTCTGCAATTAATGTTTCAAGTTTTGAAATTTCTGCTTTTAATAGTTCTAAGTTTGCTTTAGCAGTTTCTTGTTCTGCTTGAACTGAATTAATTCTTGATTGTACATTTGTTAAATCTTGAGATAATTGTTCTACTTGACCTGCTACTGCTTGTTTTTGATTGTTTAAATTTTGAATTTGAGAATTTGCTGAGTTAATTTGCGAATCAATATCTTGAGCGTTTACTGAAGGTGCTAATGTACCTAATGCTAACGCTGTTCCTGTTACTACGAAAGTTAATAACCTCTTATTCAAATGATTCCCTCCAAACGATTTTCATTTTTATATAAACGGCACTTATTGAAAGTGCTTATAATCTTGACTGGTATCATCATAACATAGGACTTAAGTCTTATGTTAAATTTCGCAGAATTGTATTTACATTGTAACAAAACTGTAACATTTCGTTTTATAGCTGATATAATTGCTGTTCTATACCTTTCATTTGTCATATTTTTCATGACAATAATATAAAAAGGCTAGATTTCTCTAACCTTTTCAGCAAATATTATTTTAATTTGACTAAGAAATATTTTTTCTTACCACGACGGACTAATACAAAACGTCCTTCAAAGG
>CAURER010000048.1:0-9869 GCA_963523795.1 uncultured Granulicatella sp.
GTTAACTTTTTAGTAAATTAGTATCAATTTCATAGGAAATCCAATGAAGGAGCTAAGTAGATTCGCAGCAATTAGAGAGAGAAATCGTGGCTGAAAGTTTCTCATAAGACTGAGAGAATTGAAAGACACTCTGGAGGAGAATAATGCAAAGTTATTCCGGCAAAAGTGTCGTTATGTAGTAGAGGAATAGAGAAGACTCTATTCAAACTTAGGTGGTACCACGAAATAATCGTCCTGACTCATTCATTTGAGTCAGGATTTTTTTACATATTTTTATACATAGAAAGTAGGGATAAAATGATTCAAAGACCAAAAGGAACAGCCGATTTATTACCAGAGGAAATAAAAATCTGGCACTATATTGAAGAAACAGCTCGTATTATTTTAGGTGATTATCAATTTGAAGAAATGCGTACACCAATGTTTGAAAGCTATGAATTATTTAGCCGAGGTGTGGGTGATACTTCGGATATTGTTTCTAAAGAAATGTATGATTTTTATGACAAGGGAGACCGTCATATTACATTACGTCCAGAAGGAACTGCAGCTATCGTTCGTGCGTATGTAGAAAATAAATTATTTGGACCAGAACATAAGAAACCTTATAAAGTTTATTACATGGCTCCAATGTTCCGTTATGAACGTCCACAATCAGGACGTTTAAGACAATTTCACCAATTAGGCGTGGAAGTATTTGGTTCAACAAATCCAGCAACGGATGTTGAGACAATTGCAATGGCATGGGATTTATTAAAAGAACTTGGGTTATCCAATACGCGTTTAGTGATTAATTCACTTGGAAAAACAGCAGATCGTATCGCCTATCGTCAAGCTTTAATTGATTATTTAGAACCATTTACTGAAGAATTGAGTGAAGATTCAAAAAATCGTCTTCACAAAAATCCATTACGTGTATTAGATAGTAAAGATAAACGTGATATTGAAATCGTAAAAAATGCACCACGTATTTTAGAATTTTTATCAGATGAAGCACGTAGTCACTTTGAAAAAGTGCAACAATATCTAACAGCCTTAGAAATTCCATTTGAAATTGATGAAACAATGGTTCGTGGATTAGATTATTATCAAGATACGATTTTTGAGATTATGACGGATTCAAAATCATTTGGTGCTAAAACAACGATTTGTGGCGGTGGTCGTTATGATGGTCTTGTTCAAGAATTAGATGGACCAGAAACACCTGGATTTGGATTTGGTCTAGGGATGGAACGTTTAGTCTTATTAATGAAAGATGAACAAGTAGAAATTCCTGACTTACAAGAATTAGATACTTATATTGTTGGATTAGGAGAAGAAACAGAAGAGGAAGTATTAAAACTTTCGATTTCTCTACGTCAACAAGGTTATTCTGTGGATCGTGATTTCTTCGGTAGAAAAGCAAAACCTCAATTTAAAAATGCTCAAAAATATGGAGCAAAAGTTGTGATTACTTTAGGAGAAGAAGAATTGGCAAGTCGTCAAGTTCCACTGAAAGTCTTGAGCACTGGTAAAGAAGTAAAAGTTGACTTAGCAGATGTATATCAAGATTTCGATAGTCTATTCCGCCAAGCAACTATGGATACAACAGCAATTGATGAATATTTTGGAAAATAGAAAGAAGGGGTTTTTATGAAAAAAAGAACAATTTATTGTGGATTAGTCACAGAGGAATTAGTAGGAAAAGAAATTACCTTACATGGTTGGGTGCAAAAACGTCGTGACCATGGTGGCGTTATTTTTATCGACTTACGTGACCGTGAAGGCGTCATGCAAGTGGTATTTAACCCACAACATAACCAAGCAGCTTTTGAAATTGCAGATACATTACGTTCAGAATATGTTATTGAAGTAACAGGTACTGTTGCTTTACGTGGAGAAGGATTAGCAAATCCAAACTTAAAAACGGGTACAATGGAATTAGAAGTACATGATGTTGAATTATTAGCAAAAGCTAAAACTCCACCAATTTATATTGAAGATGACAAAGTAGCTTCAGATGAATTACGTATGAAATATCGTTATTTAGATATGCGTCGTAAACCTGTATTAGAAAACTTACGTTTACGTCATAAAACAACTCGTGCGATTCGTGAATATTTAGATACTGAAGGATTTATCGATGTAGAAACTCCATACTTAGCAAAATCAACTCCAGAAGGAGCTCGTGACTATTTAGTACCTTCTCGTGTACATGAAGGAAGTTTCTATGCTTTACCACAATCACCTCAAACATTTAAACAATTATTAATGGGTGGGGGATTAGACCGTTACTACCAAATCGTTCGTTGCTTCCGTGACGAAGATTTACGTGGAGACCGTCAACCTGAATTTACACAAGTCGATATTGAAACAAGCTTCTTATCAGCTGAAGAAATTCAAGAAATGATGGAAGGTTTGTTGAAAAAAGTGATGAAAGATACATTAGGAGTAGAAGTAACAACTCCATTCCCACGTCTTTCATTTGCTGAAGCTATGAGCCGTTATGGGAATGATAAACCAGATACTCGTTTTGCATTAGAATTGATTGATGTAGCAGATATTGTAAAAGATTCTGACTTAAAAGTGTTCAGTACAGTTGTTGAAAATGGTGGACATGTTAAAGCCTTAAACTTAAAAGGATTAGCAGATGAATATTCACGTAAAGATGCAGATAGCTTAGCACAATTTGTTGCTAAATACGGTGCAAAAGGATTAGCTTGGTTGAAAGTGGAAGAAGATGGTCTAAAAGGACCAATCGCTAAATTCTTAGTAAACCAAGAAACAGCATTGAGAGAACGTTTAGATGCAGAAGTGGGAGATATTATTTTCTTCTGTGCTGATAAACCAAGTGTTGTAGCTCAATCATTATCAGAATTACGTTTACACTTCGGTAGAAAACATGAATTAATTGATCAATCTAAATTCAACTTCTTATGGGTTGTTGATTGGCCATTATTAGAATATGACGAAGATGCAAATCGTTATGTAGCAATGCACCATCCATTTACTCGTCCAGTAAATGAAGATTTCAATGCGTTGTTAGAAAATCCAGCAGCAGCTAAAGCTCAAGCTTATGATATTGTATTAAATGGATATGAATTAGGTGGGGGTTCATTAAGAATTTATAGAAGAGACATGCAAGAAGCAATGTTTAACGTATTAGGATTCACAAAAGAATCTGCACAAGAACAATTTGGATTCTTAATGGATGCATTAGATTATGGATTCCCACCACATGGGGGAATTGCATTAGGATTAGACCGTTTAGTCATGTTATTAGCTGGAGAAGACAACATCCGTGAAGTGATTGCATTCCCTAAAAATGGTTCAGCAATGGATACAATGACACAAGCGCCAAGTCCAGTATCTGAACAACAATTACAAGAATTATCATTAAAAATTCGCTAAAATCAATGAACAATGGAGAAGTCTTTGAAGGCTTCTCCTCTGTTCTTCATAGAGAAAAATAAGGAACGAATATGAATGAAAAATAGCAAAGGTGTTGTGTTTAAAAGACAACAAGAAATTTTGAAATTATTACAGGAACATAGGCAATTATCTGTCGAAGAGTTATCTTCTAGATTAGAAGTTTCTGAAATTACAATCCGTAGAGATTTACAACGCTTTGAAGACCAGGGACTGATTGAACGTTTTTATGGTGGAGCAAAATATATTTCAGGTAAAATCGAAAAAGAAAATATTGATCAAAAACAATATAATTCTACTAAAAAAAATATTGCACGTAGAGCTTCTGGTTTAGTGCGTGAACATGATATGGTCTTTATTAATTCGGGTTCAACAGCCTTTTTATTATTGAATTATTTAGCAGATGAAAATGTTACGATATTAACGAATAATGGACGTTCTATTTTTAAGAAGGCCTCCTCAAAAGCTTCGATTGTGTTAAGTGGAGGAGAAATTTTTGAGCAAAAGAAATCTTTAGTCGGAGATTTTGCCATTAATTCATTTTCAAAAGCTCGTGCGAATATTTGCTTTTTAGGTGTCGGTGGCATTAATAAAAATGGAATTACGACTGTTGCATTACCTGAAACGGCAGTCAATCGTGTCATTTTAGAGCGCACGAATGGTCCTAAAATCATTGTAGCTGAAGGAGCTAAAGTTGGAAGAGAATCGAATTTCCATACGGCAGATTGTTCTATGATTACGCATTTGATTACAGATTATTCCGCTGATGCTGAAACAGTTGCTTATTTAAAAAGTATTGGTGTAAAAGTTTTATTTATTTCTTAATGTGAGAAAGGAGTAAGAGATGACAGTAGAATTAAGTCCAAGACTGAAAACTGTTGCTTCTTTTTTAGAAGGAGTGACATTATTATGCGATGTCGGTTCTGACCATGCTTATTTACCAGTGTGTGCCATTCAGCAAGGATTGATTACTAGTGCTATTGCAGGCGAAGTGGTTAAAGGTCCTTTCGAGTCTGCAATGCAAACCGTTCAAGATAATGTTTTAACGGATAAAATATCTGTTCGCCTAGGAGATGGATTAGATGTTGTTACTTCTAAAGACGAAGTTACAGCCATTTCTATTTGTGGGATGGGCGGAGAATTGATTGCTCGTATTTTAGAACAAGGTCGAGTAAATGGAACTTTAACGGGTCATGAGAAATTAGTGTTACAGCCAAATGTTGCAGAACATTTATTAAGACAGTGGTTAGTGAACAATCACTATGAAATTTTAGAAGAAGTTGTAGTGGAAGATCATCATCGCTTATATGAAATTATTGTAGCTGAAAAAAGAGAAGAGAGTGTCCCATTAACTGCAACACAAATTAAATTTGGTCCAAAATTAATAGAGAATCCAACGGATTTAGTGATTCGTAAATGGGAACGACAATTACGTAAAATTGAAGAAATTTTAGCGCAATTGAAACAGAGCAAACAACTTCCAACTGAAAAAGTAGAAACATTTAACCATCAATATGTTGAATTGAAAGGATTGATTAACAGTGCCAACCGTTAGAGAAATTATTCGTAAATTTGAACAAAGAGTTCCGAAGTCTTTAGCAATGGGAAAAGACCCCATTGGGTTACATTTTGGGGATTGGAATCAAGAAGTTCAAGTAGTGATGACGACGTTAGATATTCGTCCTTCAATCATTCAAGAAGCGATTGAAAAAAATGTTGATTTAATTATAGCGCATCATCCACCAATTTTTAGACCGGTTCAACAATTTGATTTAACAAATCCGCAACATAAAATGTATCAAGAAATTTTAAAACATGATATTGCCATTTATGCGGCTCATACAAACTTGGATGTTGTTTCAGGCGGAGTCAATGATTGGTTAAGTGAAGTCTTACAATTAGAAAAAGTAGAAGTACTATCTCCAACAGGAAAACTTCGTCAAATGAAAATTGCAGTTTTTGTACCAAAAGAACAAGCAAGTATGGTTCGTCAAGCAATGCATGAAGCAGGAGCAGGACAAATCGGTGATTGTTACAAGGAATGTAGTTTTACAACTAGTGGAGTAGGACGCTTTACACCAACTGAAGGAGCGAATCCTGCAATTGGACAAGTGAATCAAGCAGAAGAAGCAGCAGAGGAAAAAGTAGAAGTTATCTGTTATGAAAATCAAGTAGACACTATTATTACTGCTATGAAAGCAAGTCATCCTTATGAAGTTCCAGCTTATGAAGTTTGGGCATTAGAAAATGATGCAAAAACACTAGGAATTGGACGAATTGGACAATTACCTGAACCATTATCTGTCGAAGAATTTGTCACTTATGTAAAAAATCAATTCCAATTAAAAGGATTACGTTTTGTCATTCCACGAAATCGTTCGATAGATAAGATTCGTAAAGTTGCCATTTTAGGGGGTTCTGGTGGTAGTTTTTACCAAGCTGCTGTAGGTAAAGGGGCAGATGCATTTGTAACAGGTGATATTACGTATCATGTGGCTCATGATATTCAAGAATCTCCAATGTTATTAGTGGATGCAGGGCATCATATTGAAGTCGTTTGTATTGAAAAGTTAGCGAACTGGCTTGTACAATGGAATCAAGAAGAAAATTGGAATGTATCAGTGATTAAAAGTACGATTGATACAGACCCATTTGAATTTTTATAAGAAAGTAGGAATGTAATATGCCAAATCAATTAATTGATCGTTTTATTCGTTATGTGAAAAAAGAAACTCGCTCAGATGAAGCAAGCACAACTGTTCCATCAACACCAAGTCAAACAGAGTTTTTAAAGGACTTAGTAGAAGAATTAGTAGCATTAGGCTATCAAGATGTAAGATTAAATCCTAAAAATAGTTTCGTAACGGCAACAATTCCAGCTACAACTACAAAAGAAGTACCAGTTGTTGGATTTATTGCTCACGTAGATACAGCTGATTTTGAAGCTCGTAATGTACAACCTCAATTCCATGAAAACTATGATGGAGAAGCGATTGTATTAGATAAAGAAGGTAAATTTGTTTTATCTCCAAAAGATTTTCCAAATTTAAAAAATTATGTTGGGAAAACATTAATTACAACAGATGGTACAACTTTATTAGGAGCTGATGATAAAGCAGGGGTGAGTGAAATTGTTACTGCAGGAGCATACTTATTAGCTCATCCTGAAATCGAACATGGAAAAATTCGAGTAGCATTTGGTCCAGATGAAGAAATTGGACGTGGTGCTGATTTATTTGATGTGGAAGAATTTGGCTGTGACTTTGCCTATACAATGGATGGAGGACCAGTTGGAGAATTAGAATATGAAAGTTTCAATGCTGCTCAAGCTGAAATTACAATCCAAGGGAAAAATGTTCACCCTGGAACTGCAAAAGACACAATGGTGAATGCCTTAGAAATTGCTCGACAATTCCAAAATGCTTTACCTGAATTTGAAGTACCAGAACATACTTCTGGACGTGAAGGATTCTATCACTTAATGTATGCTAATGGTGTCGTTGAAGAAGCAAAATTAGTCT
Organism: uncultured Granulicatella sp.; assembly: GCA_963523795.1. Classification (GTDB taxonomy): domain Bacteria; phylum Bacillota; class Bacilli; order Lactobacillales; family Aerococcaceae; genus Granulicatella. The sequence continues at coordinate 6,927 of CAURER010000048.1, forward strand.
ATATTATTCGTGACCATGATCGTACATTATTCGAAGCGAAAAAAGCTTATTTACAATTAGTTGCAGATCGACTAAACGCATCATTAGATAGCAATCGCATTTCAATTGATATGAAAGATCAATATTACAATATGGCTGAAATCATTGAAAAAGACTTTAGAGCTGTTGAAGTTGCTCAAAAAGCAATGGAAAACTTATCCATTACGCCAATTATTGAACCAATTCGTGGTGGTACAGATGGTTCTAAAATTTCATTTATGGGCTTACCAACTCCAAACATTTTTGCAGGTGGAGAAAACTTCCACGGACGATATGAATTCGTCGCTGTAGAATCAATGGAAAAAGCACGAGATGTCATTATTGAAATCGCGCAATTACTAGCGAAATAAAAAATAAAGAATATAATATAGCTTTTCTTTAGTAGCTACGGACGCAAGCAGCCTCGCATAGCGAGTCTCATTGCTAAAAATCGAGCCTTGGTCTCGATTTTTCCGGCAATAAATGCCTACCAGGCATTTATTACATCAGCTACAGAGAAAAGCTAATTATATTTTGACGGAAGTTTATGAGTGTACGTTTGCGATGTGCTTCTTCTGTATATACTGACGGTAGAGAAAAGCCAATTTTATTTTGGACGGTTAAAACTGAGAGAGTGTACAATATTTTTTCTAAACCTAAAAAAGTATAAAAAAAGCCACTAGTTATAGAATTAAGCTATCAGGAATAATTAACAAAAAAGTGCCTTATAAATGAGATTTTAATACAGAATTGACCAAAATACTATTACATGGTGGCAATATTAATCACTTTCATTTACAAAAATAATTTCATATTATATTGTTTGTTTGACGTAAATTTGTTATAATGAGATATGTTTAAGAACAGGTTTTGATTGATAAAAAAGCCGTATGAAAAGCTATATGTAAATAATCATACTTTGTTTATTTTACGAATGGGAGATGGTTGATATCAGGATAAAAGAATTATATCATGGTACAACAAAGGAAGGCGCAAAATCTATTTTAAATATGGGTTTTAATTTACCTAAATGGAATTTTAATAAAACATCATTTCAAAAGAAACCTGGAACTTTGGGTTATGGTGTATATGCTTTCAGTCAAATATATATATGTAAAAAATATATTTCTGAAAAAATTCGAAGTGAAACAGCAGTTATTCTAATTAGACTTAATTTAGAAGATATGAATATTTTAGATTTGACGAATGAAGAACACAATGAAATTTATCAAAAATTTCGTGAGAAATTCATGAATTTACCTATATTTAAGAGTTTATGTCGGGAATTAAGAAATGGAAATCAATCTGAATTAGAAGGTATAATGTTAGAACATCTAATAAAACGTTATTCAGAGGACTTTTTTGGCATTGAGCAATGTGATTGTGTAAAATCATGGACTGTATCAGTGCTGTCTGATACAATGAATTCTAATGTTCCAAATGGTCTTGAATATTGTATAAGAAATGTTCAGAAAATTAAGGAGGTAGAGTTATGGAAAGAAGGTTAACATCGGAGCAAATTGACAATCTACTAAATGAAATTGTGAATGAAGATTTTATTATTAACGCTCTGAAAGAATTCAATTTATATCCAGAATTTCAACAAACTTATGAAGTAGTAATTGCAAAAGTTGAGCCTCTAAAGTGGGCTAAAAGCCAGTATGAATTTAGTTTAAATAATCGTGTTTCAAATTTCCGCTTTAATGATATAAGTAGTAAAAAAATTAAATTAGAAGAAGTTAAGTTAGAAATTGGAAATTATAATTATGCTGCTTAAAAGAGGAGGATTTTCATGGGAACTCCAGTTTTAAATTTTAAAGGATATAGAATTGTTAATATTGATTATAAACGGTTAGAATCTACTGAAGAATTTGACTCAGAATCAAAAGATTTTATGGATTTATCAGCTTTTGTTGGGATTACAGAAGATAATAACGAAGCCCATATAAAAGTAACTTGCTTATTAAATGATGTTGAAAATTTAAGAAAAGTAACTATTGAAATAGTTGGTATTTTTGAGATAGCACTTAAAGATGCAAGCGAGGAAGAAATTAAAAAAATATTAGCCGTTAATGGAGTGGCGATTTTGTTCCCTTATGTTAGAGCATCGATGTCGGTGATATCATCTTTAGACAATGAGAATTCAATATTATTGCCAACTATTAATACAACTAGTTTTCATGAAGTAGATAGATAAGAACAGGGTTATTCGACAAATCCTGATGCTGAATCAATTTGATAACCAAATGAAGTCTTAAATTGTCAACGAACGATAGCTATAAGTCACTAAAAATATAGCCTATTTTTAATAAAACAATAACTTAAATTTTAAGTAATAAGCATCATGGGGCATGTTAATTCAACATGTTCCTAAATGCTTATTTTTTTATATTCAAATCACATAATAGTCATCTGTTAAGCGTATTACGCTTTTTTCTTGACACTGCCTATCTAACTTCCAACTAATCTTCATCAGGTATAAAATTTTTATTTGTTAAATCTAATGCAATTCGTGTATAATTGTCCATGAGAGAAATCCTCCTTTGATTTGTTTTTGTCGACTTAATCATAACCCGTATTTCTCTTTTTTGCATGTAAAAAATCCTGAAGGTGATCAAATTGATTCACCAACAGGATTTGTCGAATAAGCGTTGTTCAGAGAGCTCTTAATAATTTTCAGATTTTTCCGAATTATTACTGAACTTTTTTGTGTCTTACTTTACAAATTTAGCAAATCATTTCTACTTCCCTGAGTACAAATTTAAGTAAATTTACAGGGTATTTTCTTCTAAATTTTATAGGTCTCTACATATGTAAGCGTTTTTTTTTTTTTTTTTGAAAAGTAACCGCTTACTTATATGTTTTGATACGGTTTTGAGTTGATTATGAAACTTAACTGTTGTATTATAACTTTACTCTGGAAAT
>CAURER010000049.1:0-9830 GCA_963523795.1 uncultured Granulicatella sp.
ACTTCTGCATAGTTCATAGGGGCAACTAATAAATGTTTTACTGTTTCATATTTTTTAATCCATTCTTTTGTTGTATTCATATATACTCCTTTAAAAATTTATCATTCTACGCTATTCCTAATCTTTCACCACGTATTTTAAAAATAGTATCGACATCCATATCAAACATCTTGCTTTTGAAATTTATTTCTTCAAAATAATAGCTCACTTTTTCTTTGTCGAATTCATTTTCTAATTGTTTCCATAAATCTTTAGTTAATACCACAAATGCCAAAGTATCATTCCCAAGACTTTCAATACAAAAACGAATTTCATACTTGGGTTGAATAAACTCATTTATAGATTTAATGGTTGTATCTCTATCCATTTTTTCCTTATAGGGTATCATAAATGACTTATCTTTATGTTTTAAATAAATATCTTTTCCATAAGGTTTCCCATTATCTTTTAATACTATTTCTATCTTATCTTCTAGTTTTTCATTTACATAAGAGATGATATCTTCATCATATTCTCTATGATCGACCCATATAAGAGTATCGGATTCTAAAAGTTCTTCAAAATTGTTCGTATCTTCTAAAAAAGATTTTAATCTTATAAATGTATTATCCATAAATTTTCTCCTTATTTACTTTCAAAATAAGATTGTAGAATATAAATTCATAGTTACTTTTCTATATTAATTATACCATTTTGCATATACCCTTATAAAGCGAAATAATTCACGAATAAAAAACAAGTTGATGTAAAAACACCAACTTGCACTTTTAGAATTACTTAAAAGTCAGATAAAAATTCGAGAGTGTAGACTCTCTTGGGCTATTCTCCTGAAGTAAGTTTCATAATATTATAGTTTCATGCAAAGTGTAGCAATATAGTCATTTCCATAACGGGTTAATCTATTTCTTTTATCACATGATTCATAAAAATCGATCATAGCAAGACCATTTTTAAGTTGTCCTCTAATCTGACTTTCTAATGTATGGCTAAATTCATATCCATATTCTGGATTTATAGTTATCTTGCCTTCTTGTTCAAGTTCTTTTGAATTAAAAGGAAGTGGAAACTTCAAAAGTAATTCCTCATCGGGTTGATCCCAAACAATATCAGCATCATACATATATATCCAAGGATTCATAAATCCGACCATTAATAGTCCGCCCTTTTTCAATACTCGAGAGGCTTCTTTATACATGTTCTCTAGATCTTCGATATATACATTAGAAACCGGATTGAAAATAATATCAAAAGTTTCATCATCAAATGGAAATGGTTTTGTCATATCTCCTTGAACTGTACTGATTTTTAAGCCTTCTCTTTTAGCAACCATCTCATCTCTTTCTAATTGTGATGTCGAAAAATCCATTATTGTTACATCATAGCCTTTTAGAGCAAAAACTGGACCCTGCTGTCCACCACCACAAGCTAAGCCTAATAGCTTTTTTCCATTGGCTTTTTCAAACCATTCTTCCGGAACTTTTTTCCCGACCGTTAATGCAACAGAAATTGGATTATTTCTAAGTTCTTCTAATTGTTCATGTGTCAATGGAGCAGTATAGTCATTGTTTACATTATTCCATCTATTTTCATTAAACTTTATATAATTATTCATCTGATAATCTCCTCGTAATTTTCACCATTATGATTTATGTTAGATGTATTGTCAGTACATTTTCTCAGCTCTACAAGTTTTGAACTTCATTTTGAGCCTCATAATCGATACTATAATTTCTATTAAACAACGTTACAATCACACCACTATTTCAAAGGTTATCTTTTGTAATACAAGCGAAAAGTATTCCCTCTTATTTTTAGTATCTTATTATTATTTTTCCCGACTTAAATACCAAAATGAAATATACGCTATCATTGCAATGAAAATATTATGTAGCAGACCTAATTGCATTTGATTGAAAACAAAATAATATATCGCAAAAACTAACGCAATCACAATATTACTTTTAATAATTTTTTTCAAACCAAACTGTTCTTTTCCAATCAGTATAATGAATAAATGACCTAATAGTATCATTATAATTGACAGTAATATAGAAAACTCTGTTGACCTTAACAAAAGCGTATTCCCTAAGAAGAGTAGAATAAATCCGTAAAACCATTTTTTATTGTGTACCATAATATTCATTCCCCCTACAAAACATATTTATTCGCTTTCATTTTACTATTAGTTTACTTAGCTTTCAATATGATTTAGGAGAAAATCCATCCACTCTAAGATGCAACTAAAAAAGGAATACAACTTTCAATAGTAAGATTAGTGACAAAAATACTGTCATCCTTCCCTACATCGAAAAGTCATATTCCTATTTTTCTTACGCTTCAATTACTCGAACACTGTCATCCAACTTCGCCCAATGATTTGTTGGGCCATGTCCATTTCCTACATAGATTGGTTGAGCAATTGCACCTTGAATAAATTTACGAGCTGTAATAATGCTCTCTTTCAAAGGCTGTCCTTTTGCTAATTCAGCTGTAATACAAGCGGAGAATGTATCACCTGTTCCATGGGTAGAAGCAGTTTGAATTCGTTTAGCTTCTGTCCAAAATGCTGTTCCGTCTTCTAATAAGACAAAGTCTTTTACAATATCCAACGTTCCATGTCCGCCTTTAATAATGACATTTTTCACTCCAAGATTTTGTAAAATAGCTGCAGATTGCATCATATCTTTTTCTGTTAAGATTTTCTTACCAATTAATTCTTCTGCTTCAGGTAAATTTGGTGTACAAACTGTGGCAATTGGTAATAATTCTTTTTTAATCGTTTCAATCGCTTCTGGTTGTAATAATGGATGTCCACCTTTAGCAATCATAACTGGATCCACAATTAATGGTCCAAAATTTGCTTTTTTATAATTTTCTACTACAGTGCGAACAACTCGACTATCTGCTAACATTCCTGTTTTTGCTGCACGAATATGAAAATCACTTGCTAATGATTGAAATTGCGCATCAATAAATGCACTGGGCACTTCATGAACTGCTTGTACTCCTAAAGTATTTTGAGCTGTTAAAGCTACAAAAATACTCATTCCGAAAACTTGTCGAGCTTGAAATGTTTTTAAATCCGCTTGAGCTCCCGCTCCGCCTCCTGAATCAGATCCAGCAATGGTAACTACTTGAATAGTTTCATTACTCATTTGCTTCCCCTCCTAAAATTTCCGTTACTTTTTTTCTTAAAGAGTAACATTTTTGTTTGATATCTTTAGCTTTCATTATCTCACTAACAATGGCTACACCTGCTATACCTGTCCCTTTTAAAGGTTCCATATTGTCTTCTTTAATACCACCAATGGCTACGATAGGAATCGATACAGTTGTCGCAATTTCCTTAAGCGTTTCAATAGAGGTTGGTTGAGTAATGACTTTTGTCGTAGTTGGATAAATGGCTCCTACCCCTAAATAATCTGCTCCATATTGTTCTGCTTCTAATGCACGTTCAACAGTTTTAGCTGTAACTCCTAATATTTTGTCTTTGCCAATGAGTTTTCGAACTACTTCAACAGGTAATTCATCTGCTCCAATATGCACTCCACTAGCATCCACTGCTAAACAAATATCTACTCGATCATCAATGATCAAAGGAATGTGATACGTATCTGTGATAGTCTTAACTTTTTGAGCTAATTCATAATATTCTCTTGTACTGCATTCTTTTTCTCTTAATTGCACAAGAGTTACACCAGACCTACAAGCTTCTTCTACTTTTTTCAAGAAGTCTTCCTCTTTCCAATCATAACGTGCCGTTACTAAATAAAGGGCTAGTGTTTTATCTAACTTGTTCATTTGTCCAGTCCTCCATTTTTAGCATTTCTTGCCAATTTTCTTTGTACAATTTAGATAATTGATTACAAGTTTCGATTCGAAAACTTTCCATTCCTTGCTGGAGTACCTTGCTTGCTTTTTCTCCACATACATTAAAGTAACTAATCGCACCAATCGTCGCTTCTAGTGGTTCAATGCCACTTCCTAAAACGCCAGCAATTAAAGCTCCCACGACATCTCCAGTAGCTGTAAATAATTCTAAAGAATCTACTCCATTTTTTAGGCAAATACAGTTTGAATCAGTAACGATTAAGTCTTGTTCTCCTGTTGCTAGAAAAACCGTTTGAGGATACGTTTTAGCTAACTTTCTTAATGCGTGAGCTAATTCTTTTAATTCCATTGTACTTTGGTCTTCCTTAGCATTATCGACTCCTTTGGCACTACTCTTTAGTCCAGCCAATCGTCTCATTTCTGAAATATTTCCCTTCACAACGGTAACGCCTATGTCTAATAAACGTTGTACTAAAATAAGACGATTAGATAGTCCAACTATTCCAACAGCATCTACGACAAGAGGCTTTTGAGCCTTATTCGCAAGTTTAGCTGCTTTTATAATGCACGTTTCCTTTTGCTCTATTAAATGTCCAATATTTAGTAATACGGCAGATGAAACTTGAATAACTGATTCAATTTCTCGTACATCTTCAGCCATCATTGGTTTTGCCCCTACATATAATAATGCATTTGCCACTAACTCTTTTGTAATCCCATTCGTGATGCAATGAATCATAGGTTGTTGTAATGGGAAAATATTTTCTAAAACTTTTTGCATAATGGGCAGTCCTTAGATGGTGCAAATAATTTTTGAATACGTTGAATAACTGACGTATTTTTTAATTTTGCCCAAACTAACCATGCAATCGCTGAACCAATAATCGCTCCTCCACAAAAACGTGGTGTATAAACAAACCAGAATAAACCTGTTGTTGTTCCAGTAAACCAAACCATTACAGGATAAGATAATAATGAACCAATTAATCCTGTTCCAATAAATTCACCAATCATCGCTCCGTAGATGTTCTTAGTCATTCTTGCTCCAATCCCTGCTAATAAAGCTCCAAATACTGCACCAGTTAATGCTAAAGGTGGAATTGCTAATAAAGTCATACGAAGAATCGCTGTTAAAAATGCCATAGCTACTCCGTATACTGGTCCCATTAACATAGCTGCAATGACATTAATCGTACTAGACATTGGCGCCATTCCTTCAATACGCATTAATGGCGATAACACCACATCTAACGCTACCATCATTGCTAAAAACATAATTTTTTTATTTCTACTCATTTTATTAATCCTCCAATTTCCATGTTTCGTGTGTATATGCCATTTCCCAAAATAGGTACTCAAATTGGCAACTACGATAAAATGCTTCTATCATTTCTTCTTTTGTTTGTTCTGTTGCTTCTTCATACAATCGTTCAATAACGCTACATTCATATTGAACCGCTTCTTTACTATCTTCACCCGCATAGGTCATAATCCATCGTTGATACATTTCATGAGGCGAACCTTGCTTAATTAATTGTTCCCCAATGGCTTCATATAACCAAGGACAAGGTAACATTCCTGCACAAGCTACGACGACATTTTTTTCTGCTAGTTGTCGATATAAATGCGATACATAATTATAAGCAGTTGGAGCAATCGGTGTATTTTTGATTTCTTCTTCATCGATACCTAATTCTTGAAAAAATTCTTCTCGAATTAATTGTTCTCCTTCTGCTAAATGTTGCGAATTTCTACGCATTAATTCTTTCACTTCTGCATCATCTGATGCATCTGAAATGATTTGATATAATTTACTAAAATGTTCTAAATAATAACGATCTTGTAATAAATAATAACGAAATATCGAATCCCCCAATGTCCCATCTTGTAATCCCGTTACAAATGGATGTTCAAAACTTCCTTGCCAATAACGTTTAGAAACTTCCATGGCTTTTTCTGTAAATGTCATTTTCCTACCTCCATAACCATCCAATACTATTTCCTACTACAAATAATAAAATCATCCATCCCAGAGCTTTACCATCATTTTTCCAAATAATCGATGGTGTTCGTTTTCCTTTTTCATCAAATCCATGGCTTATCATCGCTTGTTCATATTGCTCTTGTAAGTGATAAGCTGTAAAAATGACTTTGATATAATACAAGCTTGACCAAAAATGTAAGGGACGACCTCTTAATTGACTCGCTTCCTTCATTTGTACAACTTCTCTTCGAATATATGGAAATGCATGAATAATGACTAACAAACCATAGACAAAATGAGGAGGTAGTCCTTTTTGTTCCAGAACTAATAATAGTTCTTCCAAATCCACACTAAATGCTAATAAAAATCCTAAAAGAGCAAATGCAAATGTTCTTGTAAACATCACTGAAGCAAGCTCTAGATGAATCCCTTGAACACGAATCGACCAATAACTACCAATCGCTGGAAATAATGGCACAATGATTGTAGCTCCAATGACGCCCCACTGCTTCTTCCAAAGAAGATACAGGAATCCAACAACTAATACAAAAACATTCAAGACATTTGAAGGAACAAACGATAATTCAATCGTTACTAATATTAGAAAAATAGAAAAAGCTAAACTTTTAGACTGTTTTTCCATATTGAATGCCCCCTTTTTGTAATGTCTGTTCAATAATTTGAATATGATGTTGACTTACACCTTCTAAAGGAGCTAATCGATGAGAAACCACTAATAATTGTTGATGATGCGTTTGTTGATTCCACTTCATCCATTCTCCTATTATCTGACAACTTCTTTTATCTAATCCTGTAAAAGGTTCATCCAATAATAAAAAAGGAATTTCCAAACTTAGCATACAGATTAGCTGAATCAATTTTTGTTCTCCTCCACTTAAATACATCAGACTAGTATCCAGTTTTGAACCTAATGGTGTTTCTGAGAGGATTCGTTCTTGCCAATCTTGAGCATGAGAAAATTTTTTCATCCCAAAATTCAATTCATCCTTTGGCATTAAGGTGACAAATTGATGCATCGCTTCTTGAACGGTTAATGTTAAAAATTTTGAGAAATTTCTCTTTGTTATTTTTTCCCCTTCATACAAGAAATTGCCTTTTGCTTTTGATAATTGAACCATCGCTCTAAGTAACGTGGATTTCCCAACACCATTATCTCCTGTTAAAGTCGTAATCCCTTTTTCTAAAAAAAATTCTGGAATCGACCATAACCCTTCTTTTACAACATTTTGAAAGGTGAAAAACTTCTCTGATGATGCGCCTTCTTGTTCTAATGAAATAACTGAATGGTTCGATAAGGAACTAATCGGAACCGTCTGCAAGTAACCTTCCTGAATCTGTAATACACGACTAACATATTCACTGTAACCATTCGTATCATGATCACTAACAATGACTAATTTTCCCTTTTGAGAAAGTTCAAATAATAATTTCATTAAGGAGCGTCTACTTTTCTCGTCAACACTAGCAAATGGCTCATCTAATAATAAAATCGGAACATCCATTGCTAATAAAACTGCAATTGCAGAACGTTGTTGCTCCCCTCCAGATAATTGAACAAAAGGCCGATCTAATAAATGCTGCGTTACTGTATCCATCGTAACGTGATGAATTCGTTCTTGAATTTTTTCAAAATCATACCCTAAATTTTCAAGAGCAAACGTTAATTCACTCCGTAAATTTTTCATTGTAAATTGACGATAAGCTTTTTGGAATACAGTTCCCGCAATGGTTGCTCTTTCTACAGGTGTCATAGAAGAAATATCTTTTCCTAACAAGTAACACTGTCCTTCAAACTTCATCGGTTTAATGCCTGATAAAAATTGAAATAGAGTTGACTTCCCACTTCCTGTATCTCCTGTTAATAAAATGAATTCGCCCATTTCCAGTTTGCAATGGAGATGTTGAAGAATATTAGTTTTCCCTTGCCAAACACTCACATCTTCTAAAGTGATTCCATTCATTGATTAATTTCCTCTTGTAGCTTTTACTTTTTCTAATAAGTTCATGACAATTTTTACAAATACTACTCCGAAAACAAAAACAGAAATAAAACGAACAACGATTAATGCAATTAAAAATCCTAAAGAATAAGCGCCATATCCTAATTTGAAATACTCATAAATAAAGCTAAAGACAACTGTACCAATCGCACCTAATGTAAGAGAGAAAGTATCATATCTCTTATAACCCGTTGCAAAAAATCCTACTTCAGTACCTAAGCCTTGAATAAAACCAGAAACTAAAACTCCAACTCCAAAATGAGAACCCATTAACATTTCTGCTAAAGCAGCTAACATTTCTCCAAGGGTCGAACTTCCTTTCTTCTTCAATAGTACTCCAATCATCGGAGCAGCCATCGTCCATAATCCAAATAAAATTTCATTCGCAAAAGGTTGATACCCTCCAGGCGTTAATGCCACTTCTAATGCGACATACAAAAATCCTGCCCCCATAAATACGCCCCCAAAAAGAAACGCTAATAATGCCATTAAAATGACATCTTTCAAACTCCATTTTTCCATAAAAAAACTCCCTTCGTTTTCAAAACAAAAGGAGGCACATTCACTAACATTATTAACAGAAGCAATGCAAAATAAAAATCTGAAAATCGACATAAAAATCCATAATAGCTTGATATATCGAACAAACAAATCATCAGACAACATTACTATCGTAACATTCCACATTTCCCTTCGCTGGTACTATCCAGATCAGGTTCAATGGGTATAATCTCAGCCAATTGGCACCCCAAATGTTTTGGTTTTATTAAATTTTCTTTTATCATATCATATTTGAAATCATTTTCAACTTATCTGCTTAAAAAATATTTGCACCTCAGATATAAGTAAACGCTATCAATATAAGTATTGATTTTTTATATAAGGAGTGCTACTATAGTGACATAGAAATCTGAGATGTGCGCGGTATTTACTATGTGTTGACCGAACAATTAATGACTTTTTAGGGATTCAGATTGTTGTTATGGATAACAAGCCATTGCACGTGGAAGTTAAGAAATAACTCATAGAAGCCCACCTGCTTAGAATGCGGGTTCAAAACTATCAAATACATCAAACGGCATCACCGGAAATCTATCAATAAAGTTTTTACTTTGGACCACTCTTTGAGTGGTTTTTTCTTTTATAAACGGAATTTATCTAGATGAAACCCCTTTTAAAACAATTTCATAGTGGTATAATGAAGGTATAAAGATGAAGGAGTGATTGTTATGTTCCATGAATATTCAAAAATTTTAGTTCCAGTCGATGGATCTAATGAGGCTAGATTAGCTTTTGAAAAAGCCATTGAGGTCGCTAAAAGAAATCGTGCTCAAGTCATTATTGCACATATTATCGATACTCGAGTACTTCAAACTCCTACTGGTTTTGAAGGAAGTTTCAACGAAGAAATTCAAAGACAAACCGAAAATCTATTCCAAGAATATCGTCAATATGCCCAAGAACATGATTTTAATGACATCGATTTTGTTTTAGAATATGGATCTCCAAAAGTTTATATTTCAAAAAATATTCCAAAGGATTATCAAATTGATTTAATTATGATGGGCGCAACAGGACTAAACGCAGTCGAACGATTATTTATCGGTTCTGTATCAGAATATGTCATCCGAAACGCCAGCTGCGACGTCTTAGTAGTCCGCACAGACCTAGAAAACCAACGCCAATAAACGTTTAGAAATGAAAAACAGGAAAGACTCCCTTATTAACAAGGGACTTTCCTGTTTTAATTTTTCGCTATATATAGTCTTCAGAACAACTTACATGAGTGACACTTAAAAAGTATAGAGAAAGAAAAGTGGAAAGACTTATCGTAGTAGCTCAAGATTCGCATCGCAAAACTGCTGGCATCCAAACTATTACAAAAAAACTTTTCAACGTCTCTTACATGAGTGACACTCAAAAAGTATAGAAAAAGAAAGGCTCATCGACAAATTCTGTTGGTGAATCAAATGTAACACCAAATTAAGTCTTTA
>CAURER010000050.1:0-9695 GCA_963523795.1 uncultured Granulicatella sp.
TATTTCTTCCTATTAAGTGTATCACGAAAACGGCTTAAATTCTAATAATCTACTGAGAAAATAGTATTAAATGTATTGAAAAAACGATATTTATTCTAGACAAAAAAATAACAAAAAAAAGACAAGGATGTTGTTTTCTTGTCTTTTCATACTATTATTAATTGTGATTATTCTTTTTTTATTACTATTATACTGATACTTTTATTTTCTTGTTTTATATTTACTTTATTTTTCTAAAACAGATGGGCTTTCAACATTTAATTTAGCTTCTACTGATAATTTTCTAATAGACCACATCATATCATCCCAAGTGTATGATCTAGCATATTTAAATTTTTTCTGATAGGTAGTCCACATTTTTTTCATATCATTACTGGAACTCACTGCTTTTAATACATTTTCTGCATTTTCTAAAAGGAGTAAGCTTTCTCGTTTTTTTGCAGTTCTTTCTAATGCTAACGCAAATATATCATAATCTATCTTATGTAATTGTAATAGTAAATGAATATCATAGAAATCTCTCATTCTAGTATTGGTAATAGATCTTGAAATTACAGTTTCTAATTTTTCAGCTAATATAGTTTCAACAGGATAAGTCATAATTGGAATTGTTCTATCTTCAAACATCAATTTATAAGAATATGATATTTCTCCTGGAGTAATTACATCTCCCGTAGAAATATCAATCTTTAAAGGAATAACCGCTCCATCCATAATAGCTTCCATACTAAATCGGATTCCTGTATATTCCATTTCATCCATAATCTCTGATAATTTCTTGGTTCTAAATTTCACATTATCCTCTAAATATATGTCTGAAATTTCTGTAATCATACGCTTCATTTCAGTTATTGTTACTGGAATACCTTTAATGGTTGTATCAATATCCATTGTAGCTCTCGACTCTATTCCAACAAAAGCTGATACTAACATTCCTCCTTTTAGGATAAAACTGCCATTATATTTGGACTTAGATACCCTCTCTAAGAAACGTTCCATCATATACTTTCTAATCAACACATAAGGTTCAATTTCTACTTCTTTTGATAAATTTCGGATTAAATCTTTTAATTGCCTTGATGAATAAATCATTATAGTAACACCTCCAAATACTTGCTTAACACATTGTTAACTCGAAGTTTTTTTGCATAATCCATTAGAAGATGTAAATTTTTATTTTTACGCTTGACGTATTGTTTCAATGCATCCTGAAAAACTTGAATTTCAATTTGTGAACGATTACGAATCATATCACAAATAGTACGTTCAGGATTATATATTAAAACTTCATTCCCAAAAGGGGTTTTTACTTTTAAAGTCCCAAGTTCAAAGAAATCTTTTTTGATAGCATATACTTTGATTCCCTCTTCTCTTAAATGAGTAGCATTGTATCCACTTTTTACCGTAACGGTAAGCTGTAATGGCTCTTGATCTGTCATATCAAGTAAAAATAAAGCTGTATCGTGAGAAAAGATAATTTTTGGACACCGGATTTGCAACAAATACATCTTGTCTTTCCATATATCTGGAGAACAATAAACTCCCTTTGAAACACGTTCATAATTATATTTCTCCACAAATTTTGCTAAAGTGGTTTTAGAAATACCTTTACTAACAACTTCTGATGTTCTTATAACTCCATTACTTACATTTGAAATTTCTTTAATTTGTTCAAATCGACCCACTCACTCACTTCCTTTCACGCTCTTATTATACATTATATAAGCGTGAAAGTAAAAATATTGCATCAATCTTATACAAAATTCTAAAAGTAAAAACTCCAGTATTAACTTTTGTAGAAAAAATAAAACCACCTAATGATCATTAAGTGATTTTACAGTTGTTATTCAATATTCTTTACAATCAAGAATACAGTCAAATACTAAAAATATTTTTCTTAACAATTGAGAGTTACAATAGTATCTTTACTCAATCATAAAACAATATTTCTTATAATATTAGCTCCTCTTTATTGATTGTTTTCTGTCTTGTTCCGCCGAATTTGTAATTGCGTCTGCCAATCTTGCATTTGATCAATAAACTTTTTACCTTTTAATCGAATTCCTACGAATTCATCCATTAATGAATCACATAGCCTTTTTAAATCAGCTTTTGTTTCAGTAGATAAACTCAATGATTGGATTTGCAAAGGAGATTTCATAGCAACAAGAAGTCTAGCTATATGCACTGCTTTTGGACTTAATTGTAATCTCTTTTCATCTGTATCATAGTGCCTTGAACATAATAATCCATGATGTTTCAACGAAATATCAAACGGTCCGACTGACTCCTCGCAAAAACAACACTGCTGCCATTGAAATGCCACTCCAAAATATTTTAACATTTTCAATTCAAAATAATGCATTAAAATAAATGGATCTAGATCATTTTCCACCGCACGAATGCAATTTTCTAATAAATCATACAGCTCTGTAATGACGATTCGGTCTTCCATCACTGCATCCACCAATTGCATCATATACGTCATGACTGCTTGAACTTCAATTTGTTCATAAATACGTCGATGATTTTGAACTTCAAGACATTCCCTAATAAAGCTAAAGCCATTTTGATGAATCGTTCCAATAAAAACAGCTCTTGTAAAGGGTAAGGTTGCTGCAGATAAAGGATGACTTGAACGTTGTAAATTTCTTACAAAAAACATTTGCTTCCCAAATTCTCGAGAGAAAATCTTAACAATCATGTCATGTTCTTTATATTCTTGTCGAAATAGAACAATGCCGGTAAACTTTTGAAAGTATTCCATAAAGTCACCTTAATCTTTATAGTCTGTTGTACGATAGCCAAAGTCTTGTAAATGGCTCTTTTTCTTACGCCAATCTTTTTCAACTTTAACCCATAATTCTAAATATACTTTATTTCCTAGTAATTGTTCGATATCTTTCCTTGCTCTGACACCAATTTCTTTCAATAATTTACCACCTTTACCGATGATAATTCCTTTTTGAGTTGGTCGCTCAACAATAATATTGGCATAAACATGTACTTTATCAAATTCATCTTTTTGCATTTTATCTACAGTAACTGCAACTGAATGAGGAATTTCTTCTTTTGTTAAATGCAAGATTTTCTCACGAATTAACTCAGACACAACGAAATATTCTGGATGGTCTGTAATTTGATCACTTGGATAATATTGAGGTCCCTCTGGCAAATGATTCGTTAAAGTTGTCATCAATTCTTGAACATTGTTTCCTTGTAATACTGAAATTGGAATAATTCCTGCAAATGGAATCGTTTCTTGATATGATTCAACTCGGTCTAACAATTCATCTGGAGAAATTAAATCAATTTTATTTAACACTAGAAATACAGGTGTTTTAATTTTCTTTAATTTCTCAATAATGAAGTCATCACCAGGACCTCTTTTTTCCGCAGCATTTACCATAAATAATACAGCATCTACTTCTTTTAATGCAGAATAAGCACTTTCTACCATGAAGTTCCCTAATTCATGCTTTGGTTTATGAATTCCTGGAGTATCTAAAAAGACAATTTGACAATCTTGATTCGTATATACCCCTTGAATTTTATTACGTGTTGTTTGAGCCTTATCCGACATAATGGCAATTTTTTGCCCTAAAACATAATTCATAAAAGTAGATTTTCCTACGTTTGGTCTACCTACAATAGCTACAAAACCTGATTTAAATTGTTTTGACATATTTCTCTCCTTATAATAACATTTGTACAATCTTTGGAATAAAAATTCCAGAAGCCATCAAAAGAACAAAGATTGCTCCCATTAATACGACGCCCGCTGCTACATCTTTTGCTTTTTTAGCGGCTAAATGATAATTATGTTCTACCATTAAATCCACTAATTGTTCTACAACGGTATTTAACATTTCTAAAATAAACATTAAAAAGATACAAAATACAATCCAGTACCATTCAACTCTTTCGATGTTTAATAAAAATCCTAGTATTACTACTCCTATTGCAGCAACAACATCAAATCTAAAATTTCTCTCGTCTTGAAAGACAGTTTTAATACCATTCACAGCATGTTGCATGGATTGTTTGAAATGGTGATTTTTTTCAACTTGTTTATACATTTCTTGTTAAACCATAGGCTGTTAAAATTTCTGTTTGCAAGCCTGTCATTTCTTTTTCTTCTTCTTCTGTTTGATGATCATAACCATTTAAATGCAAGAAACCATGTAACGCTAAGAAGCCTAATTCACGTTCTAAACTATGTCCATATTCTTCTGCTTGTTCCTTTGCACGATCTACTGAGATAATAATATCTCCAATGGAAGTCACAAAATTTTCATCTGAAGCCATAAAGTTTTTTATTGGATCCATGTCCTCTTCTTCATCATCTAAAGCAAAACTAATGACATCCGTTACTTTATCAATATTTCTAAAATCTCGGTTAATCTCACGAATTCTTTCACTTGAAACAAATGAAATACAGCATTCACGATTTTCTGGATAATGTAAATAGTCGCTTGCAAATGAGACAACATCTTCTACTAATTTTTGATATTCTTCTTTTACTACTTCTGTTTCGTCTATTAATTCAATAAACATAATATTCCCTTCCTATTTCGCTTCTTGTTTTTTGATTGTTGGATATTCAATTCTTGAATGGAAAGTTCCATTTAAAGAAGTGACAATCATTTTTTCTACAATTGCTATTTCTTTCATCGTAATATCACACTCTACAAATTGTTCATCTTCCAATCGATTCATAATAATGGAATGAACTAATGCTTCTACTTTTTCCAAAGTTGGTTCTTTCATCGCACGAGTTGCTGCTTCTGCACTATCCACGATATTAATAATGGCTGCCTCTTTTGTTTGAGGTTTTGGTCCTGGATAACGGAAATCTTCTTCTTTTACATCCGGGTTATTTTTTAACGCTTCTGCATAAAAATATTTCATCAATGTTGTTCCATGATGTTGTGCACAAATATCAATGACTGATTGAGGTAATTGGTGTTGTTTTAAAATTTCTACCCCTTTTGTTACATGGTTAAAAATAATATGAACCGATTCTTCCGCACTTAACATTTTATGAGGCGATTCCATATGTCCAGGTAAGTTCTCAATAAAGAATAATGGATGTTCTAACTTTCCAATATCATGATAATAACAGGCTACTCTGGCTAATTGAGAATCACCACCAATTGCTTCTACACAGTTGGCAGAAATATTTGCCACCATAAGACTATGGTGATACGTTCCTGGAGCTTGTGTAATCAAGTCTTTTAATAATGGTTGATTTGGATTCGATAATTCAGCCCATAATAATACCGAACTATCTTCAAACACATATGATAAATAAGGCATTAATATCACCGGTAATAAAAATGATAAAAATCCACTTAATAGTAAAAATAAAAAGATAAACATTGTTTGTTGTGTTTGAAATTCATAATTACTGTAGAAAACAAATGGAATTCCTAATAATACAGGATAAAACAAATGCTTCATAAATCGTTTCAACCATATTTGATTTTTCCAAATTTCCTCATGAATAATTCCAATCCATGCAATAATGGAAAGAAAGACGGTTGTTAATATTAAGTGTAAAATATTCGTTGTCTGAGAAAAGTAATACCATGAAAATATTGGCATTAATACGATTGACACAATTGTTAATCGTAAACTCTTTGTTAAACGATATAGGAGATAAACAAATCCTGAGATTGGGAAGACTAATCCAATATGTTCTACACCTTTCTGTTGTACTAGTGCTAAAATTTTTAACACGAATACTCCAGAAACAAAAACCAATGCAAATACTGACATTACAGTTACCGTATCACTTGATAATGCAATAGTTTGACGATAATAAACTGCTAGAAAAACTACTATTGCAAAAAGAAACACTATATAACTCAATAATTCATGGTAATTAGGCTTACTATTACTTAAGCCAAACAATTCCAACAAACGAATATCTTGATCCGAAATCACATGCCCTTCTTGAACAAGAACTTGACCTTGCAAAATTTTCACAGGATTTACAGCTGCCTTAGCCACTTCTTTTGCCTTTTGAGTCGCTTCCTTATCTACCACATTATTGACAATGACTGACACAGTGACTAATTGCCCTAATAAATCTCTTTCCGTATCAGAGTAATCACTATAGAACAATGTCTTCTTAGCTTCTTCTTGAGCTTTTGTAACCGTACTTTCACTAATCGCATTTTTCATTTGAGTTTCAACAACTGATTTTAACGTCTTCTCATAAGAAGCCAACTGTTCATTATTAGCTTGTAATAATTGAGAAATATATTTATCCGGAATAAAAATCGCAAACTCTCGAATAGACTGATTCTCTTTTTCAAGAGATTTCTTAAAATATTGAACTCTTTCTTGAGTTGTTGCTACTCTTGTCACTGATTCTTCAGAAGAATTATTTTGATCTGTTTTTACAATTTCTGCAGATGCTTTAGATGCAACAGACTTAATCGCTTGGAAAAATTGTTGAATATTTGTCAATTGCTTTGTCATACGTTCTTGGTCAAACACTAATACATCGCTAACAGCATCCATTGCTATTTGTTGATTTTTTTCTGTTTGTAATTTATCTTCCAGAGTTCTTGGCGCTCGAATCGTTTCTTTAGCGACTTGATTTAATTCAACAGTGTACGTTGTTGGCTTAACACTGCTATACCCAATTGCCAACAATGCAATGAATGTTAAAAAAAGAAGTAAGGGCAAATAGAAAATGCCCAAAACTTCCTGAAATTTTCGCAGTTTCTGTCTCATTTTTCATTTACTCCTTACTTATTCACCTTGTTCTGAATAGGCATCAATAATACTTGATACTAATGGATGACGAACGACATCAAATGCATCAAATTCTACAAAAGAAATACCACTAATGCCTTTTAATTTATTTTCAGCATCTACTAATCCACTCATATGACTTCCCTTTGGTAAGTCTACTTGTGTCTTATCCCCATTAATAATCATTTTCGAACCAAATCCTAAACGAGTTAGGAACATTTTCATTTGAGCTCTTGTTGTATTTTGTGCTTCATCTAAAATAATAAATGCTTCTTCTAATGTACGTCCACGCATATACGCAAGTGGAGCTACCTCAATAACTCCTCGTTCCAATAAACGATTCGTATGTTCTACTCCATAAATGGCATATAACGCATCATAAATTGGACGTAAATATGGATCAACCTTTTCTTTTAAATCTCCTGGTAAAAATCCTAAGTTTTCTCCTGCTTCAACAGCTGGTCGTGTTAAAATAATTTTCTTTACTTGACCTTTTTTCAAAGCTTGAACCGCCATTACAACTGCGACGAAAGTTTTACCAGTTCCTGCAGGTCCAATACCAAACACCATATCTGTTTTCTTAATGGCATGAATATATTGTTGTTGTCCAAATGTTTTTGCACGAATCGGTTTACCAGAAAATGTACGACCAATTTCCTCATTATATAAATTTAAGAAATAATCTAATGTACCTCTTTTAGCCATTTTAATCGCAGTTACAATATCCGTTTGAGAAATTGAAATACCACGTGCTATTAATTCTTGTAATTGTTCTAATAATAGGATCGTTTGCTTTACAGACTCTTCTTCACCGGAAATTAACAATTGTTCTTCACGATGAGTAATGAGTGTTTCAAACGTTTCTTCCAACAATCTCAAATGTTGATCCTGTGAACCAAACAATTGAACAAGTTGTGGTTGATTTTGGATTTCTAACGCTTGTTTATAATTTTGTTCTACCACACTGTTAACCTCCATTTACTGTATGTAGCACTATTATAGCATATTTTTGACAGTTCTTACTATGAATTTAGTATGATTTGATGATTGTCTTATAGAACACAAAAGAGCCACAAAAATTTGTGACTCCAAGCAGCAATGCATCTGTCGATTAATTATAAGTTTTGCATTCATTCAATCAATTGGTACTACTAATATAAAGGCTTCTGGTTATTATTAATTGTTTTATAAACTATATCTATACAAAATCTAAATACTATTTTTCTTTCAAATCAATTTCCTCAGTATAATAAATCCATTCTTTCCCAGTATAAAAATCTACTGCATATATTTTTATAATATCTTCTCCTTTAGGAAAGTCTCTCTTCTTTTTTAAATCAAGTAACGATTGAGGAACAATTTTTTTACTCGTATCTTTTAATGTTAATGCTAAAATTTGTTTTTTAGTTCTTAATGCATAATCAAATTCTAAATATAAATACCTTCCCGAACCAGTTAATCGAACATGAGGACTTGTTAATTCTGTAACAGAGTTCAAAATTGCTAATTTTTGAAAAGTTGTACCATCTTTTTTTACTAGCAAAGAAGAAACATCTAATTTTTTATCTAAACAGTCTAAAAAGAAGTTTTTTGCTCCTCGTGAATAATGTAACCCACATAGATGCATAAAATTACTTTCTGAAAAATATACTGAAATTTTTTGATTACGAGTACAATATACAACTTTTTTACCGAAAAAATTATCTTTAAAATACTTCGCAATCTTATAAAGTGATGGAATACTATGTACGATTCTATTATATTCAAGAGTATTTATAGTCCTAAATTGTTCTTCCTTCTTCATATTTTTACCTCCAAAAAAACGTCCCAATAGTTTGGGACGTTCTCCAGTCGGTTTATTTTGGTGTCTGCCACCCGCTTGACCCTTATGTTCAAGTTTAATTTCGGATTTTTTTGGTGTCCGCCACCCGCTTGACCCTTATGTTCAAGTTTAATATCAGATTGACCATGAGCCGACCACTCATCTTTGGTTCAATTATAGCTTTCTATTTATTATTTTTCAAGTATATTATCTTGGAATCATTTACGCTGAGAGCCTTTTAAAACAAAACTCCATTTCATAAATTAATTCTTCTTTTCATTCATTCTGAAGTTATTAAACAATAGTTTGAATTCCGATTACCCTAAATGAGCTTTCACTTGTTCTTTAATGACATTGCCGTCTGCTTTTCCTTTTAATTCTTGCATAACAGCACCCATTAATTTACCAAATTCTTTTTGAGTTGTTGCACCAATTTTTTCAGCTACAGTTACAATGACTTCTTTTACTTCTTCTACTGATAATTGTTTTGGTAAGTAACGTTCAACAATTTCAATTTCAGCTTCTGTTTTAGCAACTAATTCATCACGTCCCGCCTTTACAAATTCTGCTAATGATTCACGACGTTGTTTTGCTTCACGTGCTAAAATTGTTAATTCTTCTTCAGCATTTAATTCTTCTTTTTTATCAATTTCTGCGGCTTGAACAGCTGTTTTAATCATTCTTAATACTGCTAAAGTTTCTTTATCTTTTGCTTTCATTGCTGATTTAATATCATTATTTAATGTTTCTTTTAAACTCATGATTTTCACTCCTTAAAAATACGAAAAAGACTGAGACGTAAAATCCCAGCCTTTACTTAGTCATATGATACACAGAGTTGACTAGAACTTACGTTTACGAGCTGCCTCTGATTTTTTCTTACGTCTTACACTTGGTTTTTCATAAAACTCACGTTTACGAGCCTCTTGTAAAGTACCAGTTTTTGAAACAGTACGTTTGAAGCGACGAAGAGCATCATCAAGTGATTCGTTTTTACGAACAACTGTTTTTGACATATCCTATTCCCTCCCTCCGAGCATTAAAAGTAACTGTTTTCTTTTGAATAGAATAACCAAACAAACGAAATGTCCTTTTTTTATTATAG
>CAURER010000051.1:0-9414 GCA_963523795.1 uncultured Granulicatella sp.
TAAATTAGGAAATCTTCTAGTGTAATTTTACCCTTTCAATGTTATGATAGAGTAGAATAGTATAATAAGAAAAGGTGATGAAATGGAAAGAAAACGTGGATTTGAAATTATATCAAGTTATCAAGATAAAGGGATTAATATCCCAAAACGTTCCACAAAACATTCAGCAGGATATGATTTTGAAGCAGCAGAAACAATTGTGTTACCAAGTATTTGGAAGATGATTTTTAAATATTGTGCCGTTCAATTAAAACAATGGGTGTACCGTACTGATAGAGAAGTAGTAGAAGCTGAATTAGAAAAAGAACAAAAAGTGTTAAAACCGATTTTAGTTCCTACAGGAATTAAAGCGTATATGCAAGAAGATGAATATTTACAATTAGCAAACCGTTCTAGTAATCCATTAAAACACTTCTTAGTATTACCAAATGGGGTAGGAGTTGTGGATAGTGATTACTATAATAATGAAGGAAATGAAGGACATATTTATTTCCAATTATTGAACTTTGGATTATTTGATAAGGAAATCCAAAAAGGTGATCGTATCGGTCAAGGGATTTTCCATTCATTTTTGAAAGCAGATGAAGATGATGTAGAAGAAGCGAATGAAAGAACGGGTGGATTTGGTTCATCAGGCGTTCGCTAGAAAGGAGTTTTTATGGCAAAAGCAACCGTTAGCTATCTATGTTCAGAATGTGGGTATGTTTCTCCTAGATATTTAGGGAAATGTCCGAATTGTGGACAATGGAGTACGATGGAAGAATATAAGGAAGTTGCTACAAGTAGTACTAAAAAACAATCTTTAGTGAGTCATTCTGAAGAAGAAAATCGAGCAAAACCACTTCGTATTGACCAAGTTGCCTATGAACGTGTCAAACGTGTAGAAACTTCGATGCAAGAATTAGATCGCGTATTAGGTGGAGGAGTAGTTCCGGGTTCACTTGTATTAATTGGAGGAGACCCTGGAATTGGGAAATCTACTTTGTTATTACAAGTATCGAGTCAATTACAAAAAGCAGGTGGCAGTGTTTTATACGTTTCAGGTGAGGAAAGTGCTGCGCAAGTAAAAATGCGTGCAGAACGTTTAGGAATGCAAGCAGATGGATTTTACATTTATCCCGAAACAGATTTACAAGCTGTGGTAACACAAGTCGAACAAATAAAGCCAGACTATGTTATTATCGATTCGATTCAAACAATGGCGCATCCGCAAGCAACAGGAATTGCAGGAAGTGTTTCTCAAGTAAGAGAGTCAACTGCCACATTGATGAGATTAGCGAAGTTGAATCAAATTGCGATTTTTATTGTAGGGCATGTAACAAAAGAAGGAGCTTTGGCAGGACCTAGAATGTTGGAGCATATGGTGGATACGGTATTGTATTTTGAGGGAGAAAAACACCATAGTTTTAGAATTTTACGTTCGGTAAAAAATCGTTTTGGTTCGACAAATGAAATTGGTGTGTTCGAGATGATGCAAGATGGATTAAAAGAAGTTATCAATCCGTCAGAAGTTTTCTTAGAGGAACGATTAAAAGGGGCAACTGGATCTGCAATTGTTGTGTCGCTCGAAGGAACTCGTCCAATCTTAGCAGAAGTTCAATGTTTATTATCTCCAGCAATTTTTGGAAATGCTAGAAGAACAACGAGTGGATTGGATTATAATCGAGTCGCTCTACTAATGGCAGTCTTAGAAAAAAGAGCCGGATTATTATTGCAAAATCAAGATGCTTATTTCAAATCTACAGGTGGCTTGAAATTAAATGAACCTGCGATTGATTTAGCAATTGCGATGAGTATTGTTTCAAGTTATAAAGAACAGGGAACAGCTGTAGATGACTGTTTTGTAGGAGAAATTGGTTTGACGGGAGAAATTCGTCGTGTAAATCGTATTAGTGATCGTGTCAAAGAAGCACAAAAATTAGGATTTAAACGAATTTTTATTCCGAAAAATAATATCGATGGATGGGAATTTCCAAAGGGAATTGAAGTTGTTGGAGTTTCCTCTGTGAAAGAAGCCATTCAAAAAGCATTTTAATAAATTCATTAGATAAGGAAGGTGAGTAAAATGGATTTATCTGTAAAAGGTCAGCTTTTTGCCAAACGGATGATGATCCTCATATTTGTGATTTTAGGAGGCAGTTTAGGCGTGACCTATTTACCAGCATTTTGGGATTTAATAGGAATCTCAAATGAATGGTTAAATTCTGCTGTGTGTAGTGCATTGATTGGTGCAATTATTTTCTTTTTTATTTCTTTATTATTAACAAAACCTATCATGGCAGGATTTAAACGTTTAGAAAAAGTAGTCAATCAATTTTCAGTTAGTTATATTATATTTGGTTTACTAGGAACATTACTAGGGTTAGTAGTGGCTTCTTTTATTAGTTTACCATTAACGAATTTACAGATTCCAGCTATTACGCAAGTTGCGCCTGTAGTATTGAGTATTGTATTTGGCTATTTAGGATTTTATATTGGTACGAGCCGTAGGGGTGATTTTCAGAAAATTATTTCAGTGAGAAAAAAAGTAGAAGAACCTCAAGTGTTAGAAAGAAAAGTGGATGATGCTTTCCATAAATATAAAATTTTGGATACGAGTGTCATCATTGATGGACGAATTTATGATATTGCGCAAACTGGATTTTTAGAAGGGGTATTAGTCATTCCAGTATTTGTACTGAATGAATTGCAATATATTGCGGATAGTTCTGATAGTGTGAAACGAGTTCGTGGACGTAGAGGATTAGATATTCTGAATGCTTTACAAAAAGAATCGAAAGTTCCTGTTGAAACATATGATGGAGACTATGATGATATTACTGAAGTAGACCGTAAGTTAATTCGATTAGCTAAAGCGATTGATGGAGTCATTATTACGAATGATTATAATTTGAATAAAGTCAGTGAATTTCAAAATGTTCCTGTCTTCAATATTAATGCATTGGCAAATGCCATTAAACCTGTTGTAATTCCTGGAGAAATGATGAAAATTCAAGTCATCAAAGCAGGAACTGAAAGGCAACAAGGGGTCGCTTATATGGATGACGGTACAATGATTGTTGTTGAAGATGGTCAATATTACATGAATCAAGAAATCGATGTCATTGTAACGAGTGCATTACAAACAGCAGCTGGAAGAATGATTTTTGCAAAACCTGCTCATTCACAAAAGAAAATGAATAAACCAGAAGACTAAAGTTTAGACAGTGAGAAGAAACAAAAAAGTTTTTTCTCACTTTTTTTGATACAAAAAAGTGACTAAAGTCATTCTTGTTAGTGACTAAAGTCAGTAGGCGAGTGTAGGAATAATTTGTATAATAAGATTACAATAAAGCGAAGGGAAGAGAGAGTATGATGACCTATCAAAAAGGAAAAGAAAAAATTGTAATCATTCTATTAGGAATACTCTTAACTTTTGTTTTTTATAAACTTTTCTTACATTAATAACTATCAATATATAAAGGAGAACAACTATGGCATACGTTGAAATTAAATCTATTACAAAATCATTTGATGAGAAAAAAGTATTAAATCAAGTATCTTTTGAAATTATGAAAGGGGAATGTTTTGGTTTATTAGGACCTAATGGTGCTGGTAAATCAACACTGATTGATATCATTACTGGATTAAAGAAAACAGATCAAGGAGATGTCTTGATTGATGGGCGTTCGATTAAAGAAGATGCATTAACGATTCGACAAAAATTAGGAGTCGTTCCACAAGAATTAGCGATTATTGAAGAATTAAATGCTGTAGATAATTTAACGTATTTTGGTGGACTATATGGCTTATATGGGAATACGTTAAAAGAGAGAATTGCAGAAATTCTAGCAGTAACTGGGTTAGAAGAAAAGAAAAAAGAAAAAGTAAAAACTTTTTCAGGTGGGATGAAGAGACGATTGAATATTGGGATTGCGCTCTTACATCAACCAGAATTTTTAATTTTAGATGAGCCAACGGTTGGTGTTGACCCACAATCGAGACAGCATATTTTTGACTTTTTAGAAACCTTAAATCAACAAGGAACTACTATTTTATATACTTCGCATTATATGGAAGAAGTGGAAGCATTATGTGACCGTGTATTTATTATGGATCTTGGAGAAGAAGTAGCGTATGGAACAAAAGAATATGTGAAGGAACTAGTAGGATTAACGTATTCTATTGAAGTAGTACTGGATCGTATTCCACAAGGATTCGAGCAAGTCGTCTTAGAAAGTGAAAATGGTATTCAAGAAGTAACGGTTGAAAATCGTCAAATGAATTTAGTTGTGGATCGTTCGATTTACTCGATGATGAAATTTATTTCTTTAGTAGAAGAAAACCACTTAGTCATTAAAAAAGTTTCAGTCAATGAAACAACATTAGAGGAAGCTTTCTTGAAATTAACAGGGAAAGCATTACGAGATTAAAGGAGAGTAATATGAAATTTTGGTATTTTTTAAAAGCAAATATTCAGATGATGTTCAAACAGTTTCATATGCTGTTTTTTATGATTGTGTTAGCGCCTTTAGTAATAGGACTGTTTATTAATTTTTCAGGGAAAAATATCATTGAACGTAAACCGAATAAAGTAGATACTATATTATATGTAGAAAATCAAGATCAAGAAGTGCTAGGGAATATTGTCCAAAAAACGCTTGAACAATTACATGAACGAGAAATTATCGCCCTTACAACTGATAAAGAAAAGGCAGAATTGATTGCTACTATTCCAACAGATTTTTCTAAAACAGTATCGGAAGGTAAGCAAACAAATCCAATTCAAGTACAAAAGAAATCAAAAGTTTCGACGAGTGATCAATTGACGTATGAAATGATTTTGAAAAATATTACTGGTCAATTATTCGAACAAGCAGAATTGAAGGAATTGGTGAAGGATAAAAAACAAGTGGATGATGCAACGGCAGCTGTAGTATCTACGCAAATTCTTCAAAAAACAAATGAGGTTCTTAGTACAGAACTCTATCAACGAAATGATTATCAAACGAGTCGAATGCTGACAGGTGAGCAATATTTTTCTACTGCGCAATTAACGATGATTTTGGCTATGGTTTTTTCAACAGTGGTGGCAAGTGCTGTGAAGCCTGAATTAAGTGGGCTAAATAAACGAGTGAAATTATTACCACTTAGTGTTCGCCAAAGAGAAACATATGGATTGATTTCGAATTTTATTCAATTTTATCTTTTTACTTTATTATATGTAGGAATTTGGAAGCTCATTAATTCATCAACTTTTAATGGTAATTTATTGGGGATTGCAGGGATTTTAGCGATTCAATTATTTGTAATACTATCGATAGCAGGATTCGTAAGTATATTTATTACGGAGAAAACGTTAGGATTAGTTTCTTCTATTATCTCACTTGGATTTGTTCTTTTTTCAGGAGCTCTTCCACTTGATAAACTGAGTCCAATGTTCCATTGGTTTGGAGATAATCCATTTAGAAGAGTATTGATTGAACCAATTATTCGTATGATGCAACAAGAAGGTATAGCAGAGTTTATGATCATTTATATTGTGATGATCATCGTAAGTTTAATGATTATGGAATTACAAATTCGTTGTTTACAAAGAAGGGAGGAATACTAATGGATTTATTAAGAGGGATAGGATTTCATATTAGAAGAATCGTAAAGAGTCCAGCATTGATAGGTCAAATGGTAATTCTTCCAACAATAGTGACACTTTTTATGGTATTCATTCAATTATCGACTACAAATAAAAACAATACAACAACTTCTTCCTCAACTCCTTCATTAGCGATTGTATTGAAAGAAGGAAATGAAGAGTTTCAAAAAGAGTTAGAAAGTTTATATTCTGAAAATGTTTTTTATAAGGATAAAGAAAAAGCCTTAAATGATTTGGAAAAAGGATATATTCGAAGTGTGTATGTTGTTCCGAAAAATTTTGTTCAATCTTTAGGAAATGGACAAAAAATACAGATGGAAGTGTATAGTCGTCAAAAACAAAAAGAAGTTTTATTAGAACAAGATATGCAAGGAATCTTGCAAAAACAATTAGTCAATACAACTCTTCAAAAAGAAGGAATATTAGAAAAGGGAGAATTATTCAAGCAAAGTGACAATCAACTGGTTCATTTTGAAGAAGAAAACTCAACAACTGTAAGCTATGTGTTATTACTATTGTTAGTGATGTTTTATATTTTGTTTAATACATCTTCTATTTCGTTTGACTTAATTACTTTTAAGAAAAATTATGTATTGAAACGTTCATTATTAGCGCCACGTTCTAATGCGTGGATTACAAAGAGCTTTTTGGGTGCATACTTTATAGTGATATTTGTTGCGAATCTATTGATCATTTTCTTTATGGATAGAACGATGGATGTTGGTATTCCAAGTTGGTTTAACGTTTGTTTATTAGTGGCAAGTGGGATTATTTATAGTTTGAGTCTAGGATTATTTTTATTTAGAATATTTAAAAATCCAATGATAGCTCAGCAAGTAGGAGTTTTCGGTACTCTCTTTCTTGCGGGACTTGGAATGGCACCAAAACTATTTCAGTCTGAGATTATCGATATGGTGGCTCACTTTAGTCCAGTTTATTGGTTTGTTCAAATCGTTGATCGTCAAGAATTACTTCCAGGTATTCCAATGGTATTAGTGATGGCACTTGTATTCTTTACAGCAGGGAATTATCGTTTAGAAACTTATGTCGATTAATATAAAAAAGTATATCAATTGCATAGAAGTTATAATAATGGTAGGATGAATTGACAAAATTTAGAAACGAAGGAGAATTTATGCCAGTAGGAATTATAGTTGATTCAATTGCCATTTTATTAGGAGGATTTGTTGGAGGATTTGCAGGACATAAAGTACCATCTGAAATCAAAATTCAATTAAATTTAATTTTCGGATTATCATCTATGTTATTGGGAATCACTTCAATGGGATTAGTACAAAATATTTCAACCGTAATATTTGCAATGATTTTAGGGACGATTGTTGGGGTGTCTTTTAAACTAGGACATCGAATTAACCAGTTGGGATTATTATTAGAACGACCTGTAACAAAGTTAATAGGTTCAGATCATGATGGATTAAGTCGTGAAGAATTTTTAACGCAGTTAGTAACGGTAATTGTGTTATTCTGTTTTGGTGGAACGGGTATTTATGCTTCACTAGATTCAGGAATGACGGGAGATCATAGCGTTTTAATTGCAAAATCAATATTAGACTTTTTTACGGCAGCTATTTTTGCATGTAATATTGGTTATGTTGTTTCATTAGTAGCGATACCACAATTTGCAATCTTCTTTTCATTGTATTTAATTGGGGCACAGATTTTTCCTTTAACAGATCCTGTTATGTTAGCAGATTTTAGAGCCTGTGGAGGAGTCATTATGTTAGCAACAGGGATGAGAATTGCAAAAGTAAAAATGTTCCCAGTAGCGGATATGCTTCCGGCAATGGTATTTATTATGCCGATAAGTTGGGGATGGGTTCATTGGATTTTACCATTGATAAGTCAATAGAATAGGTGTATAATAAGTTTAACAAAAAAATCACAAGGAGTGGTTAGGATGATTATTACAACAACACCAACAATTGAGGGACACAAAATTGTAGAATATAAGGGAATTGCTTTTGGAGAAGTTATTTCAGGGGTGAATGTTTTAAAAGACCTTGGAGCAAGTTTTCGTGATTTCTTCGGTGGTCGTTCTCAAGGGTATGAAGAGGAATTGTTAAAAGCTCGTGAAGATGCACTTCGTGAATTGGAAAAACGTGCTGTTCATTTAGGAGCTAATGCAGTTGTGGGAGTAAAAATTGATGCTGAAACAGTCGGAACAGGTGGTATGTTAATGGTAATGGCCTCTGGTACTGCGGTTGTGATTGACTAAGTTTTTATTTCTAATTAAAAGAAAATAGTTATGATGTATAAGGTTGATGGATATTTTCTATCAACCTTTTTTGTAAGGATGTATTAGAACAGTATTTAAAATATGTGTAAGTTTAGAGTTTTTTTATAGGATAAGAGAAGGATAAATCCTCAAGAGTATGAGTTAAAAATGAAAGCGGACACAGTAAAATCAAGCGTTTTAGGAATTGTATACCGTTAATGTAGAGATGATTGACGGAATTATTTAAATTATTTTATGAGTTGTAATAGTCGTCTAACTGTATTAATACAGTTAGTTTGAGGTGTGTCAATTTTAACTTTTAACTGATTTTTAAGAATGAAAGCTTTCAGATTAGGTTTTTTAATAGCTTTTCTTTATAATTTTTGAACAAAGTACTTGTAACAAATATCACTTAATTGAAAAAATAGTACAGATTTTTGTGATTATTCCATTGCTAATTCTTGAGAAAAGATGTATAATAACCTTGTTAAAAGAACAACAAAAAATAAAAGAAAAGAGGAAAATAAATGGTTAACAAAGCAGTTGTTGAATCCCAAGAAATTTTTGACAAAGCTTGGGAAGGCTTCAAAGGTTTAGACTGGAAAGAAAAAGCAAGTGTATCACGCTTCGTTCAAGCGAACTACACACCTTATGATGGAGATGAAAGCTTCCTTGCTGGGCCAACAGAACGTTCACTACACATTAAAAAAGTTGTAGAAGAAACTAAAGCCCACTATGAAGCAACTCGTTTCCCAATGGACACTCGTCCAACTTCTATTGCTGATATTCCTGCTGGATATATCGACAAAGAAAACGAAGTTATCTTTGGTATCCAAAATGACGAACTCTTCAAATTGAACTTCATGCCAAAAGGTGGTATCCGTATGGCTGAAACTACTTTGAAAGAAAATGGATACGAACCAGATCCAGCTGTTCACGAAATCTTTACTAAATACGTAACAACAGTTAACGACGGTATCTTCCGTGCTTACACTTCAAACATTCGTCGTGCTCGTCACGCACACACTGTAACTGGTCTTCCAGATGCATACTCTCGTGGACGTATCATCGGGGTTTATGCACGTCTTGCTTTATACGGTGCAGACTACTTAATGCAAGAAAAATTAAACGACTGGAACTCAATTGAAGAAATCGATGAACAAACAACTCGTTTACGTGAAGAAATCAGCTTACAATACCAAGCATTACAACAAGTTGTTCGCTTAGGTGACTTATACGGAGTTGATGTTCGTAAACCTGCGATGAACACTAAAGAAGCTATCCAATGGGTAAACATTGCTTTCATGGCAGTATGTCGTGTTATCAATGGTGCTGCTACATCTCTAGGACGTGTGCCAATCGTTTTAGACGTTTATGCTGAACGTGACTTAGCTCGTGGTACATTTACAGAATCAGAAATCCAAGAATTCATTGATGATTTCGTTATGAAATTACGTACAGTTAAATTTGCTCGTACAAAAGCTTATGACCAATTATATTCTGGTGACCCAACATTCATCACAACTTCTATGGCTGGTATGGGTAA
>CAURER010000052.1:0-8882 GCA_963523795.1 uncultured Granulicatella sp.
ATAATTTCATCCACTCCTCACTACCCGTTAAACTAACACTGTAAAGAAACTGATCCATTTCCTCTGATGAAGAAAAATGAAATTGATCTAATTGTTCTTTATTAAATCCGAAAACTTGGATATATTGTTTTTCTTCCATTTGAAAAAGCAATTGCTTCCATCTGTCTTCCGATAAAGTTTTTCCTGAATTTGTTTCACATCGAAAATATAACTTTCCATTATTTATATATCGTTCAATGAGTAATGAACCTTCATTCGTTTCTTCTAACCAAACTCGTCCACCCATCACTCCTCCATTATGGGGTTCATAAGGATATTTTCCAGCTACTTTCTTTGGAAATCCAAATAATATATGTTGAATAAAGGAACGCAAGGTAGATTTACCTGATTCATTTTCCCCTTGAAAAATTTGCAGTTGATGATGAAAATCCATTCTCACTTTAGACCATTTCCCATATCCAAAAATTTCTATTCGATTAATGTACATTTTCATCACCTACTTCCCTATTCATTTCAATTAATATTTTTGCTCTTTCAATGATTTTATGATGAAATAGATTACTATTCATTTCTTTTGAAAAATATTTTGCTAACAATGGATGTTGTATCGCAATCGTTTGAATATCTTTCAAGCGATTTTGATGACTTTCTTCGTCTTCCAATAATTCAATACTTAATTGACTATTATATTTAACTTTTTTAAATTCAATCGTGATTTCTATTATATATAAATTGTTGTACTTGGTTGAAATTTCTTTTTGTAACATTTCTTCCATTAATTTCAACCACGATTGATTAATCCCTCTAGCTACTATTAGAGTGAATTTTAATAAATAAGTCTTATTCTCATTCCATTTCTGCTTTAAAATTTCACTATACAGCTGTGATACAATCTGTTCTATCGAAGAAACTTTGTCCATTAAATATTCTAATTCCATCCATTCAATAGGATTACAAGATATAAACTCTCGATTCATTGGAAAATTTTTATTCAGAGTGACTACATAGAATCCTTTCTCTCCGACTTCTTTAAAACTTCTTCCCTGAATCGTCCCAGAGTATGCAATTCTTCCATTGGCATTTAAATTCATAGCTCTATGAATATGCCCTAAAGCCCAATAATCATAATGAAGTTGTTCTAACTCACTAATCTTAAAAGGAGCATATAGTGCTGATGAATCAGCTGTTGTACGAGTTTGTCCATGATACATTCCAATATGATAATCCACAAATGAATTTCTCATTGGAAATTGTAACGCCATTGACTCATTAATCCATCTTGTATCATAACTAAATCCACTGATAGCAATACTTTCGCCAGATAAAGTGGTAAGTATTTCCGTTGAAATCTCCTTTTTAAAAACTTTTACAAAATCATTATTCCACTCTTCATTAAACCTACCATAATCATGATTCCCATGAATTAAGTATGTATAAATCCCTTCTTGAGCTAATCTTTGAAATTGTTCTTTCAAAAAAATTTTTTCTTGAATATGTTGATGACTAGAATCAAAAATATCACCCGAAATCAGTACAAAATCAACATGAAAACGAATGGCTGTTTCTATTAAGGTTAAAAAGGCTCTTTTAGTAGCTTCTATTGCTTGAAATGCAATAGAACTATTTTTTTGTTGAAGTCCAGTAAACGGACTTCCTAAATGTATATCGGCACAATGTATAAAGCGAATCATAAGAACTCCTTATCTATAAAAAATAAAGAAACAGTCTATTCACTTCTAGTCCATTATGAATTTTATTTCATTAGGCTAAAAATCAATAAGACCGTTTCGATCAATGTAATTATTGATATAATTCTTGTAATGAAGTCGTTAAAATGCGATTAATATCTTGCATCATCACATTTAAGCGTTGTTCTGCTTGCATTAATGTTTGAATAGCTTCATTAGAACTTGCTTTTTGATATAAATCATTTGCATAATCCATATCTTCTTCAGTTAGTTCTTCACCATTCATTTGCTTTTGTTGGAATTTTACATTCATATCACGGAACTCTTCAAATAAAGCTTTTGCTTCTTCAGATTGTTGTACTGCTTCAAATGCTACCTTCACTGCTACAAACTCTTCTGATTGACGAAGTTCACGTTCTAATTGATTCGCTGTATCATATAAATTGCTCATCATTATACCTCCTTTTTCTCTTTTATTATAACACAACTATAACGTTTTCTTCTAGTTTTTTCGCACATATGTTCGTACATAAAAAGCCGGCAAAATACCGGCCTTCGTTTAATGATAATGATAAGAATTTCCTTGATTTCTCCTTGTTGCTCTCAATGAAATTTTCTCATGAGAAATACCAGATTGTACCCATAAAGCAAATTTTTTCAAAGGAATATATAATACATAATACAATACAATATTCAATATTAAACTCGATGCTAATCGTTGAACTAAAAATTGTTGTACTGAAAGATGTTGAATTCCAATTAAAGTATAAATGATATACACTCCTGTTTCAGTAATCGTTAACAAGAAAATTAATGCTAATCCTAGTGTGAACGGATTGATACTAATTTTCCCTCTAATATGAGCAATTACTCGAATAATAACAGCAAAGATTGCCATATAAACTCCTAAAATACCAGAATAGTAACTATCATACATAAATCCAACCATTACTGCAAACCAAAACATACTCGAATGGTCTATAATAAAAGTTAATAAGATTAATGTAATCACTACAATTCTTGGAACAAGAGTATACCCTGATTCAATTAAAAATACTGAAAAATGATTCATGATCACTCCATCCAATAAAAAAGCAATAATCATCAAAATTGGTAACCAATAAATACGCTTTGAAGTATGCATTATTCAGTCCTACTTTCACTTGTTCGCTTCACCACTGTTACATAACGAACATCATTTGTATCTGCTGCTGGTTTAATACGAACTTCTTTATAAAGTCCAAAACGGTCCATCGCTACTTCTTCAACAGTTCCTATATATAAAGAACTTGGAGAAACACCTCCTAAACCAGATGTCACCACTTTATCCCCAACTTTAATTTCTTGAGTTGCTTGAATTTGACTCATAATTAATATATTTTTTTCATGATCAAATCCTGTTAATGTTCCATAAATGGATTCTTTTTCTCCTTGAATCATTGCTGCAACACGAACTAAAGTATTATCATTATTCGATAATAAAGCGACTCTAGCACTTGTAGGATTCACATCTAATACTTTTCCTACAAGTCCATTATCACTCATAACAGACATTTGGGGAGTTAATCCATCATTTGCTCCCTTATTAATGGTAACAATATCTCTCCAAGTATCTGGATTTCTTGCAATTACAGTTGCATTTATTAAAGAATATTCATTTAAAGTATCTTGTAACTTCAATGCTTCCTTCATTTTTTCATTATCTTTTTTTAAGTCATTTAATTGAACTTCTAATTCATAGATTGTTTCTACTTTTTGTTTTAACGTCTGATTTTCTTGATAAGTATTTGTTAAATTGGAAATACTTTCCATAAAATCATTGACACTATTGGCAGGATAAGCAAGCATTCGTCCTAAAATATTTGTCACATCATTGACACCTTGCGAAACAATATTACTACCAACAGTGAGTGAAAAGGTAATTAGTAATAGCGTTACAATTCCACCTAAAACCCAACCAATTAATTTCTTGTTCGAAAATATTGGATTCACTGTTCAGTCTCCTTTTCATTATTTTTTCATTAATAATGGATTTGCTAAAATTTTTCCAGTACCTAATGCTACACAATCCAATGGATCATTTGCTACAAAGGCTGGAACTTGTGTATAGTCAGAAATCACTTCTGCTAAATTTCTTAACAAGGCACCACCACCCGTTAATACAATACCATGATCAATAACATCTGAGGCAATCTCCGGTGGTGTTTGTTCAAGAACATCTCTTACTGCATCTATAATTTGAGTTATAATTTCACTCATTGCTTGTGCGATTTCAACAGCTTCTACTTCAATAATTCTTGGTAAGCCTGAAACCATATCACGTCCACGAACTTGCATACTTCCATAAGCAGAGGCTTTTTCTACTGAAGCTGATCCTAATTGAATTTTTAAATCTTCGGCAGTTCTTTCCCCAATTAATAAATTATATTTTTTACGAACATGTAATATAATCGCTTCATTTAACTCGTCCCCACCGATACGGATAGATTGACTATTTACAATTCCTCCTAAAGAAATTGTTGCTACATCTGTTGTACCACCGCCAATATCTACAATCATACTACCTGTAGGATCTTGAACTGGAAGACCTGCCCCTACAGCTGCTGCAAATGGCTCTTCAACAACATAAGCCTCTTTAGCTCCTGCATATTTTGTAGCATCTAATACTGCTCTTTTCTCAACATCCGTAATTCCACTTGGTACACAAATCATAACAATCGGTTTAAAGAAAGAACGACCGACAATCGATTGTACAAAATATTTTAACATAGCAGTTGTTGTATTATAATCTGCAATGACACCATCTTTCATTGGTCTAACTGCCACAATATTTTCTGGTGTTCGTCCAATCATATCAAATGCATTTTGACCAACAGCAATAATTTCTTCAGTAACTATATTTTTTGCGACTACTGATGGTTCACGTGTCACAATTCCTTCATTTTCAAGATATACAATTGTATTGGCTGTTCCTAAATCGATACCGATATTTTGTGCTCTTAAACTTAATGCAACCACAAACGGTCCTCCTTTTTGTGCCTCTTTCGACACCTAATATACCTTGTATAGTATATCATACAATAAGCTAATAATAAATATTAGTCCTCTTGTAATAATGGAGAAAGTTATAATGATTTTATTAATTTAATACTCTTTATTTTCTTGAATATTTTCGTAAAATAATTTAAATTTCTTATGGCAACGATTAAAAGCACTTTTGATAGCTGGTAAGGATTTATTAGATTTTTCTGCTATTTGTTCAAAAGTATATCCTTTTGTATAAAAATAGAATACAGCTTTTTCAAATGCTGATAAAGAATCCCAATATCTAGGAATTTCTTCTTTTAATAAAAATTCTTCTTCTACAGAAATATGATGTTTAAGATTAGAAATATCATATTTACATAAATACTTTTCTGGAACAACTCTTTCACGATGTTCATGTCGAATTAATTGAATAGCATAGTTTTTTAAAGAACGTTGAAAATAAGCTAAAAATGATTTTCCTTTTTTAAAATCAAATTTTTGAGCTGTATAATAAAGTAAAAAACTAGCTTCCTGCATAAAGTCTTCTAATTCAACACAATAATAAAAATGACGATAATACATATTATACATTAAAGGCTTTACTTTGTTTTCTAAAATAACAAAGGCTTCTTCTTCATCGCCATTTTGTATTCTCAATACTAATTTTTCTATGCTACACATATTTACCCCTCCTAATTTTTATTCAATTTCATTATAGAATAAAAATTAGGAGCATCAAGATTAATTCTTAGATTTTATAGAAAATTATTGCTTGAAAATAATTTTAAAACTATCAATATAGAATAAATCCGATTTTTAATTTTCCGTTCATTATTTTCATTACAATTTTTTTCTAGGTAAATCATAAATAATAAATATCATTGAAAAATGATGCAAATAATACTTTATTATATTAAAAATTCAATTTGACAATTAATCTAGAAATTTAATTTGTTAAGATTTGTTTAAAATTTTAAAACTCTTTTCTGAATAAAAGAAGCTCATCATTCAAAAAAATTTAATATAGAATCATGCACATAAAAACTGTTTAGTAAATCATAGCAATCCACTAAACAGTTTCAATAATATATTTGTATATACAGATTATTCAATTACCTCATAAATTGCTTCTTTATTCCAACGAAGTTTAGGAGTAATCTCTTGATCACGGTATCCAAAACTAGCCATGACTGATACACCAAACTCATCTGTGTTTAAGTAGCCTTTATCTTTTAAATAAGCTTCTACTTGTTTTTTGTTATATCCTTCAATCGGTAAAGAATCAATTCCTAAAAGTGTTGCTGCAGACATCATATTTGCCATTTGAATATACGTTTGTTTACTAGCCCAGTCAAATAATGTTCTTTCATCATTTAATCCAGCATCAATTTCATGGAAACTCTTCACACGAGCAGCAAATCGTGAAGTTGGATCATAGTCACGATTTTTTACTTCCTTCATCAACTTTGCAACATATGCACTATCATAAGTAACACCTTTTCGAGCAAGGAAAATAACAAAATGACTTGCAGCTTCTAAACTATTAATAGCTCCCCAAGCCATTTCTTTCAAATCTTCTCTCATTTGTTTATTTTCTAATAGGAGCATTTTCCAAGGTTCAAAACCAAGGGATGATGGAGCTAAACGTCCTACTTCTACTAATGTATCCCAATCTTCATCTGAAATACGACGATTCGGATCATATTTTTTCACTGCAAAACGTTTATGTTGTAATTCAATAACTTCATTTCTGTTCATTTTAATTCTCCTTTAAATTCAATAATAAAACTCTACCATAAGGATAGTACTACTTACAAGAAAATATATTTCTATTCCTTCACTAGCCATACATGTTGTAAGAAACTAATATCTTTATACGGATACAAATTACATACTGCAAGTTCCATTTCAGTCATCTTTTCTAACCAGTTATCTTTCGTTTTTACTTCATTCATCTGTAAACTATAAAATGTACGGATAGCTTGATAGTTTTCCAATTTCATTTTTGACATTTTCAATAATTCATCAATGGTATACGTTGTTCCTTGAGAAAAAGAAACACTTTTAAATTCATTCCCATTTAATAAATCTAATGCTTGATCAACATCATTAGAAAAGACAACTGCTTGCATAATTTTGCCAACTTGATTATGTTTAATAATGGATAACTTCCCATTTTGTTTTAATACTCTCTTTAATTCAGAAAGATAGTTCACTCGACAATCTTTATCAATATACTCTAATACATTGTGACACAAAACAATATCAAAAGTTTCCGATTCAAATTTTTTAACTTGCTCTAAGCTGCCTAAGATTTTTTCGTAACGATGATTGGAATAGGCAAATAACATTTCTTCCTGTGGTTCAATCGCAAAGACTTCATTATTTTGAGCTAAAAATTGACTTACTAAACCAAAACCTGAACCAAAATCTAAAATTTTCTTTCCTTTAATATGTTCTAATTGAGCAAAAGTAATTTCATATTGAATTTTCCCCCATGGCTGCTCTAACATTTGTTTGTATTGTTGAATATCCATTAAAATTTACCTACCTTTTCAGTATTATTTCCTTTATAAAACTTAGGAATTACTCGTTTAAAATCGTCAAACCAATCCAAAACTAATTTTGCCCTTTTAAGCATAATCTCTAATTGATTATCTCCAAAATTAATAGCCCAAGGAATAGAACCTACAACATCACAAGCCATATAATAAGCCATTAATTTCCAAAATATATCAGGAATCTTTTCTCCGTCAAAATATCCATTAACTAACCCAGTAGCAAACTCCTCAGATAATTGAGCATTCCAAATCATGCGATTAAATTCTTCCATTGGATCACCAATCTCTAAAGAACCAAAATCAATAATAACGAGCTTCTTTGTTTCTAATTCAATCATCATATTTCCTACATGATAATCTCCATGACATAATGAAATGGGTCTATCTTTTAATAAAGGTTGATGACTTTGAATAAAATCAATAAACATTTCAATTTCTGCAAAATTCTCATTCAGTTTTCTAAAAGAATGAATATATTTCTTTGACTTCTGTATATAATATTCTTGCCAATTTACTGAAGGTTCTTCAATAGGAATCGAGTGAATCTTCTTTAGAAAAGCTCCAGCTTGCATACCATATTGATAAAGTTCTTCTCCTGTTAATTTAAATGCATATTCTCTAATATCAACTCCATCAATCCATTCGTATAAACTTAGAATTGAATTGGTTTCAAACTTCATTTCTACTAATTT
The DNA here is from genome assembly GCA_963523795.1 of uncultured Granulicatella sp. Taxonomy (GTDB): domain Bacteria; phylum Bacillota; class Bacilli; order Lactobacillales; family Aerococcaceae; genus Granulicatella. Next base: position 7,969 of record CAURER010000052.1, read on the forward strand.
AGGAAATTTCATTTCTTTTTCTAAAGTTGAAATATACTTTACTTCTAAATCTTTCTTGTTAGTAAAAGATAGAGGAGAAATTTTTAAAAAATAATTCTTATCAGCTTTGATTTTGTACTTTAATTCTTCAGAATATCCTTTTTGGATGAACTCCTTTGAATATTGTTCCAGTTTATCTAGTATTGTCATATTTAACTCCTTTAAAAATTCATAGCATTAAAATTATACGATAAATTCACAAACTTTGTAGAAATATTTGCCCACCATTTGCCCACAAAATTTTTATGTATAAAAAACTAGAAATGCTGATTTAACAACATTTCTAGTTTAAACTTAGTACCGGCGGCCGGGGTCGAACCGGCACGCCCTCGCGGGCACTGGATTTTGAGTCCAGCGCGTCTGCCAATTCCGCCACGCCGGCATATAAAGGCGGTAAACGGATTTGAACCGATGATAAAGGTTTTGCAGACCTCTGCCTTACCACTTGGCTATACCGCCATTTCTATATAAAAAAACTGGGGTAGCTGGATTCGAACCAACGAATGACGGAGTCAAAGTCCGTTGCCTTACCGCTTGGCTATACCCCAAGAAAAAAGGGCGATCGAGGGGAATCGAACCCCCGAATGTCGGTGCCACAAACCGATGCGTTAACCACTTCGCCACGATCGCCATAATATGATAACAGGGGTAGCAGGAATCGAACCCACACTAACGGTTTTGGAGACCGCTGTTCTACCTTTAAACTATACCCCTAAATAGTTAAACTATTTAATGAATGGAGGGGGGCAGATTCGAACTGCCGAACCCTAAGGAGCGGATTTACAGTCCGCCGCGTTTAGCCACTTCGCTACCCCTCCAGATGGCTCGGGACAGAATCGAACTGCCGACACTTTGAGCTTCAATCAAATGCTCTA
>CAURER010000053.1:0-8369 GCA_963523795.1 uncultured Granulicatella sp.
GGGGTTATCTGTTCAAAAGATATTGCTGAAGAAATTATTGCAGCATTTAAATAATTATAATAGAGTCGTAAGATTTTACGGCTCTTTTTTATAAGGAGAATATATGAATATAGCAGTTTATTGTGCCGCTAGTCAGAGTAATTGTCCTAGTTTTGATGAAAAAACTGAAGAACTAGGAAACTGGATGGCGAAGATGAATCACACACTTGTATACGGTGGAGGAAATACTGGCTTAATGGGAGTTGTTGCAACCTCTGTTATGAATGTAGGTGGACAAGTCATTGGTGTTATGCCACAATTTTTTGAGGATCGTGAAATCGCAAAAAAAGATATTACAAAACTTCATATTGTTGAAACGATGTCGGAACGTAAAAATAAAATGATTGAATTAAGTGAAGTGTATATTGCACTTCCAGGAGGACCAGGAACACTAGAAGAAATCGCAGAAGTCGTTTCATGGGTAAGAGTTGGTCAAACAAATGGAATTTGTATTTTTTATAATATAGAAGGGTATTATGATCATTTAGAAGCTTTTTTCAATCACATGGTGACGACAAATCTACTAAGCGAAGAAGATAGAAGTCAAATACATTTTGCAAAGTCACTAGAGGAAATTGAAAAATTAATCGAAAACTACGAAAAGCGTTAGAATTGAGTCTGACGCTTTTTAATATTTGGAAAAAAATTGTGTGAAGTACTAAAAAGGTTAATGATAATGTTTTAAATCTGTAATATAATGTAAATAATAGTGTTTTTCACAATTTAAATTTTAAGTGAATTAAGGTTTGGAGATTAAAGGATGACTAAAGAAGATTTTGAAATAAATTATGAACTGATACCATATGAAGGTATTGTAGAATCTAAAGATTTTGATTTTGATAAGATTATTTTTGATTTAGATGAAGAAATTGATTTATTATCAAGTCAAGCTGATAATCTAGATTATCTTATTGCAATTGCTAGTGGTATTACTTGTGCATTATTAGATATCCTTTGGGTTGGCGAATTTGATTTAAATAGAGGAAGGGAAATATCAAGCGATAAGGTAGATAGTTTTGTAAAAAAATAGCAGAAATAGTAGCAGGTAAAAAATTCGAGACTCTAAATGATGCGGTGAAATCATTAGAGAAACGATTTCCAATACCAAGTGATGGAAACACACCAGATTTTGGTGGAGGTTTACAACACCATTTAAGAGATTTTGCTCATCATCCGACATTAGTTGGCTTAGCTTGTTCTATATTGACACAATTTACAGAAAAATCCTATGGTACTAATGAAGCTGGACTTTTTAAAGTGGTAGATGTTCCAGAAATTAGTAAGTTTTCTATAGGAAAAAATATACCTGAAAAGATTTTATTTGGGACCATAACTTGGTTCTTTCATCTAGTTAGTGATATTGCTGGCTCAAGTAGTACAGCTGGAATTAGTGGAGGAACAGGAATTCCTGGGCCAATTCTATCTTTAGCAAAGGAAATATCCGCGATTCCACTTTTTAAAAATCTGAATGTAGATGATATGTTAGTAAATAAATTTATTTCAAAATTATTCAACGGTACTCTTTTTCTGCAACGGGATAAAGCTGGAAATATTATTAAAGAATCGGTTATCAAATTTGATTTTCGAGGAGAGTTAGGATTTTTAGTAGAGACGGGAAAACAAGCAATACCAGTTATCGCTAATGAGTGTATGGTACGATCTTTTTATTTTATAAGACGGCTTGCGATTGCAATGAAGGAAAATAATATACGCACAATAGATGATATGAAAAAAATTGATTGGAAGGTGGTTAAACCGTCAAATAATCCGACAATTAATCGTATGTTAACAATTTCTTCAGGAGTTTTTAGTGCTGTTGATATTGGAGAAGCAATTGTAACACAAAAGTATTTTCTTGCTATTAATTTAGTTGGTGTTGGAAGATTTGCTATTGCTATTTGTTCTGATTTGAGTTGGGGATTAAAAGCTAGAAACGTAAAAAAAATTCAAGAAGTATATGAGAAAATTAATCAACAAACATATAGAAATGTAACATTTAATAATTTTACGAAAACAGGTTCAATAATTAAACAATTAGGACTCTCGCTTGAACAAACAGAAATACTATATAATATCGAATATTATAAAGTATTGAACGATATTGAATCTACTAATATTCCTATAGGAAAAGAAAAAGTTAGAAAATTGAAAAATGAATGGCTTCAAGAATGGAAAAAATTTATTTCTGATGGATTTGAAAGTTTTACTCAAGTTTTTGGTGCAAAAATACATTGGTATTCTATGGAAGAATTACAGGAACGTATTTACACCTTGAATCCGAGTAAGACTTGGTATCGATTAACTCTTTTGGAAGCAATGGTATTTGAACCGTATTTTCCACTTGGATTTGAAAAAGATAGAGAGGGAAATGATATTCCAATTCAAAAATATAAGGAGTTAAATAATTTTATTAATGGGTTTAAAAAAAGTGAAGGTGAACGTTTCTTAAATAATTATTTTACAGGGAAATATTGTGAACAAGGATATGTTACAAGACTTCAAAACAACTATAATACACATATGAAAGAATTAGAAGGCTTCTATAACAGAGTCATTTCTTTCCTATCAATAACTGCTATTATTGCAGTTTCTATCACAATGATGACAGCTTATGCTCCTGGAACGATTGCTGTATTTTTAGTAGGTTCTGAGTTTGCAGGCCTCCATGGTGCAGCGTTAACTAGTGCTTGTTTAGCATATATGGGTGGTGGTGCTATAGCAGCAGGTGGATCAGGTATTGTAGGAGGTACAGTTACTATTGTTGGTGGCGGTGCAGTATTAGGACTTGGTTTAGGATCGGTAGTTGGTGGTACTGTAAATTCAATAGGAGTTTTGGATAAAAAAAATATTATTTTAAAAACAGCAAAATTACTAACTACTATGAATGAAATTTTTTTAAAGGATGAACATAATATTGATTTTGTTAAAGAAGTGTATGAGCAGTATTTAAATAATATTACAGAAATTGAGTATGAACTTGTTAAACTTAAACTGAAAAGAGATGTTTTAAAAAGAAATGAGAAAAAATTAGTTGAAAAATCAATTAAAAATGTAGAAGAATCTATAAAGGTAATGAAATTTGCAAGAAAGATATTATTTGAATCGATTAGTACATTTGAAGCAAGTTTATGATTATCCATTGCGGTATCTCTTTTTATTACGTGGAATATGGTGACGACAAATCTATTAAGCAAGGAAGATAGAAAGCAAATCTATTTTGTAAAATCACTAGAAGAAATTGAAAAATTAGTCGAAAACTACGAAAAGCGTTAGAGGAGAGTCTGACGCTTTTTATTATTTGCTAAAACTATTTAAATGATCAGCTTTTTGAACAGTATTGAAGTTATAATAGTGAGAGTAGGAAAGTTTAAAGTTTTTTTTAGAGGTGTAAAATGGGGTGGATATGTTATGAAAAAGAGTATTATTCTTATATTGATATTAGTTGCCTGTATTTTTGCAATTAATCATTTAGCTGGAAACAATAGAAATGACCTTTCTGAATTAGGGAGTCATGTCCAAAATATAAAATTGGAGTATAAAAGTGAGAGAGGTTTTGGAAACGATCGATTTGATATTTACTCCTTTTCTTTAGAGGACGAAGTTAACTTTAATAACGATTATGCTAATCTTGAAGAGATTTATCAAAAAGAATTTAGTAATATCTTTAATACTGAAAGTAAAAAGAATCAAGCATTGAAAGAAAAACAAAATCAAATAGAGAATCTGTTAAAGAAGAAACGTTTTATTTACAAATACGTTGTTCTAAAAGGAACTAAAAAATTGTATTTGTATGATGCGGTATCAAACAAAGGATATTGTTTGATAGTAACAATTTGATTTTTGTCGTATAATCGTTAAAGGAAAATTTAAATAAAGGAGATTGGAAAGTGAGATACATCCTTTTACTACGTGGAATTAATGTTGGTGGTAAGAATAAAGTTGTAATGAGTGAGTTGAAAGTATTATTAGAAAGTTTGAACTTTGAAAATGTTCATTCATATATTAATAGTGGTAATTTATTTTTTAGTAGTAGTGATACATTCGATACTTGTATTTGCAAAATCAAAGATTTGCTAGAAAGACATTATGATTTCTCAATTCCTTTTGCTTTATTGACAAAAGAAGAATATTTAAAAGAAAAAGCAAACTTACCAGAGTGGTGGAATGAAGACTTGGCTAGAAGAGATGTATTATTCTTTTCATATCAGTTAGAAAAAAGCTCGATATTAGAGTTTCTGAGTCAAGCAAACTTTCATAATGAGATAGTCAATATAGGAAATCATGCTGTGTTTTGGGGAAAATTCGATGAAGCAGAGTATTTAAAGACAACTTACCATAAACAGTTATTAAAGCAAGATTTTTATAAAATGATTACGATTCGAAATGGAAATACGTTTGAAAAAATAGCTCAAATTTTAGAAACTGAAAAATAGTCCTAATTTTCATAGCAATTGGCATAAACGCTAGTTTTTGTTATAATTAGAAAGTGAGTTTAAAAGCAGGAGGATGGCAATGGAAATTGAAAAGACAACTCAGATGAATTTGTTGTTAGAATTTTATGGCAAACTTTTGACTGAAAAACAACTAGGATATATGGAATTATATTACGGGGAAGATTATTCTCTTGGAGAAATTGCAGAAGAATTCGAGGTTAGTCGACAAGCCGTATATGATAATATTCGACGATCTGCTCAATTATTAGAAGATTACGAACAGGAACTACATTTAGTAAATGATTTTTATAAAAGACAAGCTATCTATGATGGTATTGAACAGCATATCAAAGAACATTATCCAAATGATCATCAATTGCAACAATTGATGACAGACTTACAAGAAATGAATAAATAAGCCTGATTGAGGAGTGAGAAAATGGCATTTGAAGGATTATCAGATCGCTTGCAAAATGCGATGGGTTCGGTAACAAAAAAAGGAAAAATTACCGAAGCTGATTTAAAACAAATGATGCGTGAAGTTCGTTTAGCTTTATTAGAAGCAGACGTTAACTTCAAAGTTGTAAAAGATTTTGTACGAAAAGTAAACGAACGTGCTTTAGGTTCTAATGTATTAGAAGCTCTATCTCCAGCACAACAAGTTGTAAAAATTGTTAATGAAGAATTAACAGAATTGATGGGTGGAGAACAAGCTCCATTCCAATTTTCACCCAAACCACCTACTGTTGTAATGATGGTCGGTTTACAAGGGGCAGGTAAAACAACGACTGCTGGTAAATTAGCTTCATTTTTAGCAAAACATGAAAATAAACGTCCATTATTAGTAGCAGCCGACGTATACCGTCCAGCCGCTATTGATCAATTACAAACTTTAGGGAAACAATTAAATTATCCAGTATTTTCATTAGGAACTGATGTAAATCCTGTTGAGATTGCTAGACAAGCGATTGAACGTGCGACTATTGAAGGTCGTGACTTAGTGATCATCGATACGGCAGGTCGTTTACATATCGATGAAGCTTTAATGGAAGAATTACAAAATATTAAAGCTGTTGCAAATCCAAATGAAATCTTATTAGTTGTCGATGCAATGACAGGGCAAGATGCTGTGAATGTTGCTGATACATTTAATGAGCGTTTAGATATTACAGGGGTTATTTTAACAAAATTAGATGGGGACACTCGTGGTGGTGCGGCTCTATCGATTCGTTCTGTAACAGGAAAACCAATTAAATTCTCTGGTCGTGGAGAAAAATTAGAAGATTTCGAAATTTTCTATCCTGAACGTATGGCTTCTCGTATTCTAGGTATGGGCGATATCATGACTTTAATTGAAAAAGCTCAACAAGATTTTGATGAAGCAAAAGCTCAAGAGATGGCAGATAAAATTAAAGCAAATACATTTGATTTTAATGATTTTATCGACCAATTAGATCAAGTGAATAAAATGGGACCATTGGAAGATATCTTAAAGATGATTCCAGGGTTAAATAAAATTCCAGGCTTAAATGATTTAAAAGTGGATCCAAAAGATACTGCACGTATGAAAGCTATTGTCTTATCGATGACACCACAAGAACGTGAAAATCCAGATATTTTATCTCAAGCAAGACGTAAAAGAATTGCAGCAGGTTCAGCTCGTCCATTAGCAGAAGTAAACCGTTTGATTAAACAATTTAATGAATCGAAAAAAATGATGAATCAAATGTCAAATGGAAATATGCAAGCAATGGAATCGATGATGGGACAACTTGGCATGGGTGGAGGCCGTAATAAATTAGGTCAAATCGCTATGCAACAATATGCTCGTCGTCAAAAACAAAATAAATTGAAAAAATTAAAGAAAAAACGTTAATAAATAGAAGGAGAGTTTGCAATGTCAAAACAAGTATTATTCATTAATGGTTCATTGAGAAAAGAATCTTTTAACCAAACTATTATTGATTATGTACAAGAAAAACTGGTTGAAAAAGGATATCAAACAAAACAAATTAGTTTTAAAGATGTGCCATTTTTCAGTCAAGATATTGAATTCCCAGCTCCTGCTATTGTAGAAGAGTATCGTGGAGATTTTGAAGCGTCTCAAGCTGTTTGGATTGTATCTCCTGAATATAACGGAAGTTTATCAGGAAGTTTAAAAAATGGTTTAGACTGGATGTCTCGTTCATTAGATATTACTTCTTATACACCTCCTGCTTATATTGATAGTAAATTAGTTGCTTTCAGTAGTGCAGCAGGACATTCTGGAGGAGCAAATGTTTTACGTGCTCTAACAGAATTAGCCACTAAAATGCGCATGAATCCACTAGAAAAAACAGTGGGACTTCATATCGGAGCAGGATTCCAAACCGGAGTTTTAACTCTATCAGATGAAGATAAATCTGAATTAGATACACAAGTGGAATTATTAGTGGAAGCATTAGAAAAATAATGATGGAATGAATAGAAACGACCAGGCTTTTGTCTGGTCTTTTTCTTTGTTATTAAAATAGTTATCAGTGGCATTTTATAAATGAATTATGGTAAGATATTTGGCTATGGATTTTTAGTGAAATGTATAGCAATAATTTGAAAGGATGTAACATGAATGAATAATGAAAAATGGCATGTATTGCCAGCAGTAATTGCGACAGCAATTATGAGTTTCTGTGGTGTATTAATTGAAACGGCAATGAATGTGACATTTCCGACATTAATGCAAGAATTTCAGACAACATCTTCTGGGATTCAATGGGTGACAACAGGGTATTTATTAGCGATTGCTATTGTTGTTCCTATTTCTGCGTATTTAGTACGTAATTTTACAACAAGACAATTATTTTTAGCTTCGAATTTAATTTTTATTGTAGGAGTTTTAATCAATTGTATTTCTCCAAATTTAATCATGTTATTATTTGGAAGATTTTTACAAGGGGTCGGTACTGGAATTGCTTTACCATTAATGTTCCATATCGTATTAACGCAAGTTCCAATTGAGCAACATGGTACAGTAATCGGATTAGGTTCTATGACAACTGCCTTAGCTCCACCGATTGGACCAACTTTTGGTGGAATAGTTTCAGCAGCTTTAGGATGGAGATTTATTTATTGGATTTTAATTCCATGTTTAGTCATTTCTTTAGTTATTGGTTTATGGGCGATTCCAAAAGAGAAGAGTATTCAAAAATCACCATTTAATCTGCTAGCATTTTTCTTCTTAGCAAATTGTTTAGCTAGTTTATTAATGGCAATTGAACATTTATCTCTTGTATGGCTGTTGAGTGCAGTAGTAACGGGTGGATTATTTGAATATTTCAATCGTAAAAATTCTTTATTATCTTTTGCACCATTTAAAAATCATACGTTTAATGGAATGTTATATGTAGTGTTAGCATTCCAAGCAACAGTATTAGGTTTATCATTTGTTTATCCGAATTACTTACAATTAGGTTTAAATCAAAGTGTGACAACTGCAGGTCTATTTATGTTCCCTGGTGCAACAATGGTTGCTTTACTGGCACCTGTTTCAGGTAAATGGTTTGATGTTAAAGGACCTTTGAAACCTTTATTAACAGGTTTAATTTTAGCAAGTATTGGTGGAGTATTGATTAGCTTATTCTTTGAACATTTAGTGATTCTTCCATTATTAGCATTGAATATTATTTTAATGAGTGGAAATGGATTTGTGATGGGTAGTAATGTTACATTTTGTTTAATGCAATTAGATAAAGATGTTCAAGCAGATGGAAATAGTATCGTAAATACGTTACAACAATTTACAGGTGCAATTTCAACAACAGTTGTAGCAAGAATTTTTTCTGCGAATATGGATCGATTACCATTTGCAGGAAAATATAGCTTAATGTTTATTACAAGTTTAATTTTATTAGCGTTAGT
>CAURER010000054.1:0-7857 GCA_963523795.1 uncultured Granulicatella sp.
TCACGGTCACGTTTCATTTGGCTTGAACGTAATTGACCACACGCTGCTTCAATATCATGACCGAATTCTTTACGAACCACACAGTTAATATGATTTTTCTTCAATACATCATAGAAAGCCACTACACGATCCTTACTACTACGTTCATACTGATCATGCTCACGAACTTTATTATACGGAATCAAGTTTACATACGATAAACGTTTCTTGTCTGCTAATAAATCTGCCAATTGTTGCGCTTGTTCAACAGAATCATTGACATGATCCAACATAATATATTCAAACGTCACACGACGATTTGTTGTGCGAATATATTCATTAATGGCTTCCATCACCACTTCAATAGGGTATTTACGGTTAATACGCATAATTTTAGAACGAGTATCATTATCTGGAGCATGTAGAGATAACGCTAAGTTAACTTGTAACCCTTCTTTAGCAAAATCTAAAATTTTAGGAGCAAGTCCACTTGTAGATACTGTAATATGACGTGCACCAATCGCTAAACCTGCATCTGAATTGACTACTTTTAAGAACTTAATCACATTATCATAGTTGTCAAATGGTTCCCCAATTCCCATTACTACGATGTGGCTCACACGATCTCCAGGAGCTACTTCATCTAATGTACGCTGAACATGCATGACTTGCGCTACAATTTCTCCAGCGACTAAGTCACGTTGTTTTGCAATAATACCGCTGGCACAGAAAGTACAACCAATATTACAACCTACTTGTGTTGTGACACAAATCGATAAACCATACTCTTGTGGCATTAATACTGTTTCAATTAATAATCCATCTGCTAATTCAAATAAGAACTTACGAGTACCATCTGTTGATTGTTGTTTAATTTTTTCATTTAATACTGGGAATGTAAAAGTTTCATTTAATTTTGCGATTAAATCTTTTGATAAGTTTGTCATTTCTTCAAAACTTGTGACACGTTTACGATATAACCAGTCCCATAATTGTCCTGCTCTGAATTTTTTCTCTCCATTTTCTTCAAACCATGCGACTAAATCTTCATATGGATATCCATAAATAATTGGTTTCCCTTCATATTCACGAACACGTCTTCCGATTTTTGTTGCCATTTTTAATCCTTCTTTCTAGCATGCAAATGCTTTTTCAATTTCTTCTAATGTTTTCCCTGAACTTAATAAAACACTTAGTTTCAGACGAGCTTTTTGTCCACTTAATCCTGTTGTAAAAATGACACCAGACTGTCTTAATTGCTTCCCTCCACCTAAATAGTCATACACATCATACGTGACACCATTAAAGGCTCTTGAGACTAATACAATGGGGATTCCTGCTTCTATACATCTTTGTAAGGCTGGTAATGTTGCTGGTGGTAAATTTCCTGCTCCGAGCGCTTCAATTACTACACCTTTTGCATGATGCTCGCAAAGCGCATCGAGTAATAGTCCATCCATTCCCGCATAAGCTTTTAATAAGTATACTCCCGTTTGAACTTCTTCAATGGGATAGTATTCTTGTTTTAATAAACGTTGGAAATAAATAACTTCACTTTTCGAAACTAATCCAAGAGGTCCAAAAGTTGGCGTTTGGAAAGTAGCGACATTGGTAGTATGAGTTTTTGTCACATAAGTAGCTGTATGAACTTCATCATTCATAACAACTACAACTCCTTTATCCTTCGATTCTGGAGAAGCTGCGACAATTAAGGAACTCCGTAAATTCGCTAGACCGTCTGACCCAATTTCATTACTTGATCTCATTGCACCAGTCACCACAATTGGGATGGATACATTCGTTGTTAATTCTAGAAAATACGCTGTTTCTTCTAAGGTATCTGTTCCATGAGTGACTACAACTCCTGTATATCCCTCTTCAACAGCTTTCAAAATTCTTTGTCTTAATTGCATCATATGAGATTCTTGCATATGAGGAGAAGGCAAATTAAATAAATCTTCTGTATGAATATCTCCGATTAAATGAAATAAATGCGCACTCGATAATAAAGGATTTTCTCCATTAGGAGATACTTTCCCAGTAGAATGGTCTTCGCTCATTGCGATAGTTCCACCCGTATTAATGATTAAAATTTTTGCCATACTTCAACCTCCTTATCTTTCATGCAAAACCTCTTATTACATTTTTCATATAATCTTAGTCTACCATAATCTAGACTGTAAAAAAAGAAAAGACTGGATAGAAACCAAGTCTTTTCACGTACAATTTATTGTTTTTGATATTGTCTTTGATGTTGGTGAACTCCTGACAAAATAAATAGACTTTTATCTTCCACTTGGAAAGTTTGTTCGCCACTTTCATCTACCATTTGACTAAATAATGCTTCGTATTCTGCAACAGTTACTTGTTTACGATTCTCTAATAATTGTCGGTGAGCTTCTACTCTCAATTGTTTTTCAAATCCTTCTACTAATTCTCCAACGAAGAATTCTCCAACCGCTCCGGATCCATAACTAAAGAATCCAATACGGTCTCCTGCAACTAATACAGAACTTGTTTCAATTAAAGAAATAAAACTTAAAAATAATGATCCTGTATAAATATTTCCAACATGACGATTATAAGCTGTACTTTCTTGATAACGAGTCGTTAATCGTTCTTGTTCTTCTTCTGGTAATGCTTCTAAAAATGGTTTGAAAGCTTTTAATCCCATTTTCGTATATGGTAAGTGGAAGCAAATTGCTTCTAAATCTGCAAAAGTAGCTCCAGTTTGTGTTGCATAATCCGTCCAAACTTCTGCAAAGAAACGCATGTATTGTTCATTCGAGAATTTTCCATCTACCATTGGATAGGCTTCATAATTTGGACGCCAAAAATCCATTACATCATCTGTAAATAAGCTAGCTTCATCTTCTAAACGAAGTAAACAAGGTTCAGCTGAAACAATCATTGCCACTGCCCCTGCTCCTTGTGTTGGTTCCCCACCACTTTTCAAGCCGTATTTTGCAATATCACTTGCAATAACTAATACTTTTGATTCTGGATTCAAAGCGATATGCCCTTTTGCTAATTGCAATGCTGCCGTTGCTCCATAGCACGCATGTTTTAATTCCACACTACGAACTCGATTCGATAATCCTAATAATTTTTGAATATAGACTGCTGCAGATTTTGATTGGTCAATTCCTGTTTCTGTTCCTACAAGAATCATATCAATGGCTTCTTTATCTGCTTCATCTAAAATTTCAATTGCTGCATTTGCGCCCATTGTGACAATATCTTGAGTCACAGGAGCTACTGCCATAGTGCTTTGTCCAATTCCTACTGTATATTTTGCTGACTCTACTCCACGTTCTACTGCTAAATCCTCCATGGATAAAGCAAATGGTGGTGTGTAAAATCCAATTTTATCAATTCCGATATTCATTTCTAACTCCCTTAATGTAATAAGTATCTATCCTAATAGTCTGCACGTACCATAGTAGCAAAAAATGACGAAAGCTACAACGATTATCCCTACTGAAAGTCATAATTTTAAAAAATCTTTAACTTTTTTATGTAGTATTTTAATAGGTTTCTGAGCAACTTTCGATTACAATAGTAAAGTAATGAAATTTTAAGGAGAATGATATGAATTCAAACGATATTGTGATTATTAGTGCTACAAGAACAGCTATTGGAAAATTTGGAGGACAATTCGCTTCTATCAGTGCTGTTGAATTAGGTACAGCCGTTGCAAAATCTGCGATTGAAAAGGGAAAAGTAGATCCAGCTTTAATCGATACCGTTATTTTTGGACAAGTATTACAAGGAGGTCTCGGTCAAAATCCTGCCCGTCAAGTTGCCTTAAACTCAGGATTACCTCATACTAGTACAGCTTTAACCGTGAACGAAGTATGTGGTTCTGGATTAAAATCTATTTTATTAGCAGCTCAAGTACTTCGCCTAGGAGATGCTAAAATCGTATTAGCTGGTGGAATGGAAAATATGTCTTTAGCACCGCATCTACTCCCAAATCGATTTGCCACAAAAAATGGAAATTGCACGATGATTGATGCTTTATTCCACGATGGATTAACAGATGCTTTTTCTAATGAAGCAATGGGTATTACTGCTGAAAATCTAGTTGAAAAATATGGATTTACTCGTCAACAATTAGATGAATTTGCAGCTCAATCTCAACAAAAAGGTTACCAAGCTCAACAAAACGGTGCTTTTGATAAAGAAATTACACCTATTGAAATCACGAATAAAAAAACAAAACAAGTCGTAGCGATTGATAAAGATGAATTTATTCGCCCAGAGACAACTGTCGAATCTCTAAGTTCATTAAGACCTGCCTTTAAAAAAGATGGATCTGTAACAGCTGGAAATTCTTCAGGAATTAATGATGGAGCTGCCGCTTTAATTTTAACAACACGAGAAGTTGCCAATACTTTAAACTTGCCAATCTTAGCTACTTTAACAGGATATGCTGAAGCAGGAGTCGATCCTTCTATTATGGGAATTGGACCAGTCCCTGCCATTGAAAAATTAATTCAAAGAACGCATATTCCATTAGATCGAGTGGATTTATTTGAATTGAATGAAGCTTTTGCTGCCCAAAGTTTAGCAGTCATTAAAGACTTAAAACTCAATCCAGATAAAGTAAATGTTAACGGTGGTGCAATTGCACTAGGACATCCAATCGGGGCTTCAGGAGCTCGCATTGTGGTGACATTAATTCACGCATTACAACAACGTCAATTACAAACCGGAATTGCTTCTCTATGTGTCGGAGGAGGCATGGGTGTAGCTTTAAGTTTAAAAATTGAATCATAAAAAATAAGCCAAGCATTATTCAGGATGCTTGGCTTGTTTGTTTTCTAACTTCTTTTGTTTTTGACGTTCTTGATAATAGTGGCGAATTTCTTCATTTTCTTCCGTAGACTCATAAGTCACTGAAATTCGATGTTCCCCCGTCCAACTTTCGACTAATTCTTCTACACTCGGTAATGTTAGATTTGGAAGTTCTACTGAAATAGATAACGTATCTTTCCATATTTCATATCGGATTTGGAACAATAACCGTCCCACTCTTAGTAAAATTTCTCGTTTTTCAGTATCCATTTGATAGGCTTTTTCGAAAAATTTCTGCATATACATTCTAAAATTGTAATAAACATCATTAACGGTCTCTACACCCATTTCAAAAAATAATTCGAAGAACGTATCAAAAAAGAGTTTTAAATCTTCATCCGAAACTGCTTCTGTCCATTGTTTAAACATTTGATCTGTTAATTGACTATTTCTCGTTAATTCGGTTAATTCAACAAAACGATCTTCTTCAACATTCCACATTAAAGCACTATGCTGAGAAATCCCACTTCCCTGACTTTCAATAATATGATATGGAACATGAGATTCTAACATCAATCCGACTATCGAATCTTGTGGAATATATCTTTTTGCTTTTGATACTATCCTATGATATCCTTCAGTATTTAAAATCGAACGATGAACCCCTGGAGAATCCCAACAATAAATTTGTTGAATTCGATTTTGAATATCTTCCTCTTGCATTGCACTTGCATATAAGGACAGATTTCCACCTTTAGAATGCCCAGATACATTTAAATTCCCTTTAAATAACTCTGCTTGTTTTCTTAAGTATTCAATCGCATCTGTTTGTGCAGGAATCAAGTCAGAATACGTCATCATAAAGTCTTCTTTCCAACCTGTTAAACTTTCATCAGTTCCTCTAAAAATAATCCATCGACTATCTTCTTTCCATTGATAGCAAACTGCAGCAAATTGTTTTGTTAGTTCATCATCAATATCATTCATAAAGCCGAATACTTTTATATCTTTGAAGCGTTGGCTTTTAGACACTAATTCTAGTAATTGAATTCTTTCTTCCGTAATCATAAATGGATTTTTTTCATGTTCTTTTTCTCTGATTGTTTCAAATTCTTTTCCTAACTGGTTCAGTGAAATTGCAGCTTTTTCCTCAAAAGATGAAGACACAATTTCATCAAATGGTAAATAGGCAATTTCTGTTAAAACTAAAATATCAATATCCGTTACTAATTTTTCTTGAAATGTTTGAGCTTCGTATTGCTGTACATAAGTAATTAAATTTCCCATAAAAAGCTCCTTTCTGATACTTGTACTCTTTTGAGTAGTGTAGCACCTCCTTTGTAGAAATGCAAAATTAGAACATTAAAAAGACTTTCTAAGGTAGTATGTTCATGAATCTCTCATCCTTACTACCTTAGAAAGTCTATTGTCTATTGTCTATTATTTATCTTGAATCCATTTTCCAGATGCATCTACACGATAACCATCTGGTGTTGTAGTATTCACTAACATTGCACCAGATGAACCTAAATAATAATCTCCCACCCAACGGTTTTCTTGCATCACACCATCTGCATTGAAGTAGTACCATGCGTTACTAATTTTCTTCCAATCTGTTTGCATTGCTCCGCTATTATCCATATAGTACCAAGCTCCGCTCACTTTTTGCCAATTAGTAGTCATAACACCATTTCCGTCAAAATAATACCATGTACCGTTAATTTTTTTCCAATCAGTGACTGCACTATTGTTTTCATAATAAGACCAATTTCCACCATTTTGTTGCCATCCTGATAATGTTGTTTCTCCAGAATCATTTGTATCAGCCTCAGACGAAGAAGCTGCTTGTTGTTTATTTAATGGTGTCCCATCCGCTGTATGAGAACGATATGCACCTTTAGAACGACTAATTTCACATGCTACACCATCATGATCTCTATCTAAATGTTCAGAATATCCTTCTTCCCCTCGAGCTATATTTCCATATCCAGCAGCCCAAGCTTCCTTACAGTTATGGAAATACACACGAGCTTCTGCTTTTTGTTCTAAACCAAGAGCTAACAATGTAGCAGCTACACTGAATACGACTAAACCTTTAACTTTTTTCATATATAATCCTCCTTTATATAACAAATTTAGTATAGCACAAAATAAATGATGAACAAGTAAAAATTTTCCTTCCTTTTTTTATAAGAGAGTGCTATACTTTGGACTTGAAAATAGTGAAACGGGGGCGTTAAAAATGCAATTAGGATTTGATAGCGAAAAATACCTGGAAGAACAAAGTCAATATATTTTAGAGCGAGTGAATAGTTATGACAAACTCTATCTAGAATTTGGTGGGAAGCTCATTGGAGACTTTCACGCAATGAGAGTATTACCTGGATTCGATCCAGATGGAAAAGTCAAACTACTCTATCGACTAAGAAATCAAGCAGAAATTATTATCTGCGTTTATGCTGGGGATATCGAACAAAATAAAGTTCGAGGAGATTTAGGCATTACTTATGACCGAGATGTCCTAAGAATGATTGACGATTTACACCACTGGGATTTGAAAATTAATAGCGTACTGATTACAAGATATACTGGTCAACCAGCTGCTACACAATTCAAAAATATGTTAGAGCGTAGAGGAATGACCGTTTATACTCACGGACACACAGAAGGATATCCAATGGATGTTGATACAATTGTAAGTGATGCTGGCTACGGAGCGAATGCATACATCGAAACAACTCGTCCATTAGTTGTTGTTACAGCTCCTGGTGCAAATAGTGGAAAACTAGCGACATGTTTAAGTCAACTATATCATGAAACTCAAAGAGGACGTTCAGCAGGTTATGCAAAATTTGAAACATTCCCAGTATGGAATTTACCACTGAACCATCCTGTTAACATTGCCTATGAATCAGCAACAGCTGATTTAGAAGATGTCAATATGATTGACCCATATCATTTGGAAAAATACGGAATTACGACTGTTAACTATAATCGTGATATCGAAGCATTCCCTCTATTACGAAGAATTTTAAGAAAAATTTACAAAGACCAAGAAATTCCTTATTACTCACCAAC
>CAURER010000055.1:0-7601 GCA_963523795.1 uncultured Granulicatella sp.
GTACAACTCCAGGCACAACAACACCAGGAGAAAACCCAAGTACAACTCCAGGCACAGTAACACCAGGAGAAAACCCAAGTACAACTCCAGGCACAACAACACCAGGAGAAAACCCAAGTACAACTCCAGGCACTGCAACGCCAGGAGAAAAACCAGGCACAACTCCAGGCACAACAACACCAGGAGAAAGCCCAAGTACAACTCCAGGCACAACAACGCCAGGAGAAAACCCAAGTACAACTCCAGATACGGTAATACCAAGAATAACTTATCTTTATGTGACTAGCAAAGAAGACAAGACGTTACCAAATAGTGTGGTAGAGGGGTGGAGTAAAAAAGATGGTCATTGGTTCTATCAGCTTGAAGATGGTTCCCACATTGTAAATGAATGGAAGCAAATAAATGGAACATGGTATCGTTTTGATAATTCAGGAGTAATGCAAACCGGATGGATAAAAGAGAATGGAACATGGTACTATTTGAATGATTCAGGAGCAATGCAAACTGGTTGGGTGAAAGAGAATGGAACATGGTACTACTTGAACGATTCAGGAGCAATGCATACTGGATGGGTGAAAGAAAATGGAATATGGTACTATTTGAATCAATCAGGAGCAATGGAAACAGGTTGGTTCACGGTATCAGGTAAATGGTATTATGCGAACGAATTAGGTGCTTTAGCAATTAATACAACCACACCAGATGGGTATACTGTTAACGCTAATGGTGAGTGGGTAGAATAAAATAGTTTTAGATACGCATTTGCTGTAAATTGAAACCATTCCAAAAACTTTTAAATAAGAAATAGCTCTCCAAATTATCATTGAGGAGAGCTGTTTTTTATATACTTGTTTAATTGGAGGCTTACAAAGATTATGATATAATGAGTCCATTCAAAAGAAAGGAGAATGAATATGGATACAAATAAAACTTATTCAGCAAAAGATTTTACAATGACCGTATTAAATGCTTTAGCATTAGGGGTAGTTGTAACTTTAATTCCTGGGGCGATTTTAGGTGAATTAACAAAAGCGTTATTACCAGTATTTCCTCAAGGACAATTAATTATTCAAGCAACTCAAGTGGCTAATACTATGATGGGTGCGATTATTGGTTTAATGGTAGGACATTTCTTTAAATTTACTCCAATTCAATCAGGTGCCATTGCTTTAGCAACTGTTTTTGCAGGTGGTGCGCCGGGCTTTAATCCAGATGTTAAAGGTGTAGTATTCGCTGGCACTGGGGATATTATTACAATGGGAGTAACGGCAGCTGTTGCAGCAGCATTTATTTTATGGATTGGGGATAAAGCGAAAGCTTATTCGATTATCGTGATTCCAACGGTTACATTAGTGGTTATCGGTGGGCTTGGTAGACTTTCTCAACCGTACATTGTTAAAATTACAGCTTTAATTGGTCAAGGGGTAGAATTCTTATTAACATTACAACCAATTTTAATGTGTATGTTAATTGCGATGACTTTCTGTATTTTAATTGTTTCACCATTTACAACAGTAGGAATTGGTTTAGCAATTGGATTATCAGGAATTGGTTCTGGTGCAGCGAACTTAGGAATCTGTGCGGCTGGTTTTGGTTTAGCAGTTGCAGGATTAAAAGTGAATTCAGTGGGAACTTGTATTGCACACTTTATTGGATCTCCAAAAATGTCAATGGCAAATGTGATCGCAAAACCAAAAATTTTATTACCAATGTTATGTTCTTCAGCATTACTAGGTATTTTAGCAGCAGTCTTTTCTATTCAAGGAACTCCTGCTAGTGCTGGTTTTGGATTTAGTGGTTTAGTAGGCCCAATCTATGCTTTAAACTCAATGGAAAATGGATGGTCGGTAGGAAATATTTTATTAGTAGCAGCTATTTTCGTAGTGGCTCCTATTATTTTCAACATTTTCTTTATCCATGTATTCGAAAAAGTGGTACAATGGATTCAACCGGAAGATTATAAATTAACGGTATAATAAGGAGGAATTATAATGAAAATTGCAATTGCAGGTGCGGGAGCAATGGGATGTCGCTTTGGTTATATGTTAACAAAGGCGGGGCAAGAAGTTGTTTTAATTGATGAATGGCCAGCACATATTGAAGCTATTCGTACAAATGGGTTACAAGTAGTAGATGGAGATACAACAGATACATTACAAATCCCTATCTATAGACCTGAAGAAGTTCATGAAGAAGTAGATGTCGTTATTGCATTTACCAAATCAATGAAATTAGGGGAAATGCTTGAAAAAATCAAAGCAATTATTCATGAAGATACAAAAGTAGTCTGCTTATTAAATGGTTTAGGTCATGAATATACAATGGAAAAATATGTTCCACGAAAAAATATTATTATGGGGGTAACGATTTGGACAGCAGGGATTAATGCTCCAGGTGTGGCTCGTTTAGGTGGAACCGGTACTGTGGAAATTCAGGCAGTAGAAGAAGCGAGCGGTCGTGCGATTGCAGAAGAATTAGTCGCTGTGATGAATCAAGCAGGATTAAATGCAAGTTATAGTGAAGATGTTTTATTCTCAATTTGGAGAAAAGCATGTGTTAATGGAACAATGAATGCTACTTGTGCGATTTTAGATGCGAATATTGGAGAAGTATTCGATACTACTACAGCAGAAGCAGTTGTTGAACAAATTATTCATGAGTTTGTTTCAGTTGCTCATCATGAAGGTGTAAAAATTGATGCAGCAGAAATGAAAAATTATGTTTATACTGCATCCAATAAAGTACGTGCACATTATCCATCAATGCATCAAGATTTAATGCAAAATCATCGTTTTACAGAAGTAGATTACTTAAATGGTTTTGTTGCAAAACGTGGACAAGAATATGGTATTCCAACTCCATATTGTGCGTTAATTACACAATTAATTCATGCGAAAGAACAAATTTTAAAAGTTCAATAATTCGATGAAATGAACAAGGCGGGACGCAAGTCTCGTCTTTTTTTGTCCATAAATGAATAACCCACCTAACAGTTTAAACCGTAGTCTAAATGGTTAGGTGGGTAGTCCTCGATGGCAGAGTTTCTGGCATAAGTGTATGATGGTTGTTATTTTTAGAATAGCTCTGCCGATCAAAGAAAAGATTAACGAAAAGAATGGAATTCTTTTCGGAAATCACAACAATAAAAAAGGAAAAATAAGTAAAATGATTATTATTATTAATCATTTTATTATATTGTTTAAGTAATGAATTATCACTACTTTTACATCTATATTATACGATTTTTATTTCTTATTTGAAAGTAAAAATATCGAAAATTAATAAAAAATTCTTTCTTACAAAAATGTAAGAAACAAACAGAAAATGATAGCTAAAATATAGGAATACATCGTTTTTATTTGATAGAATAAATACAAATCAAAGAGAAAGTAGGAATTGAAATGACATTATTAGATGTAAAACAAGTACAAAAAATTTACCATACAAGATTTGGAGCGATGCAAGTAGAAGCATTAAAAGATATTACTTTTAGTGTTGAAAAAGGAGAATATGTTGCCATTATGGGTGAATCTGGTTCTGGCAAAACAACGCTACTAAATATTTTAGCTACATTAGATCGTCCAACAAAAGGGCAAGTATTATTGAATCAATTAGATATTCAAAATATTCCAGATAAAACATTAGCAGCATTTCGTCGAGATCATTTAGGATTTGTCTTCCAAGATTTTAACTTATTAGAAACATTATCGGTTAAAGATAATATGTTACTTCCATTAGTACTAGCGAAAAAAACTGTTCAAGAAATGGAGAAAAAAGTAAAACCTGTTGCTACGATGTTAGGGATTGAAAAATTACTAGAAAAATATCCTTATGAATTATCCGGAGGGCAACAACAAAGAGTAGCCATTGGACGTGCAATGATGGCGGATCCTAGTATCTTACTAGCCGATGAACCAACAGGGGCATTAGATTCAAAATCTTCTAGCAATATTTTAGATGTGTTTGATACTTTAAATGAAAATGGACAAACTATTTTAATGGTAACGCATAGTACATTAGCGGCTAGTCGAGCTAAACGAGTGTTATTTATTAAAGATGGAATCTTGTATCATCAATTATTTAAAGGCGAACGTACAGATGAAGAAATGTTTGAAGCAATTTCTGATACGTTAACAGTAATGGCTAATCGAGGTGAGACTCATGTTTAAATTAATTAGTTCATTAGCAGTATCCAATTTAAAGAAAAATCGAACATTGTATATTCCGTTTTCGATTGCTTCTATTACAATGATGGTTATTACCTATATTTTATTGGCACTTTCTACAAATAAAACGATATTGCAAAGTAATGGTGGAAATACGGTAGTTATGGCATTAGGTTTTGGTGTTGTGATCATGTTACTGGTTTCTACCTTAACAATGATTTATGCCAATGGCTTTGTGATGAAAAATCGTTCGAAAGAATTTGGGTTATATAGCATTTTAGGATTGAGTCGTTCACAAATTCAATTGTTACAAGTTGTTGAAATGCTGTTGTTTGCAGTGATAAACCTTATTGTAGGTCTAGTATTAGGTGTATTGTTCAATCGATTAGCATTTGCCTTATTATTGAAAGCAATGCGTTTTACTGTTCCGATTTCATATGAATTCCAATTTGTATCAGTCATTATGATTGGAATTTTATTTAGTGGAATTTTTGTCTTCTTAATGATTTTAAATGCGATTAAGATTAGAGTGAGTCGTCCATTAGAATTATTACGTGAGAAGAAATCAGGAGAAAAAACAGGTCGTTTCTTAAGTATTCGTGCATTAATTGGAGTAGCGATTTTAGGATATGCTTATTATATTTCTCAATCAATCGAAAGTCCGATTAAAGCGTTAGGTTGGTTCTTTGTTGCAGTATTATTAGTAGTTATCGCAACTTATATATTATTTGATGCTGGAAGTATTGCACTGTTACGTTTCTTGAAAAATCGTAAAACATTTTATTATCGTCCAATTAACTTCATCTCTGTTTCTAATTTGATTTTTAGAATGAGAAAAAATGCGATGGGCTTAGCAAGTATTTGTATTTTATCAACAATGGTACTTGTGACTCTTGGGACGACTGGTTCATTGCAGTTTGGGGCACAGGAAGTGATTAATCGAACAAATCCAACTGATTTTACTTTTAGAAATATGTATCGTAATCCTGAAGAAACAGCAGCATATTCAAAAGAGGCGAAACAATTAGCGGCAGGAACTGCTTCAAAAGTAACAGATTTCTATGAGTATTCGTATATTTTAACAGGGGGAAATCAAGAAGGGAATGTATTAGATACAAATGTAAAAAAACTAGGTACTCTTCCAGAATCAATGGTCGTCCTAGTATCAGTGGAAGATTATAATCGTAATAGTGGAGAAAATATCACCGTTAAACCTGGAGAAATGGTGATAGGAGAACAATATACTGAGAGAACAAAACCTAGTTTCACTCAAATAGCAGTTGGAGAAAATACTTTTTCAATTGGACAAGTCATAGATGTGAATAAATTCGCAGCAGGATTAATTGTAAATCCAAATATTACTGATCACTCCTATATTGGACTTTTAAATGAAGAAGATATGGCAAAAGTTGTTCCATATTACAGTAAAGATAACGATGCAGGTTATCGTGCTTATACAAGACAATATATTGCATTATGGAATACATCTAGTCAAACCGATGAGGAGAAGAAAAAAGAACTAGAAGCGTATCAACAATCTGATATTGCTGGGGGAATTGATGGGAAAATCGAAATTGCTCAATTATTATTCCAATTTTATGGTTCTCTATTATTCTTAGGAATATTATTAGCCATTGCCTTTTCAGTAGGAGCAGTTTTAGTTATTTACTACAAACAAGTTTCTGAAGGTTATGAAGACCGTGAACGTTATAGTATTTTGAAGAAAATCGGAATTGATCAACCAATGATTCATCAATCGATTAATCGTCAAGTATTAATTGTATTCTTCTTACCATTATTAACAGCGTTCTTACATACTGCATTATCGTATAAAATTGTGAGTAAAATTGTCCTAATCTTTGGCATTAAAGGAAGCATTATTGGATTAACGATGTTAGCAGTAGCAGGAGTCTTTATGATTGCTTATTTCTTAGTTTACAAAATTACTTCAAGAGAATACTTCAAAATTATTAATCGATAGTAAAAAGAAACGTCTTTAGTAAAAAGCTAGAGACGTTTTTTATTGCGTATTTTCTTCAGCAATTATGCGGAAAAGTTCGTAGAAAAAATATTTTTTTAAAAAATTCTTAACATTTGTATCGCATGAAAGCGTAAAACATGGTATACTGGAATGTATTCAAGTAAAGAAATTTGGAGGTTTACTCATGATTGATGTTATCGACTTAAATAAAGTATTCGATAATGGCTTTGAAGCATTAAAATCCGTTAACTTTTCAATTGAACAAGGGGATTTAGTTTGCTTATTAGGGCCTAGTGGTTGCGGAAAATCAACTATTTTAAATATGATTGCAGGGTTGTTACAACCAACTGGTGGAGATATCCAATTCAAAAAATCTTCTGTGATTAATACAGAACCAAAAGATAGAAATATTGGATTTGTATTCCAAAACTATGCATTATATCCTCATATGACAGTATTAGAGAACATTATGTTCCCATTAACAGTAGGTGAAAAGAAAATCTCAAAAGAAGAAGCTAAAAAAGTTGCAGAAGAATACATGCAATTAACAAATATTGAAGAATTAGCTGAGAAAAAACCTGGTACTTTATCAGGTGGACAACAACAACGTGTTGCAATTACTCGTGCGTTAGTTCAAAAACCAGAAGTATTATTATTAGACGAACCATTAAGTAACTTAGATGCTCGTTTACGTTTAAAAATTCGTGAAGAAATTCGTCGTTTAGTAAAAGAAGTAGGAATTACAACTATCTTTGTAACTCACGACCAAGAAGAAGCTTTATCCATCAGTGATAAAATTATTTTATTAAATGAAGGTGTTATTCAACAACATGATGACCCTCAAAACTTATATTTAGAACCAAATAATTTATTTGTGGCTAAATTTATCGGAAATCCTATTATTAACATTTCAGAAGTTGAAGTAAAAGATGGTGTGATTCATCATCCATCATTCACTTTACAAGCAAGTGAATTAGTGGAAAGTCGTTTCCGTAAAGGTCTAGAAAACGGGCATTACTATTTAGGATTACGTCCTGAAGATTTAGTTCCAAGTGAAAATGGATTATTTACAGTAACTGTTACGGCTGTTGAATTAATTGGTCGTGAACGTATTTTACACTTTACATTAGGAGAACAAGATATTAAATCAATCGTAAGTGTGGAACATAAGATTGAAGAAGGAGACACACTTTCATTTGACCTTCTAAGACATAAATTATTCTTATTCGATCAAAATGGAGAACGTGTATACTAATGAAAAAATATAATCCTGAGAATCAACCAAAGGCGTGGTTATTCCTTCTTCCGTCATTAGGTGTGATTTTACTATTTAATATTTACCCATTAATTCGTTCATTTTGGATGAGTTTCCAAAAGGGTTCATTGTTAAAACTTCAATTTACAGGTTTATCAAACTATCAAAAAGTTTTAGCAGATCCAGTGTTTCATAAAGC
>CAURER010000056.1:0-7408 GCA_963523795.1 uncultured Granulicatella sp.
ATTGGGGGTAGAAAGTATGAAAATAAGAAATATTTGTTCTATACAAGGAACAGCAATGGAAAATGAGGATGCCTTAGGGAATATTGAAAATTATTTTTGGATTATTGATGGGGCTACAGATTTATATGATTCAAAAAAGTCTATTGGATATTCTGTTTCTGAGATAACTCATCTATTATCTGAAAAACTAAAAGTATATTGCAATGAAAAAGAATCTTTAAAGACTATTTTTCAAAATGCTATAAAGGAAGTTAGAAATATTATAGGTTTAAATGATTCCAATCATGAAGAATACTATAAATTACCAACATTTGCCTTTATTATTGCTAGATTGTCACAAAGAAAACTTGAGTATTTAATCCTTGGTGATTGCGTCATGTTAGTAAATGATGAACAATTAACGGATCATAGAGTGGATCGATTATTTGATTTAGGGAAAAATGAAATAGAGAATTCAAAAAAAGGATTAAATGTATTAAATAAAAAAGAAATTTTACAAAAAATTAGAGAACTTGCTAATAAAGAGAAAGGTTATTGGATTGGTTCTTTAGATGATTTAAGTATTGAACATGCGCTATATGGAAATCTTGAAGTTACTGGAGATAAAATTGTTTTGATGAGTGATGGATTTTATGATTATTATTCTCAAAATACTACTAAAAGTTTTGAGGAATTAATCTCAATGAGAAAACAATCGACAGAACTTGATCCTATTTATGGAAAAAAAGATGATGCAAGTATATTAGTTGTTGAATTGTAAGGCGATATTACAAAGGAAATTTTAATATATAAAGTTAAAGGAGAAAATAATGCAACCATTAATTGACAAATTTGTAGAGAAAGTTATCAACTACGGAGTATATAGTTCAATGGATTATTCCTATGTTAAAAATAGGATACTAGCTTTAGTAGGAGAGGAAGGAATTGACACTCTTACAAAGGAAGAAGATGTAAAAAGCCTAAAAGATAGTTTAGTGGAAATAGCAGAAAAAAATGGAAAAGTTAATACGACAGTTGAAGAAAAAGACTGTTTAGGTGCAGAGTTAATGAATTTTATTACTCCAATTCCAAGTCTTATGAATGAAATTTTTTGGAATTCATACAAGGTATCTCCTCAAAAGGCAATTGAAAATTTTTATCAAATAAGTAAGGATAATGATTATATTAAGTTATCTGCTATTTCAAAAAATATTGCGTTCCAAGCAGAAACGAAGTACGGAAATCTTGAAATTACAATTAATTTATCTAAACCTGAAAAAGATCCTAAAACAATTGCAGCTGAAAAATTACTGAAACCATCAAATTATCCAAAATGTCTTTTATGCATGGAAAATGAAGGTTATCAAGGACGAGTAAATTATCCAGCAAGAGCAAATCATAGAATTATAAGAATGAATCTTGGAGAAGAACTGTGGGGATTTCAATATTCTCCGTATTCATATTTTAATGAACATGCTATCTTTTTTAATTCAGAACATGTTCCGATGGCAATTACTCCTAAGACGTTTGAACAATTATTAGATATTATTGATATTATTCCAGGATATTTTGTAGGCTCAAACTCTGATCTTCCTATCTCTGGAGGTTCTATACTAAGTCATAATCATTATCAAGGTGGAAAATATGTATTTCCAATGGAAAAAGCAGATTGTGATATAACTTTTGAATTTACAGGATTTGAAGATATAGAAGCTGGAATAGTTAATTGGCCAATGTCAGTTATTAGATTGCGTGGAAATGATAAAAAGAGAATTATAGAATTATCATCGAAGATATTGGAGAAATGGAAAAATTATACAGATATTGAATTAGATATTATTGCAAGAACTGGTGATACGCCTCATCATACTGTCACACCTATTGCTAGAAAAGTTGATGGAAAGTATGAAATGGATATAGTTTTAAGAGATAATCATACATCTGAATTACATCCGGACGGTGTTTATCATCCTCATAAAGATGTTCATCATATAAAAAAAGAAAATATTGGATTAATAGAAGTTATGGGGCTTGCAATTCTACCACCTCGATTAAAAACTGAATTAGAAGAAGTAGAGAAATTTTTATTAAATAAACCAAATGAGATAAGTCAGTATCATTTAGATTGGGCTAAACAATTAAAAGAGAAATATTCAAATATAGAAGAAAAAGAAGTTACTAAAATTATTCAATATGAAGTAAGTCAAGTTTTTGCTAGAGTATTGGAAGATGCTGGTGTGTATAAAAATAACCAATCTGGTCGAGAAGGATTTAAGAGATTTATTGAAACAGTGGGAATTAATTAGAATAGCTTAAATATAAAACTATAAATAAATTTCTAAAAAGAATTTAAAAAAATAAAATGAAAACGGTTGACAAGGAAACGTTTGCAAAGTATAATGAGCTCATCAAGTTGACACCGGTGTCAAAAAAAGAAAAACAAAGGAAGAAGTTTATGAAAAATCTAACTAAAATTAAATTTAAAGAAAATGGTGAATTTAATCATTTTCCAGGAAATACTGTAGTTGCAAATTTATACAGCAAACCAGACTTGATGGAAGTAGTTGATATTATTCAATCACGTTATAGAGAGTTACCATTTATCGATAAATTTACTCTAACACCTAGAGGGTCGATTCACATGACAGTAATTGAGTTACTTTGTCATGAGAATCGTGAACCAGAATTTTGGAGTAGCCACTTATCATTAGATACCCCATTGCAGGAAATTCATGATTATTTTGCAAAACAATTAGAAATATTTCCAGTGTTGAATGAAAACATTCATATGAGAGTGACTGAAATGGGAAATCAAAATATTTTAGTGGAACCTGCTGATGAAGAATCTGCTAAAAGATTAGAAGAAATACGTACATATGTTTCAGAAAAAGTAGGAGTACATTTCCCTAATCATGATCGATATCAATTTCATATCTCAATTGGATATTTACGAGTTCCGTTAACCGAAGAAGAAGATAAGGAATTTAAAAAAGTAAAAGAAGAATTAACAAAAGTATTACTAGAGAAAGTACCTGTAATTACTGTAAATCGCATTGATTATACAGTGTTTGAAGATATGAGACAATTTGTTCCATATCATGAAAAATTTGGAAAATAAAAAATTAACATAAAAGGAGATTTATCATGAAAACGAAGAAATTTTTATCAAAATTATTAATAACAGTATTTACAGCAACAGCTTTAGCAGCTTGTTCAAGTGGTACAAATCCTTCATCTAATTCTAATTCAGGAGCTGATGAAAAAGCAGATAAAAGTCAAGAATTAGTAATCTATTCTAACTCAGTATCAAACGGACGTGGAGACTGGTTAACAGCTCAAGCTAAAGAAGCAGGATTTAATATTCGTATGGTTGATATTGCTGGTGCACAACTTGCAGATCGTGTTATTGCAGAAAAAAATAATTCAGTTGCTGATATGGTATTTGGGATTGGTGCAGTAGATTCAAATAAATTAAGAGATGCGAAATTATTAGAACCATTTAAACCAGAATGGTTTGATAAAATTGATTCATCATTAGCAGATAAAGATGGCTTTTATAATCCAGTGATTGTACAACCATTAGTATTAGTTGGAAATCCTGAAGCTAAAGAAATGCCGAAAGATTGGACTGAGTTAGCAAGTAAATATAAAGGTCAATATTCAATCTATGGATTAACAGGTGGTACTGGACGTGCAATTTACGCTAGTATTTTAGTTCGTTATCTTGATGAAAAAGGAGATTTAGGTGTATCTGAAAAAGGTTGGAATGTTGCAAAAGATTATTTTGCAAATGCATATACACTTCAAAAAGGTGAAAGTACAGTCGTTAAAGTTTTAGATAAAGAAAGTCCTGTTCAATATGGTATGATTTGGGGCTCAGGAGCATTAGTAGGACAAAAAGAACAAAATGTAGAATTTAAAGTAATGACGCCAGATGTAGGTGTTCCATTTGTAACAGAACAAACAATGGTATTAAATACTAGTAAGAAAAAAGCACTTGCTAAAGAATTTATTAACTGGTTTGGTCAAGCTAAAATTCAAGCTGAATACAGTAAAAACTTTGGATCTATTCCTGCAAATAAAGATGCTGTAGCTGAATTACCAGAAGATACTAAGAAATTTGTGGGACAACTTAAACCACAAGCTATTGATTGGGAAGTTGTTGGAAAATACTTAGACCAATGGGTTGAAAAAGCAGAATTAGAATACGTTAAATAATTTTATAAATGGTATCAGGAGTCTCGCAGGGTCTAAACTCTATTAGATAGAAAAAACTTTGCGAGACTTTTTGAAATAGATGAAGGAGAAAACATTATGATTAAATTTGAAAATATTCAAATTAAGTATGGAGATTTTATTGCAATTGATAATCTTAATCTTGAAATTAATGAAGGTGAATTTTTTACTTTTTTAGGACCGTCAGGTTGTGGAAAATCAACAACTTTAAGAGCTTTAGTAGGGTTTCTTGATCCTTCTCAAGGACGAATTGAAGTAAATGGGAAAGATGTGACTAAATTAGAACCTGAAAAACGTGGAATTGGAATCGTGTTTCAATCTTATGCTTTATTCCCAACGATGACAGTATTTGATAATATTGCTTTCGGATTGAAAGTAAAAAAAGTTGCTCCTGATGTTATTAAAGCAAAAGTTGCAGCAGTAGCTGCAAAAATTAAAATTTCTGATAAACAATTACAACGTAATGTGTCAGAACTATCTGGTGGTCAACAACAGCGTGTAGCATTAGCTCGTGCATTAGTATTAGAACCTAAAATTCTTTGTCTAGATGAACCTCTTTCTAATCTTGATGCAAAATTACGTGTAGATTTAAGAAAAGAATTAAAACGTCTGCAAAAGGATTTAGGAATTACAACATTATATGTTACACACGACCAAGAGGAAGCTTTAACATTATCAGACAGAATTGCTGTATTCAATAATGGGTTTATTGAACAAGTAGGAACACCACCTGAAATTTATCATCAATCAAAAACAGAATTTGTATGTGATTTTATTGGTGATATTAATGTCTTAACTGAAGAGACTGTTCATGATATTTTATCTAAAAATCCATCAGTAAACTTAGAAGATAAGAAAGGATATATTCGTCTAGAGAAAATTCGTTTTAAACGTGAAACAGAAGAAGATATCTTATTAAATGGTACAATTATCGATACAGAATTTTCTGGTGTAAACGTTCGATATACGATACAAGTGTCTGAAAAACAAATTGTCAATGTGACTCGTATTGATAGTCAATTTGCGATTAAATCTGTGGGGGAAAATGTAGAACTATATATTACACCTTCAGATATTGTTCAATATTAGGGAGGAGATAGTATGCGTAAAAAGTTAAATTGGAAAGATTGGCTTATTCGTTTAGGGTTAGTCTGGTTCCTAGTAACGTTTATTATTTATCCAAACTTTGATTTAGTAGTGAATGTATTTGTTAAAGACGGACATTTTTCTATAAATGCAATTGAACGTGTTTTAAAATCTCAAAGAGCTCTACAAAGTATTATGAACAGTTTTAAATTAGCTTTTTCATTGATTATTACAGTAAATGTTGTAGGAGTACTTTGTGTATTATTCACCGAATACTTTGATATTAAAGGAGCTAAAATCTTAAAATTAGGATACATGACTTCATTGATTTATGGAGGGGTTGTTCTTGCGACAGGTTATAAATTTGTTTATGGACCTTATGGAATGATTACAAGAGTTTTACAAAACATTATGCCTTCACTTGATCCTAACTGGTTTATTGGATATGGAGCAGTATTGTTTATTATGACTTTCTCGGGAACTGCTAATCATACATTGTTTTTAACAAATACGATTAGAAGTGTAGATTATCATACAATTGAAGCTGCACGTAATATGGGTGCAAAACCTTTTACAGTGTTTAGAAAAGTAGTTTTACCTACTTTAACACCTACCTTATTTGCATTAACTATTATGATTTTCCTTAGTGGATTATCTGCAGTTGCAGCACCAATGATTGTTGGAGGAAAACAATTTCAAACTATTAACCCAATGATTATTACATTTGCGGGAATGGGAAATTCTCGTGATTTAGCTGCATTACTTTCGATTGTTTTAGGAATTGCTACTACAATTTTATTAACTATTATGAATAAAATCGAAAAAGGTGGTAATTATATTTCAATTTCTAAAACAAAAGCACCTTTGAAAAAACAAAAGATAACTTCAAAACCATGGAATATCATCGCACATATTGTTGCATATGCATTATTTACAGTGTTTATGTTACCTTTGGTCTTTATTGTTCTTTATTCATTTACAGATCCAGTAGCGATTCAAACAGGAAACTTGTCATTGTCTAACTTTACTTTAGAAAATTACTATCAATTCTTTAGTAATAGTGTTGCTTTCTCACCATTCTTAGTCAGCTTTATTTATGCAATTCTTGCTGCTACTACAGCAACAGTTCTTGCAGTTGTCTTTGCAAGAGTGGTTAGAAAGCATAAATCTCGCTTTGATTTCTTGTTTGAATATGGTGCATTACTTCCTTGGTTATTACCAAGTACATTATTAGCAATTAGTTTACTTTTTACATTTAATCAACCACAACCACTTGTATTAAATAAAATTTTAGTTGGAACTTTTGTAATGTTGTTAATTGCATATATTATTGTAAAAATTCCATTTTCATATCGTATGGTTCGAGCTATTTTATTTAGCGTTGATGATGAAATGGAAGATGCAGCTCGTAGTATGGGAGCATCACCATTTTATACTATGATGAAAGTGATTATTCCATTTATTTTACCAGTAGTTCTTTCAATCATTGCACTAAACTTTAATTCGTTATTAACAGATTTCGATTTATCTGTATTCTTATATCATCCATTAGCTCAACCATTAGGGATTACTATTCGTTCAGCGGGTGATGAAACAGCAACTTCAAATGCACAAGCTCTTGTCTTTGTATATACTATTGTATTAATGATTATTTCTTCAACAGTACTTTACTTTACACAAAGACGAAGTAAAACAACTAGGAAGTAATTATGACAGCATTAACAAATATTGAAATAGTAATACGAATAGTTTTGTCACTAGTAGCTGGTAGTCTAATTGGTATGGAACGTGGCGGAAAATCTCAACCGGCAGGTATCCGAACGCACAGCGTTGTTTGTGTTGCAGCTTGTCTAATAATGATGACAAATGAATTTGTTTCATATAAGTTTGGTACTGGAGATCCTACACGATTAGGTGCTCAAGTAGTATCAGGAGTAGGTTTTTTAGGGGCAGGAACAATTCTTATAAAAGAAAATAAAAAGATTACAGGATTAACAACGGCTGCAGGAATTTGGGGAGCGGCAGGTATTGGATTAGCAATAGGAGTTGGCTTTTATGAGGGAGCAATTTTAACGGCTATTTCGATTTGGGGCATTATTTCAATGTT
>CAURER010000057.1:0-6628 GCA_963523795.1 uncultured Granulicatella sp.
TGATTCTAGGGAGCTACTCTATGAAATTTTTTGATGAAAATTACTCACAAGAAATTATCAAATATTTAAGAAAAAAGTATAATTGAAAGCAAAGTGACCCCAAAAAGTCTAACTTTTTGGGGTCACTACACACTATATCAAAAAACAATTCATAGTTCGAAACTTTTTTCCCTTTCATACAACACCTCTTTTAATCCTCATCCTTAATATCAATATCTTCTGGAATCGGTTCATCTAAGTATTTTTGATATTCTTCAATCATTTTTTGGCGTTGCTTTATAAAAAAATCAAATTGTGATCGATTAATGAGAACTTCATCATCGACTGTAATCGTAGAAATTTGTTTTTCACGAATTAAATATAATACATACGCAATATCTACTTCTAAATATTCCGCAATCCCTTCAATTGTCTGATACATCTTTTTTCTCCATAAATAAAAGTAACAGTTCTTTTCCAAACTGTTACCTTCTCTTCTATCCTAATTTTTCTACTAAACTTTTCGCAAAAGCTTCGATATTTTTCACATCTTCTTCTTCTGCATTTAAATCTACTAATACATTTTCTGCACCTTTTGTTGCACCTGTTTTAGCAAATTGTTCATCAAAATCTAATACTGATTGACAGAATTTATCATAGAATGTATCTCCAGAACCTAGTGCTCCATAGATTTTTCCTGTCAAATCTTCTTCTTCTAATTCTTCATAAAAATCAACGATTTCATCTGGTAAATCACCATCTGTACCATAAGTGTAAGTTGCGACTACACAAATATCATAGTCATGAAATTCATCAGCTGTAGCGGAAGTACATTCTTTAATATCTACTTCTACTCCTTGTTCTTCTAATGATTCTGCTAAAATATCTGCAATTTCTTCTGTGTTTCCTGTTAAACTAGCATATACAATTAATGCTGTTGCCATTTACTTCACTCTCTTTCGTTTCGATTGATTTTATTATACCAAAAGAATTCCTTTAGAGATAGTCAAAATAAAAGATTTCTTATGTCATTTTCATCTATATTTTCATATAAAACTATCTTCCATAGCATTTAATTTTTATTTTCACTCTTTTTTTGTTATAATTTTATAATAACTTTTACGGAATGGAGGAAATCACATGAATGCTACTCAACGATTAAAGCAGGCAGAAAGAGGAGCTATCCTTAGTATTATCACTTATATCGTACTTTCATCTAGTAAATTAATCGTTGGAAAATTATTTTTCTCTCAAGCACTCTTTGCCGATGGATTAAATAACTTTACGGATGTCTTATCTTCTATTCTTGTATTCATTGGATTAAAGATTTCTCAAAAACCTGCCGATAAAAATCACCCATATGGTCATTGGAAATTTGAAACACTTGCGAGTTTAATGACTTCATTTCTAATGTGTATTATTGGATTAGAGGTCATACGAGATGCATGGGGTCACTTCACATATCCCATCGAAGAACAGCCATCCCTTATTACTGCTATTATTGGTGGTATTTCTGCATTATTAATGTTTGGAGTCTATCGTTATAACCATTCCCTTGCAATAAAAATTCATTCGCTAGGATTAAAAGCTGCTGCTAAAGATAATCTTAGTGATGCATTAACAAGTCTTTTGACTTCCATTGCTATTTTAGCAGCAAAATTGAGTTTTTCTTGGTTAGATACAGGAATGGCAATAATAGTTGGAATGATGATTTTAAAAACAGCATTTGATATTTTTAAAGAAAGTAGTTTCCAATTAACAGATGGATTTGAACCAGAAGAAATAAAAGCTTATAAACCGATTATTCTCGCTCACCCCGAAATAAAAACTATAGAAGAAATAAAAGCAAGACGGTATGGTTCAAATATTTATTTAGATTTAACAGTTTGTATGGATCCAAATTTAACGGTATGGAGAAGCCATGAAATAACCGAAGAAATTGAATTAGAATTAGAAGAACAGTTTGGAATAACATTCGTCGACATCCATATTGAACCAGATAAAAAAGCTAGAAATTAGGATTTCCCTAATTTCTAGCTTTTTTTGTACTGTCTCCTAATTTTACATGAGTAGGTATCATTGTTTTCATCTCACATGGAATGTTATGGATTAATTTTTCTAGAACTTTCATTGAAACTCTTCCAGCTTCTTTGAACTGATATTCGACAGTTGTTAATGTAGGATTCATAAATTGACCAATCTCATATCCACCAAAACCTGCAATCGCAACTTCTTCAGGAATTTTTCTTCCACACTGTTGTGCCGCCTTCATTAAAGCGACAGCAATATTATCAGTTGCAGCAATAACTAAAGGATGAGTTTCATCTTTAAACAAGTCCATTCCTATTTTTAATGCTTTTTGAGTGGAGAAATCTCCTTCCAACTGTTCCATTCGCTCAAATTGATGAACTTTTGCTCCTGAAAAAATCCCTTCTTTTCGAACAACTCCAACAGCATGATCTCTTTTTGAAACACCCACATACGTTAATTCATGATAACCAAGTTCAGCAAGATTTTCGACTAATTCAAAGCCTGCTTGGTAATCATCGTGAATGATACTATAAATTTCATGATGTTCTTGACCAACGATTACGACAGGAACTGGACAATTTTTAATCGTTTTAATATGTTCAGGTGTTATTTCAGTAGCAACTAATACAATTCCAGCAACTTTATTTCTAGCAAATTCTTCAATTGCTCGGATTTCTCTTTGGTTATCTTGTCTAGCATTATTCACAATCGAAATATAGTTTAATGTTTCAGTAATTTCTTCAATACCAATTAAAGTCTGAGCCGTTGCTGCAGAATCAACTCTTGGGACAATAACACCAATAATCGAACTTAACTTTGCTTTTAAACTACGAGCAAACGGACTAGGGATATAATTTTCTTCTTTTATTACTTTTTCAATTTTTTGTGCTGTTTCTACACTAATCGATCCGCCATTTAAAAATCTCGAAACAGTACTTTTCGTAACTCCTGCCTTTTCTGCAATATCCTTAATTGTTGCCAACGGATCCACCTTCTTTATAATGTTGTAAAGTCAATATTGAAAGCTTGTTTTATATCTTCAGTAACATCACTAATTGGTGTTTTTGAAACGAATTTTCCTTTAAAGCTGTAACGATGAGAAGCTTCTAAATCATCACATGTAATTAAAGTAATTTCAGTTTTTCCTGGAACATCATAAATGACTTCTACTTGATAAGCTTCCACTAAATCAATACTTGTAGTTTCATATTCATAGACATATTCCATATCTGTTAAATAAATTTTATCTCCAACTTTTAATTTAACTAATGGAGAGAATAATAAACGTTCATCTGAAAAATAGTGGTGACTTGCTAGCGCATAATTTCCTTCACCCATTTTTTGAGTTGGTTTTAAAGTTCCCGCACCAGCTAATAATACAGGATTGGAAATCCCTTTATAAATCGGTAAATTTAAATTAACACTTGGTACTGCAATGGCCCCTAATGTTAAAAATTTAGAAGTATCCATTTTAGCTTTTACAACTGCTTGTAAATCTAAAGCTTCTACTGTTGAAAAATCAAATTCTGCTTCTTGTGTTTCATTTTCTTTTACTTCCGCAGCCGTTACTTTACTTAACTGAACAGCATGTTCTTGTTGAAATTGTGCTAACATATAGCTACGAATCGGTCCAGCAGCAAATAATACACCCGCAATGATGAATAATAAGCTTGCGACCCAAATTCTCCAATTAAAGCCTCTTTTTTTATTTTTCTTTTTAATTTCTTGTGATCTTGTCATATTTTTCTCCTTTAACATTTTGTACTTACTAAAATCCAATATCCTTTATCCCATTGAATTCTTTCACAATTACCAAATACTTCTTCCATTTTCTTTTGAGCACTTGGCGCCCCTTGTTTTTTCTGAATCACAATCACTAATTGTCCATTTTCAGCTAAATAATCATAAGCTTTTTCTAAAATGGTATGAACAACCGTCTTCCCCGCACGAATCGGTGGATTACTAATAATAATTTCGTATTGAGATTTCTTGACAGCATCATACAAATTACTTTCATGAATATCTACATTATGAATCCCATTTTTTTTGGCATTTTCCATCGCCAACAATAAAGCTCTTTCATTGACATCAATCATTTCAATAGATAATTCAGGATAGGCTTTTCCGTATGCAAGTCCCATGGTACCATATCCGCAACCAATATCCAATAAACTTGCTTTTTGAAACTGCTCAGGAATATCATACGACTCTACTAATAATTCACTCCCAAAATCAACAGTATGTTTTGAGAAGACTCCATTATCACTTGTAAATGAAAGAGTATTTCCTTTCAGGCGATATGTCCATTTTTTTTGTTGACTAATGCTATCTGGATTTTTTGTATAATAATGATTTGTCATATTTTCTCCTTTTTCCTTATAATAATTTACTATACTATTTCTTTTCAAAACTTCCAACACTTATGATTAAAATTTAATGATTCTGTAATGATTTTTACAACCAAAAAACCCGTTGCTATTTCTAACAACGGGAAAAGGTTAGGAGGGTTTACTAATAAAAAATGTTGGGAGTTCATTTTTTATTTGGGAGAAGTAAACCTTAGGTGTTTTATTGGGTATGAATGTATCATAAAGGTAAAATATGAATTTTTTATGAATTTTTTGTGTTATTTTTATGAAAAAATAACTTTTTTTATATTTTCACATCGGTATATTCATCATATTTTTTAAATAAATTAACGACATATGAACACGTTGGATGGATTTTCTTCTGATTTTCCCTTGCATAATTCGCTAATTTATCGACTAGTAATTTTCCAATTCCTTGTCCTCGATAAGTTGGATCTACAAAAGTATGATCAGCAATTAATACATCATTTTCGACTTGAAATGTAATTTCAGCATCCACTTCACCTACTGCATTATAATGTCTAAATGCATTGTCTTCTTTTACAAATTCCATTAAACTCACTCCTTCAATCTAATTCTAAACTTCGACTTGTTCAGACTTTTTTTGCAATCGTTGTACAATATCGAATATACTCTGTTTTTGATAAAAATCTATTTGATTTTGAATTTGTTCATCCTGCAAATCAGAAAAAACACTACAAATATGATTAGCTACAAGACAAACTTCATCCAGAGAAGATTGATACTGTTTCTTTATTCGTTGATCTTCACCAACGAGTATAAATAAATCCCCTAATAAAATATCTTTTGGATCTGCTTGAATTTTATAACCTCCATTAGCTCCATTTACAACATCTACATATCCTTTAGAAGAAGCTAAGCTCATTACTTTTCTAACAATGACAGGATTACTACATGCATTATGCGCTAATTGTTGGCTAGAAAATCTTCTATCATGATGAACAGATAAATACGTTAAACAATGGATGATTACTATAAAGTCGTTTCCCATTTTAATTCCTCTATTTGATTAATCCAAATACATCATTTAATGCTTCTGCCATTGTTGGGTGAGTAAAGATTTGATCACGTAAAGCTGTATAAGGTAATTTCGCTTTAATAGCAGTTGCAATGATATTAATCACTTCATGAGACTCTTCAGCAAATAATGTTGCACCAACAATTTCATTTGTTTGTTCATGTACTAAAACTTTGTAGAATCCTACTTGGTTTCCTAAAATTTTTGCTTTTGGAACAGCAGCCATTGGTAACTTAGCAACTTTCACAGGAATTCCTGCTGCTTGTGCTGCTTTTTCATTTAAACCAACACTTGATAATGTAGGACTAATAAATGTTGAAGTTGGAATTAATGAACGTTCTTTAGTTGAATATTCTTTATTTCCTGCTAAGAAGTTTTTCACGATTCTAAAGTCATCTAATGAAATAAATGTGAATTGAGGTCCACCATTTACATCACCTAATGCAAAGATATGTGGTTTATTTGTTTGTAAAAATTCATTTACTTTAATAGCACCACGTTCAGATAATTCAACACCTGCTTTTTCTAAATCTAAGCCTTGAATGTTTGGTTTTCTACCTGTTGCTACTAATACTGCATCTGCAACAAGTACTTTTTCTTCATCATTTTTAGCATAGTAAACAGTTGCTTTGTTACCTTCTGTTTCAACTTTTTTAACAGAAATTCCTAATTCAAAAGTAACGCCCATTTCTTCTAAACGTTCTTTAACTGCTGCAGCAACATCATCATCTTCACGAGGGATAAATGCATCAAATACATCTACTACTGTTACTTTTGAACCAAATTGCGCATAAGTTGCTGCAAATTCTAATCCGATAAATCCACTACCAATAATGACAACTGATTCTGGGAATTCTTCTAAATCCATAATTGTTTCATTTGTATGAATTGGTCCTCCAACTTTTAATCCTTCGATTGGTGGGATAAATGGAGTACCACCAGTATTAATAAAGATTCTTTCTGCTACATATTCTTCTACTCCATTTGCTGTATCTACAGCAACTGTATGCTCATCTACAAAACGTCCAAATCCATCTACAATTGTTACATTTGGAGCAGAATTAACTTTTTGGTAGTTTGCTTGATTTAAAGCTGCAATTAAAGCTTTTTTCTCTTGAATAGATTTTTGATAGTAAACTGCATTGTCTACTTGACTATATTTTTTACGAGCAGCTGCAGTAGCAATTTTTTTAGTTGGGATACATCCAAC
>CAURER010000058.1:0-6541 GCA_963523795.1 uncultured Granulicatella sp.
GTTTAAGAATTTTATAGTGCTTTCTTCTATTTTTGAGACTTTTTGCCCAGCCTCTGGGGAAAATCGAGACTAAGGCTCGATTTTTAGCCATGAGACAGCTTTGCTGGCTGCTGGCGACCATGCTACAGCTAAAAATGTTTTTTCTGTTTTATGTCATATTCTACGGAATTTATTTATTTGTACAAGCAACGAAACTTTCTCTTAATGTATCTTCTGGTAAGTTTTTACCGATAAATACTAAAGTCGACTTACGCTCTGTATCATTCCAATCACGTCCACGAGAAATATCAAAACTCATTTGAACCCCTTGGAAAATGATTTGGTAATCTAAACCTTCTACGCTTAAAATTCCTTTATAACGATATAATTCAGGTCCATAAATATAAACCAATTCATTCAACCATTCATTAATATGCGCTAAAACAAGAGGTTTTTCAGTTTCAATGACAAATGAATTAATCCCACTATGGTGGTGATGTTTGTGATGATGATGTCCATGATGGTGATGATCGTGATCGTGGCCGTGGTGATGTTCTTCATCATGATGGTGGTGGTCGTGTTCACCGTGAGCATGAGAATGTCCACATTCTTCGCAATGTTCTTCATCGTGATGATGGTGGTGATCATGTTCTCCATGAGCATGAGTGTGTCCACATGCTTCACAATATTCTTCTTCAGAATTTTCTTGCATTTCTAAAATTTTCTTTTCAGAAGCATAGAATAATTCAAGACCAAACATATCTTTCATTTCTACTGGACGAGCATCTAAGTCTTGAATTTCTGCAAAAGGATTGATAGAACGAACTTCGTTAATCACTTTTGCATAAATAGTATCATCTACTAAACTATGTTTTGACATAAAGATTTTGTCTGCAAAACCAACTTGTTTTGCTGGTTCAGTTTGATGAGTGGTTTGATATAAGAAATTTTTTGAATCGACAACTGTTAAAACAGCATCTAAGATAAAGTGTTCATTTAAAAATGGTACATTGATAAATGTTTGAGCAATTGGTGCAGGATCTGCTAAACCAGTTGTTTCAAATAATACACGGTCCACTTTAATACCGTTTTGTTCTTTGACCATTAAAATAGATTTTAACATGTCTGCAATATCTGTACGAAGAGTACAGCATAAGCAGCCATTATCCATTTGATAAATTTCTTCTTCTACATCTAATACGAATTGATGGTCAACACCAATTTCTCCAAATTCGTTAATAACTACGGCAATATGTTCGCCATGTTTTTCTTTTAATACTTTGTTAATGAGCGTTGTTTTACCTGCTCCTAAAAATCCGCTGACAATGGTTACTGGAATTTTACTACTCATCATGATTTCCTCCATTCATGTAATTAAATCGGGATAATTACGATTCTATTCTATTGTATCATTGCAGGAAAAAATGTCAAAATAAAAAATCGGTTATTTTGATGGAGAAAGAAAATCAAACAGAAAAGTAATTTTATGGTATACTGACAATTGAGAATAAATGGAGCAGGAGTGTGGATGATGCAAAAGAAAATCGACTGGAGTCGAGACTTTATACAAAAACATCAACAGTTATTTGCATGTCCCTATTGTCATGCAGCTATTGAAACAATAGACGGGTATAGTATGGTTTGTACGAATCGTCATCGTTTTGATATTAATAAAAAAGGAACGCTCCATTTGATGAAACAAAAAGCGAATGAGGATTATGATGCAGAGTTATTTATGCATCGTTATGAATTAGCACAGAGTGGTTTCTTCAATCCGCTATTAGACGAAGTTTTGTCACTGATTCCAAAACAGGAGAATAAACTGATTGTTGATATTGGTTGTGGAGAAGGAAGCCCACTTGCTTATTTATCGTCATTTTTAGAAGATATTCCTTTAGTAGGGATGGATATTGCTAAGGGAGGAATTCTAGCTGCTAGTCATCATCATGCTCAAAAAGCTTTGTGGATTGTGGCAGATTTAGCGCAGCTGCCTTTTGGGAATGAATCTTGTGGTACACTCATTAATATGTTAACTCCATCGAATTATAAGGAGTTCAACCGTGTACTAGCACCAGGAGGAACATTCATTAAAATTATTCCTGGAAGTAACTATTTAATTGAATTAAGACAACAATTATATAAAAGTAACGAAGAAAAACAACACTATTCGAATGAGGATATTGTCGAACGATTTAAACAAGAATATCCATCTATGAAGAAGAAAGAAGTTTCGTATCAAGTAAAACTGACAACAGAAATGTATGAACACTTATTACAAATGACGCCTTTATATTGGGGCGCCAGTAAAGAAGATCAAGACTATAGTAAAAATCATCCATTAGAAACGATAACGGTTCATTTATGGATATTAGTTGGAGAAAAGAATTAACGACGGAGGAACGAAAATGGGATTAAAAGATTTATTTAAAAAACAAGAAACAGAAGAAACAGCACAAGAAAAACCAGCATTCAAACTAGGAGTAGAAGATGTTTATAAAATTAGTGATGACTCACTAGATCTAGTAGTAACAGGAAATCTTGAAGGAACATTAAAAGTAGGGGACTTTGTTTGGTTGACAAATCTTGGAGATGATAATGGAACTGTCACAACTTCTGCGATTTATGCAATGGAAAATGCTCAAAGAGAAAAAGTGTTTGAAGTTACAAATGAGCCAGTAGCGCTTTGGTTAGAAGATGCGATGCCTTTAGGAATTAAAAAAGGAACTGTATTACATGAAGAAGGTGTTAACAAAGAAGAAATCTATAAAACATTTGTTAATACATTAGGGAATGTCTTCGTGGGACGTCAAGAAGGTGTTTTAACACAAAGAGATATTGAAACATTAAGCTTAGCAGATTTATCAGAAATTGCACGTGTATTTTTACTATACTGTCATATGAATGCTTCCCAAGAAACACCAGAAGAGCATACTGAAAATGTTGGCAAGATTGAACAATTGATGATTGCCGTACGAGATAAATTATTACAAGCAGATGAGTTAGTAACCGTTTATTCTAAAAAAACGAAAGAACCTTATTTATTCTCTCAAACACAACAAAGAGAAGAAGGTGGATTCATTTGTAGTTCTCCAATGATCTTTATTGCGCCAGTAGCATATGAAGAAAGACTAGCTTCTCGATTTGCAGATACAGAAATTTTTGAATTACGTCGTATTCAAAAAGGAGAAGATGGAAAAGGAATTGAGAATTTCTTCTTAGAAACGTTCTACCAAAACGGAGCGACAGGTGTCCATCTTGTAACAGAACAAACATCTCTTGCAGCAGAAGGAATTATTGCTGCACCTGATTATACAGGAGTAGCAGAAGAAGACATTCCAGTGACAAATCCTGATGCGATGAGATGGATTTTATTATTAGGTCAATTAGGATTCCCGCAAACAGAAGAGCAAAAAATTATGCACGGCTTATACTATCGTTTCTTATGTTTAGAATTACCAAAAGCAAAATTCTTAACACCAATTAAATTAGAAAATGCCGATCCAAATGCTCAAGTTGATTTACAATCTGGAGAAAAATTAAATGTTGCGATATTACCAGGAAAAGATGAAAAAGAAGCAATGGTCTTCTATACAGATTGGAAGAGATTAAGGGAAATTTATGATGAAAGCTGGAGCGGTATGATTCAAACTTTATCTCAAGTAACTAAAGCTTTCGATGTAGTCATTAACCCATCAGAAAATCCAGCTCTTGGATGTTATGTTAACGATGAAATGTTTGAAGAAATGAAAAAAGTAGATTAATCATTCAAAGAGGAGTGTTCGAGTAAGAATACTCTTCTTTTTTATAAAATTTCTACATAGAAGTAATTGACAAAACGGATGGACAGGTATATAGTTCTATATAGAAATAAAAAGAAAGGAGATGAATGTCATGGGGGCTAAAAAGAATGGGGGATATTTAATTCACCATATTCGTTTATTGAATGGAAGACTTTATCAAAAGTTATTAAGTAAAGAACCGGATGCACTCTTTAGAAGTGAACAAGGGAAGATAATGTCTGTTTTGTGGAATGATACTGAGGGGTATATTACCTGTTCAGAATTGAGCTGTAGAACAGGACTAGCAAATAACACATTAACGAGTATGCTAAAAAAATTAGAAAAACAAGGTTTAGTGTGCATGCAAGATTGTCCGAAAGATAAACGTAGAAAATATGTGAACTTAACGGAATTAGGAAAATCTCAAAAAGAAATTGGAGAAAGAGTTAGCCGAGCGTTAGGAGAAATCTTCTATGCAGGATTTAAGGAAGAAGAAATCGTTCAAGTAGAGAACTATTTAAATCGAATCTTGCAAAACTTAAAAAATGGAGAACTGGAGTAAAATTAGAGGAGCTGTTTGTTGATACAATCTGCTTTTACTAAAAGGAGAAGTTAAAATGATTGAATATAAAAATGTAGCATTACGCTACGCAGAAAAAACTGTCTTAAAAGATGTCAATTTACGCATTGAAGACGGTGAATTTATGGTGTTAGTGGGACCATCTGGTTCAGGAAAAACGACAATGATGAAAATGATTAACCAATTAATCGAACCAACAGATGGAAATATTTACTTGAATGACAAGCGTATTAAAGATCATGATCAAAGAGAATTACGATTAAAAACAGGATATGTCTTGCAACAAATTGCGCTTTTTCCAAATTTAACGGTAGCAGAAAATATCGCCTTAATTCCTGAGATGAAAGGTTGGAAAAAAGAACAAATTCAAGAGCAAACAAAGGTGTTATTAGAGAAAGTTGGACTTTCTTTTGAAGATTACGCGCATCGTTATCCAAAAGAATTATCTGGAGGAGAACAACAACGAGTAGGGATTGTTCGAGCAATTATTGCGACTCCAAAAATCTTATTAATGGACGAACCTTTCTCAGCATTAGATGCCATTAGCCGTAAACAATTACAAGATTTAACCAAACAATTGCATCAAGAATTTAAAATGACAACATTATTTGTTACACATGATACAGATGAAGCTGTAAAATTAGCCGATCGAATTGCTGTGTTAAAAGATGGAGAAATTGTCCAAGTAGACACTCCATACGAAATTCAAACAAATCCGACTAATGCATTCGTTAAAGAATTATTCAAAGGGGGAGAACATCATGAATGAATTAATTCGAACTTTTCAAGAGAGAAATAGTGAATGGATGTTATCTCTGGGGCAACACCTTCAACTATCGTTATTAGCGTTATTATTAGCAGTAGTAATTGCCGTTCCAGTTGCGATAGTAGTCAGTCCATCAAAAAAAATCTCTGGATTTTTATTACAAATTGCGGGAATTGTACAAACATTGCCGTCATTAGCGTTGATTGGATTATTTATTCCGTTAATGGGGATTGGAACATTGCCAGCCTTAACGACCTTAGTGTTATATGCTTTATTCCCAATTTTGCAAAATACAATTACGGGACTTCAAGGAATTGATGAAAGTCTTGTTGAAGCGGGAATTGCTTTTGGGATGACAAAAATCGAA
The DNA here is from genome assembly GCA_963523795.1 of uncultured Granulicatella sp. Lineage (GTDB taxonomy): Bacteria > Bacillota > Bacilli > Lactobacillales > Aerococcaceae > Granulicatella. The sequence goes on from CAURER010000058.1 coordinate 5,472, forward strand.
CGTCTTAAAAAATTTGAAATTGCACTAGCGATGCCTGTCATTATGTCAGGAATTCGTACAGCAGCTGTGTTCATTATTGGAACAGCAACTTTAGCAGCGTTAATTGGTGCTGGAGGATTAGGAAGCTTTATTTTATTAGGAATTGACCGAAATAATTCAAGTCTTATCTTGATTGGAGCGATTTCTGCTGCGATTTTAGCCATTTTATTCAACTTCTTATTAAAATGGATGGAAACTGCAAAATTAAGAACGATTTTAGCAGCCTTTGTAGTGTTAATTATCGGATTAGGAACTTCTTATGCTCCATCAATTGCTAAAATGCACACATCAGATAAACTAGTGATTGCAGGGAAATTAGGACCAGAACCTGAAATTTTGATGAATATGTATAAGTTATTAATCGAAGATCAAACGAAATTAAAAGTTGAAGTGAAGCCAAACTTCGGGAAGACGAATTTCTTATATGAAGCATTGAAAAAGGGAGATATTGATATTTATCCAGAATTTTCAGGAACCATTACAGAAAGTTTATTGAAGAGTAAACCAAAAGTCAGTCATGAACCAGAAGAAGTGTACGAAGTAGCTCGTAAAGGAATTTTAGAACAAGATGGTTTTGTATTTTTAAAACCAATGGCGTATCAAAATACTTATGCCGTTGCTGTACCAAAATCATTAGCCGAAACTGAAAATTTAACTAAAATTTCTGATTTGAAAAAAGTGAATCGACCATTAAAAGCTGGATTTACACTAGAATTTAATGACCGTGAAGATGGAAATAAAGGATTGCAAAGTATGTATGGCTTACAATTGGATGTAGCTACCATGGAACCTGCATTACGTTACCAAGCGATTCAATCTGGTGATATTCAAGTAACAGATGCTTATTCAACAGATGCAGAAATTTCACGTTACCAATTAAAAGTATTAGAGGATGATAAACAATTATTCCCACCTTATCAAGGGGCTCCTCTAATGAAACAAGAATTATTGAAAAAACATCCTGAATTAGAAGGAATCTTGAATCAATTAGCTGGTAAAATTTCTGAAGAAGAAATGAGCCAAATGAACTT
>CAURER010000059.1:0-6541 GCA_963523795.1 uncultured Granulicatella sp.
GATACATTAGTAACAATTTCAAACAACCGTTTATTAGAAATCGTTGATAAAAAGACTCCAATGTTAGAAGCATTCCGTGAAGCGGATAATGTATTACGTCAAGGTGTACAAGGTATTTCTGATTTAATTATTGCACCTGGTTATGTAAACTTAGACTTTGCTGACGTGAAAACAGTAATGAAAGATCAAGGTTCTGCATTAATGGGAATTGGGGTTGCAAGTGGTGAAAACCGTACTGCAGAAGCAACGAAAAAAGCTATTTCTTCTCCATTATTAGAAGTTTCAATTGATGGAGCAGAACAAATTTTATTAAACATTACAGGTGGATCTGATTTAACATTATTTGAAGCACAAGATGCTTCTGATATCGTGGCTGCAGCTGCAACAAATGATGTTAATATTATCTTTGGTACATCCATTAATGAAAATCTTGGAGATGAAGTGATTGTAACAGTTATCGCTACTGGAATTGATGAAGAACATAAATCTTCTAAAAAATCAGCAGCTCGTACTAGCCGCTCAACGTTAACTCCAACTACACCAACTTCTACAAAAGAAATTGGAAATAACCCACAAACATTCCAAGAAAAACAAGTAACACCAAAGAAAAAAGCAGTAGTTGAAGAAAAACAACCTGAAAAAGATATTTTTGGAGATTGGGATATTCGTCGTGAAGCAACTGTTCGTGAAACATCAACAGAAACAGATTCTCCATTTTCACAAAAGAGTTTTGTAGAAGCTCCAGTTGAAACAAAATATGAGTCTGACGACACATTAGACACACCACCATTCTTCAGAAGAAGAAACAGAAACTAATGACCATGATTAAATGTAATGCAGAACAAATTTTAGCTCGTATTCATCAATCATGCGATAAAGTTTCTAGAGATATACAAGAAGTATGTCCTATTATAGTAACTAAAAATCGTAAGAATGAAGAAATCCAAGAAGTTTATTCTCTTGGATTTCGGCATTTTGCGGAGAATCGAGTTGAAAAACTAATAGAGCGTCAAGAAGCATTCCCTCAAGAGGATATTGTTTGGCATTTGATTGGACCATTACAAAAAAGAAAAGTAAAACAAATTATCAATCGAATTCAATATTTCCACGCAATTGATCGCTTATCCATTATGGATGAAATAGAAAAACGACTAGAATCCCCTTTGAAATGTTTTCTTGAAGTTAATGTTTCTGGGGAAGAATCGAAGCATGGCTTTACTAAAGAAGAGGTTTTTGAAGCATTTGAAGTAGCAAAGCAATATGCTAAGATTGACATTATTGGATTTATGACAATGGCACCATTCGATGCGAGTGAAGAAGAGATTCGTCACTATTTTCATGAATTAAAAGAAATTTCTGAAGAAGTCAATAGTGAGAAAACCTTGCAATTAAGTATGGGAATGAGTCAAGATTATCCGATTGCAATTGAAGAAGGGGCTCATTTTGTTAGAATAGGAACCGCTTGGTTTGAAGAGGAGGAGTAATATGGGATTTTGGAATAACCTGAAAACATTTTTAGATCCAGATGATGGATATGAGGAAATGGATGAAGAAATGTATGAAGAAGAACTTCAGTCAAATGTTCAAGATTACAGAAGAACTCCATCCAATGTGGTATCTTTTCAACAAGCGCAACAACATAAAAAAGTTTCAAAAGTTTTTGTGATGGAACCAACGGTTTATACAGAAGCGGAACGTGTGGCAGATGCTTTGTTAAAAGGAGAAGCAGTTATTATTAATTTTAGAAAAATGGAAGTTTCGGATGCGAAAAGAGTGATTGATTTTGTAGTCGGAGTCACTTATGCCATAAATGGAGATGTTCAGCAAATTCGGGAAGATATTTATATTTGTTCTCCACCAAATTTCCAAGTGCAAGGATCCTTTGTAGAGGATGAATATTCTTCTTATTAATGGGAAAAGTTTAAAAGTTAAGGAGAAAGATATGATTTTATTTCAATTAATCCGTTTATTATTACGGGCAATTGATCTTTATACTATGTTAATTAGTGCTTATATTATATTAACGTGGTTTCCGCAAGCGCATCATACAAAATTAGCTAGATGGCTACAAGCAGTTTGTGAACCCTATTTATCTTATTTTGACCGATTTAGAATAGGGATGTTTGGTTTTTCAGCTGTATTTGGAATAATATTTTTAGAGTTTTTAAAACTCGGTATTATTCAAATTGTTAAATTTATATTTTAATAGGGGATAGTCATGGATACTTCTATATTTCAACATTTTAGAAAAGAAGAACAAGATTTTATTCGGAAGGTAGAATCTTGGGTCATTGCTAGTCAAGAACAATATGCACCTATATTGACGCCATTTTTAGATCCAAGGCAACAGTTTATTGTTGAAGCAATTGTTGGACAATATGATGATATAAAATATCAATTTGAAGGTGGCTATATTGCTGCTGAGCGAAAAAGAGGTATGATTTATCCAGATTTTTATACACCAACAATAGATGAATTTGATGTTGAATTGATAGAAATTCATTATCCGATAAAATTTTCTTCAATTAGTCATGGACAAATCCTCGGTTCTTTGGTAGGCTTAGGGATAGACCGTGACCAATTAGGGGATATTATATCGGATGGAGAAAGATGGCAATTATTCGTAACAAAACAAATGCTGTCTTATTTAAAACATAATTTTCAAAAGGTAGGGAAAATTAGTATCCGTATCGAAGAAAGAGATTATCCTGATTTAATCATTCCTATCGATCATTGGTCCTATACAACCGCAATTGTATCCTCATTGAGATTAGATACATTAATTGCTTCTATTTTCCATATTTCTCGACAACGTTCAAAAGAATTAGTGGAAGGAAATAAAGTTAAGGTGAATTGGGCAGAAGAAATTCGTCCAGATTTTATGATTGAAATACTTGATATTATTTCCATAAGAGGGTATGGTAGAATACAGATAAAAAATATTGAGGGACGGACAAAAAAGGATAAAATAAAACTTGAAATAGGTCTGCTCGAGAAAAATAAATAAGAGGAGTTGGAAATATGTTAACGCCAATCGAAATCCATAATAAGGAATTTCCTACAAAATTTAAAGGATATGATCCAGAAGAAGTAAATGATTATTTAGATGAAGTCATTCGTACAGTAGAACAATTAATTCGTGAAAATAAAGATTTAGAAAAACGTGTAAAATTCAATGAAGAAAAAGTTTCATACTTTAATTCTATTCAAGAAACATTAAATAAATCAATCATTGTAGCTCAAGAAGCTGCTGACCGTTTGAAAGAAAATGCTCGTAAAGATGCAGAAATTATTATTTTCGAAGCTGAAAAAGAAGCAGAGAGATTATTAAAAGAAGCAGCTGAAAAGGCAACTGAAATCAATCGTGAAACAGATGTATTGAAGAAAGAAACACGTATGTTCCGTCAAAGATTACAAATTATGGTGGAATCTCAATTAGAAATGATTAAAAATGAAGAGTGGGATTTATTATTAAATAGCCATTCTAAAATTGAAGTATCTGCACCATCTATTGAATCAATTTTAGCAGGTCGTGCAAAGAAAAATGAACAATTAATTACACCGGAAGTAACGCCTACATTTACTCCAAGTGTTGAAGAAAGTAACCAAAATACACAAGACATTATTCTTCCAACAGATGAAGTCATTACAGTTGGTGGATTCGAATAATCAAAAAACGTGATACCTCGTTCGTATCACGTTTTTTTAATATGTTTTTTCCAAATAGAATGTAAACGAAAAAGTGAGTCAACTGTAAAGATAGCAAGAGCAATCATTCCAGCTACAGAAATTGTACTAGATAAATAATAATGAGCTTTCACAGAATCTCCTGTTAAAAAAGCATACGCCGTTCGATACATTCCAGCTCCAGGTACTAATGGGAAAAATCCTGGGATAAAAAATACTGTTACGGGAGCTTTGAAAAATCTTGCTGCTATATGAGAGAGAAAAGCTACCGTAAGTCCACTATAATACGTGGATAATTCCATTCCAGCACTATCTAAAAATAACAGATAAATCCACCAACCAATACCACCGATTAGAGCGGTATATTTAATTAAACGCTTTGGTACTTCAAATACAATACTACTAAAATAAACTGCAATAACAGAGCTAATCACTTGAAACATCATAATGGATTGACACCTCCTCCAATTAATAAACCAATCACTACAGCAATAGAAATAGATAGAGCAGTAACAGCAGCTTCTACTGCACGAGCAGTTCCAGAGTTATAATCGCCTCGTAGAGTATCACGAATGGCATTTGTAATAGCAGTTCCCGGTACTGCAGGCATAATTGCACCAATAATTGGAATTCCAATATGGATTGTTGGAAATACTGTTTCTTGAAGATAACAAATAATGACAACCATTGGAATAATGGAAATTAAATTTGTAATAAACATCCCTAATCCTAATTTAGCATCCAGTTTATAAATAAATGGAAGTACAATAGCTGCTAATCCAGCAACAAACATTTCTAATAAAGTTGCTCCATAAAGAGCAGCATAGCATCCACACATAATAATTAATCCAATATTTTTCAACCAAGATGGATAATCCGACTCTTTTAAGTTTTGGAATTTTTCATAAGCAGTGTCGATATCGATTTCTCCACTGACTAATTGACGAGAGATACTATTGACTTTATAAATTCGGTTTAAGTTCGTATCTCGATTTGGAACACGACGGATTTCGGTAATACAATCAATGCAGTCATCGTCTAAAGTTGCAAAAATTCCAGTAGCATTCGCAAATGCTTCGCAAGTGGCAAAATGAGAAGTCGATAAAATATAATTCATCGTTTCTTCTACACGATAACTTTCTGCATTGCATTCTAACATAATTTGGCCTGCAAGCATGGCAGTATCCATCAATTTTTTAGCGTATTCTCGCATGATGAATCTCCTTTATAACTTAATAAGATTAGTATACCATAAGATGCAAGAGTGTAAATAAGTCTTTCCATTTAACTGTGTTAATCATTAGACTATAACAGATGTAAATTTTTGAAGAATATTCTATTAAACTAAAACTTAGTACTGTTTTTTAGTTGAGATTTGTTGTATCATAGTTATAGAAAATAATTGGAGGGATAGTTGTGGAACTATTTGAAGAATTGTCAGGCAAGATTAAAGGGAAAGGATTAAAAATTGTTTTCCCAGAAGGAAGCGAACCTCGTATCTTAGGTGCTGTTGTACGTTTGAAAGCAGATGAATTATGTCATCCTATTTTATTAGGGAAAAAAGATGAAATTGAAGAAGTAGCACAAAGACGTGGATTTAACTTACATGATATTACTGTGATTGATCCAGAAACTTATGAAAACTTTGAAGCTGTAGTGGAAAGTTTTGTAGAACGTCGTAAAGGAAAAGCAACTCCAGAAGCTGCTCGTGAATTATTAAAAGATGTGACTTATTTTGGAACAATGATGGTACATATGGGATTAGCTGATGGTTTAGTATCTGGTGCGGTGCATTCTACAGGAGACACTGTACGTCCAGCGTTACAAATTATTAAAACTAAACCAGGTGTATCACGTACAAGTGGTGCATTTATCATGATTAATAGTGATAAATCTAAAAAATATTTATTCTCTGATTGTGCTATTAACATTAATCCAAATGCGCAAGAATTAGCTGAAATTGCTGTTGAATCAGCTAAAACTGCTGAATTATTTGGTATTGAACCAAATGTAGCTTTATTAAGTTTCTCAACGAAAGGATCAGCAAAATCTGAAGAAGCATTAAAAGTAGCAGAAGCTGCTCGTATTGCGAAAGAATTAGCTCCTAACTACAATATTGATGGGGAATTACAATTTGATGCAGCGTTTGTACCAAGTGTTGGTAAACAAAAAGCACCAGATTCAACAGTAGCAGGTGAAGCTACAGTATTCGTATTCCCTGAAATTCAATCAGGAAATATTGGTTACAAAATTGCTCAACGTTTTGGTAACTTTGAAGCAATTGGACCAATCTTACAAGGATTAAACAAACCAATTTCTGATTTATCTCGTGGATGTAACGAAGAAGATGTTTATAAACTAGCAATCATTACAGCTAACCAAGCTTTAATGGAAGCTTAATCTGAAAATAACGAAAGCATGGAATCATTGTTCCATGCTTTTTTGCGGTTACAGAAATCCTAGACTAAACTTTTCAAATGTAGCAACGGCGCAAGCAGCCTCGCTTTAGCGAGTCTCATTGCTAAAATTTGAGCCTAAGGTCTCAAATTTTCCGATAACAGAATCTGGCAAACCAGTTTCTGTTACTACTGCTACGGGAAAAGTTTAGGCTAGGGTTTCTGTTATGTTTGTTTCATTTTTATATTTTTTTTATGTTCTGGACGTAGATAAAAACTCTAGCTCCGACTTTTCGTTTGTAGCAACGTCGCAAGCAGCCTCGCATTGGCGAGTCTCATTGCTAAAATTTGAGCCTAAGGTCTCAAATTTTCCGGTAATAGAAACTGGTAACCCAGTTTCTATTACTACAGCTACGGGAAAAGTCTGTGCTAGAGTTTTTGTCATGATTGTTTCGTTT
>CAURER010000060.1:0-6441 GCA_963523795.1 uncultured Granulicatella sp.
CTCATACTACTATGAAAAGTCTTATTTTCTATTCTTAGTAATCTAATTTGTAAAATGAAGTATACTGCAACTTGCTATAGTAATAAAGTTTATTATTAAAAATTATAATATCGGAGAAAGCAGTCTGGAGAATTTTTGTTTTAAATTTTTCCATGGAGATTGCTTTTTAAAATACGCTTCATCTACTCGTAAACAATTCTCAATATCTTTCTCAAAAATATCTTGTAGCTTACATGAAATTTCTTCATCATAAATAAACGCATTAATTTCAAAATTCAATCGGAAACTTCTCATATCAAAATTTGACGTTCCAACTGTAGAAGCAACGCCATCTACGACCATTGTTTTCGCATGTAAGAAACCTTCTTCATATAAATAAATTTCTACACCATCTTTTAATAAATTTCGACAATAATATTCAGTAGCACGATAAACAAATGGATGATCCGGTTTGCATGGAACCATAATTCGTACTTTCACCCCTGAAAGAGCTGCTACTTGTAAAGCTTCAATAACACTTTCATCCGGAATAAAATAAGGCGTTTGAATATCAATCGATTTTTTTGCCATATAAATCATTTTAACAAATCCCATTTTTATTTTTTGATAATCATTATCTGGGCCTGTTGAAACAATTTGCATCGCTGTATCACCTAAACATTCCAACATAGGGAAATATCGCTCAGAAAATGTTTTTTGATATCGTTCTGAAGCTGTCGCATTCCAATCAATAAAGAAACGAGCTTGAAGAGATAATACAGCATTCCCTCTAATTCTCAAATGTGTATCTCTCCACGGACCTAGTTTTCCCTTTCCTAAATATTCATCCCCAATATTAAATCCACCTACATAGCCAATCTTTCCATCAATAACAACAATTTTACGGTGATTCCGATAATTCATACGTAAATTAATGATCCCAAATGTATACCCAAAAAAGGCTTCTGAACGGCCACCCGCTTCATGAAGTTTCTTCCAAAATTTTTGTTTTGTAAAACGAGCTCCTAATGCATCATAAAGTACTAAAACTTCGACTCCCTGTTGCGCTTTTTCAATTAAAATCTCTAACAATTCATGTCCTAATTCATCATCATTAAAAATATAATAGCCAATATGAATATGGTCTTTCGCATTTCTCAAATCTTCTTTTAATTGAGTGAATTTCTCCTGACCACTTGTTATAACCTCAACTTGATTCCCTTTTGTAATAACAGATTCATCACTTTCTAAAAATAGAACTGCTAATTCTTTTAAATATAAATCTTCAAAAAAAGTATTATCTTGTTCTAACTCCTCTAATTGACTTTCGGCTAGTTTTCTAATTCCAAATGTATCTTGAGATTTTAAATCAAAAATCCGATCTTTACTAATTTTTCTTCCAAAAAAGAAGTAAATAATAAAGCCTAAAAACGGGAAAAAGACTAAGACTAATAACCAAGCCCATGTAGCAGAAATCTCTCTTGGTTCTCTAAATACGGTAACAATCGCTCCAAGTGTATTGATAAATACTAATCCTGAAATTATAAGTGTTAATAAATCCATTTTGCTCTCCTTCCCTTCTACTTAGAAAAAAAGTGGGAAAACAAAAACTGTTTTCCCACCCGATTTATTATTTTAGTCATTTAATAAGTGAGATTTTTCTTTTCGAGATAAGTATCTTGTTCCTTTTGGAATATAAATATCACGTTTTACATAAATCAACGTTACTAATACTACTAATGTTACGACTAATGTAGTAATAAAGTTTGCTGAAAAGCCTAAAAATCCACTTGCTAAAGCAACTTTTTCAGTTGCAAATAATGTTGGTGCTCCAATTGCACTAGCAATAGCATGGAAACTATAGCTAACAAATGTTGCAATAATGCTAGCTGTTACAACATTTAATACTGTAGAAGAAATACGAGCGTTAAATGCTGTACGAACCGTATTTCTAGCAAAGAATCCAGCAAAAGCTACAAATCCATATCCCATTACAGAATCATGGAATGGAACAACCATATATCCTGTTCCACTTGGATGTAAAACAGCATGTAGAAGACCAAATAAAATACTTGCGATTGCTCCCCAAATTCCTCCATGACGAAGAGAAAGTAAAATTAAAGGAATAATGGCAAAATCAATGACTACATTTCCTCCAATTGCTGGAATATAAGAAAGCCCACTAGCAACAGCAATAGCTAACAACGCTTCTAACATAATTTTAACTGCTTTTGAACCCATGAATGTTCCCCTTTCAACGATACAACTTAATCTTTTTTATAATGTGAAGCTTCCATAATAATTGGAAGAATTACCGGACGACGTTTTGTCTGTTCAAATAAGTAGCGACTTAATCCATCACGTACTTCTTGTTTTAAACGTGGCCATTCAAAATTATCACTTGCTAAGTTTTCTTCTACAATATCAGTGACAATTTTTTGAGATTCTTGTAATAACTCTTCACTTGTCTTCATATAAACAAAGCCTCGAGATACAATTTGTGGACCCGATAAAATTTTTCCTAAACGTCTAGAAATCGTTACAACGACTACGAAAATTCCATCTTCTGATAAAATCTTACGATCTTTTAATACGATATTGCCAATATCACCAACACCAATTCCGTCTACTAAAACATTTCCCGCTTGAACTTGGCCAGTAGCTGTCATTCTACCATTTGAAAACTCAATAACATCCCCTTTACCAGGAATGAAAATATTAGAATATGGAATACCTAATTCATGCGCTAATTCAGCATGAGCTAATAAGCTACGATATTCCCCTTGAACTGGAATGAAGAATGTTGGTTGTAATAAATTCATCATTAGTTTTAAATCATTTGGAGTTGCGTGTCCGCTTGCTTTTGCATTATCTGCCATTTCAACGACTTCAGCTTCCGCACGATAAATCATATCTTTTGTACGAGCAATGGCTGTTTCCATAGCTGTCGAAGGAGTTGTCGCAATATAAACTAAATCTCCTTGATGTAAATTCACTTGGCGGTGACGACCTTGTGCCATTTTTTGTAAAGCTTTAATCGGTTCGCCCACATTTCCAGTTTCTAACACAACGATTTCATCATCTGCTAAACGTTTTAATTCACGTGCTGTTACGAATAAATCTTCTGAAGGAACGGTTAATTTATTTAATTTCAATGCAATATTAACAATTTCTTCTAATTCCACACCTGTTAAGAAAATCTTGCGTCCTGATTCATAAGCTGCATTAAAGACTTGTTGAATACGTAAAATATTACTTGCCACACAAGCTACAATAATACGACCTGTCGCATCTCTGAATGTATCTAGAATACTAGCTTCGATTTTACGGTCACTAACATTTTCTTCATAACTTTCAGCATCACTAGAATCACTTAATAAGGCTAAGACATATTCTTCACCAATATCCGTAATACGTCCAAAATTACTTTGATAGCCAACCGCAGCACTTTGATCAAACTTGAAATCTCCAGTATAAACAATACTACCTTCAGATGTTTTCAAGACAATCGCCACTGAATCTGGAATCGTATGAGTCGTTTTGAAAAACTTCACTGTTACAGACTCGAAATCAATCTCTGTATTTTCAGTGACAACATGATAATCATCGAATCCTTTTACTTGTTTAGAAGACTCTACATAATATTTTGCTAAAGCAATCGTTAATTCTGTTCCAAAAACTGGTGCTTGAATATTTTTTAGAAAATAAGGAAGAGCTCCTACTGCATCCGCATGACCATGGGTTAAAAATACACCTGCAATCCGATCTTTGTTTTCTTCTAAATAAGTAAAATCTGGAATCACGACATCAATTCCTAATAATTCGTCTTCTGGATAAACCAATCCACAATCTAAGACGAAAATATCTTCATCTACTTCAACGGCATATAAACTCTTGCCGTTTTCTCGAACGCCTCCTAGCGCTATTATTTTAATTGAACTCATAGTTCACCTCATCTTATTTATTTGTTGTATTTTGTCTTACCAACTTGTTTACATTCTTATTCTAGAATACCATATTTACCATTTTTTGACTAACATTTCATATTTTTTCTTGGAAATAAAAAATGAGACTAGGTTCTTTCCTAGCCTCATTTCATGAATGATTAAGCTTCTTTTTCAATTAATGCTTTACGAGATAAGTTGATACGACCTTGTCCATCAATTTCAGTAACTTTTACTTTTACTTTATCTCCGATAGCTAATACATCTTCTACTTTCGCTACACGTTCATGCGCTAATTCTGAGATATGAACTAATCCATCTTTTCCTTTTGCAATTTCAACAAAAGCTCCGAATTTTTCAATACGGCGAACAGTTCCTTCATAAACTTGTCCTGCTTCGATTTCACGTGTTAAATCTTCAATAATTTCTTTTGCACGTTGAATCATTGCAGCATCTGTTGAAGCGATTGATACATGACCTTCTTGATCAATATCAATTTTAACGCCTGTTTCATCAATAATGCTATTGATTGTTTCTCCACCACGACCGATGACTACTTTAATCTTATCTGGGTGAATAGAAATCATTTCAATCTTAGGTGCATATGGGCTTAACTCTTTACGAGGTTCAGCAATTGTAGAAGTTAATTCTTCTAAAATTTCAAAACGAGCTTTTTTCGCTTGTGTTAATGCTTCACGTAAAATTTGTTCTGTAATTCCTTGGATTTTAATATCCATTTGTAAAGCTGTAATACCAGTTGTTGTACCAGCAACTTTAAAGTCCATATCTCCTAAGTGGTCTTCTAACCCTTGGATATCTGTTAATACTGTATAGTTTGTACCATCAGAAATTAATCCCATCGCAATACCCGCTACAGGAGCTTTAATTGGAACACCTGCTGCCATTAATGCTAATGTTCCCGCACAAATACTTGCTTGAGAAGATGAACCATTTGATTCTAAAACTTCTGATACAAGACGAATTGTATAAGGGAAATCTTCTGGAGTTGGGATGACTTGTTTCAATGCACGTTCCCCTAAAGCACCGTGACCAATTTCACGACGACCTGGGCTTCCAGCACGACCTACTGAACCTACAGAGAATTGTGGGAAATTGTAATGGTGGATGAATCGTTTACCTTCTTCAATTCCTAAACCATCAATGACTTGATATTCACCTAAAGGTGCTAATGTTGCTGAAGTTAATGCTTGAGTTTGTCCACGAGTGAATAAACCTGAACCATGAACACGCGGTAATAAGTCAATTTCTGAAGACAATGGACGAATTTCGTCAATTTTACGACCATCAGGACGTACTTTTTCTTCTGTAATTAAACGACGTACTTCGTCTTTTTCAAGATTATCGACTAATTGAGAAACTTGTTTTAATAAACCTGCTTTTTCATCATTATCTTCTAAAACAGCTTCAAAATGTTCTAACGCAGTTTCTTTCACTTTTTCAATATTTTCTTCACGAGCTAATTTTTCTTCAGTTTGGATTGCATTAATCATTGCTTGACTGAATAAGTCTTTCACTTGTTTTTCGATTTCTGGATCAAATGATAGCAATGTTACTTCCATTTTTTCTTTTCCAATTTCTTGGACGATTTGTTGTTGGAATGCTACTAATTTTTTAATTTCTTCGTGACCGAATAATAATGCTCCTAACATATCTTCTTCGCTCACTTCTTTAGCAGAGCTTTCAACCATGTTAATCGCAGTTGCAGTACCCGCTACAGATAATTCGATATCTGATAATTCAGCTTGTTCAGTTGTAGGATTAATCACGTATTCTCCATTTACACGACCAACATCTACCCCAGCAATTGGACCATCAAATGGAATATCTGAAATACATAATGCTAAACTTGAACCAAACATTGCAGCCATTTCTGGTGGACAGTTTGGATCTACAGACATTACTGTATTTGTAATTTGAACTTCATTACGAAAACCTTCCGCAAACATTGGACGAATTGGACGGTCAATTAAACGAGCTGTTAATGTTGCATGCTCACTTGGACGTCCTTCACGTTTAATAAATCCTCCAGGAATTTTACCTGCTGCATACATTTTTTCTTCATAGTTAACTGTTAATGGGAAGAAATCTGTATCCTTTGCTTGTTTTGTACCAACGGCTGCTGTTAATACAACTGTATCTCCATAACGAACTAATACAGCACCGTTTGCTTGTTTCGCTAATTGACCGATTTCAACTTGTAAAAGTCTTCCGCCCCATTCATAGCTATATACTTTTTTCTCTGACATATCGATTCTCCTTTTCTATTCTTTTAAGAGTATCTTTTAAACCTACTTTTAGAAATACAAACAGACGAATTATCACCTTCTTGTATTTCTAAAGTAAGCACGCTAAAAAGAATACTCCTTGATTGTCATACGCAATAATTTTACCATAAACGATACTGAATAACTATTTTTTTGAGTAAACTTTAGTATTTTTTGAAAAAAGGTAAATTCTCAATCTAAATTCTAGTTTAGAAATCAGTTGAATTTAGTCT
>CAURER010000061.1:0-6315 GCA_963523795.1 uncultured Granulicatella sp.
GCGTCAGTAATCGTTACTTCTCCAACACGTTCTCCTAAATCAGCTGTTGATGTAGATGTGTTAGCTGATTCTGTAATCTTAACGTTTGTTCCACTTGTCCAAGATCCATTTTTCTCAATGCTTGTTCCATTTGGAAGTCCTGTTACGTTAATCTTATTAATGTTGTTTCTGTCATCTCTTACATTGAATGTTGGATTAAATGTTGAACCTCTGAACACTACGAAGTTTGCAGTAGTATTCTCATCTTTTGTTAACAACATACCATCCATTGTTGCGGTTGGCTCATTCGCATCCGCTTTTACGACAGGGATTTGAATTTCATCTATTGAATGGTCTGGATATTCGATAGTTGCACCAACATAGTGTAAACCATCTGCATTTTGCTTAATAGCTCCTTCTTCCTTCATAGAAATCTTCAATCCAGTAGTTGTATTATCTATTTTTACAGGTCCACGAGTTGAATCAAAGGTAATATTTGATTTCAGTGCGTCAAAATCTGACTGACTAATTTTCGCATTTGTAGCATTAACATCCACATTCACTGGTTGAGCTGAAACTTGTGGTTCATATTTTGTTGCTTGAGTTAGAACTTTGAATTTAACTCTAGTAGGATTTGTTCCATCTGATATATTTCTTAGCTCATTTGTAGAAGCATCTTTTGCAATTACATAACGTGTATAATCGTCAGTATCATTCCATGGTGTTGTTCCTGTTTTATACTCATTTACTTTCCCTGTAATATTGACATCTCTTGGTGCTTCTACTTCAGTATTATCTCTACGAATCAATTCATTATAAGATAATCCTCGGAATCCTAAACCATTACTTATGTCCCCATTTTTTTCCATTATTCTAGATTCTAATAGCTTACCAGAATTATCCGTCACTCTACCAATTGTTAGATTTGTATCTTCTGTAGGCGTTACATAAACCACTTGGTTACCATCAGCATCAACTATTTTTTCTTTTCCATCTGGATCAAATGTAAATACTGGTGGTTCTTTATCCCCGGCCTTAGAATTCCCTGTTGTTGTATCACTATCTACGCTATCTGTTGTCACAGATTTAGCTGTTATTTCAGTTGCATCCTTAATAGCACGGTCTTTAATCGTTACAACACCCGTATCTGGATTAATAGTTACACCATCTTGAGGAGTATTTGGCGATAGCGACCATATATTGCCATTTTTTGTAGCTGTTATTCTAAAAGTAGAATTGTTTGGATGAACATAAGTAAAGTCTAATCTATTAACATTTTCTTCACTTACCGGCGTTACTGTTACATCTCCGTCATCTTTAGACGTAATTGTTGGAGCTGTTGGTTTAACACGGAATGTTTGGTCTCTTTCAATTGTAGCAGGTGTATAAACTTTAACTTCCTTACCATCGATTGTTTTTGTATAGAAACCAGCTCCAGATTTAAACTTCACTTCTGGTTTATATTCAGAAACGATTCCTGGTCTGCTTAATCTAGTTCCATTCGGAACTTCAGCAGTATCCTTCTTCCATTTGAACGACATACCGTCTGGATAGTATTTATCATCCCCATCATTATTTGTACCATCAACTACTTTTACATAATTATGAGAATCTCCTAATTGTGTATTTAATGGAACTGTTTTTGGTGTTTCTCTAATTGCAACATCTACAACTTTATATTTAAATTTATAAGTTTTCTCATTGTTTAGTGCATCTTTTACAACAATACTTGCTTCATGATCTCCTAATGTAGCAGTATTTGTTGCTGTAATAGTATCTCCTGTTACTTGAACATCTGCTCCATTTTTAGACCAGTTTCCTGTTGCTGAGAAATTATTCCCACTTGGTAAGCCTGTTACACTTACGCTTTTCACATCATTTTTATCATCACTAACTCTTAAAGTTGGGTTAAATGTAGAACCTTTAAATACTATAAATGAATAATCTGTAGCCGTTTCTGATAATTCTTTACCATTTATCGTCACTTTTGGCGCTGTTGTATCAGACTTCGCAACCGGAATTCTAACATCTTCTGTTGAATGGTCTGGATATTCAATTCTAGCAGTTACATAGTATGAACCATTTGCTGGATCTTTCTGAATTGCACCATTATCTTTCATCGTGATATTTAAACCAGTAGTTCTATTGTTAGCACCATTACTGATTTTTACATCACCACGTTCTGAAGTAAAGGTAATATTTGATTTAATAGCTTCAAACTCTGCTGGAGTAACCGTTGCACCTGGAGCAGTAATATCCTTATCAATTACTTGATCACCAACATGTGGATCATATTTCGTTGCTTGCGTTAAAACTTTCAATTTAACACGAGTTGGATTTGAAACATTTTCAGTTTGATTTCTCATTTCCTTAAGTGCAGCATCTTTTGCTACAACAAATCGTGTAATTGCAACATCATCTGTCCAAGCTGCATTTCCATTACGTTCTGGTAATTTACCTGTAACAACGATATCTCTCGGAGCATCCACATCTCCATTATTTGTTTTGGCTACTTCATTATAAGTAATACCTGAACCTAAACCTTGAATACCAAATACTCTATTAGCCTTATCTGCGAATTTGACCTCAGATAATTTACCAGAGTTATCTGTAACTGTACCAATCTTTAAGTGTGTATCTTCTGTCGGAGTGATATATGCTACTTGCTCTCCTCCTGTTTCAACTCTTGTTTCTTTTCCATTAGAAGTAAACTTGAATTTAGGTGGTTCATTATCTCCAACATTTGAATTAGCTCTTGATGGATCACTTTCTACGTTATCCTTTGTTACTGATTTAGCCGTAATTGGATCAGAATCTTTGATAGCTCTGTCTTTAATAGTTACCTTTCCTGTAGTTTGATCAATCGTTACACCATCAGCTGGAGCATTTGTTAATGTCCATCCATTTCCAGTCTTAGTAGCTGTAACAGTTTTTGGTGTGTTATTCGGATCATTATAAGTGAAATTAAATGTATTAACATTTTCTTCAGTCACTGGCGTTACTGTAACATCCCCATTTGTTTCTGGTGTTACTGTTGGAGCTGTTGGTTTTACTTGGAACTCAATAGTTTTATATAAGAATGTTCTATTGATAATTTCATTATCTTTACCCGGAGTAGTATTAGTAACTTTTTCAACTCCATTTGTTCCAGCGTATCCATCATGGAAATAAGCTGCTGCTTTTACATTATGTTTACCTGGAGTATTTAACGTAACTTTACTTGTCGTAGTTCCATTTGAGTCAATAAATCTAAACTTCATTCCACCTGGGAAGAATCCGTCTTCCGCACTTGTTCCATTAGTAGCCGTAATGAAATCGTGCGAATCTGTATAAGACGTTCCTTTAGCAGTTTGTACAACAAGCTTACCATCACTAGCTGTTCCCTTTCCTTCTTTGAAGGCTAAGTCAACAACTTCAACATTAAACTTCACTGTCGCTTTATTTCCACTATCAACATTGTTTCCTTGATCATCGGACACTTTAAAAGTAACCGTTTGTTTTCCTAATGTCGCATCAGCAGCAACTTTCCCCATAACATTAGTTGTTCCTGGAGTTTTTTCTACTGCTCCTGTTTTTGAAAGAGTTGTTCCATTGTTAAAAGTAACACCTTTAGGTAATCCACTTACATATTTTAAGTTTACTTTCCCTTTAGGATCATTATCGTACATTGATAATGGAATATTTAATGTCGCCCCTCTATAAATACGAGTTGTAGGCGCATTCGTCTCATTACTTGTTAATACACTTACTTTATTTCCATCTGTCGGATTAGTCATTTTCACTGTTGGTGGTTGATTATCTGGAGCATCCGTTGGAGTAACTCCTTCACTTCGTTCAGAAGTCACAACCCCATTATTATCGACAGTTGTGATGGCTGTAATCGGTGTTCCAGGCAATGCTTCTGCTACAGTAATTGTTGCAGTAGTTCCATTAGTTTTTCCTGTTCCGATAATTTTGCCATTACTATATAGAGTAACTGTAGATCCTGTTTTAACCCCTGTACCAACATTTACTGTGATTTGTTGATTTGTTAATCCTTTTTTATGTTGCACATCACTTGCTGTGATCACAGGTTTTTTAGGGTTAACCGTAAAGTACACTCTTCCATCAGATCCTGAATTTGCGTCTTCCGAAGTTGAACCATCTTGATATCTTGCGACCGCAGTATAAGTAAACTTCCCAGCATTTGCCGTACTTGGAGCAGAATTATTTTTCCAATCCCAGTGCATGCCACCAGGAAATTCTCCACTACCTTTACGCGTAACATATTTGTCTGCTACAGGATTACCTGTGTTTGGAATTGCATCTCCTACAACTTTTGTATGAGAGCTACCTTGGATAGGATATAATTTTGCTTGTTTTTCTCTTAAGGTTGGTTGTACTGGTTGGTCATCATATCCTGTATATGTTGGCTCATTTGTATCTCGACCTGAAACAAATGTATATGCTTGGTTAGTAGTCGCTCCATAGGTACCAGCAACCGCTAATGAGTATGCATCTCTTACTTGGGCATCTGTTACTCCAGCTTTCAACTTAGCTTTTACCTGCATATGTACTGCAGCTGTTTTATCCTCTGTTTTAACCCCAAAACCATATGAATATTTGTTGAATTTATTTTCCGTTCTTGTTACCGCATGGATTAAAAGTGGATCATTACTATTTCCTTTAAACGTATCACGCATATCTTGGTTATAACTATTTCCATGTCTGATATCTAAACCATAGAAATATGTTAATTTTTTCCAAGCTGGACCATAATCCGTAGAATCCCTCAAGAAGTTAACATCATAAGAACCCGTTCTAGTAAATCTTTCCGGATTTTGAGAAAGAGTTCCAGAGTTACCATTTCTTGTATAAGTTTCAAATTTCAAATCTCTTAAAGTATTACCTTTATAAGTACCATCGCTATTCAAATCTAAAATTTGAGGTGGTAAAATTAATCGATAGATTTGATATCTACTTAAGTTCGCCATTGCGGTACCATCATTGTTGAAGAAGACATCATAAGTTACATAACGTTCTCCGCCAATTGTTGTCGTTTTAGCGAACATATCTACTTTATTTTCTGTATATTCTCTTAATCCATTTCTTACGACTCTACTTCCATCACTTGCACGGTGACGTTGATAAATTAATAAGTTATCACCTGAATCCCATGTTGAAGAAATGGAAGCTGCTCTTACATTTGTTCCTTCTTCAATTTTATTTCCATTACGTGGATCATGAGAACCTGAAGTCAAACGAAGAGTAGAAATTTTAACAGAGTTAAACATTCTCTTCACACGCTTTGTTAGATCTTCAATATCGTTAGGAGAAATGGTTGTATTCTGAATAACCCCTTGGGCTAATCCCAAGAGTTCGTTAGCTTTTTCAAATACTTCTTTAGTTGATTCATGTTCAGGAAGCTCAAGAACCGCTGCTTGTAATTGATCAGCAGACAATTTTAGTGATTCTTTCTTATCTGAAATAGTTTTATCAGCTTCACTTAGTTCAGAAGTGATTTTATTATCTTTGATTTCAGTCTTATTCTCAGTTGCAGTTTCTTGAACCTTGCTTGATGCTTTAGTAGCATTTGATAAGACAGTTAAATCACTTTCTAAAAGGGAAAGTAGTTCATCTACATCCTTCTGTGTTGCAGTATCACTATCTAGTAGGGCTTGCCCTTTTTGAACTCTGTCCTTAATCGGAGAAATAACTGACTTGTCAAGATCTGATTTCGATGAAAGAGTAGCATTTAACTCTTCAACTACTTTTCTTAAATTCGCTTTATCAGCCACTTTGACAACGTTTTCAATATTAGTTGTCATTTCCTTTTCTGAAGAATTCTGTGCAACTTCTACTTTGTTATCGGTAGGTTGTTGAATCTCTGCAAGTGGTTTATCCTTATCTTTCTGTTTAACCACATCTGTGGTATTTTGTGAATTATTTTCAATCACACTATCCGCACTAGCAACGCGCGCACCTAAAAACATCAGTGCTGCAACAGCTACTGAAGCCGCACCAAAGCTATATTTACGAATAGAAAAGCGTAGAACCTTTTCACGTTGATGACGCTCTACTCTACTTAGTGAATTCGATTTGTTTCCCATTTTTCCTCCTTATGTCAAAACATAAAATCAAATTAAAAAGTAATTTTTTATAGCTAAACCCAAGTAGGAATATAACCATAAAAAATCACTATGATGAGCATTTTACACATCACAGCTATCACAGCTCAATTATACCATTTTCTACATACTTAATCAAATATATAGCGTTATTTTGCTTGAATTCGAGAGAAAGGTAACTTCTCAAAGTAACTTCCACTTGGCTAGCCGAAGTGGAAATTAGTCTAAA
>CAURER010000062.1:0-6274 GCA_963523795.1 uncultured Granulicatella sp.
GATGATATGAAGGATTTAACGACTGATTTAGTATTATTTGGTGGAAATAAACCTGCTCAAGCAGATGATATTCGAAAAGTGGTTGGAGAATTAGCAAAAGATTCTAGCATTACAAACTTATATATGACAGGACATTCACTTGGAGGATATTTAGCACAAATTGCTGCCGTAGAAGCTTATCAAAAATATCCTAAATTTTATGAACAAGTATTAAAAAAAGTAACAACTTTTAATGCTCCAAAAGTCATTACTTCACGTACTGTTTGGAATGCGAATAATGGATTTTGGGATGTTGGCTTAGAAAGTAAGAAATTAGCCATAAACGGAAAAATCAAACATTATGTAGTCGATAATGACAACGTTGTCGGTCCATTAATCCATAATGATACTAATGTTGTCACTTCTACCGGTAATGCTAGTTTGAAACATGGTGCTCAAGGATATTTTGAAAGTCGCTTAAATTCCTTTGATAACTTTAATATTGGAAAACGTTCGACATTAGATAGCCAAGGCTATCGTGATCCTAAGTTAGAAAAAGTAAAATTTATCAAAAAAACTATTACTCCTGAAAATCCAACTCAACCAAGTATTGACCCACTAGAAAATGTAGCCTTAGGAAAACGTGTTACTCAAAGTTCTACTGCCTTTGGTGGAGATGCAAGTCGAGCTGTTGATGGTAAAACGGACGGAGATTTTGGGCATCAATCAGTTACTCATACAAATTTCCAATCAAAACCTTGGTGGCAAGTCGATTTAGATAAAGAAGAAACGATTCGTCAAATTAATATTTTCAATCGTACTGATACTGCAAAAGATCGACTCTCTAATTTCAACGTCATTCTTTTAGATAGCTTTGGTAATGAAATTGAGCGTAAACGTATCTCTGCTTTAACCAATACTTCTGCTCAACTTGCGATTGATTATAAAAAAGCACGATTTGTTCGAATTGAATTAGAAGGACATAATGCTCTTAGTCTTGCAGAAGTACAAGTTTTACGAGCTGAAAATATTGCCTGGAAGAAACAAGCTTCGCAAAGTTCAACCGCTTATGGGGGAGATGCAAACCGTGCATTAGACGGAAATACAAATAATACTTATTCTCAAAACTCTATCACGCACACTAATTTTGAAAATAAAGCTTGGTGGCAAGTTGATTTAGGTCGAAGCGAACAAGTAGGATTCGTAAGATTATTTAATCGTGGGGATGGCGAACTAGCCAAACGTTTATCAAATTTTGATGTCATTCTATATAACGATAAAGGTGAAGAAGTTTCAAAACAATTTGTCAAACAACTGACTTCTAACCAATTAGATGTACAATTCAATGGTCAATTAGGCAAATATATTCGAATTCAATTACGACATGAACATCAAGCACTTAGCTTAGCAGAAGTAGAAGTATTTAGACATACTCCTGTAAAAGATGCGAATATTCAAATAATTCCTATCCAGCAACCAATCAACTCTTCAGTCGCTAAAGATAAAGTTTTAACGATTCAACATAAAGGCGCTTATGTAGCACGTTATACCATTACTTGGGATGAAATTAGTACAGATAAAAATGGTAATCAAACAATTCATTCAAGAAGCTGGGAAGGTAATGGAAGAAATCGTACAAGTGGTTTTATTTTAAATTTACCTATCAAGGCGAATATGAAAAATATCCGTATAAAAATAGAAAAAGCAACAGGCTTATTCTGGAAATGGTGGCAACCAATTTATGAGAACAGCCTATTCCTGAATAATTCTCACCGTACCATTACACACTGGGGAACAACATTAAACTCAAAAATTTTGGATCAGTAATTAAAGTTTAACAAAAAAACACACTAAAAATTTAGTGTGTTTTTTTACATATTAAATAAGAAAAGACTTCCCATAGCAGCACTACAACCATGAAACCGAAAGCTTTACATGCATCCTAGTACTACTATTAAGGAAGTCCACTTCCAAACGTACCCTAATTTATATCCGTTAAATAAGAATAGACTTCCTATAGTAGTATGAGCAGTATCAGCCAAATTGGCTGATACTGCAGGAAAATTTGAGACCTTAGGCTCAAATTTTAGCCATGAGACCGAAGGTCTGCTGGCGTCCTAATACTACTATTAAGGAAGTCTAATTCGAAATTATTGGTTCCAAACTGATTGGAATTCAGCTTTAGAAGCTTCTAACACTTTATCAACACTTGAACCATTTACATCACTATAAACTTTTTCTTGAATCTTAGTGATTTCTGCATAAGCAGAGTCAGCATTTTCGATTACAGGAATTGAGAATAATTCTTTTTTACCTTCAGCGATTGCTGCTGGAACTTTAGATTTAGAATTTTTGTATTCTGCACTATCTAACACTTTAGAAACTACTGGAATATATCCTGTAGCTTGCGCCCAAGTTAATTGAGACTCAGGAGAAGCTAAGAATTTTAAGAATAAGTAAGCTGCAGTACGTTGTTCTTCAGAAGCACTTTGGAACATGTAAATATCAGTACCTTGTTGGATACTAATTTTTTCTGGACGAGGAGCAACACCATATTCATATCCAGCTTCTTTAGCACCCTTAGCTACGAATGATTCACCCGCAGTTGAACCTACATACATTGCAATTTGTTTGTTAGCAAATGGTCCAGATAAATATTTATCTGAACCAGCTGTACGGAAGTAACCTTCTTTAATCCCTTCAGCATAGTAAGAAACTACTTCTTTTGATTCTTTACTAGTAATGTCTAATTCTTTGTTGAATTGAACACCTTTGTTCACAATACCAGTTGCATAGTAGTTGTTTAATGAGTCAAAACCAGCACCTACAACTTGGTGGTTTGATTTTTCATAAATTGTTTTAGCTGCTTCTTTTAATTCATCTAAAGTAGTTGGTACTTTAACACCATACTCTTTTAATAAATCAGCATTATAGAATAATACTTCTGTTGATTTGTTAAATGGAATACCATATTGTACACCATTGATTTGAGCACCTTTTAATAATTCTGAACGAATCGCAGCATCATCTTTGATACCAATAGTTGCATTTTCTAAGTAAGGTTTTAAATCAACTAATTGATCTTGATCTGCAGCATTCCATAACCATCCTGGGTATGCTTGAGTAATTGTTGGTAAATCTTTTGGTGAAGTTAATGTAGAGTTAATTTTAGCTTGTAAATCTTTATATGAAGATTGGTTTTGTAATTCAATTTTCACATTAGGATTTTTAGCCATGAACTCCTCAGTTAATTTCGTTAGAGTTTCCTCTAATTTACCATTTAAGGCATGCCAGAAAGTAATTTTTGTTTCCTCTTTTACTTCTGTTTGAATGTCTGCTTTAGTTTCTTTTTGTGAGTTTGATGCACCATTGCCGCAAGCTCCTAAAACTAAAACTGATGTTGTCGCAAGTGTCGCTTTTACTAAAGATTTGAATTTCATAATTGTACTCCTTTTTCTTTTATAGTTTTACAACACAATTTTTTCGCCACGATGTGGCAATATTCTTTCACCATACGGATTTTCCAGTCTTTCTGGTTTTAATGTATGGATAGGAACCAAAAGTTGGGGTTCGATCATCGCAATAATACGGTCTAAATCCGCAGGTTTTGCATGACCTGAACAAGCGATTTTCACAAATTCAATGTGATGTTTCGCTAATAAATCAAGAAACACTTGATAATTCGGATCAAAGTCACCTAATGGTTGAGCATCACAGTGAAGGTACAGTGTTTCTTCTTGTAGTTTATCAAAATTATCTACTACTTGCCAAAAATACTGCTCTTGATCGTTAATTAGTGTTTGATAGGAAACTTCTAAATTAGGATTTAATTCTGGAATCTTTTTTGCTTCATTTGAATAATAATAATGAGCATGAATTCCAAAAACTTCTTGTAGTAAAGCTGCCATATGAGCTTCTAATACTACTGTTCGTGGAGATTCTTCAACAATTTTTGCAAAGCGTTCCACATTCGCTGGATAACCATTAAAAGCTATCGGACGGTTTGGATTTTCTTGTTGGAATTGAACCACTCTTTCAATGACTTCTAATTCATTGGATGGTTTAATTTCAGTTGGATCAACTGGTCTTTCAGGGAAACTAATCGTTACACCTTCCATCATCAACAGATCAGTATGCTTTGCTTTTTTACAAAACTCAACTGTTGCTTCTGGAATATACCCATGTAATCGTAAATCACCAGTATACGTAATGAAATGATCTGGAGTTCGAATTAATAAGGCACTTGCACCATATGCATCATGATCTACTGGAACAACTTCAATTGTAATATCACCAACAGTAACGATTGCATTTGGTTCTAAGCCAATCATTTCTCTCGTAAATGGAGATTTTTCAAACAGTGTTGGTAATAAAAAATCCCCATTACGATTTAAACTATTTAAAATCATTTTTGTCTCTTTTAAAGTATACAATGGAATAGCAGGATCTAAGTAATTAATCATTCTTGAATGATCTAAATGAGCATGTGATAAAAATACCGCTGTATTTTCATACTCACCTGTTTCTTCTCCATCGTATTCATATCCCAAACGTGGATCATAGACATGATTTAATTTTGGAATAATCCCATATTGAATCAGTGTTTGTAACTGTTCATCTGGCAAATCTAATTCTGGACGAAACTCTGTCCCGAAGTCAAAGAAAATATGAGAATTTCCATAACTCACTTCGATGACAGTTCCGCCAATTGTTAGAATTCCGCTATGGAATGTAACAACGGTTTTATCCTTTGATACCATTCTTAGCAACCCCTCTAATAATTTCTTTTCTAAATACGAAATAGATAATCAAAATAGGAACTACTGTCAATGTTGCGGCAGCCATTTGTAATTGAACATCACTACCACTTTCAGTCGTGAAGGCTGATAACCCGTTATTTAATAGACGGAAGTATTTAGTGTTTGTTGCAAGTAATGGCCATAGGAATGAATTCCAGCTCATAATGAATGTTAAAATCCCAACTGTTACAAGCGCTGGCTTACACATTGGCACTAAAATTCGACGAATATATTCTAAATCAGATGCACCATCAATTTTAGCGGCTTTGTAGAATGTACTTGGAATTCCACGAAGGTAACCATTTAAATAGTAAATATAGAAAATACTCGTTAAAAATGGAAGGATTAAAGCTAGATAAGTATCTAATAATCCTAATTGCGCAATAGTCTGATAATTTGTAAAGATAATTGATTCATAAGGAACCATTAATAATGAAACCATCACCATTGTCACAACTTTTTTATATTTAAATTCTAAACTTGTTAAAGCAAATGCTGCTAATAGTGAAGTAACAACTGTTGCAGCAGTTGTAAATAATGATACAAATAATGTATTGGCAAAGTAACGCAAGAATGGCGCTCTTTGGAATACTTCAAAATAGTTTTGCCATTGTAATGATTTAGGAATTAATGTTGGTGGAATACTAGTTGCTTCCGCATAAGTCATTAATCCTGTCAAAATCATATAAATAAATGGGAACACGGTAATGATTGATAAAATCACAATCAGCGCTAATAATAAGTAATTGATCACTTTTTTCATGATTAACCCTCCGCTCTTCTCAAGAATTTATTTTGGAAGAAAGTAGCAATCAGAATAATCACAAATAAGATTACAGTTGCTGCCATCGCAATCCCTGGACGACCAGCTACATGGAACTTGTCATAAATATAGTACACGGCAGTTGTTGCACTATTAGCTACTCCTGCTGTTCCTCCAAACAATGCATATACTTGCGTATAAACTTTGAAGGCTCCAATTAAGTTCACTGTAGATAAGAATGCAATTGTAGGAACTAATTGAGGGAATGTAATTCTCCAGAAAATTTCTTTTTCTGTAGCTCCAAACATTTTTGCAATTTTAAAATGTTCTGGGTCAATATTTCTCAAACCTGCTAATAAAATAATGATATTAAAGGCAAGTCCTGTCCAAATACCAAAAATAATTAATGTTGGCATACTCATATTAACATTATCTAACCAGTTCACCGCAGGAATTCCCACTAAACCTAGTAAGAAATTGATTAAACCGTAACTTCCATTAAAGAAATAACGAAACACAATCCCAATTGCAATTGTACTTGTAACATATGGCATGAAGAAAATTGTTTCAAACACACTCTTATGTTTTACCTTTTCAAAGATAATCCAAGCAATAACAACTGAAATACATAGAGCAACTGGTACTACTACAAATGCATATAAAGCCGTATTGATTAACGCTTTATGAAACACTGGATCTGCTAAAACTTTTTGATAGTTTGATAAACCTGTAA
>CAURER010000063.1:0-6179 GCA_963523795.1 uncultured Granulicatella sp.
CAACAGAAGAAGGAAATGTCATTAAAGAAGAAGATCAATGGAAGAAAATTGCATTAATTAGTGAAATTGCAGAAGAAGTTTGGGGAAAATAAATATAGTATTATAAAACAAACAAAGGGCTATGGGGAGATTTATGTTAATCCATAGCCTTCCATTTTTTAGAAAGGAAGTGTCATAATGACAACATTTCAACAACAACTGACACAAGCATTTAAAACGTTAAAACAAGCAAAATGGGTAAATTTAAGTCATCAAATTGATGCTAATAGCCCTCATTTTCCTGCTTTACCAGCATTAGAACAAAAAGATTTATTTACATTAAAAGATGGGTTTCATGTACAACAACTATCGGTAGTTACCCAATATGGAACACATATTGATCCACCTTGCCATTTTGTAGAAGGAGGACGATTCCTTGATGAATTAGAGTTAAAAGATTTATTGTTACCATTATACGTGATTGATCGTTCAAAAGAAGTAGCTGAAAATCCAAACTACGAATTATTAAAAGAAGATGTACTTAGATTTGAAAAAGAATATGGTAAGATTGAACCAGGTGCATTTGTTGCCTTTCGTAGTGATTGGTCATATCGTTGGCCAAGTCAAAATGCTATTCGTAATCTTGATGAAAATGGTGTTCAACAAACACCAGGTTGGAGTAAAGAAGCACTAGAATTTTTAATTCATGAACGTCATGTAAAAGCAGTAGGACATGAAACATTAGATACAGATTCTGGAGTTCATGCAGCAGCACATGGGTTAACAAATGAGTATTATTTACTAAGTCAAAACATTTATCAAGTAGAAGTATTAGCAAATCTTGATCAAGTTCCTGCAGTAGGTGCGGTTATTTCAGTATCTTATCCAAACTGGAAACGTACACCAGGTTCACCTGTTCGTGCTATCGCTTATTTACCAGAAGCTGAATAAAAGAAAAGAGGAATAAATATGTCAAATCATGAAAATTGTAACTGTTGTCAAAGAGCGCCTTTCCGCTTAGATCACGTAGGAAGTTTCTTACGTCCAGAACGATTAAAAGAAGCACGTGCTAAATTTAGTGCTGGAGAAATTACTGCTGAAGAATTAGAACGTGTAGAAAATGAAGAAATTATTGCTTTAGTTAAAAAAGAAAAAGAGCTTGGTCTTCAATCCATTACAGACGGAGAATTCCGTCGTGCTTTCTGGCACTTAGATTTCTTAGAAAACTTAGATGGAGTAGAACTAGTAGAGGTAGAACATTTCTCTGTACAATTTAAAGACAAAGATGTAAAACCAAAAACTTTACGCATTGTTGGAAAAATTGATTTTTCAGAAAGCCATCCATTCGTAAAACATTTTAAATTCTTAAAAGAACATGCAGGAGACACACCGGTAAAATTAACGATTCCTTCACCAAGTATGTTACATTTAATTACACAAGTACGTGAGAAAAACTATGTTCCAATTGATCGTTACAAAGATAATGAAGCATTATTCTATGATGATGTTGTAGCAGCCTATCGTAAAGCTTTACAATACTTCTACGACTTAGGATGCCGTAATATTCAATTAGATGATACAAGTTGGGGAGAATTCTGTGCTTTAGATAAGCGTGAAGCCTATGAAGCACGTGGTTTTGACCTAGAACAAATTGCTCGTGATTATGTAGACGTGTTAAACCGTGTAATTGAATGGAAACCTGAAGATTTAGTAGTAAATATGCATATTTGCCGTGGTAACTTCCGTTCAACATGGTTCTCAAGTGGTGGTTATGAACCAGTTGCTAAGACATTATTCGGTCATTGCCGTGTAGATGGATTCTTCTTAGAATATGATAGTGATCGTGCTGGAGATTTTACTCCACTTCGTTATGTTAAAGACCAAAAAGTGGTATTAGGATTGATTACTTCTAAATCTGGTGACTTAGAAGATAAAGATGAAGTCATTGCTCGTATTAATGAAGCAAGTCAATACGTTCCTCTTGAACAATTATGTCTAAGTCCTCAATGTGGATTCTCTTCAACAGAAGAAGGAAATATTTTAACCATTGAAGCACAATGGGATAAATTAAAACTAATTGATGAAATTGTTCGTGAAGTTTGGAAATAAGTTTATATAAAAAATAGTGCAAAATCGTTGTCAGAATGCAATTTCTCTGCTATAATAATGGAACGTGAGTATTAGTATTAATACTCTCCTTGCTTGTTCAAAAGAATAAGCCAAAAGACCATAAGGAGGTGACAGTCAATGAGTCAAACATCAAAATACGAGATTTTATACATCATCCGTCCAAACATCGATGAAGCTGCTAAAGCTGAATTGGTTGCAAGATTTGATGCTGTATTAACAGACAATGGCGCTGTTGTTGTTGAATCTAAAGACTGGGCGAAACGTCGTTTTGCATACGAAATTAAAGATTTCCACGAAGGTATCTATCATTTAGTGAACATCACTGCTGAAGATGCAAAAGCAATTGACGAATTCGACCGTTTAGCTAAAATCAGCAATGACATCTTACGTCATATGATTGTTAAAGTAGAAGCATTTGCTTAATATTAAGTAAAACAAATCTTGAAAGGAGCAGATACTATGATCAATAATGTTGTGTTAGTAGGTCGTTTAACTCGACCAGTAGACTTAAAATATACTCCAAATGGAGTAGCAGTTGGAACTTTTTCAATTGCATGTGACCGCCGTTATACAAATCAACAAGGAACTCGAGAAACAGACTTTATTAGTTGTAGAGTTTGGAGAAAAGCTGCAGAGAATTTAGCGAAGTTTACTCGTAAAGGTTCATTAATTGGAGTTGAAGGGCATATTGAAACTAGAAGTTATGAAAACCAACAAGGACAAAAAGTTTATGTAACTGAAGTAGTCGTTGACAACTTTTCATTCTTAGAGTCAAAAAATGTTACTGAACAACGTCCAGCAAATGATTCTTATAATGGTTATTCACAACAAAATCAGTATCAATCACAAGGTGGTTATAACTCACCAAGTGCTCCTACATCATCATTTGGAAATGTTCCAGCAGACCCATTCTTAGCTAATGGTGAAGCAATTAATATTTCTGACGATGATTTACCATTCTAATCAAAAGGAGGATACCGTAATGGCTCAACAACGTAGAGGTGGCGGCGCTCGTCGTCGTAAAAAAGTTTGCTACTTTACTGCAAACCACATTAAATATATCGATTACAAAGATGTAGAATTATTAAAACGCTACATTTCTGAAAAAGGTAAAATCTTACCACGTCGTGTAACAGGTACTTGTGCTAAATATCAACGTCTTTTAACTGTTGCTATTAAACGCGCTCGTATTATGGGATTATTACCATTTACAACAGTAGACTAATAAAGACAAAGGACTGGATTTCCAGTCCTTTTTTCTATCAAAATGTTTCACGTGAAACATTAGAAGTTCTTCTCTGATGTTGAAGTAAATGTTTCACGTGAAACATTTTGAAAAAGCGTCAAGGGTATTCCTTAGGTGTAAAATATGTTAAAATGTATATAGAAAGATGGTGATAAACATATGTTAAATCATTTTAAAGAATGGTATGAAAAACTTCCGTCTTATCTAAAGATTCCTTCTGTAAAATATTATGGAGGATCCTTTATTATCCTTTTAAGTATTTTATGTGTGATGAGTTTTGTTACCCATATATGGCTAGGATTTGTATTTCTATTTTGGTTATGTTTATTTGCCATGTTAGGATACTT
The DNA here is from genome assembly GCA_963523795.1 of uncultured Granulicatella sp. Lineage (GTDB taxonomy): Bacteria > Bacillota > Bacilli > Lactobacillales > Aerococcaceae > Granulicatella. The sequence continues at coordinate 3,703 of CAURER010000063.1, forward strand.
TTCAATTCAGCATATTAGTAAAAAAATTCATGAATATGCAATTGATTTAGCTTATAAGATTCGTAAAGGTGAACAAGATGCCTATTTAAAAATGCCAATAGGTATGATTTTATATGATGTAAATGAAAATATTACATGGATAAATCCATATTTACAGAAAAAACTCCAAAGACAGGATGTTATAGGAATTTCATTAAAGGAATTAAATGAACGATTATATTATCAAGTAAAAAGACAAATTCAAAATCAAAAAGAAAATGATATTTTTACTCATATAGATAAAAAATATCAAGTAATCGTACATCCAGATATTCGAATGATTTACTTAACTGATATTACAGAATATGCAAGTATTGAGGAAAAATATCATGAAGAACAAATTGTATTTGGGCAAATATTTTTAGATAATTTTTCAGAAGTTTCCCAGTCATTAAATGATAGAAGAAAGTCTAATTTAAATAATTTTGTTACGAATCAACTATCTAGTTGGGCAATCCATCATAATATCTTTATGAAAAGAGTGGACGAGGATCGATTTATTGCATTTTTAAATCGTAAATCATTAGAAACTTTGGAAAAAGAAAAATTTGATATTATGGATAAGATTCGTGAAACTACAGCAAAACAAAATTTTCCATTAACAGTTAGTATGGGCTTCTCCTATGCTGATAAAAATAATAATGATGTAAAATATCCAGAAATTGCTTCGTATGCTCAAGCTAACTTAGATTTAGCTTTAGGGCGTGGTGGTGATCAAGTAGTAGTTCGTTCTCAAAATGAAGATGCACGTTTCTATGGTGGAAAATCTAACCCAATGGAAAAACGTACAAGAGTGAGAGCTAGAATGGTTTCTCAAGCATTGAAAGACTTAATGGAAGAGGCATCTGAAATTATTGTAATGGGACATCAGTTCCCAGATATGGATGCTATTGGTGGATGTTTAGGAATTAGAAGAATTGCTAAAATGAATCAGAAAAAAGCGTGGATTGTCACGAATGAAAATCAGTTTTCTCACGATATTCATAAATTAATGGATGTAATTCGAGAACAAAAAGATTTACGAGAGGATATTATTACTCCAGAAGAAGCATTAGAAAAACTAACTCCGAATACATTAGTAATATTAGTTGATGTTAGTCGTCCGGTTATTGCTGCTGCTCCAGAAGTGTTAGAACAAGCAAATAAAATTGTAGTTATTGATCATCATAGAAGAAGTCAAGATTTTCCAAAAAATCCTGTGTTAGTTTATATTGAACCATACGCATCTTCTACAGGGGAACTAATTACAGAATTATTCGAATATCAGAATGATTATGTAGAAAGTATTCAACCAATTGAAGCAACGGCTATGTTAGGTGGAATTATTGTAGATACAAGAAACTTTACATTAAGAACAGGTTCAAGAACATTTGATGCAGCAAGTTACTTAAAATCAGTAGGAGCAGATACAATCCTCATTCAAAGATTATTGAAAGAAAATGTAGAAACTTATTTATTAAGAAGTCATTTATTAAATTCATTAATTTTATTAGATAATAATATTGGAATTGTACAAGGAGAAGAAGATAATCCTTATCCTACAGTTGTAGCTGCACAAACAGCAGATATGATGCTTTCAATGGAAAATATTGATGCTTCATTTGTTGTTACAAAACGTGAAGATGGACGAATTGGTATTAGTGGAAGAAGTTTAGGAAATAAAAATGTACAACGTGTAATGGAAAAAATGGGCGGTGGTGGACATCTCTCAAATGCAGCTACTCAATTAAGTGATACAACAATTGAAGAGGCTGTTACACAATTAAAAGAAGTTATTTCTGAATTAGGAAATGAAATAGATTTATAGGAGGTTAGAAAAATGAAAGTTATTTTTCTACAAGATGTTAAAGGTAAAGGTAAAAAAGGAGATGTAAAAAATGTAGCAGATGGCTATGCACAAAATTTCCTTATTAAAAATGGTTTAGCAAAAGAAGCAACAAATGCTAGCTTGTCAACTTTAGCAGGTCAAAAGAAAGCTGAAGAAAAACATAATGCTGAATTATTGGCGCAAGCAAAAGAATTAAAAGAATTCTTAGAAAAAGAAGAAACAGTTGTAACAATTAAAGCTAAAGCAGGTGAAGATGGACGTTTATTCGGAGCAATTCCAGCAAAACAAATTGCAGAAGAATTCAATAAAACATTTAATTTATCATTAGATCGTCGTAAATTTGAATTAGCCGCTCCAATTCGTGCATTAGGTTTTGCTAGAGTACCTGTTAAATTACATCATGATGTTCAAGCGACAATGACTGTGAATATTGTTGCTCAATAATTTTAAGTTTTTCACTGATGAGGATAAATTTTGAATGAGTAAAGGCTGTGGAAATGTTTTCCACAGCTTTTTTACATAATTTGTTAATTAATTCACAAGTTGTTATAAATAAAAAACCACCGATTTCTCATCGGTGGAAAAAAGGATTAGAAATATTTATTTTGGG
>CAURER010000064.1:0-6049 GCA_963523795.1 uncultured Granulicatella sp.
ATTGATGAATGTTGCTGTGAATGTATCACACAAAATTTAAATAGAACAAAGGAGAATTGAATCAAGTCATTCCTATGAAAGAACACATATAAAATCAATTTAGGCAACCGAAGCTTTAGTAGATGCTTATTTAAAAAGTGAATTAGTATAATAAAAACGACTCTTATGTACGATAACCTTATGCCATTGATAAAAAGCTTATAGACCTGTTTCTACTTACAGACAAGACTACTTGGCATACGTAGTGTTCACTTGTTTCATGTTGAGGTGGTATCACTGCTTGTACGAGCTGAGGCATTAGCGAAGTAGAAGTAGATGCTCCGCCAATGGGATAGGACTCGTAGAATAAGGAGAAATACCGACGAGATGATACGGTAAGTTCGAACCGCTGAGTGTGTGGCTCTGCTCTTCCAAGCTGAGACAGTCGCAAAGTAGAAGGAGATGGTATTGGTATCAATCAATGAGCAACAAAGTAACAGCATGATTCAAAACATTTGCTTGTAATTTGAGGAGGAACATCAATATGGATGGAATAACAAATGATTATTTAAAAACGGCTAAACTAATGAAACAATTATGGCCCCGATTGTCTGATAAAGAAGCTATTGATGAAGTAAAAAAATATACGAATGGCAAAAATACTGCAATCTTTACTGAAGTTGAAGGTGACACAATTGTAGGTCTAGCACTATGTTCACTCAGATTTGATTATGTTGAAGGTTGTAAATATAGTCCTGTTGGATTCTTAGAAGGGATTATTGTCGACGAGGAATATCGTTTAAAGGATATTGCTAAAAATCTCTGTACAAAATGTGAGGAATGGGCGAAAAATAAAGGATGTAAGGAATTTGCAAGTGACTGTACTTTAACGAATACCGATTCTATAAGATTTCATCTCAATATTGGATTTCAGGAGGCAAATAGAATTATTCATTTTAAGAAGAATTTATAATTTCAGAATGTTGTAAAAATTTATGTATCTTTAGGAAGTGTGGAAGAATGGACGGACTACGAATTACTTTTTATTAGTTAACAATATAATAATGTTGTAAAGTTAATCGAGGAGTGATTGATGAAGATTATTAGTAAAGTAGTCATAAATAAAAGCTGGTCAGATGATAAAAAATATTGTGTGACAGATCAAAATCAGCAAAAAAATTTCTTGTGTATTTCTGAACTATAAAATATTTTAATTCTAAAGTTTAATTTTAAACAACAATTCTATCACTTTCGTTCTATAATATAGAAGTTTGCTAACACTACATTTTATGTTTAGTTGTATCGAAGAAACTGGAACAGGGGCGAATAGTAGCATTCCTGAAAATGCTATGGAATTTTTAGCAGTCGATATGGGTGCGATGGGAGATGACCAACAAACAGATGAATATACTGTTTCTATTTGTGTAAAAGATGGTTCTGGTCCTTATAATTATACGCTACGCCAACATTTAGTAGCATTAGCAAAAGAAAAAGAAATTGACTATCGATTAGATATTTATCCATTTTATGGAAGTGATGCTTCAGCAGCTATGCGTGCAGGAGCAGATGTCAAACATGCTTTACTAGGAGCAGGAATTGAATCAAGTCATTCCTATGAGAGAACGCACATAAAATCAATCCAAGCAACTGAAGCATTAGTAGATGCGTATTTAAAAAGTGAATTAGCATAATAAAAACGACTCTTATCGTTAGATAGGAGTCGTTTGTTTTAGTGTTGATTAATGAGTTTCATATCCCATTAAAATCCCGCCTTGTTCAGCATAGTAGCTACATAATCCACTAGTAGGATAAGCTTGAACATCTGCATTAGGGAATTCAGAGTGAATCGCTGTCGTAATCATGGCGCAAATTTCAGGGTTGTCACAATGACTAATTGCCACACGTCCACCTTGGTAATTATTTTTTTTCATTTCATCCCAAATGGCTGAAACTGCACGTTTTTGTCCACGTGATTTATGAAGTAACTCTAGAGTTCCTTCTGTGCTAGCTTGTCCAACCATACGAATATTTAGTAATCCAACGACACGTCCAACTAATTTGCTAAGACGACCGTTTTTCACTAAATTATCCACACTTGCTAGAGCAAATAATAGTTTTGTTTTTGAATGATAGTTACGAGCTTTTTCAACAACTACTTCAAATGAAGGGTCTTCCTTGATGAAGTTTGCAATGGCTTGTGTGATTAATACCATTTCTCCACTAGCAGATAAGCTATCGATAATTTCAATGTTTGCTTCAGGATGTTCTTCTAAATACATTTTTTTTGCTAATTGTGCACTATTATGACTTCCAGATAAAGCTCCAGTAATCGTTACGACAATAATGTTATCGGCACCTTCAAATGATTGTAAATAGCTCTCGGGGCTTGGACAAGATGAAGAAGTTTTTCCATCATAGGCATACATTTTTACCATCATTTGATCAATTTCTAATGCTTCATTATCAATAAATTCTTCCTCACCTACATGAATGGTTAAAGGAACATTTACATACGTACAATGCTCAGGTAAAGATTCTAAGTGTTTAATATCACAACCAGAATCTGTAATAATTTTCCAAGTCATTTTCTTCCTCCTAGGAATTATTTTTTACATTTCATTGAATTCACTATACTGATAAAAAAAAGAAATGTCAATGGATAACTGAAACGCTATCACGGTTGAAAATAAATGTAAAAATCGGTAAAATAGAAAGGAAAAATAGCAAGGAGGAATTCAAATGAAAAGAGCAGCAATTGTATTAATAACAGGATTTGAAGAAATTGAGGCTATTGTACCAATGGATATTTTACGTCGTGCAGGAGTAGTAGTAGATATCGTTGGAGTATTAGCTACTAAAGCAACTGGATCTCATGATATAACAATTTCTACAGATAAAGAATTATCATCAGTGAAAAATGAACTATATGATATTGTTATTTTGCCTGGTGGTATGCCAGGAGCAAAATTGTTAAAAGAGCATCAAGAAGTACAAGATTTTGTCAAACTTCATTATGATGCTGGTAAATTGGTTGCAGCTAATTGTGCAGCACCGATTGCGATTGAAAATTCAGGTGCATTAAAAGACCGTACTTACACTTGTTATCCAGGTTTTGAAGAACAAATTCAAGAAGGACATTATATAGGGGATTTTGTGCATCAAGATGAACGAGTGATTACGGGATCAGGTCCTGCAGCAGCTTTTGAATTTTCTTATACAATTGTTGAAGCTTTAGGGATTGATGCAGCACCACTTAGAGAAGCGATGGGATATAATCGTTTGCTACAGTAAGATATTTCATTAAAATGGATAAATGAATCTGAAAAATTATTTAAGATTCTTATCCATTTTTTATTTAGTTTTTGATAGTGTCATTTGCTTGTTTCATACGTTGTTAGTATAATAAAAGGGACTATGAAAATTAGAAGATTGAGGTTAGATTGGCTCTAGTAAAAATATTACAAATATGTTACAATATTACAAAACGATGTTATCATAGAAGAATTTATCCGAACATTAAAGAATAAAGAAGGGTTTCTATGCACGAGAAAGAACTGAAACAATTAAAAGAAAAGTTAAGAGAAGATGGCGTTAGAATGACAACTCAAAGAATAGCCATTTTAGATTATTTAGCAGAGGCACATCATCCAACTGCCGAAGATATTTATACTGCCATTGTTGCAAAAGATCCAAATATAAGTATGGCAACCGTTTATAATAATTTAAATAAATTAACAGATGAAGGATATTTACTAGAATTAACGTATAGAGATGATGCTAGTAGATATGATTTTAATATTGGAAAACATTATCATGTTGTATGCCAAGTATGCGGACGTGTGGAAGATTTATTTTATCCATTATTAGAGGATGTAGAATCTGTTGCGGAAGAATTAACAGGATACAAAGTCCAAGGGCATCGAATGGAAGTATTTGGAATTTGTCCAAAATGTCAAGATAAAATGTAGAGATTAGGAAGAGGTTATATGAAGAAAGAAGTGAAAGGAATCAAAAAATTTGAACTACCTCAAATGATTGCAGTAGCCATCATGATATTATTTTTAGTATTAATTGAGTGGTTTGTTGTAAGTAGTTTAGCAAAAAATCATTTTATTCGTAGAAATGAAGCCATTATGAAGAAGGCAGAAGAAGATGATGCTAAGCAATATAATGAAGCTGTAGAGGTTCAAACTCAGACAATTGGAAATACTGTATTTACTGTATCTTATCCTACTGTTAATCAACAAGTTGTAGAGCCTATTCAAAAAGAATTAGATACATTATTAGAAAAAGTTAAAGAACAATATAAAAATGAATCAAAACGTACATGGGTATATTTAAAAGTGTATCAATCTCATGTCTTAACAGGTGTTAAAGATGTATATTATTATCAATCTGTTTATCAAGAAACTAAAAAAGGATTGGAACAAGTAGCTTATGATGAATTAAATCACCAATTAGAAGGAAAAGAAAAATCTGGTACTGCTGTTATTGGAGAGTTATTTGTTAACGATTTAGAAGTTACGAATCATTTCGTAAAAAAAGCAATGAATGTTGCTAAGGAACAATCATTGTCAGAGGAACAAACAGAACAGTTGTTAAAAGAATTTGCATATGAAAATTGGAAGAATTTAGATGCTTCTATTATTCAAAATGGATTTAGATTTAACTTGAAAGAACCTATCCAAACTAGCAACGGAGAAATGTTACGCCAAATTTCATTTGCGTTCCAAGAACTATTTCCAATTTTAAAGAGTGATCGAATTCCTGAATCGCAACAAGAAGCTTACCAAAATTGGAAAAATCAATTAGAGGAACGTTTAAATGAAAAACGTGTGGCAATTAGTTTTGATGATGGTCCAAGTAGTGAGTTGACTCCGAAAGTTTTAGATATTTTAAAACGATATGGAGTTCATGCAACATTCTATATTATGGGAAAACATGTTCCAGGTAATGAAGATATTATTAAACAAATTGTTGAACAAGGACACCAAGTAGGAAATCACTCATACAGTCATCCTTTGTTGACTACGTTAACTCCTGAAGGAGTTCATAAACAAGTAGCTGATACTCAAAAATTAATTGGGGATGCTACTGGAGGAATTCGTCCAACAACTTTAAGACCTCCATATGGTGGATTTGACCGTATGGTTGCAGAGCAAGCAGGCATTGCAATTTTAAATTGGTCTGTTGATACATTGGATTGGAAGAGTCGTAATGTGAATAGTATTCTTCAAGAAGTAAGAGAAGGAACTTATAATGGTTCGATTATTTTAATGCACGATATTCATCCAGAAACAGTTGAAGCTTTACCTCGATTATTAGACTTCTTACAACAGGAAGGATATGCGATTGGTTCAATTGAAGAATTAATGGGTGGACAAGCAATGTTACCAAATCATGTATACTTCGATAGAAAATCACATAAAGAAGTTCAATAATAAACCTATCAAATTACTTGATTTTTTGATAGAGTTACGTTAATCTAGTAGTGTGTTTTAACACATACCTTGTACCGAGTTTTGCGATTCACCAACGTTTTACTCAGTAGAAGGAATATTATAAGAAAGAGGTGTTTAGAAATGGCTATTTCTAAAGAACAAAAAAACGCAATCATCAAAGAGTACGCGATTAAAGAAGGAGATACTGGTTCACCAGAAGTACAAATTGCTGTACTTACTTACGAAATCAATCACTTAAACGATCATATTCGTGTACACAAAAAAGACTACCACTCAAACCGTGGTTTATTGAAAAAAGTTGGTCACCGTCGTAACTTATTAGCTTACTTACGTAACAAAGATATCCAACGTTACCGTGAGTTAATCAACCGTTTAGGTTTACGTCGTTAATCAAAAGATTCAACAAGTCTCACTCCATCGATTTTCGATGGGGTGTTTTTTTGTAAAAAAAGACGACAGAAGTCGTCTTAAAATGTTACTGTCAAATTAAAGAGAAATAATCTGATCATTTGTATTAATTTTTTTGAAGCTTTTATTTTTTAATAGATAAGCTTCTCCGTATAATTCTTCTATTCCATCATGTCCATAAATATAAGTTCCATCTGGAA
>CAURER010000065.1:0-5786 GCA_963523795.1 uncultured Granulicatella sp.
GTAGCGCATGACTGTTAATCATGATGTCGTAGGTTCGAGTCCTACTTGCGGAGTTCTTTTTTTTTTACCCAAAATTCAGTAGCTTGCTGCTTTAGCTCAGTCGGCAGAGCGTCACCTTGGTAAGGTGGAGGTCGCCGGTTCAATCCCGGCAAGTAGCTTTTATTAATATAAAAATGAAGTGAGACTGGTGAATACCAGTCTTTTTTGTTATACAGATATACTAATGAACATCAATTTGTAAGCTTTTTTGAAAGTTTATAGTATGGTATAATCATCGTATGTTTAAAGAGGAGTTGTAGAAATATATGAAAAAAACATATTTTATTATTGGAGATGTTCATGGAGAAGACCAAATGCTCGATGAAATGTTGAAAAATTGGGATGAAAGTAGTCAACAATTAGTTTTCCTTGGAGATTTAATTGATAGAGGTCCTAATAATAAAAAAAGTGTTTTAACAGCTATGAAATATGTTCAAGAGAAAAATGCTTGGTATGTGATGGGAAATCATGAAGTCATGTTTTTAGCTTGGCTTGATAATCCTGAAGAGCGTTTTGATCACTATATGAGAAATAATGGGAATACAACGATTAATCATTTGTTGAATCGACCAGTAGATACAGAAATCGATTCTTTAAAAGATTGCGAATTGGTAAAAGAACAGTATTCTGAGTTAATTGCTTTTTTAAGAGAACGTCCTTTATATATTGATGAAGGAGATGTTTTATTTGTTCATGCTGGAGTTGATTTAAGATTAGATCATTGGTTAGATACGGTTCCAAAAGATTTTTATTGGATTCGTGAGCCATTTCATACAGGTAAAAATACAACAGGAAAAACGATTATTTTTGGTCATACTCCATTAAAGGGTTTAAATGAAGATGGAAACTATATGAAGTTATGGCAACATGATGGGAAAATTGGAATGGATGGCGGCGCTGTATTTGGTGGAGCTTTACATGGAGTTGTTTGGCACGATGGTGAAGTTCAAAAAATTTATAGTCTAGAACATAAAGATTTCCATTAATGGAGGTAAAGAATGAAGAAAAAGGCAGTATTGTTATGGTTTGTTTATTTTTCTAATTTAATGATTGTTCCTCGATTTTTTCTAACGCAAGCTGAAGATGGTACATTACATGTCGATAGAAAAGTGTATATTTTAGTTCAATTAATAACAGCGATGTATGCTGTTTGGTCTTATCGAGAAGTGATTCAAAGAGGATTCGAAAGTTTAGTAAAACGCAGATTTGTTCGAGATATTGCGATTGGATATGTAGTTCGAGTAGTCCTAACTATGCTTTTAGCGCTTGTAGTTCCATTACAGCAAACAGATAATCAAGCGAATATTGAATCGTTATTAAATTCAACTTCTATTGTATTGATGTTAATCTTAACATGTGTGGTTGCACCGATTGTGGAAGAATTAGTATTTAGAGAAGCGATCATTGGAGCTTTCAAAGATAAAGTAAATCCTTGGATCTTAACGGGAGTTTCTATATTCTTTTTTGTGTTACTTCACTCGATTTCTAATAGCGGTGGAATTGATTGGAGTGCAGCTTTAATGTATGTTCCTTTAACAATTCCTTTGGTTGGAATATATCGTTATTATGAAGATAATGTTGCAGCATCTATGTTAATGCATTTTGTTAGTAATAGTGTTGCGATGATTTTTTTAGTAGCTAGAGGTTTCCTATCATGAAAATAATTCAAGAAAATCAATTAAAATTTATTATTCGTTATGGTTTATTCATAACCGCTTTAGCTGAATGGGCTTTTTATCAACCTTTTAATCCTTATCATTTATTAATTTTTTTAGGAACGATAATTGTAGCTCAATTGGATTATTATTCGCTTCAATATCCTTGGGTAATTTTAGTTCAAGGGACTTTAATTTTAGCATTTTGCTATGTTACGGCTCATCTTTCGATAAGTTTATTACTATTATTATGTTTTGAAATTAGTTTTCGATTTTCATCTTTACATGCAATGATTCTTCAAGTGATGATTAGTCTAGTAGTTATTGTATTAGGGATAAAGCAACAACAATGGTGGTCAATTCCAGTAATGATTTTTGGAAATGTATTATTTTATTATGGTGCACATCTTGTTTTAAAATTAAATGATCAAGAAAATTTATTAAAAGAACAAGAAAATCAATTGTTTGAGCAGAAAAAGGAACTGCAACAAGCCCAATATACAATGGGAACGATGAAGGAATTATATACTTTACAAGAGAGAAATCGTATTTCAAGAGAAATTCATGATTCAGTTGGGCATAGTCTTTCAACGATTATTATTCAATTAGGAGCCATTAGCAAATTAAGTGAAGAAAATAGTCCTCAAGTTTCTCAAATGAGTGCACAGTTAAGAGAATTTGCGGTCAAAGGGTTACAAGAAGTACGAAGTGTTGTTCATGATTTAAAACCAGAACATCTAACGAAACAACAATTAACTGTAGCTTTAGAAGAATTTATTTATGAAACGAAACAACATAGTGGAGTGGAGTTTGTATTTCGACAAAATAAACCAACCTTTCAACTTACTAAAGAGCAAGAGTTGACGATTTTTAGAGGAGTACAAGAAGCAACGACAAATGCGATTCGTCATGGAAAAGCAACTAAAATTACGTTATTAATGATGTATTCGGCAAATGAACTTATTGTAACGATTATGGATAATGGAGTGGGGGCTTCAGCTATTTCACTAGAAGGTGGACTAAAAGCTTTAGAAGAGCGACTGCATGAACAACAGGCGCAATTAGAAATCAAAAATTCTGAACAAGGATTTACAGTACAAATGAAATTGAAAGGAGAATCCAATGTCTGAAAAAATTAAAGTAATGTTAGTGGATGATGAGCAATTAATTCGTTCAGGTTTGAAAATTATGTTAGAAACTTATCCAGATATTGAAGTGATTCATCAAGCTGGAAATGGAAGAGAAGCATTCGAATGTTGTCAAATCGAGGTTCCAGATGTTGTATTAATGGATATTCGTATGCCAGATAGTACGGGAATTGAAGGAACTAAACTCATCAAAGAAGCTTATCCAGAAGTGAAAATTGTAATGGTAACAACCTTCCAAGATACAGAGTATATTGTCGAAGCGATGCAATATGGAGCTTCAGGTTATTTATTAAAAGATAGTAGTTATGAAGCAATTTATGATGGGATTAAAGTAGCTTTATCTGGAAAAGTTGTTATGGATGCAACAGTTTCAGAAAAATTAGTGATGCAACCAAAATCACCGGCTGCTTCTACAGAAAATAAAACGGATATTTCTTCATTAGGATTAACTGAAAGAGAAATTGAACTTATTCGACTTGTATCTCAAGGGTTAAATAATAAAGAAATTTCAGAAGCATTATTTTTATCTGAAGGAACCGTGAAAAATAATATTAGTACAATTTTATCAAAATTAGCTTTACGTGATCGTACGCAATTAGTAATTTTTGCTTATGATCATCATATTCGTTAATAAAAGTAGTCTAGAAACCTTTTCTTCTTAGAGGAAACATGCTATACTGAACTCAATTCAATAGAGAAGCATTTGGGGTGCCGAAAGGCTGAGATCATACCCATTGAACCTGTTCTGGATAATGCCAGCGAAGGAAAATGACGATCAAGAATAGAAAAGAATGAATTACTATGATTAAAATTAGTAGTTGATTCCTATCTTTTATGATGCGATGAATCCCCCTTTTGTAATATACGAAAGGGGATTTTTATATAGTTTTAACGTGTAGTTTCTGTCAGCAGGAAACATGTGCTTTCGATTGAAGTAAAACACCAAATTGTTGCCATCATTTTGGTGTGTTTTCCCTTTTTCTCCACTATCAGAGTTGTGCCTGATAGTGGAGTTTCTCTTTATAGGCTATTAGTTGATTTTTATAAAAGTTTCGTTACAATAACAGTATGAAAAAAGGAGGCTCCTTATGAATAAAAAAATGATGATTTCATTATTAGCAACAGTTGCATTAACAAGTTTATCTGCTGTACATGCAGAAGAATCTTCAAAACAAGGATGGTTGAAAGAAAATGGATTCTGGTATTATTATCAAAATCAAAAACCTGTGACGAAACAATGGCAAGGGAACTATTATTTAAAAGCCGATGGAAAAATGGCTGAAAAAGAATGGATTTATGATCCTGATTATCAAGGATGGTATTATTTAAAGGCGGATGGAACATATGCCTATTCAACTTGGCAAGGTGATTTTTACTTAAATTCAAATGGTAAAATGGCTATTGCGGAATGGGTTTATGATGATTTTTATAAAGCTTGGTATTATTTAAAAGGAAATGGTATCTATGCTCGTTCTGAATGGCAAAAAGAGTATTATTTAAAATCAGATGGGAAAATGGCTACTTCAGAATGGGTGCAAAATACTTTGGAAAATGCTTGGTACTATTTAAAGGCAGATGGATCCTATGCTCGTAATGAGTGGGAAGGGTCTTATTACCTAAAATCAAATGGTAAAATGGCTGCTTTAGAGTGGATTTTTGATCAAACCTATCAAGCTTGGTATTATTTGAAAGCTGATGGTGCTTATGCTCATGATGAAGAAGTAGATGGATATTATTTAGAATCAAATGGTAAAATGCGTGAATCAGAAGAAGCTCATTTAAGAAGAGCGTTAGATAATAGTGTACAATCTCAAAGAAAAGAATATGAGAAAAAATCATTAGAAAAAGCGATTCAATGGTTAGAATCCGAAGATTCAATTGTTATAAATGATGGTTTTGCAAAACGTTTATATCAATACGGTGCAACTGATCAAGGAAAAAATCAAGAAAATATTTCAGCTTTAAATGTACTAAGTAAAGAATTAATAAAAGCAAATCAAAAAGAAATAGGGACTATCTCTAATACATTATTAGCAAAATATAACCTTCGTACAATGCCGGAAGATATGAAACAATCTTTAAGTTTATATGCAGCATCTCTTATTAATTCTGTTCGTCAACAAATGAAATTATCTCCTGTAAAAGTAACAGATACAATGGTTACAATTGCTGAGAAAATTGCGAGAGAATATATTAATGATGGGCGATTTATTGCTGATGGTAAAGGACATGATGCATATGCCATTAATAAAGTAGTGGAACAATATGGTATATTAACTTCTAAAGATCAATCAAAAGAAAATGGAACACAATATTTTGAAAATGCGATTAGTACTGATTTCCAAAATCAGGATTACTTTACTATTCGTGCTGAATTAAGAGAAGCTATCTTATTATTCTTATTCAATGGAATCGAATATGACCATGCTCAAAGTGTTGCAGGAGTGAATTTTGGAAAAGAGTATAAAGATGCATACTTTGGAGTAGGATTAGGAGCATCAGGTCACTTTATTCAAATAGAAGATTCTTATTTAGAAAAAGAAGGTACTTTACCATTTTCAAAAGCAGAAATTTCTCAAAAAGTTCGTACAGATTATGAACAAAAAGTGATTCAACGTTTGAAAGAGCATTTAGCAACTTTACAATAATCGATTAAAAGTGGGCAATTGGAATTGCCTGCTTTTTTTGTCGATAAACTAAGCATGAATGATGCGTTTATATTTTTGATATATTCTATTATATTTTTCTAGACAATTATACTTTGAAGGTATATGATGAAAGAAATGACATCGGTGTCACAATTGCTTTATTAATATTTCTAAAGATTTTACTAACTAAATTTGTGTTAGTTGGCATTTTTTAACGATAGAATTAACTTATCTTATTGGAATTGGGGGTAGAAAGTATGAAAATAAGAAATATTTGTTCTATACAAGGAACAGCA
>CAURER010000066.1:0-5146 GCA_963523795.1 uncultured Granulicatella sp.
AGTCGTTGAGTGTATAGCTAGCGTTGATGTGCGTCAGCTTTTCCTCAGCTTCTGATACTAGCTCAGATTGACTATGTGATTCAACTACAGATAGTTTTGGTTCTTCTAGCTCAATCTTGTGAGCAGGTTTCACTTCAAGCTCACCCTCCATCTTGTAGAGAGCCTTGTCACTAGCTTTATCATTTGTTCCCTGATGATAGGGACTGGCTGTCATGATAGCAGGGATTTGTCCATCAAAACGAGGACGAATAATGCTGACCTTGACTAAGTCAGGTAGATTCTTTTGGTCAGTATCCACACGAGACTCAACGTAGACCACTTCTCGAATGGCATCATGACTGGAAAAAGTTGCTAAACTCTTGCCGTTAAAGTAGTGGTAGGTATTATCTTCAGGGATAAGACCGTCACTTACCAGTTGATCAATCAGGAGATTTCCTTTTTTGGTTCGAGTATTGAGTAACTGATAGAGATTTTCAATCAAGTCACCATATACGATGGGAAAACCAGTTTCTTTACGGAAGGTTTGGCTATCCTCAAAATCAACAAGATAGCTAAAACCTAGCACTTGAAAAGCAATAGTGTAGAAAATATCCTCGGTTAGTTCTCGCCTTGATTGAAAGAAGGTTAGGAGGTCTGTCTCTTTATCGGCAGCTAAATTTGCTAGGGGATAATCTGTATGTTGATAGGTGAAAAAAATATGTCGTAGAAAATACTCTAATAGTTCCTTTTCGGATAAGTTAATATGGAAAGGGAAGCCGTATGACTGAAATTCCTGATAAATTTCGTCTCTAGATAGGGCTATATAACTATATTGATTAAAACGCATAGAACCTCCATATAAAATTATAGTTAAAATTATTATATCAAAAAAATAGGGAAAAAGAAATATAAACGCTAAAACGATTTATTATTAATATTATTAATATTATAATATAAACAAAACGAATCTTTTTATTAAAATAAGCTTAAAAAAAATGAGTAATAGAAGCTGATTTCATTGACTTTTACGGGGGAGAGAAGTATAATGTATACTGTATAATTGTATTCAATTAATTACAAAAATAAAAAAAGAAAGCGATAACTATGTATAAAGCAAAAAGACAAGTGAACAGAAAATCTTTTGATTGGTATGGCTTGAGCCAGCGTTTTTCAATCCGTAAATACCATTTTGGAGCAGCTAGTGTCCTTCTTGGAACTGCTTTGATTTTGGGTTCACCTCAGGTATCAGCCAAGGCGGATGATGCTGTTTCTGCAAATACTGCACAGACAAG
Organism: uncultured Granulicatella sp.; assembly: GCA_963523795.1. GTDB lineage: Bacteria > Bacillota > Bacilli > Lactobacillales > Aerococcaceae > Granulicatella. Next base: position 1,272 of record CAURER010000066.1, read on the forward strand.
CACTGGTCAAGGTGTGAATGAAGGAACCAATAGCGCGACAGATGGCTTGAAAAATGTAATCTTGCCTCCAACAGCAAGTACAACTGAAGCGGCTGTGCTTGAAAAACCTACTTTGAGCGCTGAAGAAATTGCGAAACAAGCGGCTGCTTCTGAGACTCCTGCAATTACATCGACAGCAGAAATAGCAAAAGAAGAGAGCAAACCAGCTGCTTCAGATGCTGTAGTGAAGACAAACACTGAAGAACAATCTAAAACAGATAAATTAACAGAAAAAGAAACTAAAGCAGAAGAAAAAGCTGAGAAAAAAGAAGAAACTAAAAAAGTATCTTCTGAAGAAAGTACAGTTACTGAATCAAATAAAAAGAAAGAGGAAGTAGCTCCTAAACGTAGCAAACGTAGCAAACGTGAATTATCTGACGGGGAAACTACAGATTATAGTGGTGCTAAGATATCTGGACGATTAAATGACGGAAAAACACAATATGCAGTTGGTGACCAAATCTTAGGTTCTTATAATTTAGATGTTTCGGCACCAACAAAAATTGAAGAAGGAGGATATATTTTAATTACTGCCTCTGATAATGAACCATTAGATACTTTTGAAATTGGATCAAGTTTAAGATCTGAAAAAGTTAATAATAATCAGTATAAATTATATACTGGAGAATTATCAGGTGGAGCATATGCTAATATTAACGTTAGTTATAAATTGAAAAAATTTGAAACAGGTAAAGATTCAAATACAACTATAAAGGCTGAATTGTTTGATAAAAATAATACTTTAATCAAATCTACAGATTTTTCTAACACGAATACAACTGGTACGCCATATGTTTCAGTTGATACTAGAAATGGAATTCGTAGACAAACGTTATTAGAAACAAATCAACAAGAAACAGAAATTGATGTTTCTAAGAGTAAAGATTTACAATTAAATTTAAAATCTACTAATAAAGAGGCAGCTGCAATTACAAAAATTGATCATGCTGTTGAATTGCCGGCAGGTGTTACTATTGCGCAAACTTCCCTAGATGCGGGATGGAGATTAGAAAATGGTGTTGCAAAATATACAAGAGTAGTACCTTCTTCAACAACGATGTTTGCTAGTGGTGAAAATACACAAGATGAACTGTTGTATTTAAATGTAAGTAATGGTGGAACACCAGCAGAATTTTTAACAGGTAAAAAGTTAACATTTAAAGATAATGCAACTTATACGGATAAATCTGGATTTACGAATACAACTTCAGACGATGTTACAGTAACAGTTCGTGCTGTAAATCCTAAAGAATCTATTGGTGGTTCTGGTGAAAATAACAGTGGAACGGGTGGTAGCACAGTACCTACGAAGAGTGATGTTCAAGTAGCAATTTTTAATGATACGATGGAGAAGAATAATTCTCGTGTTGTTAATATTGCAATGCCTTATATTAATACAAAAACAGAAGATACCCGAAGAATTAATTTATCAGGAAATTATGGTGATTCACACGGTCCTGCAAGTGTAAAAGAAGTTGAAATTTCGATTGATAGTAATATTGATCAAAATCGAGCGATTGAATTTTATGCGATTTGGACTCCGACAGATAAAGGGAAATCTACCTTTGTTAGTTATGAAGATAATCCAGAAAGTTTAGGATTAAATTCTACATTGACTTTTGAAGTATACTCTGTAACGAATGGAACAGAATCAAAAATTGGAGAGGTATCACTTCGTAAAGGAGATGTTGCAGATAAAGTAGCCTTGCCTGATGGTATTACAACAGTGAAGTTAAAACCAAAAGGAAATATGCCATTAGAAACTGCTGGATTACAAGCTGTCGGTTTATTTTTAAGTCAAGATTTAAAAGGATTAGAAGCCGCAAAAGAATTAGCTAAGGAAGGAAATAAAGTTGAAAGTATCGTTACAGCATCTGTGTATACACATGGATACGAAGAACCAAAGGTTGCTGTATCAAAAACAACCTTTGCAAATTCACGAGATGCGATTAAGCTAGTCCCTACAACAAACCCTATTACTACTACTTTAGCGGGGAACTTAACTCAAGAACTTAGTAGTCAATATGAAGTCTATGAGTATTCACCTAATGGATTAGGAAATCGTATTTATAATAAACAAACCTGGGATCGTAAAACGTTTGTTGATTTACAAGATATTAGTGCTAAAAATGCGAAGTTACTTGTAGAATTACCAGATGGATTTAGTTACGCAGGAAATGACGATTCTGTAAAAACTATTGAAAATTATAATAATTCAGGAAAAACAGTTTTAGAAGTTACACCAAAGAATCAGAATTCAGAGAATCCATTATCACCAAATTTACAGTTCAAAGTAGATAATTGGGTGGAATCAGGAAAATATCCAGTTAAATATACGTTAGTTTGGAATGAAGATGAAAGAGTAGTTGGAATTAATCCAAATAATGATTATGATGGTACAAATGCAACAATCACGAACACGAGTACTTTTACGTATGAATTACCAGTAATTAATAACTCAGCAACTCGATTAATGACACAAGTGACGGATCAACCGACAGATTCAAGTACTTATTCAACAGGAGCCTATAACTTAGCTCCAAATGATGAAGTGAAGTATCGTTTGTCATTAACAAACAGTTCAAATGCTGCTACTAGAAACAATGTAGTTATTTCAACATTACCACGAGTATCTGATAAAAATATTGTATTAAACTCAAAAGATCGTGGTTCACAATTTGATGTTCATATGACTGCAGCAGCGACAACTCCAGAAGGTTGGACTGCCTATTATTCAACTACACCAGTATCTGGAACAGCAGTTGAGGTAGAAAAGACGATTACATTAACGGCTAATCAAATTACAGATTGGTCAACAGTAACAGCAGTAAAATTTGTTTCTAATCAGGATGTTTCTTTAAAAGCGGGATCAACTGCAGCGTTCTATATTCCAGCAAAAGCAAGTAGTACTGCCACAAATAATCAAGTTGCCGTTCTTAGTTCAGCAACACGTACAGATGGACAAGATACATTTAATGAAACAAATCCAGCTCGAATTTCAATTAAAATTGAAGATGTTAAAAAAGGTGCCGTTAAGGTAGCATATGAAAATAAAGATAATGTTTCAATTAAAGATACTGTAACTGCTATTGAAAGTCGTGCCTATAAAAAAGGGTATGATGTGGATACTAAAGAATATAAACCTGATACTCTAATTGGAAAAGATGGAAAAGAGTATTACTTTGTAAAAGTGAAGGATTCCTCACCAAAACCAACAGGAACAATTGATAGCCCTGAGGTTACTGTAACTTATGTGTATGATTTACTATATGATGAAATCACAAAAGCAACAAAACAAACGGTAACGTACGAAGGAGCAGGAGAAAACACACCAGCGCCTAACGAACAAACAAATTACACATTCACTGGAAAAACAAACAAAGTTACAAACGTAACAACATGGAATGAAGAGACACATACTTATGGAGTCGTAACAACACCAAAAGTAGAAGGATACTATGCGGACAAAGCACAAGCAGGCGGACAAGTGGTAACCCCAACAAATCCAGAAGCAAGTGATAAAGTAGTGTATAAACCATTAGGAAAAGTAATCTTAGTGGACGAAGGTGGAAATGAAATACCAAACACACCAAAACCTACTTATAAAAACAATCCAAATAATCCAACTGTTGGAGGAGAAACACCAATTCCAGAAATTCCAGACGGATATGAAATCAAACCAAACCAAGACGTACCAGGATTCAACCCAGAAGGAAAAGTAGTCACTCCACCAAAACCAGGAGAAGACACAAGAATCGTATTAGTAGCGAAGCAAGGAGATATCACAAAAGCAACAAAACAAACGGTAACGTACGAAGGAGCAGGAGAAAACACAC
>CAURER010000067.1:0-5032 GCA_963523795.1 uncultured Granulicatella sp.
CTAACTACCGTCCTCAATTCTACTTCCGTACAACAGACATCACTGGTGTTTGTGTATTACCAGAAGGTACTGAAATGGTAATGCCTGGTGACAACGTAACTATGGAAGTTGAATTAATTCACCCAGTTGCGATCGAAGAAGGTACTAAGTTCTCTATCCGTGAAGGTGGACGTACTGTAGGTGCTGGAATCGTAGCTTCAATCGAAAAATAATTTTTATTAAATTGATTTTCAATCCTCCCTTTTGGGAGGATTTTTTTAATGAAATAAAAAATCTAATTGAAAACAGTTCTCAGTATAGATTTCAGATTTTGGGTAGAGATTATTTAAAATTTATGCTACTCTATAGCAGTGAAATTATAATGAATGAATAGGAGGAGTTTGGAATGATAGAACTGATTGCAACAGTTGAATCGATCCAACAAGCGCAAGCACTACTAGAAGCGGGAGTAGATGTATTGTGCTTCGGTGAAGACCTATTTGGTTTAAGATTACCAATGTCGTTTTCACGTGATGAACAAAAAGAATTAACAGAATTAGCACATCGCTATGGCAAAAAAGTAAATGTAGCGGTTAATGCAATTTTTCATAATGAAGGAATTGCAAAAGTTCCGGAGTATTTACAATTTTTAAAATCAATCAATGTAGATATGATTACAGTAGGGGATCCTGGGGTTGTTCAAATTATGAAAAATCCAGAATACTCTATTCCTTATTACTACGATGCGGCGGTATTAGTTACAAGTAGTCGTCAAGTTAATTTCTGGGCTAAGCGTGGAGCGATTGGAGCAGTGATTGCTAGAGAAATCCCAAGAGCAGAAATGGAAATTTTAGCAAGTCAAGTGGAAGTTCCAATTGAAGTGTTAGTATATGGAGCAACATGTATCCATCATTCTAAACGACCTTTATTACAAAATTATTTTAACTATATTGAGAAAAAAGAAAGTGTTGAGAAAAAACGTGGGTTATTCGTCAGTGAACCAGCAGATGAAGATTCTCATTATTCCATTTATCAAGATATTAATGGAACACATATTTTTGCAAATAATGACGTATCCCTTGCGCCTTATTTGTTAGAATTAACTCAAATGGGTGTTCCTCAATGGAAATTTGATGGAGTATTAACACCTGGTGAGAACTTTGTTAAAGTAGTTCAATTGTTTGATAATGCTCGTAAAGAAATTGAAGCTGGTACTTGGACTGTAGAAAAAAGTGCAAGCTTAGAATTACAAGTGAGAGAACTTCATCCACAACAACGTGGTTTAGATGCAGGATTTTATATTTTAAATCCAGAAGATGTGAAATAGGAGAGAGACGAATGGGAAGAAAAATTTTGAAAAAACCAGAAGTTCTTGCTCCAGCAGGAACACTTGAAAAATTAAAAACAGCTATTTTATATGGTGCAGATGCTGTCTTTTTAGGAGGAGAAGCTTACGGACTAAGAAGTCGTGCAGGAAACTTTGATTTCGAAGAAATGAAAGAAGCCGTTGAATTTGCGCATAGCCATAATGCTAAAGTATATATTGCAGCAAACATGGTAACTCACGAAGGAGATGAAAAAGGTGCGGGAGAATTTTTCCGTACAGTTCGTGACCTTGGAATTGATGCAGCGATTATTAGTGATATGGCATTAATGGATATTTGTGCTTCAGAAGCTCCAGGATTACCAATTCACCTTTCAACACAAGCTTCTGCAGCAAACTGGGAAACTTTAAACTTCTGGAAAGATGAAGGCTTAGAACGTGTTGTTTTAGCTCGTGAAGTTTCGATGGCAGAAATTCAAGAAATGCAAGAAAAAGTGGATGTTGAAATTGAAGCATTCATTCATGGTGCAATGTGTATTTCATATTCAGGTCGTTGTGTATTGTCAAACCACATGGTACGTCGTGATGCGAACCGAGGGGGATGTGCACAATCTTGTCGTTGGAAATATGGTTTATTTGATATGCCATTTGCTAATGAGAAAAATATGGTTGGAGCTGGAGAAGAAGGTATCGAAGAGAAATTCTCTATGAGTGCAGTTGACTTATCAATGATTCACAACTTACCAGATTTAATCGAAGCTGGAGTAGACAGCTTAAAAATTGAAGGACGTATGAAATCTATTCACTATGTTTCGACAGTCGCTAATGTATACCGTGCTGCAGTAGATAGTTATTGTGAAGATCCAGATAATTATGTGTGTAAACAAGAATGGGTTGATGAATTATGGAAAGCAGCTCAACGTGAATTAGCAACAGGATTCTATTATCAAATTCCGACAGAGGAAGAGCAATTATTTGGGGCTCGTCGCCAAATTCCACAATATGCCTTCGTAGGTCAAGTATTGGAATATGATCCAGAAACTCAAATTGCTACCATTCAACAAAGAAATAACTTTAAAGTAGGAGATCATATTGAGTTTTATGGACCAGGTATGCGTCATCATGAAGAAGTCTTAACAACTTTATGGGATGAAAAGGGTGAAGAAATCGAAGCAGCTCCTCATGCAATGATGATTTGTAAGATGAAAGTAACTGAGCCAGTGAAACCATTAGACATGATTCGAAAAAGAAGGTAAAATAAATAAAAACAATTGATAGAAAAGGAGACGATTATGTCATTACCAAATTGCCCAAAATGTAATTCAGAATACACATATGAAGATGGTGTATTATTAGTTTGTCCGGAGTGTGCTCATGAATGGGAACCAGGACAAGAAGTTGAAGAAGGCGGAGTAATTGCTATTGATGCAAATGGGAACCGTTTAGAAAATGGAGATACTGTAACTGTTATTAAAGACTTAAAAGTTAAAGGTGCTCCAAAAGATATTAAACAAGGAACTCGTGTGAAAAACATTCGTATCGTAGAAGGCGATCATAATATTGATTGTAAAATTGATGGTTTTGGTGCGATGAAATTAAAATCAGAATTTGTTAAAAAAATCTAATGTATGAAAAGAAGCTAGGGAATATCTCTAGCTTTTTTCTTATTCTTTAAAAATCTTCAAAATATTTCAAAAGAGGTTTGACGGAAAATTTTTCAGCGAATATAATGGAGAGGAATACGAATTAAAGGATGGAAAAATTTACGTGACTCAACAAAAAATGGTGCAAGAAATCAAAGGAAATCCTAAACATAAGCGTGTGGGCTCCATTGATGGGTTAAAAGGGATTATGATTCTTGCTATTATCATATATTATTATTTTCAAAATTATTTACCGGGTGGTTTTTTAGCGGTTAATACTTTTTTTGTAATCGGTGGTTATTTAGCGTTTCGTGACAATAAGCACTTATTCCATAAAAAGCCTGTTGAATTAAAACTATCTTCAAAACTTTCTCGTTTATGGCTTCCTATGTTGTTTATGATTGTAGGAGTCGTCGCATTTTTATTTATTGCATTGCCGGATCAATTGAAAAATATAAGGATGATGTCACTCTCATCATTAGTATTTTTTAATAACTACTATCAAATTATTAATCAGCAATCTTATTTTATACAATCGATTAATCCAAGTCCGTTTGTTCATTTATGGTACGTGTCGTTATATTTACAGTTACTGTTACTGGCAACGGTTATTCGTAAAATTTTTAATCGATTAAATTTACTTCGAATGCAAGAAAGTGTTGTATTAATGGTATTAAGTATCTTGTCAGCTATCGCAATGAGCTTGCTTTATGTGATTCAACAGGATCCTTCTTATCTATACTATGCAATTGGTACTCGTATATTTGCATTTTTATTTGGGGGAGTACTTAGTTATTTTACTGAAGGGAAATTATCTCTTCGATTATCAGATTCAAAAATTAGTATTGTATTAAATCAATTCGTCGGATTAGTAAGTTTTCTAATCATGATATGGATGATGCTGACGTTTAATGGAATTCAGTCAGAAACCTATTTATATGGAATGCAATTATTTGCACTGATATCTGTCCTGTTTTTATGGGCAGGTTTATATGAGAATTCTTTAATGAATTTCTTTTTAAGATTTAGAGGATTTACGATTTTTGGAAGAAGAAGTTTTTCATACTATTTATGGTTTTACCCAATTCATATGTTTGCTCCTTATTTCCAAAAGGAAGATGGTTCTTCTGTAGTTCATTTAGTCAGCCAATTTATACTAATTATTGTATTAGCAGAAGTATCGTATCGTGTCTTTGAAAAGAAATCATGGTATATCCCAATAGGTCAGTCATTTAATTTGCTAAGTATTCCAGAATTTCTATCGAAAGAAATGCGACCAACTAAAAAATTATTAGGAATTGGATTTTCTTTTACGTATGTTATTTTAATAGGACTTGCAATTGTAGGATTTTTCCAATCTTCTACAGAAACAAATTTAGTAGCTCAACAATTGGAGTCTGTCATTAAAAGGAATCAAGAATTAATTGAGCATACTACAACAGAAGAAAGTACAACAATTGATCCGAATAAAGAAATTGAATTAAAAGAACAAATTGCTCAAGAACCTGTAACTTTTGTGGGAGATTCGATTTTATTAGCAGCTGCTGATAAAGTTCAAGAACTATTTCCTAAAGCAACGATTGACGGGAAGGTTGGAAGACAATTATATTCTAGTCCTGCAACATTACAAGAATTGATTACAAAAGATAAAATGGCTAATCGAGTGGTAACTTTGTTAGGGACAAATGGTACATTTTCTCAAAAACAATTAGATGAATATATTCGTATCCTTGGAGAAGATAGAGAGTTATACTTTGTTACGATATTTGCACCTGTAAAATGGAATAATGAAGTGAATCAACAATTATTAGACGCAAAAACACGACATGTAAATGTTCATATAATCGATTGGTATGCATTAGCAAAAAATCATGCAGATTGGTTCTATGAGGATAAAATTCATCCGAATAATCAAGGTGCGGAGGAATTAGCGAAGTATCTATTAGATTCCATTATTCAAATTAAAATGAATCAATAAAAAGAAATATTTCAAAACACTTTTAAAGACATCCAGTTGTTTTTAAAAGTGGCTCTTTGTCAAATAGGGTTGATGAAACAATTTTAGTGAAGGAATTAAGCAGCGTCA
>CAURER010000068.1:0-4964 GCA_963523795.1 uncultured Granulicatella sp.
AGCAAGACGTGATTTATCACGAGAAGCTTTGTTTTTGTGGATTAATCCTTTAGAAGCAGCTCCGTCGATTGCTTTGTGAGCAGCACGTAATAATTCTTCAGCATTTTCAGCACCTTCAGCTACTGCAGCTTCAAATTTTTTGATAGCAGTACGCATAGCAGAAGTTTGTGAGTTATTTGCTAGTGTTGACTTTTTATTTGTACGAACACGTTTGATTTGTGATGCGATATTTGGCAATGGGTTCACCCCTCTTTCTTACATTTATATAATCACTGATCAGTTGTCTCCAACAGGAATTATTATACAAAAGTCCTTATAAAAATGCAAGTCTTGCGATGAAATAGTATATAAAATAAGTGGATTTGGAGGACTTTTCAGTAAATGATGAATTTCTATTTTGATAATTCACTCTGGTTTGTTTTCCATATCGACCGTGCTATACTAATTAGGAATATGGAAAAAGGAGTGGAAGAATGGATCATTTTGAACTACATTCTCCCTATCAACCGCAGGGAGATCAACCACAAGCGATTAAAGAATTAGTCTCTGGAATTTTAGAGGGGAAGCATGAACAAACTTTATTAGGAGCAACCGGAACGGGTAAAACTTTTACGATTGCTAATGTGATTAAAGAAGTGAATAAGCCAACGTTAGTATTAGCTCACAACAAAACTTTAGCAGGGCAATTGTATGGAGAATTGAAAGAATTTTTCCCGAATAATGCCGTGGAATATTTCGTATCTTATTATGATTATTATCAACCTGAAGCCTATGTTCCTTCCAGTGACACGTATATTGAAAAAGAATCTAGCGTCAATGATGAAATTGATAAATTACGCCACTCTGCTACAAGTGCATTGCTTGAAAGAAGAGATGTTATCGTTGTAGCTTCTGTTTCATGTATTTATGGATTAGTAAATCCTGAAAACTATAGAGAACATGTATTATCTTTACGAGAAGGAATGGAAGTAGAACGTAATCAGTTACTCACTCGATTAGTAGAAATGCAATTTGAGCGCAATGATATTGATTTTCGAAGAGGTAGTTTTCGTGTAAGAGGTGACGTTGTCGATATTTTCCCTCCAGGTCATGACTCTTCTGCTATTCGTGTAGAGTTTTTTGGCGATGAAATTGAAGCGTTAAAAGAAATTGATGTTTTAACAGGAGAAGTGAAAGCTACTGTAGAACATGTACCTATTTTCCCAGCTGCTCACTTTGTGTCGAATGAAGATGAAATTAGTCGAGCAGTTGCTACGATTAAAGCAGAATTGAAAGAACGTTTAGAAGAATTAAGAGAAAATAACCAATTATTAGAAGCACAACGTTTAGAACAACGCACGAACTATGATATTGAGATGTTGCTAGAAATGGGTTATTGTAACGGGATTGAAAATTACTCAAGACATATGGACGGAAGAAAACCGGGGGAAGCACCGTATACCTTATTAGACTTCTTCCCTAAAGATGCATTATATGTTGTGGATGAGTCTCATATTACCATGTCACAAATTAGAGGAATGTTTAATGGAGACCGAGCTCGTAAAGAACAGTTAATTCAATATGGATTCCGTTTACCGAGTGCTTTGGATAATCGACCATTACGATTTGAAGAATTTGAAGAAAGAATTCCACAAATGATTTATGTTTCTGCAACTCCAGGGCCTTATGAAATGGCTCATACTCCAACTGTTACAGAACAAATTATTCGACCAACAGGTTTATTAGATCCATTAATTGAAGTTCGACCAATTAATGGACAAATTGATGACTTAATCCGTGAAATTCATGACCGAATTGAAAAGAATGAACGTGTATTTATTACAACATTAACAAAGAAAATGTCAGAAGATTTAACGGATTACTTAAAAGAAGTCGGTATTCGTGTGAAATATCTTCATAGTGATATTAAAACATTAGAAAGAACAGAAATTATTCGAAATTTACGTCTAGGTGAATTTGATGTGTTAGTCGGCATTAACTTATTAAGAGAAGGATTAGATGTTCCGGAAGTTTCACTTGTTGCGATTTTAGATGCGGATAAGGAAGGATTTTTAAGAAGTGAACGTTCCTTAGTTCAAACAATTGGGCGTGCCGCAAGAAATGCCAATGGACGAGTGATAATGTATGCCGATAAGATTACAGATTCTATGAAATATGCAATTGACGAAACGAATCGTCGTAGAACTATTCAAGAAGCTTATAATAAAGAACATGGAATCACACCAAAAACGATTCATAAAAATATTCGTGATTTAATTGCGATTACTCATGCAGTTGAAAAAGAAGAAACAACTCAGACTGATTTCAAACAAATGACTGTTCAACAAAGAAGAGAAGCTATTGAAGTGATGGAATTAGAAATGCGTGCTGCAGCTAAAGACTTGAACTTTGAAAAAGCGGCACAACTTCGAGATATGATTTTAGAACTTCGAGCGCAATATAAATTATAGGAATAAGGATAAAGAAATGAAATGGACATTAACTTCAGATTTAATAGATTATGAAGGGAAAACAATTCCTAGCAAAATAGACGGATTTTATTTTTATATTGTGAGTGCTTCTGTCGAAAAAGGCTTAGAAATGATTGTACAAGATGAGTTTCATGAACGATATTCTTTATTTGACGTGACAACTACAAAAAGTACAATTGCACAGCGATTAAGGCAGGAAGCAGAAGAGATGGTATTTCAATGGTGTTATTCAGTAAATACATCTTTAGTTGCGTTAAAAGAAAAATGGAATTGTTGGATATTGGAACATATAACGCCTTATTCAGCAATGCCCTTTAAAAAATCAGAAGCTACCGTATACAATGTGAAAGAAAATGGAAAATGGTATGCACTAATGAATGAAATACCATTTAGTAAATTAGGAATTACAAGTGATGAAACAGCACTAATTTTAAATGTGAAGATTTCTCCAGAAGAAAAGGAAATTCTCCTTCAAAAAGAGGGAGTATTTGAAGCATACCACATGAATAAAAAGCATTGGATTTCCATTGCGCTGAATGTTTGTAAGGATGAAGCATTCATTCGGAAGTGTATCGAAAACAGCTACAAATGTATTCGTTAGAAGGACGATTTCTTTACATTTTTAGAAACATTCGATATAATTTTCATCACATAGACTTATAGTAAAGAGGAGATTCATTATGGTAAATATTGCAATTGTAGGTGCAACAGGTGTTGTAGGTACAAAAATGATTGAAAGATTAGCAGAAAGTAACCTTCCAGTGGAAAATTTATACTTATTAGCTTCTGCTCGTTCAGCAGGAAAAGTATTACAATTTAGAGGAAAAGATTATGTTGTCGAAGAATTAACAGAAAATTCTTTTAAACGTGAGATTGATTATGCGATTTTCTCCGCTGGTGGAGGCACTTCATTAAAATTTGCTCCAATCGCAGAAAAAGATGGCGTGATTGTTATTGATAATTCAAGTGCATGGAGAATGGATCCTGAAATTGACTTAGTAGTTCCAGAATGTAATGCACCAACTTTAGAAAGAAAAATTATTGCAAACCCGAACTGTTCTACAATCCAATCAGTAGTGCCATTAAAACCACTACATGAGGCGTTCGGATTGAAGAGAGTTGCTTACACAACTTATCAAGCAGTTTCTGGTTCAGGGCAAGCAGGAATTAATGACTTAGTCAATGGAGAAAAAGGATTAGCACCAACAAATTATCCTCATCCAATTTATAATAATGTATTACCACATATTGATGTTTTCTTAGAAAATGGATATACAAAAGAAGAAATGAAAATGATTCAAGAAACTCGTAAAATTTTAGGGTTAGATGAATCAGTGGCAATTACTGCAACTTGTGTGCGTGTGCCAGTTATGAATTCGCATTCAGTAGAGATTAATGTCACTTTTGAGAAAGATACTACTCCAGACGAAATTCGTGAAATTTTATCGAAAGCTCCTGGTGTTGTAGTAGTGGATAATCCTGCTAATAATGAATATCCAACACCTTTAATGGCAACTGGTCATGATGAAGTGTACGTTGGAAGAATTCGTCGTGATATTTCTCAACCGAATAGTTTCCATATTTGGTGTGTCGGAGATAATATTCGTAAAGGTGCAGCAAGTAATGCAGTACAAATTGCGGAGTTAATTGAAGAAAAAGAACTACGTAGAAAATGACTTTTCTGAGGTAGCACTTGGACGCCAGAAGCCCCTTTCGGGTCTCTTGGCTAAATTTCGAGCCTAGGTCTCGAAATTCCCTGTACTAGAAGCCAAAGTGGCTTCTAGTACTCGTGCTACGGCGAAAAGTCATTTTTTATATGCAAAAAAGAGAAATCCAGGTTATGATTAAGTTGACCAAAACCAATCAAAGGAGGATTTCTCTCATGGACTATTGTATACGAAAATTACTAGGATTAACAGAGGGAAATTTTATTACGGATGAAAATTGGTTAGAAACAGTAATCGAAAATCATGAAACAGTTCATAAAATTAAAGGAACTTGGAACGATTCTTGTACTTCTTGTCTATACTGTTCCAGCGAAAATGTCATTAAACACTCTCCTATGGAGCATAAAATTAGAATTCCACATCTATACGGAAATAAAACTATTTTAAATCTAAAGGTACAACGATTTATCTGTAAAGATTGTCGTAAAACTTGGGTTGCAGATTGCTCTCTTGTTCCTAAAAATAGTAATATTCCTTATGATTTAGCGTGCCGAATTATGTCGATGAGCCTGAAAAAAGGACATAAATCTGCTTTAGTCAGAAATATGTCCTTTTTGTATTTTATTTTAAGAAATATCATTTCAGTCTGCGTTTATTTCCACAAACCACCTAAAATCTGTTTTTCCAACAAATTTAAGTCTTCTTCTCTTATTTCACTATTGTCGCTAACAATATAGAGTTGGGCAAAGTAGGCCAATAAGGGACCTATACAAATACGAACCATTTGAGGAACCGTGATTTCAGGATTCACTCGTGAATCTGCTAT
>CAURER010000069.1:0-4951 GCA_963523795.1 uncultured Granulicatella sp.
CAGTAGATTATTAGAATTTAAGCCGTTTTCGTGATACACTTAATAGGAAGAAATATAACGGAGGTATGAGATGTACGAATATCTTAAAGGAGAATTAGTGGCTATTCAGCCAACCTATATTGTCGTAGAAAATCATGGGATTGGGTATCAAATTATGTTTGCTAATCCGTATCGTATCCAATCAAAGTTGAATGAAGTGATACGAGTAGAACTTCAGCAAATTGTTAGAGAAGATTCGATTACATTATATGGTTTTCTAAGTGATGAGGAAAAAGAATTATTCCAAAAATTAATTAGTGTTTCTGGAATCGGACCAAAAAGTGCCGTATCGATTTTAGCAAATGATGATGTGAATGGCTTTATCCAAGCAGTAGAATCCGGCAATATTACGTATTTAACGAAATTTCCTGGAGTTGGTAAGAAAACTGCTCAACAAATTGTATTAGATTTAAAAGGAAAATTCACGAATATTGTAGTGGAAGAAGTAGCTGCTCCAGAAGTAGAGACGACAACTGGAATGAAGCATCTAGAAGAAGCAAGAGAAGCATTATTAGGATTAGGATATTCTGCAAAAGAAATTACAAAAGTTTGGAAAGAGTTGGAAAAAACTGCTCCTCAAACAACTCAAGAAGCATTATCCATTGCCTTTAAATTATTGATGAAATAGAAAGGAAGAATTGTGTGGAAGAACATCGATTTGTAGATGGTAGTCCGTTAGACGAACAAGAAGTTTCAACGGAATTATCATTACGACCGCAAAATTTACAACAATATATTGGTCAACAAAAAGTAAAAGAAGAGTTATCCATTTATATTCAAGCAGCACGTAGCAGGCAAGAAGCTCTGGACCATGTCTTATTATATGGACCTCCTGGATTGGGGAAGACAACTTTAGCAATGGTTATTGCGAATGAATTAGAAGTTGGAATTAAAACGACAAGTGGTCCCGCAATTGAACGACCTGGAGATTTAGTAGCATTATTAAATGATTTAAATGCTGGAGACGTTTTGTTTATCGATGAAATTCATCGCTTACCTCGTGTAGTAGAAGAAATGCTCTATTCTGCAATGGAAGACTTCTTTGTTGATATTGTAGTAGGACAAGGGCCAACAGCCCATCCCGTTCATTTTCCATTACCACCTTTCACTTTAGTAGGTGCGACAACTCGTGCGGGTGCATTATCTGCTCCGTTAAGGGATCGTTTTGGAATTGTGTCTCATATGGAATATTACGATGAGGAATCTTTAACAGAAATTGTTAAGAGAACAGCTAGCGTATTTGAAAGTGACATTCATGAAGAAGCTGCTCGAGAGGTTGCCCTTCGTTCAAGAGGAACACCACGTATCGCCAATCGTTTATTAAAACGTGTCCGTGATTTTTCTCAAGTCTATGAAGAAGGTGGCATTTCAAAAGAAATTACGCAAAAAGCTCTTAAAGTCCTTCAAGTAGATGAAAAGGGATTAGATGCAATTGACCGTAAATTATTAAATGCCATGATTGATTTATATGATGGTGGACCAGTCGGATTAGGAGCGATTGCTGCAAATATTTCTGAAGATGCTGAAACAATCGAAGATATGTATGAACCATATTTATTACAAATTGGATTTATTAAGCGAACTTCAAGAGGGAGAATGGTGACACCAGAAGCTTATGTTCATTTGAACAGAAGATATTAGAATAGAAAGATGGAATAAGAATGAATTATACAACTCAAGATTTTGATTTTGATTTACCAGAAGAACTGATTGCTCAAACACCGTTGAAAGATCGTACTTCTTCAAGATTATTAGTCGTTAATAAAACAGAACATAGTGTAGAAGATAAACATTTTTCTGAAATAATTGATTATATAGAAGAAGGCGATACATTAGTCGTCAATAATACACGAGTATTACCAGCGAGATTATACGGCGAAAAAGAAGGAACAGGCGCTCATATTGAAGTACTACTATTGCACAATACGCATGGAGATTGTTGGGAAACTCTTGTAAAACCAGCCAAAAGAATGAAAGTTGGAACAGTTGTATCGTTTGGTGATGGACGATTAAAAGCAACTGTAACAGAAGAATTAGAACAAGGTGGAAGAATCATCGAGTTTCAATATGAAGGGGTATTTTTAGAGATTTTAGAATCGCTAGGTGAAATGCCATTACCACCGTATATCAAAGAACGATTAGAAGACCAAGAACGTTATCAAACCGTTTATGCAAAGGAAAATGGATCTGCAGCTGCTCCAACAGCAGGATTACATTTTACAAAAGAATTAATGGAAAAGATTCAACAAAAAGGCATTCAAATTGTTCCAATTACGTTACATGTTGGATTAGGAACATTTAGACCTGTTTCTGTTGATCATTTAGAAGACCATAAAATGCATTCCGAATATTATCATATTTCAAAAGAAACCGCAGAGGTCATTGCAGAAACGAAGAAAAATGGAAAACGAGTGATTGCAGTAGGAACTACTTCGATTCGTACATTAGAAACAGTAGGTTCTGCTAATGATGGAGAAATTATTCCAAGTAGTGGATGGACAGATATTTTTATTTCCCCAGGATATGAATTTAAAGTAGTGGATGCCTTTATTACGAACTTCCATCTTCCAAAATCGACATTAGTGATGTTAGTAAGTGCCTATTTAGGGCGTGACTTTACATTAGAAGCTTATCATCATGCGATTAGTGAACGTTATCGTTTCTTTAGTTTTGGAGATGCTATGTTTGTTCATCGTTAAAGTAACAGTAGAAATTGGAGATGAGGAAATTGTCTTTTGAACAGTTAAAAGAGAAAATTATGCAGGATGAAGAAAATCTAATTTATACGGAGCAAGGAATTGAACCATTATTTTGGATTTCGGAAACAGCTAAAATTTTAATTATTGGTCAAGCACCTGGATTAAAAGCCCAAGAAAGCCTTAAATTTTTCTGGGATAAAAGTGGAGATCGTTTACGAGAATGGCTAGGTGTTGATGAATCTTTATTTTATGATTCAGGTTTATTTGCAGTCGTTCCAATGGACTTCTATTATCCAGGAAAAGGAAAAAGTGGAGATAAACCGCCTAGAAAGGGATTTGCTCCAAAATGGCATCCTTTAGTATTACCGTTATTGAAACAGGTTGAGTGCATCTTATTAGTTGGATCGTATGCTCAAAACTATTATTTAAAAGACACGAAAAAAGAAAATTTAACAGAAACGGTTAGAAGTTATACTGAATACTTACCAAAGTATTTCCCATTGGTACATCCTTCTCCTTTAAATATCATGTGGATGAAGAAAAATCCATGGTTTGAAGAAGAAGTATTACCAGAATTAAAAAAGATTATAAAAAATATAATAAAAAAAGGAGAATAAAAAATGTTTATTACACGACACAATAACCCATATGAATTAAAAGGAGAATTACCAACAGTAGGAGAAAAAGCTCCTCACTTTTCATTAGAATGTATTCATGGAGAAATTAAAACACCAGAATCATTTGCTGGAAGAGTAACATTAATCAGTGTTGTTCCAGATATTAATACTCGAGTTTGTGATATTCAAACAAAAGCATTCCATAAAAAAATGAAGGAACATCCAAGTATTCAACTTGTAACAATTAGTAAAAATAACAAAGATGAATTTAAAAACTGGTGTTCTGCAAATGATGTTGTGATGGAAATGTTATGCGATGTTGATTTTACATTTGGAGAAGCGTATGGCATTTATGTTCCTGAATTAAGTGTAGACCAACGTTCGATTTTTGTATTAGACCAAAATGGAACCATTGTGTATCAAGAAATCGTTCAAGAAATGACCGATGAACCAAATTATGATGAAGCTATTCGAGTGGCATTAACTCACTTATAAGAGGGGGAGATATAATGGAAAATGAAACTCTATTTCCACCGATTGAAGCGTATAATGAATTTTACTTAGAAGTCTCTTCCACACATCAAATATATGTAACGGAATCAGGAAATCCAAATGGGAAACCAGTCATTATTGTTCATGGTGGACCAGGCGGAGGTTCAAGTCCGGTAACTCGTCAATTGTTTAATCCGGATGTTTATCGAATGATTCAATTTGATCAACGAGGGTGTGGAAAAAGTTTACCTTTTCTTTCATTAGAGGAGAATACAACTCAACATTTAGTTTCGGATATGGAGAAAATTCGTGAAAAGTTAGGAATTGAAAAATGGCTTGTTTTCGGAGGAAGTTGGGGAACAACTTTATCCCTTCATTATGCGATTCAATATCCAGAAAGAGTTATGGGATTGATTTTACGAGGAATTTTCTTAGGTAGACAAGAAGATACCGATTGGCTATACCAAAAAGGAGCTAGTGATTTCTTCCCAGATCAATTTGAGCCTTATTTGAATCATATTCCAGTTGAAGAACAAGATGATTTAGTTACTGCTTATTATAAGCGATTGACAAGTGATGATGCATCAATACGTTTAGAAGCTGCTCGTCAATGGGCTAGATGGGAAGGTGGCATTATTACCTTATTACCTAGAAAAACTTCTGGTGAGGAAACAGATGAGGACATGCTTGCGATTGCTATTATGGAATGTCATTATTTCTATCATCGCTGTTTTGTAGAAGATGATAATTACATTCTTAATTATGCTGATAAATTAAAAGATATTCCAATTAAAATTGTTCATGGTAGGTATGATGTCGATTGTCGTCCTAGTGGGGCGTATGATTTACAACAAAAATTACCACATGCAGAATTAGTCTTTTCTACTGCAGCAGGACATGCGCAAATGGAACCATCAACGGTGAAGGAACTCTTGAGATTTGCGAGAGAATTTGAATAAATTTTTGAAAGAATAAACGCTTCACAACAAGTTAGCATTCTTGTTGTGAAGCGTTGTTTTATTTGGGCTCTTTGTCAAATAGGGTTGATAAAACAATTTTAGTGAAGGAATTAAGCAGCGTCAGGTTGCTTAATTCCTTTTTTAG
>CAURER010000070.1:0-4913 GCA_963523795.1 uncultured Granulicatella sp.
CATATAAAAAATCCTGTCGGTGATTTCTCACCAACAGGATTTGTCGAACAACCAAAAGAAAAGTGGAAAGACTTATCGTAGTAGCACGAGTACTAGAAGCCCAGATGGCTTCTAGTACTGGAAAATTCGAGACCAAGGCTCGAATTTTAGGCATGAGACTTGCTTTGCAAGGCTGCTGCCGTCCATACTACTACACATAAAAGTCTTTCCACTTTTCTTTTTCTATTACACCCCATTAACGGGTTTTTGAATCCAACAGTATTGTCACTGGTCCGTCATTTAGTAACTCAACCTTCATATCCGCACCAAACTGACCCGTCTCAACAGGAACTCCCGTCTCTCTCAACAAACCATTAAACTGCTCAAACATCTCAAGCGCAACATCCCCAGGAGCTGCCTTTGAAAACGAAGGACGATTCCCCTTCTTCGTCTCCGCATACAAAGTAAACTGCGAAACCGATAAAATCTCACCGTCAATATCTTGAATACTACGATTCAATTTACCCTCTTCATCCTCAAAAATTCTCATCTGAACAATCTTACGAACAAGATATTCCATATCCTCCATTGCATCATCATGCGTTACACCCACTAACAACAGAAAACCACGTTGAATCTTTCCAATGACTTTCTCATCAACTGTAACACTCGCATGAGCAACACGCTGTAAAACAATTCTCATAACACTTTCCTCTTTCTCGTATTCGCTTATGAAATCACACGACGAACACTATAAACATCAGGAATTTGATTAATTTTCTTCACAATAAATTCTAACTGTTCCGTATTATGAATCCCAATATTAACCGTAATCGTCGCCATCTTATTAGAATCCACTTTACCATTCACTGAATTTAAAGACTTCGTAATACTATTGATTACATTTAGTACTTCATTCAATAAACCATTACGATTATATCCTTCAACGACTAATTCCGTATCATATTGTTGCTTAGAATTACCCGTATCTTCCCAGTCCACATCAATTAAACGAGTTTGTTGATCTTGTTGAACTTTAACGTTCGGACAATCTTTACGATGGACAGAAATGCCACGTCCCTTTGTAATATATCCAACAATTTCATCACCAGGAACCGGATTACAACAACGACTTAAACGAATTAATAAGTTATTAACCCCTTCAATAATAACACCATTTTCATGTTTAATACTCATTTTTTGCGTATCTTTACGTTGGTGTTTCTCAGTCGTTTGTTCAAATGCTTCTTCCTGCATTTTTTGCTTTTCAATTTCACGACGAGCTTTATCCGTTAATCGATTCGCAACCGTTTGAACAGATACTTCTCCAAATCCAATCGCTGCAAATAAATCATCTTCATTGGCAAAATTAAATCGATTAGAAATTTCTTTTAATTGAGTCTTCGTTAAAAAGTCTTTTGGAGAAAACTCTAAATCAGCAATTTGTTTTTCTAGTAAATCACGTCCACGAAGAATACTTTCTTCACGATTTTGTAATTTAAAGAACCGACGAATTTTATTTTTTGCACGAGTCGTAAATACTAAATTAATCCAGTCTCTTGATGGACCAAATGAATTCGCAGAAGTTAATACTTCTACAATGTCTCCAGTTTTTAACTGATAATTTAACGGTACAATTTTGTTATTTACTTTTGCACCAACAGTTTTATTTCCAACTTCAGTATGAATATTATAAGCAAAGTCTAATGGTCCAGATCCTAATGGTAATTCAGACACATCTCCTTTTGGAGTAAAGACATATACTTTATCTCCAAAAATATCTTCTTTTACACTATTCATAAAGTCATTAGCATCTTTTGAATCATCTTGTAATTCAATTAAATCTTTAAACCAATCTAATTGTTTTTGAAGTGGATCATTTGATACTTTTTGCGTGTTTCCTTCTTTATAAGCCCAGTGAGCTGCAACCCCGTATTCAGCAACTGCATGCATTTCAAATGTACGAATTTGAATTTCTACCGGTTTACCTCCAGGTCCAATTACAGTCGTATGAATTGATTGATACATATTTGCCTTAGGCATTGCAATATAATCTTTGAAACGACGAGGCATTGGTTTCCATTTTGTATGAATTGCCCCAACAACTGCGTAACAATCACGAATACTATTCACTAAAACACGAATCGCTAATAAATCATAGATTTCATTGAACTCTTTCTTTTTATCTTTCATTTTACGATAAATTGAATAAATGTGTTTTGGTCGTCCATAAATTTCAGCTTCAATTTCTAATTCTCTTGTAGCTTCTTCAATATTCACCACTGTTTCATGAATATATGCTTCACGTTCATCACGTTTGGAATCCATTAGTTGAACAATACGATAATATTGTTGTGGGTTTAAATATCTTAATGATGTATCTTCTAATTCCCACTTAATTTTATTCATCCCTAGTCGATGGGCTAAAGGTGCATAAATCTCTAATGTTTCATTTGCAATCATGCGTTGCTTTTCTGGTTTATGAAATTTTAAGGTTCTTAAGTTATGTAAACGGTCAGCTAGTTTTACCATAATAACCCTTAAATCATTTGCCATCGCTAATAACATTTTACGGTGATTTTCCGCTTGTTGTTCTTCATGAGATTTATATTTTATTTTTCCTAATTTTGTAACACCATCTACTAAAAATGCAACATCCTTACCAAATACGTACTCAATGTCTTCAATTGTAAATCCTGTATCTTCAACAACATCATGTAAAAAGCCTGTTGCAATCGTATCTGGATCTAAGTGTAATTCCGCCAAAATTCCAGCTACTTGAATTGGGTGAACAATATATGCTTCGCCAGATTTTCTCACTTGATCTTTATGGGCATAAGTTGCATATTCAATGGCTTTTTCGATGAACTGAATACTTTTTTCATTCATATATTCACGACAAAGTGAAATGACATCTTCAGCCGTATAATTTTTATTTTTTGACATATACGTTTTTCCCCTTAATTCATTACAGTAACCGTATGAAAATGATTTTGTTACTGTTTTCTTAACTTTAGTTAATACTTATCCTATCTCTTTCTTTGTCTTCCGTCAACTATTTCTAACCTTTTAAAAGTTCAAATTGATAAGACACTGCAGCTAGTGCATACATTGGTGCTGTTTCTGCTCGTAAAATTCTTGGTCCTAAGGCACAAGAATGTATTTCCTGGCTATTTAAGTACTCTATTTCTTGAACATCAAATCCACCTTCTGGACCAAAATAAAAGGCAATTGAATCTCCTTTTTGTAACGAAGTCAACGTTTGAACGAGTGTTGCTGCTTCTCCTTCTTTAGCAACTTCTTCAAAAGCAACTAATGCTTTTGTCGATTGTTTGGCTAAAACAACGCTTTCCTTTAATGTCATTAGGTCTAATACTTTCGGAACATGTAATCTATGTGATTGTTCTGCTGCTTCTTGAGCAATTTTTTGTAATCTTTCAATTTTCTTTTGAGATTTATCCTTTGTCCATTTCACCATGTTACGTTTCATTTCCACGGGTACAATCGTATGAACGCCTAATTCTGTTGCTTTTTGGACAATGGTCTCTAATTTATCCCCTTTTGATAGCCCTACAAAAATGCTAACCTCAATCGGTAATTCCACATTTTGTTCTTTATGTTCTACTATTACTAACTCCAATGGAAATACTTGTACAATTTTTGCGATATACAATTGTTCGTTCTCATCTACAATTTCACAACATTCTTCGATATTCATACGCATCACTTTTATCATATGATGTTCTTGCTCTTTAGGAACGGAAATCTTTTCTCCATCAGATTGAATGACTTGATTGATAAAATAACGTTGCATCTCGTTCACCTAGTCTTTCGCTTTTGTCATGACAAATGTATTCCATTCACCCATTGTAAGTTGTTGTTTTAATGTAAAGCCTGCATTTTCATAAGCAGCACGTACTTCCTCTGCTTTTGATTGAATAATTCCTGATAAAATTAAAATACCATTTTCTTTTAAATTATGATAAGCATCCGTAGGCATCATTAATAAAATTTCTGCTAAAATATTCGCTACAATTAGATCGGAAGATTGATTAATTCCTTGTAATAAATTATTTTCATAAACAGCAATTTCACCAACTTCTGGATTTAAAGAGATATTTTCTTTTGAAACTCTTGTTGCCATCTCATCAATATCAAAAGCTGAGACATTACTAGCCCCTAATAGTTTAGCAGCAATACTTAAAACACCTGAACCAGTCCCAACATCTAATACACTCTCTCCACCACGAACATATTGTTCCAAAGCAGCTAGAGATAATTGAGTTGTTGGATGTGTTCCAGTTCCGAATGCTAAACCTGGATCTAAACGAATTAAGCGTTCATCTTCTTGTTGTTTTTGATACTCTAACCAACTAGGCACCACTGTTAAATATCTTGTGACACGTACTGGGAAATAATATTTTTTCCAAGCTTCTGCCCAGTCCGCTTCTCCCACTGTTTGTAATGTCACTATTCCTTTTCCGATGGTTAATCCGAAAGATTTTAGTTCTTGAACTCTATTCGTAACTGTTTCTGTCAATTCATCATTCCATTGATTTGGTTGGAAATAAGCTTTGACAAAAACTTCATCTGTTTCATATAAAGACTTTCTTTCAACTGAAAGCCATTCTAATTGTTCTTGATTTAATTGATCATAATCGAGAGGATCTTCAATCGAAACTCCTTTTGCTCCGATTTCCATGAAAATTTCACTGACAGCCTCTACACTTTCTGTATGAGTTACTACTGTAACTTCTAACCAATCCATTTATTGACTCTCCTTTAGCGTTTATCATTGTTTACAAGACATTATAACAAAGAAAATAAAATTTGCCTAAAAATTTAATGTAACATATTTGTAATTTTTCCGAATTTTTAGTATGATCCGGAGTTTGACACTTTACAGAAGTCAAAAGGCTCCTAAACGTTGATAT
>CAURER010000071.1:0-4819 GCA_963523795.1 uncultured Granulicatella sp.
TCTTCAATAATTTCCTTTGTTAATTGCATAATTTTTCGTTGTGTTTTTGGATCTAGTGCAGCAGTGTGTTCATCTAATAATAATAATTCAGGAGTTCGTAATGTTGCCATTAATAATGAAACAGCCTGTCTTTGTCCACCGGATAACAATCCAATTTCTGCATCTAATCGTTCTTCTAATCCTAATTGTAACGGAGTTAATAATAATTTAAATTGTTCTAATTCTTCAGCAGTATATCCTTTTTTCAATCCACGTTTTAGTCCTCTTCTTAAAGCTAAAGAAAGATTTTCAGCAACTGTCATACGAGGCGCTGTTCCTTGTAATGGATTTTGGTAAACACGACTAATATATTTTGCTCTTTCGTATTCAGCTGTATGTTCAACTGCTGCTTCTCCCATATAAATATGTCCTTTATCTAATGGGAAACTTCCTGAAATGGCATTTAAAAAGGTTGATTTTCCTGCTCCATTTCCTCCAACAATTGTAATAAAATCCCCTTTATGAATCATTAAGTTAATATCGATTAATGCATCATGACTTCTATTTGTATTTGGGTAAAATGTTTTATGAACATTTTCAATTCTAATATCCATCTTCTACCTCCTATTGTACACTTTTACGATGACTAATTTTGTAAATCGCTTGTTTAATTTGCGGAATCGTTAAGCAAATAGCGATTAATGCTGCAGACAATAATTTGAAATCATTTGGATCAAAAATATTTAATCGTAAAATTGATGCTTGTAATAAACGATAAATAATTGAACCAAAAATAATACATACTAATCTTCCAACAAATGATTCATCTGCAAAAATCACTTCTCCAATAATAATCGCTGCTAAGGCAATAACAATTGTTCCTAAACCAGAGTTGACATCTGCATAGCCATTATTTTGTGCTAAAACAGCTCCTGCCATTGCAATTAGCGCATTGGATAACATTAAGCCAAATACCGTCATTTGACTCGTATTAATCCCAAGAGAAATAGCCATTTTTTCATTATCCCCTGTAGCGATTAATGCTTGACCAATTTCAGTTGCAAAAAAGACATACATCGCTACAATTAGAATTCCAACAAATACAATTCCAATTAAAATAATATCAAAATACTTCGGTAATTCCATTCCCTCTAAAAAACTAAAAATCGTTTTATAATCTAATAAGGATAAGTTTGGTCGACCCATAATTCTTAAATTCACCGATAATAACCCTGTCATTGTTAAAATTCCGGCTAATAAACTAGGTAATTTACATACCGTAATTAAAAATCCTGTAACATATCCTGCTAAGGCGCCTACAAACATCGCAATAAATGTTGCCAGAAGAGGATGTACACCGTGTTGAATACACATGACACAAGTTGCGGCTCCTAATGGGAAGCTCCCTTCTGTTGTCATATCTGCAATATTTAAAATTCGAAAACTAATAAATAAACCTAATGATAAAATCCCCCAAAGTATCCCTTGAGAAATCGCTGAAATAACTAAATCCATATTTCCCTTCCTTTTCTATTAAATCTATATGTATAAGAAACTCAATGACTACTATACCTTATTCCATCCATATTAGCTATCATTATGAGTATTCTTTTAAATTAACTATTGAGGGTGGACAACTTTCTTGCCCAATCCCTCAATCATATATGTTTCTTCTCTAGACTACGTTTTACTACTCATTATTTTTTAGCAGTAACTTTTTGTGCTTTTTGAGCAATATCTGCTGGAATTGTAATTCCTAATTCTTTTGCTTTTTCTTCATTTAAGTAGATAACACCTTCATTTGCTAATTTAATTGGTGTATCCGCTGGTTTAGCACCTTTTAATACTTCTACTACCATTTTAGCTGTTTCTACACCGATTTGGTATTGGTCAACTCCTAACCCTAATACTCCACCATCAGCAACCATTGTATCTGCAGATGGGAATACTGGTATTTTTTTAGCATCTGTTGCTTTTACAACTGTAGCCATTGCACTAGCAATTGTATTGTCGATTGGAACAAAGATTGCTTCTACTTGGCTTGCTAAGCTTTCTGTTACTTGTTGAATATCGTTTGTATTTGCAATTGTTGCTACTTTTACTTCTAGCCCTAAAGCTTTCGCATCTTCTTCTGCTTGTTTAGCTTGTTTTACTGAGTTATCTTCACTTGATGTATATAAAATACCAACTGTTTTTAATGTTGGAACCACTTGTTTCATAATTTCTAATTGTTGTTTAATTGGTGTACGGTCACTAACCCCAGTAATATTGTTTCCTGGTTTTTTCTCATCTTTAATTAATCCTGCTTCTACTGGATAAGTAATCCCACCCATTACGATTGGAATATCTTTTGTTACATTTGCTAATGATAATGTTGCAGGAGTTGTAATCCCAACAATCACATCGTTTTTGTTAGAAACTAATTTTTCACTCATTGATGCTAAGTTACTTTGGTCCCCTTGTGCATTTTGGAAATCAATTTCTAAGTTTTTTCCTACTTCATAACCTTCTTTTTTTAATTCATCTTGAATACCTTGATAGATTGCATCTAAAGCTGGATGACTTAGTAATTGTAATACCCCTAATTTCACTTTTTTATCTTGTGTCGTTTGCGCTACTTGTTGCGTAATAGTTTTTTGTGATGATTTTTGTACCGTATTATAAATTAAAGATCCTAATAATACGACTAATAATACTAATGCAAACCCTAAAATTCCTTTATTTTTTTTCATAAAAAATTCCTCCAATATATAAATCATTTTGAATGAACTCGATAAATACAAAAAGACCACGTAGGTTCATTGTTATAAGAATCTACGTGGTCGAGTTCATTCTAGTTATAGTTTGCCACATAGATACAATTTCACGTCAATGAAGGTTGTATCTATATGTACAAAATGTACGTTAAGAACAACCTGTATCTAGTGGCTTTGCCAACGAGTATTTAATTGTAATACGAATACTTGGTTCATGTTCCTAACTCCTTTTCATTTGATGTCGTTATTATGCACCGGTTTATATCAAATGTCAACAACTTTTTTTGTAACATTTTTGTAACATATTGAAAACAAATGAAAAATATGATAGGATATTAAAGGTAAAAATAATTTTTTCACAAAAAGGAGAATAGAGATGAAAAAAAATCTTATGGCTAGTTTAGCCTTCGCCTCAGTTCTATTATTATCTGCTTGCGGAAATAGTAGTACTACAAAAACAACAAAGGAGACGACTAAAACAGAAGCTGTTGCTAGTGCATCTGCTCAAAAATATGCAGACCCTTCAACATTAAAAGACAGCTATGATGTTGTCATCGTTGGTTCTGGTGGTGCTGGTTTATCAGCTGCTATCCAAGCTAAAGAAGCTGGTAAAAACCCAGTTATCTTAGAAAAAATGGCAACAGCGGGAGGAAATACAACTAAATCTTCTGCAGGGATGAATGCCTCTCAAACTAAATTCCAAGAAGCAGAAGGTATTAAAGATTCAAACGAAAAATTCTATGAAGAATCTTTAAAAGGTGGACATGGAACAAATAACCCTGAATTATTACACTTCTTAGTAGATAATTCTGCTTCTGCTATTGATTGGTTAGATTCTATGGGAATTACACTAAGTAACTTAACAACAACTGGTGGTATGAGTGAAAAACGTACTCACCGTCCTGCTGACGGTTCAGCTGTAGGTGAATACTTAGTAGCTGGATTATTACGTAATGCTTCAGAACGTGAAATCCCAGTTTTCGTAAACGCTGTTGTAAACAAAGTAAACGAAAAAGATGGAAAAGTTACTGGAGTTAACGTTTCAATCGACGGAAAAGAAAAAACAATTGCTTCAAACGCTGTAGTGTTAACAACTGGTGGTTTTGGTGCAAATATGAAGATGGTAACTGAATACAAACCTGAATTAGATGGTTTCGTAACAACAAACCAAAAAGGTTCAACTGGTGATGGAATTGTATTAGCTCAAGAAATCGGTGCAGCAACTGTAGATATGGGAGAAATTCAAATCCACCCTACTGTTGAACAATCAACTTCAACATTAATCTCTGAATCTGTTCGTGGTGAAGGTGCTATCCTTGTTAACCAAGACGGTAAACGTTTCTTCAATGAAATGGAAACTCGTGATAAAGTTTCTAAAGCAATTATCGGATTACCAGAAAAATATGCATACTTAATTTTAGATAATGCATTAACTGATCGTGCTAAAGCTGTTAAATTCTATCAAAAACGTGGTTTAGTAAAAACTGCTGATACTTTAGAAGGCTTAGCAAAAGAAATTGGTGTACCTGCTGAAAACTTAAAAGCAACTTTAGAAGCTTGGAACAAAGCTGTTGCTGATAAAAAAGATAGCGAGTTTGGTCGTTCAACTGCTATGGATCATGACTTAACAACTGGCCCATTCCACGCAATCCAAATCGCACCTGGTATTCACCACACAATGGGTGGTTTGAAAATTAATACAAACGCTCAAGTATTAAAAGAAGACGGTTCAGTTATCAATGGATTATACGCTGCTGGTGAAGTAACTGGTGGAGTTCACGGTGCTAACCGTATCGGTGGTAACGCTGTAGCTGATATCATCATCTTTGGACGTCAAGCTGGAGCACAAGCTGCTGCTTACTTGAAATAATAGATTTTCTCTATCTTTTTTAGATAAATCTATTATTTGGATATTGAAGTTAAGCCCTGCTATCATTTCGATGGCAGGGCTTTTTAATGTTTGGTACACCAACTTCTTATCTATATCTTGGTGGAGTTAAAGGTTGACATCTACAAAGTTTAATATTACAATACATTCAAAAATATATTTGAATGAGGTATTTTATGATTCAAAATGTTGTTAC
>CAURER010000072.1:0-4187 GCA_963523795.1 uncultured Granulicatella sp.
CTACTCTATCATAACATTGAAAGGGTAAAATTACACTAGAAGATTTCCTAATTTAAACAAATTTCAATATATCATCTATGTGTTATTCCCATTTCTATGCAACTTGCACAAAAATAGATTAAATTTTTAGTCATACAGACTGTAGGCTTTGAAAGCTTTTTCAAGTATAATCAAATTATCCAATAAATAGAACAAAAGGGGATTATAAAATGGTACAAATGGAATTAAATCATATTCACAAAAAATATGACAATGCTGATTTCTATTCAGTAACAGACTTTAACTTACATATCAAAGATCGCGAATTTATCGTATTCGTAGGACCTTCTGGATGTGGTAAATCTACAACTTTACGTATGATTGCTGGTTTAGAAGATATCTCTGAAGGTGAATTAAAAATCGGCGATACTGTTATGAACGATGTTGCTCCTAAAGACCGTGACATCGCAATGGTATTCCAAAACTATGCGTTATATCCACATATGAGTGTTTATGATAACATGGCATTCGGATTAAAATTACGTAAATATGATAAAGCTGAAATTGACAAACGTGTTAAAAATGCAGCAGAAATCTTAGGATTATCTCAATACTTAGAACGTAAACCAGCCGCTTTATCAGGTGGACAACGTCAACGTGTAGCTTTAGGCCGTGCAATCGTTCGTGATGCTAAAGTATTCTTAATGGACGAACCTCTATCAAACTTAGATGCTAAATTACGTGTTGCCATGCGTGCAGAAATCGCTAAATTACACCGTCGTTTAGAAACAACTACTATTTATGTAACACACGACCAAACAGAAGCGATGACAATGGCTGACCGTATCGTTATTATGAAAGACGGTATCGTTCAACAAATTGGTACTCCTCAAGAAGTATACAATACTCCAAACAATGTATTCGTCGCTGGATTCATTGGATCACCAGCAATGAACTTCTTCAGAGTAACATTACAAGATGGCGTTATTTCAAACGGTAAAGGATTATCTTTACAATTACCATTAGCGAAACAAAATCTATTAGAAGAAAAAGGATACAATGGTAAAGAATTAATCTTCGGTATTCGTCCAGAAGATATTAAAGGGTCACAAATCGTTTTAGAAACATATCCTTCATCTTCTGTAAAAGCTGAAGTTGTTGTATCAGAATTATTAGGTGCTGAAACAATGTTATATACTAAAGTAGATGACACTGAATTTGTATCTAAAGTAGATGCTCGTGACTTCCATAACCCAGGAGAAATGGTTGATTTAGCATTTGACTTAAATAAATCACACTTCTTCGATGCTGAAACTGAAACGGTTATTCGTTAATGCAAACGAAAAAAGAAAGCTCCCTTTTTAGAGAGCTTTCTTTTTTTAATCTTCATTCAAAAAATCAGCATTTTCTAGTCGCTTACTATCGATAATGGCTACTAGCATCACTTGTTCTTGAATCTCATAATCCGCACTTAATTGTGTATTTAACGGAGAGTTTTCTTTTGTACGATATCCAATTAAGTTTAAGTCATATTGTTGACGTAAATGTAAATCTTTTAATGCTTTTCCTACCCATGATAATGGTGGATAAAATTCTACTAAGGAGATGTTTTCATCTAATGCAATAACATCTGCTAATTTATGATGGAGAATATTTTTTGCAACACGTATGCCTGTTTCTTTTTCAGGATTGATAATTCTAGTTGCTCCCATTTTCATGAGGATTTCTGTTGAAGTTTTACTTTTTGCTTTTGCTACAATTTTTGGAACTCCTAATTTATTACAATGCATTACTGCTAAAATACTTGCTTCTAAATTACTTCCTGTTGCGACCACTACAACTTCACAATCACTAATCCCAATTTCTTCTAGTACATGAATATCTGTAATATCCGCAATAACTCCTTTTGTCACATAAGGTTCTAAGCGATTCACATTTTCTTCTTGACTATCTACTGCAATAATATCACAGTCATATTGGCTTAATTGCTTAGCAATGGTTGTACCAAATAAGCCTAATCCTAAGATTCCTACTGTTTTTGTCATATATATTCCTACTTTCTATCCAATTAATAATGGAGCTTTCGCATATTTTATCGGTGAACTTTGTTTATTACGATTTGAAAAACTTAATAAAACTGTTAATGGTCCAATTCTTCCTATAAACATCAATAACATGATAATGATTTGTCCATACATCGATAAGGTTGGTGTTAAATTTGCCGTTACTCCTACGGTGCACATTGCCGAAATCGTTTCAAATAATGTATACAATAATGGAGCTTGTGGATCTGTAATACTTAATAAAAATACACTACTTAATGTTAATACGGTAAAAATTATAAAAATCATTAATGATTTTCGAGCCATTTCATAGGAAATTGTATGATGTCTAAAATTAATGGACTTTTTCTCATAAATTTCAGAACGAATAAATAATAACACAACTAGTACGGTTGTTGTTTTCACACCTCCTGCTGTTCCGCCAGGAGAACCTCCAATAAACATTTGAATACAATATAATAAAAGTGTAGATGGGTTTGCTTTTGTATAATCAATGCTTGCAAAACCAGCTGTTCTCATTGTCACCGTTTGGAAAAAGCTCACTAATAATTTTTCTCCGAAATTCAAATTTCCAATTGTATCAGGATTGCTCCACTCTGTTATCAATGTTAAGAAAGTTCCTGCTACCAAAATTCCTATCGTTAATAAAATAACTACTTTTGTATGATAATGTAATCGTTGATAAAATGATTTATGATGTTTATTTTGAAGCGAACGACGATAACAAGAAAGAGAATTTTTCACATCAAACCATACTGCAAAACCAATTCCTCCTAATATAATCAACGCCGCTATAACGATTGATAATAAAGGATCTGTTGCATAATCAATTAAACTATTACTTCCTAAATTATCAAATCCCGCATTACAAAAAGCTGAAATTGCAAAGAAAATCGCTGTAAATATTCCCTTACCAACTCCTAACATTGGAATAAAACGATAAGAAAGAACAATAGCCGCTATTCCCTCAATTAATATCGTATATTTAAAAATCGTTCTCAAATAATCTTTAAAATCCTTTGTATCATCACGATTTAAACTATCTTGTAAAGCTAATCTATCTGTTAAAGATAATTTCTTACCAAAATCATATAAGAAAAAGGCAATCATACTCATTAAACCAAGCCCACCAATTTGCATTAAGAACATACAAATGATTTGACCAAATGTATTATAAGTAGAAGCGACCGGTTGAGTAAATAATCCCGTTACACAAACCATCGAAACAGTTGTAAACAAATGATCAAAATAAGTTGCCTGTGATGTCTCTAATTGTGAGATAGGTAAGTTTAGTAATAAAGAACCCACTAAAATGACAATAGCAAAACTAGCTGCTATTCTTTTAGGAATGGATTGTTGAAATAAAAAACGAATCATTTAATTCCTCCATTAATCATAAAAATCTATTCTTGAAAATTATAATGCTTTTCCAAAAAAAAATCGATAAAATAAATGAAATCTTATCTAAATGTTTAGTATAATACTAACGTAAACTTTTTAAAGGAGACTCTTATGAATATTACGATTATTAGTGTTGGGAAATTAAAAGAAAAATATTTAAAACAAGGAATTGACGAATATGCTAAGCGATTAGGAAGTTATTGTAAACTTCAACTTATTGAAGTACCAGATGAAAAAGCTCCAGAAAATCTAAGTGAGAAAGAAATGGAACAAGTTAAAGATAAAGAAGGAGAAAAAATTCTAGCAAAAATAAAAGATTCTGATACCGTTATTGCGATGGCGATTGAAGGAGATTTAATCAGTTCAGAACAATTAGCTGAAAAAATTGAAAATTATGGAATTAATGGACAAAGTTCTATTGCATTCATTATTGGGGGTTCATTAGGATTAAGTGATACTGTCAAAAAACGTGCGAATACTAAAATTTCATTTGGAAGAATTACTCTTCCTCATCAACTAATGCGATTAGTATTAGTCGAACAAATTTATCGTTCTTTCCGAATTACAGCAGGACATGCGTATCATAAATAAGTTTTCATAAATTATAATAAAATCTATAAATATATTTCATAAATTCTTCATATTCTTCCACTATACTTTAGTCATTCCCAAATAAGAATATTTATCCTCCCAAAATAAATATTTCTAATCCTTTTTTCCACCGATGAGAAATCGGTGGTTTTT
>CAURER010000073.1:0-4049 GCA_963523795.1 uncultured Granulicatella sp.
CTACACATTTGGTTTGTCTTCTTTGTTTAGTTTTCAAAGGTCAACGTCGCTTCTTTGCGACAACTCCTATATATTATCATAGGTGTTTTTATCTGTCAACATGTTTTTTCATTTTTTGAAAATTGTTTCAGACTTGTTTTTTGTTGTTTCGCAACAACGTTTAATAATTTAACACAGATATATGTCATCGTCAACCCCTTTTCCATAAAAAATATGTTATAATTTTTTATGATTTTAAATAAGGAGGTTCCTATGCGTCTTGAACATTTATTAATGAAACATTTTGATTTTTCCCGTAAAGATATGAAGAAATTAATTTCTTCTGGTGAAGTCCTTATCGACTCCATTCCAGCTTCTCATGTAAGTAATAATGTTGATCCACAACTTCAAGTAATTACAGTACAAGGGAATCAAATTGAAGATAACTCCCAAAAGTATTATTTATTAAATAAACCTAAAGGAGTCATCACTGCTACCACCGATTCTCAACTTCCTACTGTTATTGATTTATTTAAAAATGAAAATGTAGAAGGACTCTATCCCATCGGTCGTTTAGATAGAGATACCGAAGGACTTTTAATCATTACTAATAATGGACCTTTAGGCTATCGTTTATTAAATCCCATTCAACATATTGAAAAGGAATATTACGTTGAAGTAAACGGACCTTTAGATAATTCTTGTATTCAAAGATTTCACGATGGTATTGCTTTTCATGATGGGACCATTTGTAAATCTGCTACATTATCTATTCTTGAATCTTCACTTTCATTTAGTAAAGCCTCGGTCATTATTTCAGAAGGCAAGTTTCATCAAATAAAAAAAATGTTTTTATGTGTTGGAGTTAAAGTTACTTTTTTAAAAAGAATTCGTTTTGGAGAATTTCTGTTAGATGAATCTCTTTCCCCCGGTGAGTATCGACCTTTAAATTCGTCCGAACTACAAATTTTAAAGCAATATTTTGATTAAATGCAAAAAAGCAAGCGATTCTCTCGCTTGCCTTTTTTAGTTTAAATTAGTTACTTGCACTTGAAGTTGCGTCTGCAGCACCATGACTTGGAGTATCTGATGAAGCTCCTGAAGTTGCATCTGCGCTACCATGAGATCCAT
The DNA here is from genome assembly GCA_963523795.1 of uncultured Granulicatella sp. Taxonomy (GTDB): domain Bacteria; phylum Bacillota; class Bacilli; order Lactobacillales; family Aerococcaceae; genus Granulicatella. Next base: position 1,111 of record CAURER010000073.1, read on the forward strand.
GTCCACCTGCAGCTGGAGCATTTCCACCAACTAAACGTTGACCAGTTGTTTCTAAATACCAATCTAACCATGGTTGGAAGTTAAAGATAATTTCGTTAATTCCTGCATATGAACCATCTGGATAGTACATTGCTTTATAGTTATGCGTATTAATTACACCTTCTGGTTGTCCAGGAACAATTGTACGAACGTACTCTTGGTCACCATTACGTAATACACCTACAACCCACTCAACGTTTTTCATTCTTGCTGGTGGTAATGAAGCATGCACAGTTCCTAATCTACTACCCGCTTGAACACGTACACGTTTACCAAACATTGTGCTTGGTTCTTGGTGAGCATTATTATAATACAAGAATTGGTTGTTATCATCTGCATATGTTAACTCAAATGGCATTGCTTTTAAGAACATATCAATTTGGTTAACCGTTAAGATACCGTGGTCTAATTTTACATAAGTATCTCCTGAAACAGCTCCAACGAGTTCTGCTGCTTTTTCTACCCAATCTGGATCATCTGGGTCAACGCCTTGAATCGTTGTTGCAATTGGATTTGTACAATATAAATCTTCTGGAGCAATTGGTTTTGGTTTTTTCAATTTAGAAACGACCTCCACATATTTTATGAAGTTGTCTAAGCAAGATTCTAAGAATTTCACTGTTCCTTCATTTGTGATATTTCCGTTTTCATCGAATGCTTCTTTAGCTTTTCCTAATAAGAATTCATTTCCTGGTAATGTATATGCATTCACACCTGGAGCATCTAAAATTTTACGTAAATGTACTTGCGCACGTGATGTTCCTTGATCGTGGTATGAAGCACCTACAATCATAACAGGTTTATTTTCAAATGGATGTACTTTGTAAGATAACCATTCTAAAACGCTTTTTAGTGATGCTGTAATTGTATGATTATGTTCTGGTGTTGCAATGATAACCCCATCCGCACGAGTAATTTTGTTATATAAATAACGTAATTGGAAACTGTCATCCCATTTTTCATCTTGATTAAATACTGGAACTTCATCGATTTCCAAAACTTCTAATTCAAATTTTAATTTAAATTGACGTTGAATGAATTGTAATAATTTACGGTTATATGATAGTTCAGCGTTTGAACCTACAAGTCCTACAAATTTCATAATGTATATTCCTCTCTTGTTATGCTATTAAATATTTTCCCAATCAAAGTTTTCTGCTTCTTTGTGTAATAAATCTTGAGCACTTCTTAATTTTTGAGTGATTTTAACAAATAAACGGAAATCATCAAATAGAGCATCTAATTTTTTAATTGTATCTAAATCAATTAAATCACCTTTTTTATCAAAAGCTTGAAGTGAATGAGATAATAAAAATTCAGATCCTGGCATTACATTTGCTTTTAATTCTGGAGAGTCCAAAATTTGACGTAATTGTAATTGAGCACGTGAAGAACCTAATGTACCATAAGATGCTCCTGTAATCATAACTGGTTTATTTAATAATGGATGAATGCCATAAGATAACCATGCTAATGCGCTCATTAATACAGCTGGAATAGCGTGATCATATTCTGGAGTTCCAATAATTACTCCATCAGCAGCTTCAATTTTAGCAGCAATTTCTTTTACAAGTTCTGGAACTTGTTTGTTAGCTGGTTTATTGAATAATGGAAGATCTTTAATTTCCACTAATTCAATTTCAACTTTTTTTGCAAAATGTTTTTGCATATATTGTAATAAAGTACGGTTTGTAGAACGTTGTGAGTTTGTTCCTACAAGTGCAATAAATTTTGTCATAACAATTCCTTTCTATACATCTCTTATTAAACGAATTGAATTCCAGATGTATACATCATTTTTTGATTTTTTGTAATCACAAATGCTTCCAGTCCAGGTTGTTGTTCGATTTCTTCGATAATATCATTTGGATTTTGTCCAAATAAACGTGTCGTCCATATTTCGCAATCTACTGATTTTTTAGCTACAATCGTTAAACTTGCAACTTCTGTTTCCATCGGGTAACCTGTTTTCCGATCGAAAATATGATGATAAGTTTTTCCATCCACCACTAATTGTCTTTCGTATATTCCTGAAGTTACCACAGAAGCATCTGATACAGCTATTACTGCAACATGTTCTCCTCTATCTAATATTGGATTTTGGATTCCAATTCTCCACGGTCTTTGATAGGTTGGATTTTCTCCAATTGTAAGAATATTTCCTCCTAAATTAATTATTCCTGATTGAACTCCTTGTTCCACCAAAAAATCTTTTAATTTATCAGCAATATATCCTTTCGCTAAAGCTCCTAAATCGATTCGCATTCCAACTTTTGATAAATAAACTTCCTGTTTTGAGTTATCCAATACGATTTCCTCTGGATTCGTTATTTGTAATAAAGTTTGAATCTCTTCTTTTGAAGGGAGTTTAGCATCTGAAAAACCAATTCTCCATGTTTGAACTAATGGTCCAATCGCAATATTGAGATGACTATTCGCTGCAATACTATGTTTCTTCCCTAACTCAATTAATTCAAACAAATCTGGATGAACTCGAACTGCATTTTTCCCAGCTTGAAAATTAATCTTCATTAGTTCAGAATCAGCATCATTCGCACTAAAACGATTTTTATATAGATGCAACAGTTGTTCACTCTGTAACAATAATTCTTGCGCATTCTCATGAAAAATCGTTAATGTAATAGACGCCCCCATTAATCGAAGACTGTGACTAGCACTTTGCAAACAATTTCCTCTTTCCTTTTGCATTTACCTTTAATATACCAAACCGTTTGCGTTTCCACAAGTATTTTAGCTCATTTTATCACATTGCTTCTATATAAAATAAGTACACTTTTTCACAACTGTTTCCATTTTTTCTCTAAAATAAAGGAAAAACACTTTTAAGGTTCTATAATTTATAGGGTTGATGGAGAAAATCCACCAACCCTATTTTAGTG
>CAURER010000074.1:0-3714 GCA_963523795.1 uncultured Granulicatella sp.
CTATTGGAAACGACAAAACTTCCTATGGTAAAAATTGATAGAGAATTATTTTTAAGAAAAGAACTAAGGGATCGATATCGTCCAGAAGTAGTTGAATTAGCAATTCAATATAATCCAGCATATGCAGGAATTTCAGTAGAAGATATTAATCAAATTGCAAAAAGTTGTATTAAAGGAGAGGCTACTCAAGTAAGTACAATTTCTGCAGCAGCGGGACTTCCAGGAGGCTTTGCGATTCTTGGATCACTTCCAGCAGATTTAGCGCAATATTTTGCTCATATTTTACGAGTGTTACAAAAGTTAATTTATTTATATGGTTGGAGTGAACTGAATTTTGATGCAAAAGAGATGAATGAAGAAACAAAAAATTTACTCATTTTATTCATCGGAATAATGTTTGGTGTTAATAGCGCAGTAAATACAGTTCATGCTTTATCCGCGCAAATTGCAAAACAAGTTGCAAAAAAATTACCTCAACATGCCTTTACTAAAGGATTTATTTATCCAATCGTCAAAAAAATTGCATCCATTCTTGGCGTTCAAATGTCTAAAAAAATATTTGCCAATGGAGTGTCCAAAGTTGTTCCAGTAGTGGGCGCAGTAACTTCTGGTGCATTGACGTACATTACTTTCAATGCGATGTCAGAAAAATTAAGAAAACACTTAGCAAAAGATGATTTAGCAAATATTGAAATTTATAAAGAAAAATCAGCTCCTCTAGTAATCGATGCTGAATTTACAGAAGAATAATTGAGAATCTCGTCCCTTTATCGAATGATAGAGGGATTTTTATACGATATATATCACGAAGCAAATATATTGCAATGATAGTGGTTGAATGCTATGATGAAATACCTGTTGTTAATGGGATTTAATAGATTTTTTCGATTAGATTTTTTGTTTTAAAAATTATGTAAATTTCTATTAGATACCCTGACAAAGGCTTTAAAAATTGTATCATTCCACTAAAGAAATTTGTAGCCAAACAGTCAAATAAAAGTGGTTATGAACGTTTTCAAAATTCAAAATGATAACTGTTTTTTCGGAGTAATTCCTAAAATAACTAGAAAATAGTATAAAATAATGATTGATTTTTAAAATTTTCTTGACAAGTAAAAAAAGATATGTTAAATACTTGACGGTTATTTTTTGAAGGATTTTTGAAACGCCATTTTTCAAATTTTCTTTGGAAGAGAAAACTAGAAGGGAAGAATTATAAATGACACAATTTGATACACCAGAATACTTAGCAAAAGTGGATGCGTGGTGGCGCGCAGCTAACTATATTTCAGTAGCACAAATGTACTTGAAAGATAATCCACTATTACGTCGTCCTGTACAAAAAGAAGACGTTAAATTACATCCAATCGGACACTGGGGAACAATCGCAGGACAAAACTTTATTTACGCACACTTAAACCGTGCTATTAACAAATATGACTTAGATATGTTCTACATTGAAGGTCCTGGACACGGTGGACAAGTAATGGTATCTAACTCTTACTTAGATGGTTCATATACTGAATTATATCCAAATATTACGCAAGATGAAGCTGGCTTCAAACAATTGTGTAAAATTTTCTCATTCCCAGGAGGAATTGCATCACACGCTGCTCCTGAAACTCCTGGTTCTATTCACGAAGGTGGAGAATTAGGTTACTCATTATCTCACGCAACAGGTGCTATCTTAGATAACCCTAACGTAATTGCAGCTGCAGTTATCGGAGATGGAGAAGCAGAAACAGGCCCATTAGCAGCTGGTTGGTTCTCAAACACATTCATCAACCCTGTAAACGATGGTGCTGTACTTCCAATTCTTTACTTAAACGGTGGTAAAATCCACAACCCAACAATTTTAGCTCGTCGTACTGATGAAGAATTAACTCAATTCTTTAACGGTTTAGGATGGGATGCAATTTTCGTTGAAGGAACTGATCCTGAAAAAGTTCACCCATTAATGGCTGAAAAATTAGACGAAGCAATTGAAAAAATTCAAGCAATCCAAAAAGAAGCTCGTGCTAAAAAAGCTGAAGAAGCAACAATGCCTCATTGGCCAGTATTAGTAGTACGTACACCAAAAGGATGGACTGGTCCAAAAGAATGGAACAGCGAACCAATCGAAGGTGGATTCCGTGCTCACCAAGTTCCAATTCCTGTATCAGGTGAATCAATGGAACACATTGATGCATTATTAGACTGGTTGAAATCATACCGTCCAGAAGAATTGTTCGATGAAAACGGAAAATTAGTAGAAGAAATCGCTGCTATTTCACCAAAAGGTGACCGTCGTATGAGCATGAACCCAATCACTAATGCAGGGGTTGTAAAACCAATGGAAATTACTGATTGGACTAAACATGCTGTTGATACTTCAACTCCAGGTGCTATCCAAAAACAAGATATGATTGAATTTGGTAAATTTGCAGCTGACTTAGTAAAAGCGAATCCAGAAAACTTCCGTATTTTCGGACCAGATGAAACTAAATCTAACCGTCTAAACGAAGTATTCAAAGCAACTAACCGTCAATGGGTTGGTCGTCGTGATGAAAGCTATGATGAATGGATTTCACCAGTTGGTCGTGTTATCGATTCACAATTATCAGAACACCAAGCAGAAGGATTCTTAGAAGGTTATGTATTAACAGGTCGTCACGGATTCTTCGCTTCATACGAATCATTCTTACGTGTAGTAGACTCAATGATTACTCAACACTTCAAATGGTTACGTAAATCTAAAACTCACGCTCCATGGCGTAAAAACTATCCATCATTAAACTTGATTGCAACATCAACAGTGTTCCAACAAGACCACAATGGATATACTCACCAAGATCCAGGTTTATTAACTCACTTAGCTGAGAAAAAACCAGAATTCGTACGTGAATATTTACCAGCAGATACAAACAGCTTGATGGCAGTTATGGCTGAGGCTTTAAGTTCAGAAGATAAAATTAACTTAATCGTTTCATCTAAACACCCACGTCCTCAATTCTACTCTGTAGAAGAAGCTAAAGAATTAGTAAGCGAAGGATACAAAGTAATTGACTGGGCTTCAACTGTTAAAGATGGCGAAGAACCAGATGTAGTAATCGCTGCTGCAGGTACTGAACCAAACTTAGAAGCATTAGCAGGTATTTCAATCTTGCATAAACAATTCCCAGAATTGAAAATTCGCTTCATCAACGTTGTAGATATCTTGAAATTACGTTCTCCAAAAGTTGATCCTCGTGGTTTATCTGATGAAGAATTCGATAAATTATTTACAACTAACAAACCAGTAGTATTCTGCTTCCACGGATATGAAGGTATGATTCGTGATTTATTCTTCGATCGTAACAACCATAATGTTCATATCCACGGTTACCGTGAAAACGGAGATATTACAACTCCATTCGATATGCGTGTTCTTTCTGAAATGGACCGCTTCCACGTTGCAAAAGATGCTGCAGTTGCTGTATATGGTGACAAAGCTAGCGAATTTGCTGCGAAAATGGATGAAACAGTGGCATTCCACCACAGCTATATCCGTGAACACGGTGAAGATATTCCAGAAGTAGTAAGCTGGAAATGGGAAAACGTTAATAAATAATAACGATTTTGACTGAATAGGGCAGTCGTCTGACGATAGATTTCTATCCGAGGGCGAGCCCTATTTTTTGTGGTTCTATAATTTATAGGGTTGATGGAGAAAATCCACCAACCCTATTTTAGTGT
>CAURER010000075.1:0-3539 GCA_963523795.1 uncultured Granulicatella sp.
TATATTTTTTACGAGCAGCTGCAGTAGCAATTTTTTTAGTTGGGATACATCCAACATTGATACATGTACCACCATACATTACAGGAGATTTTTCAATTAATACTGTTTCTTCTCCTTGTGTTCCTAAGTAAGCAGCAATCGTTTTACCTGCTTTACCAAATCCAATAATAATATTTTTAACATTTTTTGACATATGAATCACCTTTCTTTATATGTAATATTTTTAATTACATTTCATATCATATACCTCTTTTTTGATTTTGTAAATAGTTTTGCTTAAAAAATAAAAGTCTGATAAAACAGACTTTTATTTTCTACTCTACAGTATGTGGTTTATAAAATGTTCGATTGTCTAATCCAAAAATTCTCTCACTAAATTGTCCTGGTTCTGTCTTTTGTAATGCTGAAGTAATCATTGTGACACTAGCATCCATTAAGTCCACATGATGTAAAATCTCTGCTTCTAATAATAAAGGGCGAACTGGAGAGCCAAATTCTAATTTCCCATGATGTGCTAATACTAAATGTTTTAACAATACAACATCCTCATGGCTTTGATCAATATCTAACTCTTCACACGCTTTTGTAATTTCTTCATCCATTAAAACGATATGCCCCATTAATTTTCCTTTTAGAGTATACTCTGTTCCAACAGCTCCTGATAATTCAATAATCTTCCCAATATCATGTAGTAGAACACCTGATAATAATAATGAACGATTGACTTCTGGATACTGTTCCGCAATGGATTTTGCTAAGCGTAACATCGATAAAGTATGATAACTTAACCCTCCTGCAAAAGCATGATGGTGACGTTTAGCTGCTGGATATTCAAAGAAGTCTTGCTGGTATTTCCCTAAAATTTTATGTACAATTCTTCGCATTACTGGATTAATAATTTCAAATAGAATTGCATTTAATTCTGTTTCCATTTCTTCTCTTTTCATTGGAGCATGTTCTAAGAACTCTGAAACATCACTTGGTTCTCCCATTTCAGGTCTAGCTAAACGTAGTCCTGTAATTTTAATTTGTGGCATCCCATTAAAAATTTCTCTTTTACCCACAAGATAAACAATACTACCAGATGAAAAACGTTCAATTTCTTCTGGAGTTGCAGACCAACATTTTCCATCCATTTGTCCTGATTTATCTTGGAAGGTAAAAGCTAAAAAAGGTTTTCCATTTTTCGCTAATCTTACATCGGCTGTTTTAATTAATAAAAACAATTCCAATGATTCATCTACTGCATAATCATATAATTTTTTTACCATGAATTCCTCTTCTTTCTATCTTTGTAACCTTATTAAACTAGCATGTATTCCAGCAATCGTAAAAGGCTCCTCATCTAATGAAAAATAAATGATTTGTACTTTATTTGAAAGCTCTTTAATTAATTGTAACATAATCTTTTTACGTACACTATCAAAATTCACAAAACCATCATCAATTAAAATAGGTAATGAAACTTTAGACGATAAATTTTCAATAAAAGCTAAGCGAATACTGATTAATAATTGATCTAAAGTCCCTCTTGACAATTCACTAGCCACAAACCATTTTTCATCATCATTTTGTACTGCTATTTTCATATTTTTCATTTGAATCGCTTGATATCTACCTTGGGTTAAACGATTAAAATACTCACTAGCTACTTGAATGACTTCATTTGTTTGCGAAGGTAACTGTTTTTGTAAACTGTCTAAAATCCATTTTGAAGCATATAAATAACTTGCCCATTCTATTAGTTGTTCTTCTACTTCTGACTTCCATAATTCAAATTGAATCAGCTGTTCATGATAGGTTCCATCTGTTACTAAATGATGAATCTGTTGTCCTAACTTAGCTTGCTCTTCTAATAAGGATTGATTTTTTTGAAGAAATGTCAATAATGATTGTTGGATCACTTCCATTTTACATTCTAACTCTTCTTCACTTTTTATCTCTTCTAATTTTTCTAAATAAGGTTTTAATTGTTGCTGTAACTGACGATATTCTTGAATTAATAATCGATTTCTCTCAAACGCTGCTTCTTTCTCATAAAACTCTTCAATCGTTTGAACATCTGCCATCTTAAATAATGTTAATCTTTGAGTTTCTAATAATTGCTTGTCACTATACAATTGTTGAATCTGTTCTTGTAGTTTTAAACCTTCATTCATTTGAAGAATTTCTTTTTGATAAGAATTCTGAACTTCTTGAATCATTTTCTTCAATAATTTCCATTCCGTTTCAATTGTATTTGGAATCATTTCATTTTTCACTTCAAAAACCCAGCGCCAATTCATTTGTAACTGATTTAATTCATTTTCAATTTGCTTAAGTATCTCTTTTTTTGTTTGACTTTGCTTCACAAAGTATCGAAGCGATTTTAAAACATCTCCTTGACATAGCTGTTCAACTGAAATTTTTGAGTCAGTATATCCATATTCTTTTTTCCAATGAGAAAATTCTTTTATCGTTTTTCCGAGTTCTTCTTGATTTTGCTTACTTTGTAGCGTATACCGCTCTATTTCTTCTGTAATTTCTTCTAATTTTTTCGAAAAATAATTCTCCATTTGTTTTCCATGAATTAATTTCTTTTCATAAACTAAACTTGCAACTCCTAAAAGAACTCCGATTATTACTCCGAATCCTTTTAATAATGGATTTGATGGTAACATGAGAGATATAAGAATCATTACTAAGCCACTAATCACGAAGAGTCCACTCACATTAAACATAGTTTTTGTAGAATGTTTCACGGTAGAATGATTGTTAATTTGTTCTGCTTCCTGTTTTAGTCGATTCATTTGACTTTCTAATTCTAACTCTTTAAATCTCAAAGTTTTTTCATGATGCCTCATTTCTTTTAATCTTTCAATATCTCTTTCCGTCATTTCTAATGGAAGAGTTTCATGATGAACATTCCACAGTTCTTCTTCTTTTTGAATCGTTTGTTTTAATTCATCCAATTCTATCTTTAAGTTCTTTCTAAGCAAGAGTTTCTCTTCTATTTCATCTTCCATTAAAGAAAGAGTTAGTAAACTTGACCATCTTGCATCTTCTCTTAATAATTGCTCACTTTGCTGTTTTTGTTTCCACAAATGATACTCCTGTTGCAATTCACAGAGTTGTTGTTCGTTCCATTCATGATCTAATTGATTTCGTTCTAATTCATATTTCCACTCTGAATCCCATATATGTTTCTGATACATATGAATTTTATTCCTTAATTCTTTCCATCTTTCATAACTACTCCAATGAGAGTATAATAATTGCAAAAATCTTTCATCTTCCTGATTTTTTTGTATCAATTGCGAGTGACTATGTATCTCATTTTTTATATTTTCAGATTGTTGAAGCATTTCTTCATATAAAGCATTATTTTGTGCTAATTCTTCAATTTTCATCATTTGCAAATCCAATTGTTGTAATTGTTGGTTCATCATTTTTTTAACAGCTTTAGGAGTAAAAATAGCTTCTGCTTGCTTTTGTAAACTAGTAGATAATTTCATCCACTCCTCACTACCCGTTAAACTAACACTGTAAAGAAACTGATC
>CAURER010000076.1:0-3318 GCA_963523795.1 uncultured Granulicatella sp.
AAACGCATGCAGGAGCTCTATGAGATCCCTGGCGAAAATCTTTATTTTGGCGATACTTTAAGCTTCGTGGCGCAGTTTAAGCCACTCCCTCACGAAGAAGATCAACACTAGTGATCGGAATACCTTCCCGTGCTATCTATAGAAACGAGACAGAGTAAACTCTGTCTCGTTTTTTATACTTCTTCTAATACGCCACGTTCTACTAATCCTTCTAGAATAAATTCTAGTTTTTCAATCGCATATGCGTTTTTTTTATTTCCATATAATTGAACAGTTTGAAGTCCATCTTTTGTTGTTGTTGAAATTTTTAATTGTTTCATTGCTTTATCGACTGAAACTTTTAATTTTAATCCACGATGTCCGACTACTAAGTCATCTAAACTGCGAATTAATTGGAAATTACCTGCTTTTGTTTCAACAAATCCATTATCTCTTAATGTATATCCTTTTACCGTTGGAGATACTTGATAAACATGATTTGAATTTTTTAATGTTGCTGTTTGAGTAAATGCCATATGAACACTTCCTTTCATCACTTTATTCTAGTTTAGCATACTATGGACGTTTAATCGAGGATATTGAAGAAATAAATGCATCAATATCTTCTTTAGTTGTCTCTCCTCCAAATGATAAACGGACAGATTCTACTACTCTATTTTTATTCTGAGGAAACATGAGTGATAATACTGGACTAGGCTCTAAACTTCCAGCAGAACAAGCAGAACCCGCTGAAACCGCTACTTGATGTAAATCACACATAATTAATGTTTGACTAGCAGGAATGCCTTTTAACCATACATTACAAATATGAGGACTCTTTTTTGATGAATCCCCATTGATTTCAAAAGGAATGTTGCGAGTCGTTAATTGTTCTTGTAAATACTCTGACAATTCAATATATCTGTTCTTCTTCTCATTTCTAGTTTGAATCGCTAGTGCAAGAGCTTTTTGGAAACCAACAATATATGGAACATTTTCTGTTCCTGCTCTCCACCCTTGTTCTTGTCCTCCACCTTTAATAAGTGCATGAATCGGTACAGATTTTTTCTTATATAAAAATCCAATTCCTTTTGGTGCATGAATTTTATGACCTGAAGCAGATAAATAATCAATATGAGAAGTTGCTACATCTATTTCTTCTTGGGCAAATGCCTGAACTGCATCTGTATGGAAATAAGCAGGATGTTCCACTAATAACTCACCGATTTCATGAATCGGTTGATACGCTCCAGTTTCATTATTAACTGTCATAATCGATACTAAACGTGTCTTCTCCGTTAAAGCTTCTTCCACTTGATTAACGGAAATACAACCTGATTCATCAGGAATTAACGCAATAATCGTGAATCCTAATTGCTCAGCATAAGCTGCAGCTTTTTTGACCGAGGGATGCTCGATTCCTGAAATAATGATTTCTCCTTTTTCTTTTGCAAAATGCTGACAAATCGATTCAAACACTAAATTATTCGCTTCTGAACCTGAACCTGTAAAAATAATGGAATCATTCGTAGCAGCATGTAATTCTTGTAATATATCTTTTTTAGCAGCTTGAATCTTTTGTTTTTGAGTACGACCAATTTGGTAAACACTAGAAGGATTCCCAAAATATGCCATTTCTTCAAAAATTGCCTTTTTTACTTCCTCTACAACTGGTGTAGTGGCAGCATAATCTAAATAATGCAACGATATCGTCCTTTCTTTTGGATAAAATTTTACATCTATCATTTTCTACTCTTACTAGTATAGTATATTTTTCAAAATAAGGTAAATATTTTTGACTCACGTAAGTATTTAAACTATGCTAAAATAAAACAGACAGAAAGTGAGGAGAATTATGAAAAATCAACCATTAGCATTCCGAATGAGACCCACTTGCTTAGAAGAAGTTGTCGGACAACAACATTTAGTAGCACCTGGAAAAATTATTGCTCGAATGATTGCCGCCAAACAACTCTCTTCGATGATTTTATATGGTCCTCCTGGAATTGGAAAAACAAGTATTGCCAGTGCCATTGCAGGAACAACAAAGTATGCCTTTCGAACATTAAATGCCGCCACTGATACAAAAAAAGAATTACAAATTGTCATTGAAGAAGCAAAGATGAGTGGAACAGTCATTTTATTATTAGATGAAATTCACCGTTTAGACAAACCAAAACAAGATTTCCTTCTTCCGCATTTAGAAAATGGACGTGTCATTTTAATAGGAGCCACTACTGAAAATCCATATATTGCCATTAACCCAGCCATTCGCAGTCGAACACAAATTTTCGAACTCATCCCACTGACACCAGAAGAAATTCATCAAGCACTCAAACGTGCATTAACAGATGAAACAAAGGGATTAGGAAACTATAATGTAGAAATCACAGACGGAGCAATGCATACATTCACCCATTTTTCAAATGGAGATGTCAGAAGTTCACTAAATGCATTAGAATTAGCCGTGAAATCTACTCCAGAAAATGAAGATAGAAAAATTATCATCACAGAAGAAATCGCAGGAAACTGCCTACAAAGAAAAGTATTCGCACATGATAAAAACGGAGATCAACATTATGACGTCATCTCCGCATTCCAAAAATCAATTCGAGGAAGTGACGTAGATGCAGCACTCCACTATATGGCACGACTCATTGAAGCAGGCGAACTTATTACATTAATCAGACGATTATTAGTCATCGCTTATGAAGATATCGGATTAGCAAACCCAGCAGGAGCCAGTCGAGCCGTATTAGCCGTACAAGCTGCGGAAAAACTCGGCTTACCCGAAGCAAGAATCCCACTTGCCAATGCAGTGATTGAATTAGCCCTCTCCCCTAAATCAAACACAGCAATCCTCTCCATTGATGCAGCACTCTCAGATGTTAGACAAGGGAAATCAGGAAACATCCCTTCCCACTTACAAGATGCACACTATCAAGGAGCCCAAAAATTAGGACGAGGAACAAATTACCAATACCCACACAACTATCCAAATCACTGGGTAAAACAACAATACTTACCAGATACACTCAAACATACACAATACTTCCACCCAGACCCAACTTCGAAATTCGAAGAAGCGTTGAAGGAACAGTATAAGAAGTTTCGATAAATGGAAATATCCCCCGACAAGAAATTCTTGCGGGGGATGTTTTCATAAGTCGAAACATACTTGGATTCATATAAAATCAAATCTTCTTTATTTAATAAATAGTTCATATATCTCCCTTTGAAATTAATTTATCGGTATATACTCTAAAACAATATCACAAAGATTACCCTTTTCATCATACCCAAAATATACAGGATACTGTCCATCTCCAAAACCAGACT
>CAURER010000077.1:0-2836 GCA_963523795.1 uncultured Granulicatella sp.
CATCACCAACTGTAGAACAACGTAAGAATGAATTACCAAATACTGGTACTGGAGATGAATTTGTAATATTTGGAGCAGCAGCAGCTTCAATTCTTGCAGGATTAGGAATTGTAATTCCAGGTAAGAAAAAAGAAGAAGAGAAATAATCATACTATTAAAATAGTGAGAATAAAATTTCTTCTTTAAAGAGATACAATAAAGTAGGAAACGGCAAATGCTGTTTCCTACTTTTCGTTTCAGTGGATATCTGTTGCACATCATCTCTAATGGGTATAGAATAGAGTGTAATTTTGAAAAGAAGGAGAGATGTCATGGAAGAAGGTATAAATCAGAAGTTCAATAAAACAGAGTTAAGAATGAATATTTTTCATATTGTATGGCCTGTGTTTATTGAAGTGTTATTAGGCTCTTTATTTGGAATGGTCGATATGATGATGGTAGGACGTATTTCAGAACATGCAGCTCAAGCAGTTTCTGCTGTTGGAATGACAAATCAACCTGTATTTTTAGGATTAAGTTTTGTACAGGCTTTAAATGTTGGAGGAACAGCTATTATTGCTCGTTATTATGGGGCTAAAAAATATAAAAATATTAGTTTAGTATTAAAACATGTCATGTTACTGGCAATGTTAGGATTTGTTATTCCAATTTCGATTTTAATGATTGTATTAGCGTCTAATGTTCTAGCGTTTTTAGGGGCGGATTCTTCCGTTATTGAAGTTGGATCAGGATATTTTAGGGTGATTATGATTGGTTTTATTTTTCAATCATTTTCGTTTACGATGACAGCAGCATTGCGTGGAATTGGTGAAACAAAAATTCCGATGCGGAATAATTTAATTGCGAATAGTTTAAATGTACTAGGAAATGCCGTGTTAATTTATGGTTTACTTGGTTTTCCAGTGCTTGGAGTAACTGGAGCAGCGATTTCAACAGCGTTAAGTAATGTCATTGCAATGTCGTTAAACTTACGGTATGTCTTATCTAAGAAAAGTGTATTATATTTAGATTTTAAAGAAAAATTTGAATTTCGTTTTGAAATGATGAAAGATTTAATTCGAATCGGGTTACCGACAGTTTTAGAACAATTAGCATTAAGAGTGGGGATTATTTCATTTTTAAATATTGTTTCTGGATTAGGGACAAATGTTTATGCGGCCCATCAAATTTCATTAAATATTTTAAATCTAACTTATTCACCTGCCCAAGCTTTTGGGATTACAGCTTCTACTTTGATGGGGCAATCTCTTGGAGCAAAAAATGAGCAATTGGCAAGAATGTATACAAGAATGTGCCAACGAATAGGTTTTGTGATTGCCATCGGGATGTCACTATTTATCTTTTTCGGTTCGAAAATTTTAGCAGAATTTTACTCCACAGACACTGAAATTATTCGAAATACAATGATTGCTCTAACAATTGTAGCATTTGTTCAACCGTTCCAAAGTCATCAATTAATTACTTCTGGTGCACTAAGAGGTGCCGGAGATACTGTGTGGCCTTTGATTGCCATCTTTGTAGGGTCAGTGTTAATTCGAGTTAGTTTAGGTTATGTATTTGTCAATATGATTGGGTTAGGCTTAGCAGGAGCTTGGTATGCAGTATTTATTGACCAATTTATTCGCTGGCTGATTATTTTATTTAGATTTAAATCAGGAAAATGGAAGAATATCCGCATTAACTTAGATTAGCAAATAAAGGATATGCCTTTTTATTTTCATGAAAAAGGTGTATACTAAGCAGTGTACTTTTTTGAGGAGGGACTTATTTGGCAAATTATAGTTATCCATTAGACTTGGATTGGACTCACCAAGAAATGTCTACGGTTATTGCTTTATGGAATGCTGTAGAAGATGCTTATGAACGTGGAATTGAAACGGAAGTATTTATGAAACGATACAAAGATTTCAAAATGATTGTAAAAAGTATAGGTGAAGAAAAAAGACTTGGTAAAGAATTTGAATCGGTTTCTGGATATAGTTTATATCGTGTCGTTCAAATGAGTAAAAATGCTTCAAAAAGAATTAAAATGGAACAGTAGAAAGGATGTTAATTATGGATTTATTTGCAACACATTTATTAGTCAATGATTGGATTATGGAGGCTGGAAATAAAATTCGTCATAGTTTTGGAGAATCCATTACAGTAGATACAAAATCTAGTCGCAATGACTTAGTAACAAATGTTGATAAAGAAATCGAACAATTTTTAATTTCAAAAATTCGTGAACAATTCCCAGCACATAAAATTATGGGAGAAGAAGGATTCGGTGACGAATTAACTTCAATGGACGGATATGTATGGTTAATCGATCCAATCGATGGCACATTAAACTTTGTAAAACGTCAAGAAGATTTTGGGATTATGGTTGCCTTATATAAAGATGGAGTTGGTTTATTAGGTTACATTTATGATGTCATGCGTGATCGCTTTGTTTATGGGATTAAAGATTATGGTGCTTATTGCAATGGACGTCGTTTATCTAAACCTGAAGTTCATAGCATTGGCGATAGCTCTATTAACGTAAATGGATTTATGTTATTAGAAGCAAATGAAAAAGAAGCATCAATGATTCGTAAAGCAATGGTTACTCGTACTTATGGAGCTTCTTCAATTGAACATATCCAAGTAGTATTAGGAAAATCTGTCGCTTATGTATCAACATTATTAGCACCATGGGATATTGCTGCTGGTATGGTAATTGCAAAAGAATTAGATTTACACTATAGTACAGTAGACGGAAAAGAAGTAGACTTCTTAGTACCAAATAAAAAGACTACAGGGGTTATCTGTTCAAAAGATATTGCTGAAGAAATTATTGCAGCATTTAAATAAT
>CAURER010000078.1:0-2627 GCA_963523795.1 uncultured Granulicatella sp.
ACTAAGAAATATTTTTTCTTACCACGACGGACTAATACAAAACGTCCTTCAAAGGATTGTTCTGGAGTCCATACATGTTCTAAATCTGTAATTTTTTCTCCATTAATTGAGATTGCACCATTTTGAATATCTTCACGAGATTGACGACGACTTGGCTCAATTCCTAAATCTACTAACCAAGTTGCTAAGTTTTCTTCTACTTTTTCACTTTCAAATGTTGGCATATTTTTGAATCCTTGTTCAATTTCATCCGCATTTAGTTGTTGAACATCACCAGTGAATAAAGCATTTGTAATTTTTAACGCATCTTGTAATGCTGCTTCACCATGAACAAAACGTGTTACCTCTTCTGCTAAACGTTTTTGCGCTTGACGTTTATGTGGTTCTTCTTGTACAGAAACTTCTAATGCTTCAATTTCTTCTTTTTCTAGGAATGTAAAGTATTTAATATATTTAATCACATCACGGTCATCTTGGTTTAACCAGAATTGGTAGAATTCATATGGTGTTGTTTTTTCTGGATCTAACCATACAGCGCCACCAGCTGATTTTCCAAATTTTGTACCATCAGATTTCAACATTAATGGAATTGTTAATCCATACGCACGAGCTTCTGCTCCTTCAACTTTACGAATTAATTCTAAACCAGCTGTAATATTTCCCCATTGATCAGCTCCACCAATTTGCACTTGAACATCTTCTTTACGGAATAATTGTAAAAAGTCAATGGATTGTAAAATTTGGTAAGAAAACTCTGTAAATGAAATCCCTACTTCTAAACGACTTGCAACAACATCTTTTGCTAACATTGTATTTAAGTTGAAATGTTTTCCGTAATCACGTAAGAAGTCTAATAATGATAGTTCTTTAGTCCAATCATAGTTATTCACTAAACGAACTGCTTCTTGGTCTTCTTGACTAGTTAAGAATAAACGTTTCATTTGAGCAGTTAATTTTTCAACATTATGTTGCACTTGTTCTTTTGTTTGTAAAACACGTTCACTTGTACGTCCACTTGGATCTCCAATAGAACCTGTTGCTCCACCAATAACAATAACTGGACGGTGCCCCGCTAATTGGAAACGACGTAAAATCATAAATGGAATTAAATGTCCAATATGCATACTATCTCCTGTCGGATCCACACCACAGTATAGTGAGACTGCTTTTTCTTGCGTTAATTCACGCAACCCTTCTTCATCTGTCATTTGATTAATGGCACCACGCCACATTAAATCATCAATAATATTCATACAAATCCTCCTTATATTGTTGCAATTTTCTTACACAGTTTTTAAGCAAATAAAAAAGTCCCTAATAGCCCAAAAGCTATTAGGGACGACTTTGCCGTGTTACCACCCTTATTGTAGTTAAAAACTACCTCTCAAATCCTTATCGCGGATAGACGCTGTTTGTCACAGTTTGCTCTCAAGTGTACTTCGATTCTAGGTTGGATTGTCTTGCACCTACCGACAATTCTCTTGTTGCTCCGATACTAGTCTCTACTGCGCTTGATCATTGCTCTCGATTTAATTGTTATCAGTATACTGACAATCCTTGAAACTGTCAACTGCTTTCCTAGCGAACCCATGCTCCAGTTGCATCTACTTGATAGCCATCGGATGTTTTTTCTGAAACAGCCATTTTACCACTGTCTTTTAAGAAATACCATTTACCTGATGACTCAACCCAGCCTGTCTTCATTTCGCCTGATGAAGCAAAGTAATACCAATCATTGTTCCATTGAACCCAACCCGTTTGCATGCTACCTGAGGTGTTAAAGTAATACCATTTACCATCTACTTGAACCCAGCCAGTTTCCATTGCACCAGATTCATTTAAGTAATACCAAACACCATTCAGCATTTTCCATCCTGTTTGCATTCTTCCAGATGTATCGAAATAATACCATTTATCTTCTACTTCTACCCAACCTTTTGAAACAACACCACGCTCTGGAATGTAGTACCAATGTCCATCATCGAACACCCATTTTTCTTGTAAATATCCTTGTTCATTAAAGAAGAAATACCCTTTATCTGGCACACTTGAATAAATATTATCGCCTTCAACAGCATTAATCATTCCTTGTTGAACAACTGGCAATACTTGCCAACCTTTTACAGGTTTGAAGTCATCTCCAATAAATACCCAAGTATTATCAACTGCTTGCCATTTTAACGCACGTTTTCCATCACGATATAATACTTTGCTTCCGTCTTTTTCAACTTTCCATTCAGGCGTACTATATCTAAATGGTTGTCCACACTTCGATACAGGTACATGTGCATCCCCTTTAACAAGAGCGTTCTCTTGAACTACACATTTTGGAATGATTCCTTCATTTTCAGCGGCTTGCACATTTTGTGTCACCGCAACAGTTGATAACACCATCGCACCTAATAAAAACTTCATTTTACTCATCATTTTCACTCCCCTTTACTTGTGTGAATATTATAGCAAACTCTTCTTTGATTTGTCTATATTCGGTGGACATATAATAAAGAAGTATATTTTTCATTTCAAAATAGCGAATCATTATGTTTTAAAATTATTTCATTTTTATACAAAAAAGGCTCTTTGTCAAATAGGGTTGATGAAACAATTTTAGTGAAGGAATTAAGCAG